>NZ_JAWRXA010000580.1:0-254 GCF_046535275.1 Chryseobacterium sp. SIMBA_029
AGTTGATTTGACCCAAATGATAATCCAGATGAGCAATCAGGTGAATCAAGAAGAAATCAGTTGTCATTTTATCTTCAAAAACAACCAATGGGTATTCCTTTTTCAGATCTTCTTCAGAGAGTTGGCTTAATACTGAATCAACGGTGATTATAGTTGTCTCAATTTTTGCAATAAGCTCAATTTTTGGAATATCCTTTAATGAAAATTCAAGCTCACGATGTCTTACATAGCCTGTATTTCCCAGTTGTGTCCCT
>NZ_JAWRXA010000581.1:0-254 GCF_046535275.1 Chryseobacterium sp. SIMBA_029
CTGTGCCGGCTGGAAGTCTCGGGCACAGACACTGTCTTTTTTAGTTTGGTGCTTAGCCTGGTGCTTAGCTTGGTGGAGTGCTGGAACCGGAGGACGGCAGGTTTTGCAGGTCCTCTTGGCCCACGCACTTTCCGGTGGCCTTGATCTTGGACGCCGCAGCAGCCAAGTCCGCGAGGGCCGTGGCTGAGCTGATCTTGTTGGGGTCCATCAATATCTCGGTGGCAGGGTTGCGCCCAAATGTCGTCAGGGTGTAG
>NZ_JAWRXA010000582.1:0-254 GCF_046535275.1 Chryseobacterium sp. SIMBA_029
GCACTCTCCGAGCACCACGCCACCGTGGTCTGGCCAGACTCGGAGGAGCTCCCCGCCCTGGGCTCACGCGTCAGGGTGATCCCCAACCACGTATGCCTGGCGATGAACCTGGTGGATGAAGTCCACGCGGTGCAGGACGGCGCAGTGGTGGACAGGTGGAAAGTAGCTGCCCGGGGGCGCAACAGCTAGCAGGGCAGTTTCACGGAAACCCCTGCCCAGCCTCAGGTGTATCTGCCAGACTCATCCCTATGCAG
>NZ_JAWRXA010000583.1:0-254 GCF_046535275.1 Chryseobacterium sp. SIMBA_029
AACCGAGCCGGCCAGATCAGGCGCAACGCTTGCGTCAATGTCCTGGGTTCGCAGCGTTGCGGCAAGGGCTCTGGCCGCCTGGACATTCCGGTCCCACACCTGGACCTTTTCGATTGGCCGGACCGCTCGATACGCTTCGGGGATGAGGCTACCCACGCGCCCGCAGCCGACCACCAGCAAATGGCGTGCCGTCGCCGGCGCCAGGTAGGATGCGGCGAGCGCGGACGCTGCGGCGGTGCGACGCGCTGTGATTT
>NZ_JAWRXA010000584.1:0-254 GCF_046535275.1 Chryseobacterium sp. SIMBA_029
CTTTGATTATTTTGAACAAATCGAAATTCTGGAATCTAAAAATCATTCAAAAGGTCGTTTCTGTACAGGCTACCGATACAATTGGGAAAGTATCGATCTTGAGGGTGTAGAATGTCTGGATTTTTCAATATTTGAAATGACGGATAAGTTTCTGGTTAAAAATCTATTGAAAGAAAGTGTCAGTAATGATAACTGTCCGCATCTTTCTAAATGGTTTGATGATGGTTTGTTCCTTGATTTTGACCGTCTGAATT
>NZ_JAWRXA010000585.1:0-254 GCF_046535275.1 Chryseobacterium sp. SIMBA_029
GGCTTGGCCATCGTGTTCGTGACGCACGATATCGGCGCGGCCGCGGAGATTGCCGACCGCGTGGCGGTCATGTATGGTGGCCGCATCGTGGAGCAGGGCACGATTGCCGACCTGTTGCGCGCGCCGCGTCATCCCTACACCCAGGCGTTGCTCAAGGGCCGTGCGCATGGCGCGATGCAAAAGGGCACGCGCCTGGAAACCATACCCGGATCGCCGCCAGACCTGGCGGCCCTGCCGCCGGGCTGTTCGTTTGC
>NZ_JAWRXA010000586.1:0-254 GCF_046535275.1 Chryseobacterium sp. SIMBA_029
CACTCTAAGTCTTGATGAGATTGCTTCGGCTATCCTTTCCGGTAACGGCACATTGATTCAGAAAGCCAAGGGAATTGGGGCGAAAACAGCAGAAAGAATTATTGTAGATCTTAAAGATAAAGTACAGAAATTCAGTGGTCCGGTAGATAATATTTCATTGTTGGTAGATAATAAAGTTAAGGAAGAATCGTTATCTGCATTAGAAGTTTTAGGAATTCCTAAACGTACGAGCGAAAAGATGGCGGATAAGATTT
>NZ_JAWRXA010000587.1:0-254 GCF_046535275.1 Chryseobacterium sp. SIMBA_029
GCTCGCCGTCCGTACCGCCACCGCTCACCCCGAGCTGGTAGCCGCATGCGGTGGTTTCCATGGTGGGGGCCTGGCGACCGACGCGTCTGACAGTCCACACTTGGGCCTGCGCGATGCACGGGCACAATTCGTGTTCGGGCACGCCGACCATGATCCCAGCATGGATCCGGCCGCAGTGTCGCGTCTGGGCCAGGCCCTCGATGAAGCCGGGCTCACCGCCTCCAACACAATCTATGAGGGCGCCTCTCACGGCT
>NZ_JAWRXA010000588.1:0-254 GCF_046535275.1 Chryseobacterium sp. SIMBA_029
GCAACCGTCCCTCTTTCATCAAAGCGGCCAAACCGGATAAAGCTATCCCGTTGTTTGATTACTTTAAAGCAGAAATTGCAACATCAGGATTAAAGACTGAAAGTGGAGTTTTCGGGGCAGATATGAAAGTTTCCTTAATTAATGACGGGCCTGTCACTATTGTTATGGATTCAATTACAAAAAACTAATTTAAAGGATAAATGAAGAACCGAAATATAGTAATTGCTTACCTGATTATTACCTTAATTTTCCTG
>NZ_JAWRXA010000589.1:0-254 GCF_046535275.1 Chryseobacterium sp. SIMBA_029
GGAAGTTGCGTTCGCAACGGTATAGCCGCTCGCCCAATTGATGTGTGGTAAGTGGCGCAGCACATATAAAACTCATGCGTGTATGCAGCACCGAAAGTCTCATACATAATGGCCAAATCAAACCACGTAACGTTTCCCTCGGAGTTAGTGCTTGGCCAGTTCATCCAGTAACTGACTCGTTCTTGGATTAAAGCAAAACTGTTAAATCCTTGCCTCAGCCTAGCCTGTTCGTCAGACAAGTACCGGACGCTTGG
>NZ_JAWRXA010000590.1:0-254 GCF_046535275.1 Chryseobacterium sp. SIMBA_029
TTCACTGTCGCCCAGAGCAAAGCTGCGTTGACCGCCGTCGGCGCGGTGGAAGTGCCAACCGCGAACGGTGACGTGCTATGGATGCTGGCGGACGACGTCGAACAGCTGGCCGCTTTCGAACAGCCCGAAGAAGAACAGATCCAACTGCTGGCGGGAACAGATTCGCTGGTGCTCCTACGGAGGAACTCGGCGGACATGTTCGCTGATGAGGACAAGGGCAAGAGCGTGCTCGGTTCCACGCTCGCGCTCCAAGC
>NZ_JAWRXA010000591.1:0-254 GCF_046535275.1 Chryseobacterium sp. SIMBA_029
CGTTAATGGCGGCGTACCGCCGTTCCAGTTCGGCGGCGTCAGCCCACCCATGGACCCTGTGGATCAGTACGTCCTCGTAATGGGAACGGACGAAAACGCCCACCATTCCGGCCTCAGGGGACCGCTTTTCGATCCGCCAGAGGAAGTCATGGGACTTCTCTTCATCCGTCGGGGCTTTGAAGGCCGCCAACTGCACGCCTTGTGGATCCATCGAACCCACCACGTGGCCAATGATTCCGCCTTTGCCCGCTGTG
>NZ_JAWRXA010000078.1:0-376 GCF_046535275.1 Chryseobacterium sp. SIMBA_029
CTTGTGAGCGCTGCCGACGGCTCGATCTCCGCAAGCAGCGGTAGATGATCGGACGCGCGGCGTGCCAGCGGATCGGCGATCGCCGTCACCCGCCTGACACCAAGTCCTTCCGAGACGAAGACATGGTCGATCCGCAGCACCGGAAGTCGCGACGGATAGGTCGGCCGCGGCTTACCACCGGCCAGAAGCTGGGCGTCTCGAAACTGCCGGGCAAGCGTCCGGTATGCGGGCGATAGCGGAATGGCGTTGAGATCACCGCAGATGATCGACGGCGCAGCCTGAAATGCCGACGACCCGATCCAGTCGCTGCCGAGCAACGCCGCTATTTGCTGCGCCCTGTCCACGCCTCTGAGACCAAGATGCGTGTTTAGAACGT
>NZ_JAWRXA010000592.1:0-254 GCF_046535275.1 Chryseobacterium sp. SIMBA_029
ATTTAAGTGTTGTGTTGATGAGGTGATCTCCGATGAAGTTAGATACGATAAAAGAAACGCTTAAAGTGATGGATAAGATCAATGCTCTGTTAGCCGAAGATTTCCAAGCCCTCTACCATTTTGAAATTACTCCCAAGCAATCCATTCTCCTGCAGCAATTAGTTGAACATGAACAGATGACCATCGGTGAGCTGGCAAAGAACTTGAATATGTCCCTGAGCTCTACAAGTCAACTGGTAGCCAAGCTTGAGCAG
>NZ_JAWRXA010000593.1:0-254 GCF_046535275.1 Chryseobacterium sp. SIMBA_029
CCTTCCTCTCGCCATCAGCAGACGGCAGTCTCGTCTATGCGAATTCGGAGATCGAAGGCTGGTACGAGGGCCTCGTCACCGCGCTTGCGTTCGACAGGCAGGCCGGGCGCCTCCGCCATCTGAACATGCAGCCGTCGCTCGGCGCTACGACGGCACATAACGCAATCTCGCATGACGGCAGGCACCTCTTTGCCGTCAACTATGCGATGGGAGAAGGTGGTCCGGATCAGGCGCTTGTCGCCTTTGAGCGCCGG
>NZ_JAWRXA010000594.1:0-254 GCF_046535275.1 Chryseobacterium sp. SIMBA_029
GTGCAGACTTTGCAAACCTTCCTCTGCGAGGAATTGCACCTTGGCTTGCGTGAAAGCGAACCGCTTGTGTTGTCAGCTGCGTTGCCGGCGGGCTAGCGATTCGGCTGCGCACGATCCAGGCCGGGCACACAGTCGGCCTCGACACCGCATTCAATGTTGCGCATGCAACCAATGCGCAACAACCGGCCCACACAATCTGCCCATGAAACCTGTCTTGTCGTTTTGCCTGTCGATGACGGCTGTCGCCTGCACCC
>NZ_JAWRXA010000595.1:0-254 GCF_046535275.1 Chryseobacterium sp. SIMBA_029
GTATTGACCTTAAAGTTATCAAGGTTAAGCATTATCAAAGTGATTCGATAAGAGATTGGGCGTACCGAATTGTCGCGAAATTATCAAGCTAAAAGTTAGAATCAGTAGTGTATTCTGTTACCTTGTCAATTTTTGTTTTATTAGAATACCATTTGTTTTATCGGGGGAGGAATTAGGACTAGAGGCTCAGAACTATTAACTCAGTTGCATTTATTATTTTGCCAAAGTAATAAGGGTCCAACCTGATTGGAGGT
>NZ_JAWRXA010000596.1:0-253 GCF_046535275.1 Chryseobacterium sp. SIMBA_029
GTGCATCCGCGCCCCGTTTTGAAAGCGCAATTGCGCGTTGGAAAGAGCGCCGCCTTGCTGTGCGCGGCGCCATCGAGGCGAATGCCGTAGGCATCGTCTGTCTGGCCAATCAACGGGGTACGAAAATAATGAACGGCACGAACAATCAACCGGGCGCGGGGCGCGGCGGAAGGCGTCCGGCCAGCATGGTGGACAGCCAGTTGGAGCATCTTGAGGGCATGATCCAGTACCTGACGCGTGGGGACGCGGACAG
>NZ_JAWRXA010000079.1:0-375 GCF_046535275.1 Chryseobacterium sp. SIMBA_029
TCGGCCATCGCTTCACTGGATGATGAGATGCGGAGGCGTCTCTTCGCCTACCTCCGCCAAGCTCAGGACGCGGTGGGCCGCGATGAGGCCGCCCGCGCTATGGGCATTCCGCGCAGCACGGCGTCTTTTCACTTGGATCGCTTGGTGCGGGCAGGGCTGGCCGTTGTCGAGTTCAGGAAGCAAGCTGACAAGGGTGGCCCGGGCTCGGGGCGGCCTGCCAAGTTCTACCGCCCGGCGTTGAACGAGGTAGTGGCGTCAGTGCCCGAGCGCCAGTATGACGTGGCGGGAGACCTGTTGGCCGCCGTCGTGGCACGTTCGTTGCCCGGACGGGTTCCCGTGGGTGAGGCGCTGCTGGAGGTTGCGGAGGAGAAGGGC
>NZ_JAWRXA010000597.1:0-253 GCF_046535275.1 Chryseobacterium sp. SIMBA_029
ATCGGCTTTTAGTTCTACATTTTTAATTTCCGGTCTCTGGTAGTTCTTTAATGGATTTTCAGAAGTAAGAATATTTGTAGATTTTAGATTCGCCGTATTAATGATATTTCCTACTCTCGGAGCATTTGCATTACTGTAAGTATCATACAGATAGTTTCCATCACTGCTTAGAGTTCCGGCGTGCATTCCTTCACTATTGTCAAGTCTCTGCATTTTGAAATTCGTCCAGTTGATCTTATATAAATGTCTTTCT
>NZ_JAWRXA010000598.1:0-253 GCF_046535275.1 Chryseobacterium sp. SIMBA_029
GGTTATTTTATATAATATTAATTTCATTAAATCTTGAGGGTATCACATGAAATATGAAGCAGTCAGAGTTTGGTAGACAGCTTTCGTTTGCGTCATATAAAAAAATGGGAGGTAAGGCAAATAGTTATTCTAACTTGGAACGTTTGAAAAGCCCATGCAGCAACGAATACAGTGATACTGATATTATAGGGCAAGGATTACGCCAAATGCGTGACATGACACCAGACCCTACGATTTATGAACCAGAAATGAT
>NZ_JAWRXA010000599.1:0-253 GCF_046535275.1 Chryseobacterium sp. SIMBA_029
CAGCCCCCCCGAGCAATCAGGGAATAAGGACTTTGATATTTTCGAATATTATTGCCCTCGGCCATGAAGTCGCGATTTTCGATTACTGTCGCATCAACGCCATCGTAAGCATCTTCATTACAAAATAGCGACATGCAGTCGGTACACACATCTCCACCCCAATTGATCCGCTCCTGAACAAGAATCCTGCCGTGGGATGCAGCGACAAGCTCCGCGAAAAGCTGATGCGACACGTCCATGGCGCGGCCATGAT
>NZ_JAWRXA010000600.1:0-253 GCF_046535275.1 Chryseobacterium sp. SIMBA_029
GGTGAGTACGGTGGGTGGCAGCTCGAACACCCATGTCATGGTAGCACCTGGTAATACGTAACCTAATAAACCTCTGGTAAGAACAGTACGGTTGTTATGCTTGTCTACAAAGCCTAGTGCGGCGAGCTGGGCATGAGCATTGCCACTGTTGCTCACCTGCAAGGTTATCTGCTTGGTACTAGGCTGTGTCTGCATCTGCCACTGTAATATCGGCTGAGGTTTCTCTACAAATTTGGGCTGAATAAACACTGGC
>NZ_JAWRXA010000080.1:0-374 GCF_046535275.1 Chryseobacterium sp. SIMBA_029
CTTCATGACCTTTTCAACTTCAAACATAAGGTATTGTACTACGGACCAAAATCAGGAACTGAAACAGTAGCTTCCCTGAAGCCTATTCATAAACTTCCTGCAAGTCTTAAAGAGCTTCCTAAGACCAAGACCTTTGTTCAGATCCCAACAGATAAAAACAAGGTGTTATTTGCTCATTACGACATGGTACAGGCTGAAGTATTCTGGGTAAGAAATTCGGATCAGTACAATCCTACCCTTACGCCTACTGTAAGTCTATTCAATAACTACTTCGGAGGAGGAATGGGATCTATTGTATTCCAGACCATCAGAGAATCTAAAGCGCTAGCCTACTCTACTTATTCTTATTTTGCTCTTCCAAGCAAGAAATCAGA
>NZ_JAWRXA010000601.1:0-253 GCF_046535275.1 Chryseobacterium sp. SIMBA_029
GCATCGAGTAGCGGCTTGCCGCCTGCCTCGTTGCTTCGCTCGCGGCGCAGGTAATCGAAGGCCCGCCGAAGATGCGGGGCAAGCTCGGTCAGCACCTGCGCATTGCTGCGGTTATAGCCGGTGTCGGTGCTTGAGGTGAGCGTCGAGAGATTGAAGGACCGGCCCTTCTCCCGCATGATCGTCACGCCGATGCTGCTGCGGCAATCGATGCTGCGCAGGTAATCGTGATAGAATTCGGTTTTCAGCAGCTCTT
>NZ_JAWRXA010000602.1:0-253 GCF_046535275.1 Chryseobacterium sp. SIMBA_029
CCCAAAGCTGGCGGGCAGTCTCCTATATTAGCTGTTACTCTTACATATACTGTAGTACTGGAAGTATAGGTCCAGTTGGCAGGAAGAGTATTGTTATTTCCTGCATTGGCATCAGCTTGGGTAGGATAATATTTGACAGTAAAGTTGGCTGAGTTCACTACAATTTGTGGGGTTACATTATTGAAATTAACATTCACTATTCCATCTAGATTTTCATCACAAATATTAGCATTGAAGCTACTGGTGTTAATGT
>NZ_JAWRXA010000603.1:0-253 GCF_046535275.1 Chryseobacterium sp. SIMBA_029
GTTCGCCGATGGCAGCAACTGGCGGCATGCCTTTATCGTCCTGGTGCCGCTCGGCGTGCTGATGGCCGTGCTGGCGCCGTGGCTGCTGCCGAAGGCAACGGATGACCGCGCCGAGGGACGTATCCCCTTCGTGCAGATCGGCCTTCTGATCGGCGCGGTGCTCCTCGTCAGCATTGCCGGAACGCTGGAACAGACCGGCGGCAAGGCGGCGCTCGTCGCTCTCGCCGTCATCGCCATCGCGCTGATGCTGGTC
>NZ_JAWRXA010000081.1:0-373 GCF_046535275.1 Chryseobacterium sp. SIMBA_029
GAATTGAAGATTTCCGTTTCCATGACCTCAGACACACCTGGGCAAGCTAGCTGATTCAGTCAGGCGTCCCATTATCAGTGCTTCAGGAAATGGGCGGATGGGAGTCCATAGAAATGGTTCGTAGGTATGCTCACCTTGCGCCTAATCATTTGACAGAGCATGCGAGGAAAATAGACGACATTTTTGGTGATAATGTCCCAAATATGTCCCACTCTGAAATTATGGAGGATATGAAGAAGGCGTAACTGATTGAATTGTAATGGCGCGCCCTGCAGGATTCGAACCTGCGGCCCACGACTTAGAAGGTCGTTGCTCTATCCAACTGAGCTAAGGGCGCGTTGATACCGCAATGCGGTGTAATCGCGTGAATTAT
>NZ_JAWRXA010000604.1:0-253 GCF_046535275.1 Chryseobacterium sp. SIMBA_029
GGTGAATTTTGGCCCGCTTACGGTATTAACTTCTTCACTGAGGGTAGCCATTGAGCTGTGTAATAATCCTAATATTAATATCATCCAATTGGGCGGAGAGGTTAGAAAAAGCTCTACTTCAATCGTAGGGTCGATCTCAGAGGGAATCCTTAGGCAGTTTTCCTGCAATAAGCTTTTTCTGGGAGTAGACGGAATTGATGTGGAATTCGGAATTAGTACTTCTAATGCAGCAGAGGCACATTTGAATCAGGTG
>NZ_JAWRXA010000605.1:0-253 GCF_046535275.1 Chryseobacterium sp. SIMBA_029
GACATCGGTTTCGGCTGCAAGAACGTGTTCTGCGCCAACGATGGCCTCGAGCTCGGCACGTGCCTTGGCGAGCTTCTCCTGGCCGAGATCGGCGATGACGACGCTCATGCCCGCCTTGGTAAAATGCTTTGCCGCCGCAAGGCCGATACCGGAGGCTCCGCCGGTAATGACGGCAACGTTGGATGGTTTGAAAATCTCTTGAATATTCGTCACGGGACCGGCTCTCCTCGAAGCGTTGTGCGGACGAAGCCAG
>NZ_JAWRXA010000606.1:0-253 GCF_046535275.1 Chryseobacterium sp. SIMBA_029
CTATGGAACACGTCATCACGAATGTCGGTAGACACTCATCAGAAATCCCGCCCTCGCGCAAAAAACTCAGTCCCATGGACCGCAATCCACAGAACGACTCCATACCCACGCGGGACCCCGTCGTCGGCACATCCAAACCCCGTCTGCTCGGATTTCTCGGAGCCGGCTTGATAACCGGCGCGTCGGACGACGACCCAAGTGGTATCGCAACCTACAGTCAGGCGGGCGCAGCGTTCGGCTATGGACTTTCGTG
>NZ_JAWRXA010000607.1:0-253 GCF_046535275.1 Chryseobacterium sp. SIMBA_029
GCAACAGCCCTCCCCTTTCGCGAAGTCCCTGCTGTTCGGCTACGTTGCGCAGTTCCTTTACGAAGGCGACTCCCCGCTCGCAGAACGCCGGGCAGCCGCCCTCGCCCTGGACTCGACCCTCCTCAACGAACTCTTGGGCCGCGTGGAGCTCCGGGAACTGCTCGACGCCGCCGTCATCGATTCCACCGAGCGGGAGTTGCAACGGCTTGCCCCGGACCGCAAGGTCCGCGGAATGGAAGGAGTCGCGGACCTG
>NZ_JAWRXA010000608.1:0-253 GCF_046535275.1 Chryseobacterium sp. SIMBA_029
CGTGTTGTCACGATTGTCGCCATTGGCGAGGCCGCCAATATAAGCGGTGGAATTATCCGAAGTGTCCGGATCATTGATTGCGGTATTGCCCAGGAAGCCGTCTGCAAGCGCACCGATGTTATTGGTCTCGGTGTCGCCGCCCGGCTGATAATTCTGGCTCATTTCGCTTCCTCCAAAGGAATTCGGAGCAGTGTGCGAAATCCCTCTCATCTCAAATGGGATTTTACTCGCGCTTACTCCGATACTGATTACT
>NZ_JAWRXA010000609.1:0-253 GCF_046535275.1 Chryseobacterium sp. SIMBA_029
GTGAACGGCGAGAGACCCGGTGGGACGCCCAAGCACTTCTGTGTCCCTGCATATCCGACGTCGATCCCCCAGTCGTCTGCGCGCAGTTCCAGTCCGCCGATGGACGTCACTGCATCGGTGATCAGCAGGGCGTCGCCCTTGCCTGCGCCAAGGGCGGCTATGTCCGAGAGCACGCCGACGGAAGTATCGGCATGGACGGCGGCTATGACCTTCGGATTCGGATGCGCCGAAAGTACTCGTTCGGCGTCCACGG
>NZ_JAWRXA010000610.1:0-253 GCF_046535275.1 Chryseobacterium sp. SIMBA_029
GCGGTCTTGATAGCCATCGCTGTGTTGGCCATCGGAGTCACCGAACAGACGCAGATGCGATTGCTCCTCCCGACGGCGGCGGTAGGTATCGTGGGCTTCTTTGTCCTGTGGGGGGTCGGCCAAGGGGGTGTCGGGGACCGCCTGTCTCCGGCGGTTGCCGCCGTCGTCATCGGTTTGTTGGCCAGGGTCCTCGCGCTCAAACTGGGCGCCCCGCAGCTGGTGGTCGCTGTTCCGGCGGCCCTGATCCTGCTTC
>NZ_JAWRXA010000019.1:0-26883 GCF_046535275.1 Chryseobacterium sp. SIMBA_029
GTCAATGCCTATTACGGCGTATCGAACGCCTATTCTGAAGTGGTATATGAGAATTCTCCACTCGCAAGAGTGGAACAGCAGGCTTCCCCTGGAGCCGACTGGCAGAAAAACGGAGGCCATACCCGGAAGATGGAATACTTTTCAAATGATGGGAACGTAGTAAAAAGGCTTAAAGCCACTACTGTATGGAATGCTTCGGCACAAATCAATGATGTCTCTATTGCTTTATCTCAAAATGACAGCTATACAACAAATGGATATTATAATGCCAATACCTTGTTTAAATGGGTCACAAAAGACGAAGATGGTAATGAAACCCAAACTTATACGAACGGGAACAAACAAAATATACTGTTAAGGCAAATCAATAAAAAGCCTAATGGGAGTATAGAAAACCTCGATACTTATTACATCTATGATGAGTTCGGAAATTTGGCGGCGATTATGCCACCCAAGGCATCGGGATCAACCTTAACTCCAGCTTTACTTGATCAGCTTTGTTATCAATATAAATATGATCAATATAACAGGGTTGCAGAAAAAAAACTACCAGGGAAGGGTTGGGTTTATATTGTGTACGATAAGCAAGGTAGAGCTGTACTTGTGCAGGATGCGAATCTAAGAAGCACAAACAACAATTTCACAAAGCAGGGTTGGATTTTCACTAAATACGACAAGCTGGGTAGGATTGTTTATACCGGTTTTTTTGCCAACACAGCGACAAGAACAGCAATGCAGACAGCATTAAATAATATGTCTGCCAATGCTTTAAATAATGAAAGTACAAGCGCATCACCCTTTACGCAAAACGGAATTGATGTTTATTATACAAAGAATGCTTTCCCAACTGGAAGTAGTACCATATTAAATGTCAATTATTATGATGAATATCCTGTGGCTGCGCCATCACAACCTGCACAGATCCAAAACCAGGCTACATTATCCTCTGCTCCTACAGCATTTACGTCGAATGGACTGACATCGGTAAGAAATACTAAAGGACTCCTTACCGCAAGCTACACTAAGAATGTGGAAAATGATGGATGGTCTTCCGCTTTTATCTGGTATGACACACAAGGAAGAGCAATTGGAGCTTATAATAAAAATCATCTTGGTGGATTTACAAGCACAGAATCGATCTTAGATTTTTCTGGTAAAACATTAGAATCTTATACGTATCACTCCAAGAAGACGGCCAATACAGAGGTTACTGTAAAAGACAGGTTTATATACGGTCCGCAGAATGCCTTATCTAAACATTATCAGCAGATCAACTCCAATCCTGAGGAGCTGCTTACTGAATATACGTATAATGATCTTGGACAGGTAATCAATAAAAAAGTTGGAAATAATCTTCAAAGTGTAGACTTTAATTATAACATCCGGGGATGGCTTACAGGGATAAATTCTAATGATATTTCCACTTTAGGAAATAAGCTGTTTGCGTACAGAATAAAATATAATGCCGTAGAGGGCGCTGAAGTTCCCAATGGATCTTACACTGATCTGAAAGTAAAGCCTAAATATAACGGTGATATTGCAGAGGTCGACTGGAAGACCGCTTATGGAGCTAATGAGCCATTAAGAAGATACGGATATGTTTATGACGGTGTAAACCGGTTAATGGCAGGTTTTTTCCAGACAGAAACCAATCCGTATTCGAAAGAGTACAGTGAAATAACGGATTATGACCTGAATGGTAATATTTCTAAACTTACCCGTACAGGAAGTATAGTGAATACGGTAGCTGAGGTAATGGATGATCTAAAGTACAATTACGATGGCAATCATCTGGTATCTATGGAAGAGACAGGCAAAGGGAATGCATTAAGCGGGTATCCGCTGGCACAAGGAACAGGGCAAGCCATTACATATGATGGTAATGGAAATATGATCAGTCATTTAGATAAAGGAATTACCAATGTTACCTATAATTTCCTGAATCTTTCGTCAAAAGTAAACAATACGGGGAATATAAGTCCTGTTAATTATGTGTACGCAGCAAACGGCAGCAAAGTACAGATGATAAAGGAGGCGGAAGTAACGGATTACTTAGGGAATTTTCAATATACTACTCAAAATGGTGTTTTAGCTTCTTCTGTACTGGCCAATGAGGAAGGATATTATGATTTTGTAAATAACAGATATGTCTATCAGTATAGAGATCAATTAGGTAATGTGAGAATTTCTTATACTAAAAATGCCAATAATGGAGCTATAGCACTGGAAGAAAACAATTATTATCCTTTTGGGCTGAAACATGCAGGCTACAATACGGGAGATACGAGTAATAATAAATTTAAATATCTTTACAACAGTAAAGAATTACAGTCTAATGGGAATTTAGACTACGGATGGAGACAGTATATGCCGGATCTGGGAAGATGGAACGGAATGGATCAGCTGGCGGAAAGCTATCATTCTGCAAGTCCTTATGCCTATGTGATGAATAATCCTGTTAATATGTTTGATCCTGATGGGAGATTATCCCAGGCACAGATGGATTACATATGGAAGAATTCAGGGGCGGGTTCTACATCATGGGGTTTCAATGGTGATGGAAGTCCTAAAATGATAGGATCCAGTGGATGGAACAGCTCCATACACAATGCAATATCATATATTTCTGATGGCGGTGGCGGATCTGGTAGTTTTGGAGGAGGTTTTGTTGGTGGAACGGGAAATGGAAGTTTTTCAAAAGTCTCTTACTGGACAGGAAATATGTCTCAAAAGTCCTATACCATGAATAATCAAATATATGGAGAAGGTGAGATAGGAGTGGGGCATACATTAACAATTAGAAATGACATTTCATCTAGCACCTATGAACCTAGTTTTATTGGTGATTTTGCAGAAGGTTTTAATAGTGCAGACAAAAGTAACATGAAGTCAGGTTCTGCCTGGGCGGGATATTATTTAAGTTTACAAGCTACGAAATATGAAAAACTATTTAAATTTACAGCTCAGATTTCATCTGGTTTATTAGATAAAGCAAGTGCCTTAAAAGGTGCTAAGGTATCTTCAATTTCAGGTAAATTTTTAGGAGTAGTAGGTGTAGGTTTTACGGTACTTGAAGATTATCAAAATAATGGAAAAATTGGAGTAGGAACCGGAGTGAAAGTAGCAATTGGTTTGGCGACTACATTTGCAACCGGGGCTTTTGCACCTATTGCATTAGGATATATCATTGCAGATGTCAGTATAGGACTTATAACAGGGACAACGATAACAGACAGGATCGCAGCTGGAGTTGAAAATACAATAATAGGGCAATAAAATAATTATTATGCTGAAAATTTTTGATATGATGTATTATCATTTAGCAACTTTTAATCAAAGGTTTAGTAAAAAGACAAGTGGTTGGCAGTTACAGGCAATACTTATTATTACGGTAACACAGTTCATGTTATTATTAGATTTTTGGATGATTATTATTTCTATTTTTGATATTACAGGAAAGGTTAGTATTTACGAAAAAATTATTTTTACATCAATGGGACTGATTCTTCTTTTTTATAATATGAAAAGATATGAGAAAAAATATCAATATTACAAATCTATTTGGGGAGCGTATACGGGTAATAAAAAAAGGTTACAAATTTTTTTAAGCTTTTTTATAGTGGTTTTTGCGTGGACGTTTGTTTTTATTTTGGGTTTTATTTTTGATAAATATTAAAGCTAAAATCCATTAAATTTAAGTCAGAGCGGGTAATCCTGCTTTGGCTTATTTTTAAAAGGATTTCACTTCTCCTTTTTATCAGTTTTATTATTCTTTATACCACAAATGATCTTGTATGGGAAACAAATGAGAGATAAAATTGATGGTAGAAAATAAAAGGATTAGGAGGTGTGTAAAAAGCTTTAAGTCTATTACCAGCAAATCCATATTAATAAGAAACCAGGAAAATATTTATTTCCTGGTTTCTTATTTTCTGAAACAAAGATTCTTTCTAGTATCCCTCAAAAAAAATATCCTAAGAATGATTTCGTTTAACCCGATTCTTAATCAGGGCTAACAGCATTATCCCAATAGGAACCCCAAATAAAATCCCCTTAACAGAATCTGATATTCCGATCCGTTGAGAAAAGAGAAAAGCACAGGAGCTTAAAGCGAGTCCTATAGACAGTAAGATCATCTGTTTTTTCGATGGATTTTTCATATTTAGTTCATTTCAGTAAAGTAAATGTACGAAAACCTGCTGCGAGAAATAGAATATTTTCTACATTTATTATCACAACAAATTAACCCATTATCAGGGAAATACTTGGCTTTTAGCTCGATTATGGATATTTTGTTTATTATATTTGTCAGACAATCATCACAAAATCCTATCGCCATGAAAAAGTTCTTTTTAGCCATTCTGGGTATTCTTATTATTTTGGGAGCGGTTCTGCTGATCAAAACCTTTACTTATTCTTTCAAAAAAAATAAGGTCGCAAATTCTGAAACCTGGAAACCTGTGAAAAATGATTCCGCAGTCATGAGACTGTCAAACGGAATCAAGATTTCTACGGTTTCTACAGGAAGCCTGGGAGAGTTTAATTACAGCCCTTTTGATCAGTTTAAAGAATATTTAAAGACTTCCTATCCCGAGGTATACCAGAATACCGAAAATTACGAAATCAATAAATACGGTCTTGTTTTCAGGCTAAAAGGGAAAAGAACAGACCTTGAACCGATCTTATTTCTTTCCCATATGGATGTAGTACCTCCCGGAGAAGCAGATGTTAAAGATAACACGGAAAATATTTTCAGACCGGACGATAAACCGCTGCCACCGGTAACAAAAGTGGCGGAAGATTGGGATTTTGCCCCCTTTTCAGGAACGGTTGCCAACGGAAGGATTTACGGCAGAGGAGTAATCGATATGAAAGGAATGCTGTTCTCACTGATGGAATCAATGAAAGACCTTATCAGGAATCAGCATATGCCGCAACGTGATATTTATCTGGCTTTTGGATTTGATGAAGAAGTAGGAGGTAAAAACGGAGCCAAAATGATTGCAGAAGATTTTAAAAAGAAAGGGCTTACGTTTGACGCGGTATATGATGAAGGCGGACTCATCTTGCGAAAAGGAAATATAGCAGGAATTAACTCCGATGTTGCAGCAGTAGGCTGTGCCGAAAAAGGATTCCTCTCTGCGAAGATCAAAGTTAAAGGGCTGGGCGGACATTCTTCAATGCCTCCGATGGAAAGCGCCATAGGAAAAGCAGCGGTTATCATGCAGCGCCTGGAAGATCATCAGATGAAACCTATGATCACTCCATTGATCAAGGACTTTTTTAACAATATCGGTGGAGCAATGCCATTCACCAGCAGGCTTGCTATTTCAAACCAGTGGCTGCTGAAACCTTTCCTGATTTCTCAGCTGACCAAAAATAACACGACCAATGCATTGGTACGTTCTACTACGGCTTTAACCATGATGAAGGGCAGCGACGGAACCAATGTTCTTTCTCCGGAAGTTGAATTTGTAGTCAATTTCAGGCTTCTTCCCGGAAATACCGTTAAAGATATCAGAGAACATATCGCCGAAGCAACCAAAGGATTTGATGTTGAGGTAGAAGAAATCGACAATACAAGAGAAGCGTCTGCAGTATCACCCACCAATACCAAAGCCTATCAGATGATAGAAGCAGGGATTAAACAGATCAATCCCGGGACTATTGTAACTCCATATCTGACAATGGCCGGAACAGATGCTTATAAATACCAGATTGTAAGTAAAAATATCTACCGATTTATGCCTATTAAGATCAACAGTGCCGAACAGCAAAGCATACACAGTACCAACGAATACATCAGCATCGAAAATTATCTGAAAATGATCCATTACTTTGGGTTTATTATGAAGAATTATGATAAGTAGTGGCAGTTTTTAATTGATAGTTGATAGTTGATGGTGTTTAGTTTTTAGTGTTTGGTTTTTAGTATATAGGGATAAGCTTATAAGATTGATATTATGAAGATAGAGTGAAATTATCCATCATCTATTGTATGAGAGATAAAATCCTTGCGCCTTAAAAATAGTATCTTATAAAATATTTGCGCCTTTGCGTTAAAAACACAAAACTTTTAATCTTTAAATTCTTCAATCTAAAATATAACACGTCAAGTTTTGTCGCATTACAGCAATAGCTTTGCTTCAATCAAAATACAGAGCTATGGAATTGCCGTTTTACTTAAGTTATAGAGAATTTGAAAGCCATTATTACGATAACCTTGAACAATGGTTTGAAGAATATCATAATGCCAGCGAAATAGATTATCTGAAAGCACTTGCAGAATTATACAGTCCTTATCTGTATTATAATTTTGCGAAAGATGGACTTCAGGCGGATGCTTCCATAGAGATCAAGGATTGCTTTTTCCCTTATTACGACAGGATGGGCATCTCTTTCTGCACAAGCTGTGGAAACGGAAAACAAGCCAGGAATATAAAAAACATGAACCATTTATTCGAGTGGAAGACAGTCACGATGATGGAGTATGCTCAGCATATTTTGGATAAAGTCAATAGATTTTTTTCAAAAAACGGGATGGTGAAAGAAAATGAAAATGTCCTGGACTATATTAATAATGATTCTGTAATCAGTCCGAGAGAAGGAGCGGGATACTGTATTAATTACACACAGCATCAGGCCGTAGTTCCATTTTTGAAAGCCTATCTTCCATGCTATGGACAGACCGTAGATATTGCAGTATACCGGGATTTTATCTTCTCTGTGGTACAGATTGCAGCTCTTATCGATCACAAATTAAAAGAAGTTCAGAATTTTGAACATTCCGTTTACGCAAAGTTAAGATCGGAAGCGAAATTCAAAGTACAGATGAGCCATCAGTTTCTGACCATCTGCAATTAAATGATACACCAAACATTCATTTTTAATTATATTGTCGGAAAATAGTTACAAGTTTTCCAAACAGAAAATCCTGATCAAAGCGGTCAGGATTTTTTTACATTCAATTAGAATTATCGCTATTTCTTTTTATAGGGCAGGTTCCAAATCAGGTCTGCCGCCAGATAATGAACACCTCCCTTGGTAATGCTGTGGCTATTTCTGATCAGATCATTTACATAACCGACATCCACAGTAAAAGGAGAATTGGGAATATTAGCCATATAATAAACACCAAGACGTAATTCTCTGTAACCAAAAGCGGTCCATTGTGGCTCCGGCTCATGAAGATAGCTGATGGAAAACAATCCTTCTGCACTCACTGCCAATTTCTGATTATTCTTTGGGGATAGATTATAGGTAAGCTGAGTTTTAAGACGGGTTCTCAATTGAAAATTTTCTTCCACAGGATGAAAATCAGGATCAAAAAATTTCCTGAATTCCTGCCGGATGGTATTCTTTAGTTTCCACTTTTTTCCGAGAGTAAAAGTATAGGCATATCTTCCATACAATCTGATCTCCTGTTCCAGACCTTCTTTTTCATAGGGTGCTGCGTCTTCATATACTGATTGACGGCGGTAGCTGATCGCATAGCTGTACTGCTGATGAGGGGCAAAAGAATGATAGACTTCATGATTAAGTACAAAAATTGCCTGTTTAGAAAATAAATTATCATTGTCGGGACTGCTTTTCTGTCCCAGAGCAATATAGCTTAAAGACTGCTTTTTTCCTAAAGAATCAAGTTGCCGTTTTACTCCGAATGCCGACCAGAAAGCCGTGTTAGCTTCTCCTAAACCAGGCGGACTGATCTGTGCTTGTACAGAATTTCCCAATAAGCATAATAACAATATCCCAACAACAGCCTTTTCTATCTTAAAAACCATATAAAACCTCTTGAGTAGGCTCTTTAATACTTGCAGAAGCATAAGATTCGGCTGAACGATACGTGATAGATGGAATTGATAATTTGTCATAGCGAAATGTAGATACATTATTGAGTAAATGATTGTATAAATGTTTTCAATACTATTTAAAAACATGACAAATTAATGGAGAGATTTAGGAATATTTTAGGAACGAAAAAGCCTGCTGAAAATCAGCAGGCTGTAATACATTCGTATCTGCAGAGAGGAAGGGATTCGAACCCTCGATACAGTTACCCGTATACTACCTTTCCAGGGTAGCTCCTTCAACCACTCGGACACCTCTCTATTTGAGATTGCAAAAATACAGTATTTTCTGGAACCTGCAAATTATTAATGCAATTAGTCGGTAATTTCTCCACAAAGGCTTTTTGCAAAATTATCCGCAAAAGTTCCAGTGTAGTTGGGGTTGTCTATCAAATGCATTGCTTTAGTGATAGCACTTTCTGCGGTAATATCCCTTCCGCTGATTGCACCGATTCTTGAGAATATATTGCTGTTTTCGTATTTTCCAAATGAGATACCTCCTGATATACACTGGCTTACCACTACGATTTCAGTGCCATTATCCCGGATTTCCTGAAGAGCTTCCTGAGCTTTTTCACTGCTGAAAATAGTTCCGGAACCAAAAACCTGGAGAATCAGGACCTTCATTTTAGGGATTTCTTTAAAGTGGTTCAGGTGCATTCCCGGAAAAATCCTCCAGAAAATAATATCTTCAGAAATATGTTCATCTACATGAAATTCTACATCCGGGTCACACCGGTAAAGATTATCCTTAATGATATTTAAATGCACGCCGGATTGTCCCAGAATAGGGTAGTTTGGACTTGAATAGGCATCAAAATACTCCGCAGAATACTTTAATGTTCTGTTTCCTCTTAATAATTTATATTCAAAATAGATGGCTACTTCCTGGATAATGGCTTCATCATTTTCGTACAGGCTGGCATAATACAGACTGGTAAGAAGATTTTCTTTAGCATCCGTCCTTAAATCTCCGATAGGAAGCTGCGAACCTGTTAAGATCACTGGTTTCCTTAATCCTTTTAGCATAAAACTTAACGCTGAAGCAGTATAAGACATCGTATCCGTCCCGTGAAGGATTAGAAAACCGTCATACGTCTCATAATTTTTGAGGATATAATTGGCGATGATTTTCCATTCTTCAGGTCCCATATCCGAAGAGTCGAGTGGTTTCGCGAAAGGATGCACAAACACTTCACATTCCATCAGTTTCATCTCGGGCATCTTCTCAAAAATATTTCCAAAATCAAAGGCACGCAGGCTTCCGGTTTCATAATCTTTCTCCATCCCGATGGTTCCTCCGGTGTAGATAAGCAGGACTTTTCGTTTCATGTATACTTTTTATTAAGAATTTGAACCTGTTTCAGGTTCATACCTCAAAATTACGTTAATTTGCAAAGATTTGAAAATGAATGAAAGATTTAGCACAAACTTTTGAGTATTTAAAGCAGTTTTTAACAGAAGAAAGGGTAACGAAAATAGAACATTTTTCCCTGGAAAGTTCAGATTTCGTACTTCCGGTAATGGATGATGTTTACCAGTTCAGAAATGCAGCTGCCATTATAAGGTCCGTGGAAGCATGTGCTTTTCATAAAGTCGTTGCCATGGAGGAAGAAAATGTTTTCGATCCTAACCTTACCGTAACCAAGGGTGCCGAAACATGGGTTGAAGTAGAGAAAATGTCTAAGAATATAGATTCTCTGCAGAATATCAGAGATAGAGGATATAAAATTCTAGCGGTGTCATTGGAAAAAAACGCAATCATGCTTCCCGATTATCAGGTTACAGAACCTATTGCTCTTGTATTTGGAACCGAGATGGAAGGTGTATCAGAAGAAGTTATAGATTTCGCAGATGAAACGCTGGCTATTCCGATGTTTGGCTTGACAAGAAGTTACAATGTTTCCGTAGCTGCGGGGATCTGTATGTACGAATTGAAACAGAAACTGATTAAATCAGAAATTGATTACAAATTAAGTGAAGAAAAACGCTTGACAATGCAAATCCGTTGGGCCGTGAATTCTATTAAAAGCGGAAAGGAGATTTTAAAAAAATATCTGGCATAACATAATACATCTTAAATTTGATGAAAAAATACACAAAACATTTATTCTTTTTTTCCCTTACTATGTCTTTAGTAACACTTGCTATACAGGAAAATGGGTATAAGGAAATGTATCCTTTTGCAAGCTGGAAACTATTTACAGTACCGAGTGGAGGAGAAACTTTTGGCGAAAGGTATAAGCTTTACGGTGTTAAAGGGGGTGATACTATAAGGATTTTAAATACTACTGTTGAAAGTTATGATGCTAATGATGAAGAAGGAATCGTAAGTATGTATGCGAGTAAAATTGAAAAAAATGAAGACAGAAAAGAAAGTATTGAAAAACTTCTTATTTTTATTAAAGATACAAGACCTGAATTTCAGGAGTACTTATTATATAAAGAAAAGTACAGGCCAAGGGAAATAGGTGAACAAAAGATGAACATCAATAAAAAATTTATTACGAAACTCTAATGAAATATCCTCAGCTTACTGTATTCAACTACAAGATAGCTTATTATGCTATAAGAATATTTGGCTTGTATTGGTTGATTGCTCAATATTTACAGTTTACCTTACTGACAGGGCGTCCAAAAGAAATCTATGAACCTGTTTTCTGGTTGGAAAAGATCATGTTTTCCGAGCTTCCTAGTACGGAGGTGTTTGTAGGTCTTTTAATAGCCTGTGGGATATGCCTGATTGTTTCTCTCCTTAAGCAGAGTTATTTAATCAATATACTTATTTTTTTATTAATAGCGGTCATTAATCTCCCGGTATCAGCCAATTTTGGGATTCGTCATAATAATCATCTTGTAATATTAGGATTTTTCCTGAGTATCTTTTTACTCCCCAAGAACCTTAATGAAAAAGATTACAAGTTGGTGCAATATTTTAATCTTGGGCTTTTGACGACATATAGTCTTGCTGGGTTGGGTAAATTTTTGGGGACTTTCAAAAATGTTATTAAGGGTGCAGATAAGTTGTTATGGATAAACAGGGATGCTGCAAAACTGAATTCATACGATAATTATTTGATGGCAGATATGGCAATACCTTCATGGATGAAGCAAATTTATGCATACGAAAATTTTTGGGTAGTATTAACAATTTTTGGAATTACACTTCAGTTTCTATGCTTTTTAGGAGCCTTTAACAGGAAGTTGCTTACTTTTTTTATGATATTTATTGCGATATTTCATTTATACAATTTAAAATTTGTTCTCGCAGATTCTACAAATACAATTTTCTTCGTCATAGCTGCTTTTTTTCCATACCATATTTTTAACCGAAGTGGTAAAGCATTGGAAGGATAAACAGGGAGATGTTTTGATATATTTTGTACTCTAATAAACAGGCTTTATGAGGATGAAATTACTTTAAATGCTTTAATGGTATTAAAGATGTCATTTTTGGTAAGAGAAATGGAGATTATTTACAGAATACAATATCATGATTTCCCCTAAATTTCAATATTTAATCACATCATCTTAAAATAATTCCACGCAGCAACAAATACGCCTGCGGTTTCCGTCCTCAACCTCTGGTTTCCCAGTGAAACAGCTTTTACGTTACTGTCGGATAGAAATTGAATCTCTTTTTCAGAAAAATCTCCTTCAGGACCAATTAAAAAAGTAATCTGTTCCAATGAAGGAATATCTTTAAGTTCTGTTCTTTCCAGATTTTCATGACAATGGGCCACGAAAGTATGTTTAGAATCAATATTCTTTAAGAAATCAGCAAGTTTTATCGTATCATGAATGACAGGGAGATGAAACCGCAAACTTTGTTTAGAAGCGGCAACAGCCTGTTTTCTAATCTTCTCAATATTAATATTTTTACGTTCTGTTTTTTCAGTTTGTAAAATAGTGATTTCAGAAATCCCCATTTCAACAGCTTTTTCCACGAAAAATTCAATACGGTCGATGTTTTTTGTCGGGGCAATAGCGATATGCAGCTTCGGATCAAAATCCGGCAGTGCCGTTTTAATTTCCGAAACCTCTATTTCTGCTTTCTTACCGCCGATCAGCAATGTACCGGAAGCAAGGTTTCCCTTTCCGTCTGTTACATGAATTTCCTCTCCATTTTTCATCCGGAGAACCTTTACAATGTGCTGTTGTTCTTCGTCATTAATTATTACTTCTCCGTTATTGATTTCGCCAAAAAAAAGTTTCATATCTTGATATTTAGAAGCTGCCTGAATTTTATTTGTGATTATTAAAAGCTAATTTCATTCTCGCTTAAAAATGCCATACCGGTTTTTATCGTAGTATAAATATCACCTTCACAATCTCTATATGAACATGCGTAAATTTCTTCAATCCACTTATTATTCATAAAAATTAAATTCAAATATTCGTTTTTTCTTAAATTATTTTTAATGGATAAATAATCTCCTTCTTTGGGCTCGTAAGTAAAGCTAAATACATTTTCTGAATTGATTTTCTCTACAATCTCTTCCTTTATATTTTGAACATATCCAATTTCTGAACTTATCATTAAATAATCTTCGTCTTCAGATTTTTCTGTCACTGCATTTTTTCCTATAACCGTTTCTAAAACCCAATAATATTTTGAATTCTTTTTAGATTGCGTTCCAAGTATTTTTTCTTCCAGTAATATTTTCATAAATCGTATTTTGAAGTGGCGGTAGTTCTCAAATCGGTAAACTCTCCTCTCTGAAATTTTAATTGCGCTACCATTGCGATCATCGCAGCGTTATCAGTAGTATATTCAAATTTTGGAATGTAAATATTCCATCCTAATTTTTCATGGTTGTCCTGCATGGCCTGTCTTAATGCAGAATTAGCAGAAACTCCTCCTGCAATGGCGACTTCTTTTACCCCTAAATCTTTTGCTGCTTTTTCAAGCTTGGCCATAAGGATTTCAATAATAGTCCTTTGTACAGAAGCACACAGATCATTCAGGTTTTCTTTGATGAAATCAGGATTTTTTTTGACTTCCTTTTGAATGAAATATAAAACCGAAGTTTTGATTCCGCTGAAAGAGTAGTTGTACTCTTCCAATCTGGGTTTATTAAACGTAAAAGCATCAGAATTTCCTTCTTTCGCAAGCCTGTCGATAATAGGACCTGCGGGATAATCGAGATCGAATATTTTTCCAATTTTATCAAAAGCTTCTCCGGCGGCATCATCCGTAGTTTTTCCAATAATTTCCATATCAAAATAGTCCTTTACAAGGACAATCATGGTATGCCCGCCGCTTACCGTAAGGCATAAAAAAGGAAAAGCAGGCGGCATAGGATTTGCATCGTCAATGAAATGTGCTAAAATGTGGGCCTGGAGATGGTTAACTTCTATCAGTGGGACATCAAGACTCATTGCCAAAGACTTAGCAAATGAAGTTCCTACAAGAAGTGAACCTAAAAGTCCGGGTCCGCGTGTAAATCCTATAGCAGAGATAGCATTTTGTTGTATATTTGCTATAGTTAGAGATTTTTCAACAACGGGAATGATGTTTTGCTGATGTGCGCGTGATGCCAGTTCGGGAACCACACCGCCATATTCTTTATGAATGGCTTGATTCGCAGCAATATTCGATAGAATAGAATTTCCCTTGATGATAGCTGCTGATGTATCGTCGCAAGACGATTCAATACCTAAAATTATAGAGTCGCTCATAATAATGGCAAAGTTAGAGAATAATAACGAGAATGAGAACAAAAAATCGGTAGCTGAAAACTTAGGAGATCAGGTACAGAAGACTGTTGAAAATGTTGAAGGAAAAGTAAAGGAAACAGTTAAAGAAGCGTCTGAACTAGCGTCGGATGCTATTCATCATCCCGTAGAAACAGCTGAAGAGTTTGGCAAACAGGCCGTAAAAGATGTCACCAGCTATACTTGGTGGGCAAGGCTTCTTTTGATTCTTTTTTGGTTTGTTTTAGGCCTTGCAGCACTGATTATCATCATCGTAAACCTTCCCGTGACCAAACAATGGGCTGCCGATCAGGCGCTCCAACTTGTCAATAGAGATTTTAAAGCCGGAATGTCTACCGAAAGCGTAGAAGTAGATTATTTTGGAGACGTTACCATAAAAGGATTAAAAATAAAAGATTATAAAGGCCTGGAGTTCATTAAAGCAAGAGAGTTTCGTGCCAATTCAGACTGGATGTCGCTTGCGGCCAATGCTATTTCCGGAAACAGTAATGCGTTAAGTTTTAATTCTCTTATTCTGGTAAATGCCGATGTGAAGGTTATTACTTATAAAGGCGACAGCATTTCCAATTTTGTACGTTTTACAGAATTATTCGATAGTGGGAAAAAGAGAGATCCCAGCAAACCACCCTTCCAGCTTAATTCGCGGGTACAAATCATCGATTCTAAAGTTTCCATTATCAATCAAAATTCTCCCGGGGAACCAGGGAAATGGCTGACGGCAACAAAATTCAATCTGAAAGCTCCGAAAGTTAAAGTAAATGGACCCAACGTTTTTGCATTGGTCAATAATATGTCTTTTGTAACTTCCCGATGGGGGAAATCTCACTTTGTAGATACTTTTTCTACAGAGCTGTCCCTAACTCAGGATTTTCTTTCATTAAAAGACCTTACCTTAAATACAGACCATTCTCTACTGCAGGGAAATGTTAAATTCAAACTGAATAAAGGATCCTGGGCAGGTTTTGCAGACCGGGTTCGTTGGGATATGGATATCCAGCAGGGAAGCCAGCTTAGTGGGTATGATATCAGTTATTTTGTGACCAATTGGGACAACTTTAAGCCATTTAACCTGGCAGGAAAGATGACGGGCCCACTGAATAAGTTCCATCTGGAGAATTTTCTGATCAGCAATCCTGATGTGAATATTGCCACCAAAACAATGACCGTCAATAATCTTCTGAAAGGACATTTTTTTATTGAAACTAAAGATCTGTCAACAGATTTCACCTATAAAGATTTAAAAGCAATGATGCCTTCATTTATTTCTAAAAAGATGAAGAATTTTGCGGATGATTTTGGGAAATTAAAATATAACGGCGCTGCCAGAGTAACCCCTGAGGAAGTATATGTTCCGAGTGGAAATTTAATGACGGGAATTGGACAGGCTAAAATTACAAAGCTTTCCCTAACTGCTTACAGTACTCCAATGCCAAAATATTCAGGATATCTTGAAGTAAAAGATCTGAATACTTCGGTAATTACTAAAAATAAATCAGTAGGTCTTATTTCCGGTAAATTCGATATCAACGGACAAAGCTTCGACGTCAATACGATGAAACTGAGTACAAAATCTCAGATTTCAAGTATTGAGATCATGGATAAAAATATCAGTAATGTATATTTGGATGGATTACTGGATCATAAAAAATATAATGGGCTCATTACGATTAATGATGACCAGGCGAAAGCTTCTATAAAAGGATTGATTGATTTCAGTACACCAAGAGTGGCAATGGATGTAAATGCCGATGTGACCTATCTCAACATGAATTATTTTACCGGCAAACCCGGAAATCAAATCGTGAACGGGACAGTTAACGGGAAAATGTCCATGACTTCTATTAACGACCTTACCCTTGATGTAGAAGCCAATAATTTGAATTTTGCAACAGCCACTCAAAAATACATCATTCCTAATGCAAAAGTTAAAACCTTTATCGAATCAGGAGGCCGTGTTATCGATGTAGATGCACCGGGAGCTGCAAACGGTAAAATTTCCGGAAGGTACAATCTTGCAGACCTGATGGGAATGGTTGAAAATGGAGTAGGAAAAATACTGGTAGGACCGCCGCCAAGAAAATTATACAGAGGTCAGAATTTTACTATGAATTTTGATGTGCAGCAAGGATTGGTTAACTATTTTCTGCCGGATCTGAAGCTTCCGGAAGGAGCTGTAGTTGATGGGGCATACGATGGAAATACCAATAACCTGATCCTGAATCTTGATGCTGCATCCCTGAAGTATGTCATGACAAAACAGGAAGAGATTACTGATGCAGATAAAGCGCTGGCAGCATCTAATCCTGATTATAAAATTAATGACAGAAATACCATCAGCAGAGACAGTGCTATGATCGACAGTGTTAAGGTAAGGATTAATACCGCCAACCTTGATGAACAGGTATATGCGAGGATTAGCAGACTGGAGTACAATAAAAATATTATTAAAGATTTCATCTTAAAAGGAACCAACGAAAACGGGACTGCTTTACATCTGGCCACTACTTTTAAACATGGTAATGCTGATGATGAGCAAAATGAAAATCTTAAAGAATATGCAATCAATGTCGACCAGTCGACCAATGCAGCTGGAGATTATGTATTTAAATTTGAACCTACCGTGGTTAAATTTAATAATGTTACCTGGGCAATAGATACCAGTCCCACGCTTAATCATTCCATTACCTACAGAAAAAATACCAGTGATTTTGACATCAGGAATTTGAGAATTTATTCCGATTCTAGTGCGCTCTTTATCAAAGAAGCTCAGTTCAAGTCTGCCAAAGATTTTTATGTAGATGCCGATATTACTGATTTTGCCGTTGAAAAACTTCTTGAAATGCAGTCCGGAGGAAATGCCATGGGTATCAAGGGGCTGGCCAACGGAACAGTAAAGATCAAAATGGATAAAAGCACCCTTCAGCCACTCGTAGATCTTACAGTGGATGATATCATGATGAACGGAAATGATATGGGTGATCTTACTATCTCTGCTACCAACGGATTTTCACTCAATGTATATGATGTAGATGTAAAAGTGACTTCTGCCGGAGTACTGGGAAATAATAATTTGAATTTAACAGGTACGGTAAACAATAACACAAGTTCTCCAACGATTGATCTGACCGCTGAAATGCGTGATTTTGATATCTCTTTTGCACAACAGTTTGTTCAGTCTGTTTTTGGGAACTTAAGAGGGAAAGCAACCGGTGATCTTAAAATCAATGGTAAGCTTAGTAATCTGGACTACAGTGGAGATATTGCTTTAAAAGGTTTTGGATTAAAACTTCTGTTTACTGGAGTAGATTATTCATTTGATGATACGGTAATTCCACTTTCAAAAGGTCTTGCCATCCTCAATGATATTGAAGTACATGACGGAAGATCAAACTCTAAAGGAACAGTTTCCGGTTTGATTCGTTTTGAAACACTTTCTTCCATGGGTGTTGAACTCGTAATGAGAACCGATAATCTGTTAATGCTGAATACCTCACAGAAAGATTACGATCTTTTCTGGGGAAGGGTGTATGGGCAGGGTGATCTGTATGTCTCCGGACCGGTTTCCGGACTGAGTCTGTCTACCCCGAATATGAAGGCACTGAGCGGAAGTACATTTACTTTCAATTCGAGCTCTACCTCCAATGTGGAAGAATTTAAAATGCTGAGGTTCCTGAAAGAAGGGAAAGACGGATTAATTACGCTGGAGGAAAAGAAAAAGTCAGGGGCCAATATGCATATTGATTTCAATCTTGATGTAGATAAAGGAACTACTGTAAATGTGCTTGTCGGTGATGATGTAGGAAATATTACCGTGAAGGGAATTGCCAATAATCTAAGGTTCCAGATGAGCAGACAAGGAAATATTGCGATGAATGGTACCTATAAAGTTGATAACGGGACCTTTGTTTCTAAGGCTATCCTTAACAAAACCTTCCAGATAGAGAAAAACAGCAGTATCCGTTGGGATGGGGATGCGATGAAGCCGGCACTGGATATTACAGCAAATTATGTGAGAATGGTTTCCAATGCAGGGGAATACCTGAGTATGGGGAAATTACAGCCGATAAGTGTTCTGTTGCAGGCCAATATTACCCAGTCTCTTATCAATCCTAAAGTAGACCTTAACGTTACGGCATTGGATGTATCCAGCCAGGTAAAAGAGACGTTAGCGGCAAAAATGAGCCAGGAAGGAGAGAAGGTTCTTCAGTTCGGTTCTATATTATTATTAAATACTTTTAATGTTTCCAACACGGGTGGCGTAGATTTTGATGTAGCTGGTGTTGCTGAGTCTTCCGGATATAATATGTTGCTGAAACAACTGGGTTCTGTACTGAATACCATGAGTAATGAATTTCAGATCGACTTGAATTATGTAAAAGGAGACCAGTATTCCAATACCGGGGATCGAGCTAATGCCGGAGTAAGTGTTGCGGTTTCGCCGAGGATCAATATTAAGACCGGTTTGGGAATTCCTTTAAACAAAACAGAGGGTACACAGGCTAATTATCTCTCTGGAGAGGGATCTATTGAATATGATGTTTCTAAAAAGAATGACGGAAGTTTGCTTTTAAGAGGATATTCCAAACCTACCAATATTGGTATGGTAAGTACAAATGGATCTGCTAATCAGGCGTATGGTGGGGGTGTTGTGTGGAGTAAAAGCTTCAATTCTTTATTCAAAAAGAGGAGAAAAGATAAAAAAGAGCCTGTACCTAAAACAGAAATAAAAACGGATTCTACAAAATCCATAGGTAAATAATTAGAATATTTTAATGATCTTTATCATATGTGTTAATTATTGTTAATGTTTAAGATAATTTTTTTACTTAAATTATTTTTTATAAATTTGCAAAAAATACATGGATTTTTTAAAGAAATTGTAATTTAACTAATATGAACTATCAACTGGACGAAATAGACAAGAAAATTCTTGATTTCTTAGTAGAAAACACAAGAATGCCTTTTACTGAAATTGCAAAACAAATGGATGTTTCTGCAGGAACAATTCACGTAAGAGTGAAAAAAATGGAGGATGCAGGTATTATTTTGGGATCATCCCTTAATATCGATTATGGTAAGTTAGACTATCACTTTACAGCATTTATTGGAATTCTTTTAACAAAATCAAACCGTACGCAGGAGGTTTTAAAAGAATTAACAAGTATTCCAAATGTAATCGAAGCGAGCGTTATTTCCGGAAAATACAATATTTTCTGTAAAGTAAGAGCTAAGAATACTGAAGATGCAAAAAGAATTATCTATCAAATAGACGACATTCAGGACGTAATGAGAACTGAGAGTATGATCTCTATGGAAGAATTCTTAAGTGATAAAAATAGGTTAATCAACGCTATTTCTATCTAATCAAATTTTAAACGAATAATTATAAAAGAACTTATGAAATCTCTCATAAGTTCTTTATTTTTGTACCTATGGAAGAATACAGTTATTTTGACGAAAATCCGAAGAAAGGATGGGGCTTTATTTTAGCATTTGCCGCTTTGATGTTGTTTACGATCATGGGATTGGGAATTGATGGCGATGAATATTTACAGCATGAATTCCTTAACATTCCAAAATGGTATTTTTATGTGATTTTTTCAATCGATGCATTAATGATGATCAGTCTCATATTAATGTTTTTTTACAGAAAAGTGGGGATCTTTATGTTTCCTGTTCTGTTAGTCCTGCATTTCTTTATGCATAATTATTATTTATCTACATTTTTATATACCGACGTTACCAATCTTTTCCTTTTCACAGGATTTGGGATGCTGGCGATTATTCCAAAGTGGAAGTTCTTTAAATAATAAAAAGTTTTTAGCATAAATCATTTTTAATAAAAAATCAACGACTAAGGGAGGTAGCTGCCAAAAGAAAGAATGTGCTGCTGCCGTATGGTAATGACGATACAGAGATAACCAAACCTTAAGTGGAAGATTATAATTTCCTGTACTATGAAAATTTTCATACCCTTCATTGCCCTTTTTCCTGTAGTTTCTTTATATGCCCAGAAAACAGTTCCGGCGCCGTCTAAACCCGTTACAGATAGTTATTTTGGAACTCAGGTAGTTGATGAATACAGAAATCTTGAAGACTTAAAAGATCCTGCTACCATACATTGGATGAAGGTGCAGGCCGATTATGCAGATTCCGTACTTGGACAGCTTCCTTATAAGAAATATTTTGTAGACGAACGGTTAAAGTTTGATAAAAGAAGCGGATATTCTACCTATGACTTAAAAATAACAGGCGGTGATCTTTATTTTTATTTGAAAAAAGCAGCAGACGAAAAAGGTCAGAAATTATATTACAGAAAAGGCTTCGAAGGCAAAGAAGAACTTTTATATGATCCTGCTACTTTTGTTTCTACATTTGATCCTGCATCAAAACAGGAACATCATTTCAGCATTAATTTTCTAAGTCCAAGCTGGGACGGCAGCAAGATTGCCATTTCCCTTTCTGAAAATGGGAAGGAAGCCTCTGAAGTCATTATCCTGGATGTCTCCACAAAATACATCCATCCGCAGGTTATTACCAACCTTGAACCTACCAGTGTGGGACAGGTAAAGTGGCTGGAAGATAACAATAGCTTTTTCTATACCTATTTTCCTGTGATTGATACGGATTCACCGGAATACACAAAGAATACAGAGGTCACTTTTTACCGGCTGGGCCAGGACCCGAAAAACCGTAACAATGTTTTTTCCAGAATTCATAATCCTGAATTGAATATTGATGAAAGCAGATTTCCCGGAATTGTGCAGTTTAATCAGGGCGATCCTTATTTTATTGGAAATTTGGGCGATGTGGATGATTATACCGATACCTTTATCATCAACAGAAAAGATTTTGAAAAAGGAATTAAAAGCTGGAAACCACTCTACTATAAAGCAGACAAAGTATATGATAAGCAACCTGCGGGAAAACAGGTATACTTTATGTCGGGATATAACGCACCTAATTTTAAACTTTGTGTAACCAATCTTGAAAAGCCTGATTTCAGAAACCCTGAAATTTTAGTTCCTGAAAAGAAAGATGAAGTAATCCGGAGCTTTGAGCTGACAAAAGACGGAGTGTACTACGCCACAACAAAAAATGGAGTGGATGCAAGGTTTTACCTGTACAGCAATGGAAAAGATATTCCTATCCCATTACCTTTTGTTTCAGGAAGTGTGTCGATTCAGACAAAAGGAAAAGACTATTCAGAGGTTTGGATCACTTGTTCCGGTTGGGCTAATGAACCAAGAAGATTCAGATACGATATAAAAACAAATACTTTTAAAGAAGAAAACCTGGTTCCGTTAATCGATTATCCTGAGTTTGAAGGAGCCGTTGTTGAAGAAACAAGCTTTAAGGCAAGAGATGGGGTAGAGGTTCCATTGACCTTAATCTATGATAAAAACCTTAAACGAAACAAAAATACACCCGTTCTGATAGAGTCATACGGCAGTTATGGAAAACCTTATTCTCCTTTCTTTGCAAGAAGCTATATGATGTGGGCTAAAAAAGGAGGAATTTTTGCGGTTGCGCATGTAAGAGGAGGAGGTGAAAAAGGCGAGCAATGGCATAAAGCAGGATATAAGCAGACAAAGCCCAATACCTGGAGAGATTTGATTGACTGTACCGAGTATTTAATCAAAGAAGGATATACTTCAAAGGAAAAAATAGCAATCTGGGGAGCAAGTGCAGGTGGGATTACAGTAGGACGAGCCATTACGGAAAGACCTGACCTGTTTAAAGCCGCGATCGTTGATGTGGGAGCAACCAATGCCATAAGAAATGAAATCACGCCTAATGGCCCTGGAAATGTCCCTGAATTCGGCACCGTTACCAAACCTGATGAATTTAAGGCCTTACTGGAAATGGATGCTTTTCATCATATTAAAAAAGGAGAAAAATATCCTGCCCTTTTAATTACAGCCGGAATCAATGATGGTCGTGTGATTTCATGGATGCCTGCGAAATTTGCAGCAAAAATAATGAACAGTGATACTTCCAGCCATCCGATCCTTTTCAAAGTAGATTATGGAGGCGGCCACGGAGGCGGAGTTGATCTTTTAAAGGCTTATGGCAACGTGGGAGAAATTTTTGCTTTTGCAGCCTGGCAGGTAGGTCTTCCTGGGTATCAGCCAAAAGAGCCTTCTGGAAAATAACGAAAACATATAATTTTTTGGATCTAAAAATATTGCCAGGTAAAGATTGGTTCTGTTGCGCTAATCTTTATTCGGGTATATAACAGCCTTATCTAATTCTATTGGATTATTGAATGATTTTAATTTTAGTCTTTCATTTTTCTCTGCCGGTTTTAGCTGTTCTTTAGTTAAAATTGTACCGTCATCTAATTGGAGTTTTTTACCTCTTTCAAGCGCAAGACTCATTGCAGTGCCATTAAGAACATATTTAAAAGGACTTTGATAAAGCTCTAATTTTAGATTGTTCAATTTTTTATAGTTTGTTTTTATGGCATTAGTCTTATAGTTTTGTAGCGTATAACTTTGATAATTTTGAGGGATTTTTTCACTTTTTATTAATGTAAAAAGATATTCTTTTTTTGTATCATAAATCTGTATAATGAGTCCCGGTAAGCCATTAAACTTGTACGGACCATACGATAAGGGAATTTCTCCGGCAAACCAGGCGATCCATTTTCTGCCACCGAAATTAGCTTCTGCTTTCTGTACCTTTAATTCGTTTATAATTTTTGTACTATCTGTGGTTTTCCAATTGAAATTGGCAGGCTCCTCTATTTTATAAAAATTAACATCTCCAATATATTCGTAATTCTCATAAAAAGTGTTTTTAGTATTTTTAGATAAAAATGATGTTAATCTAAATTTTTCAAAACCAAATGCTTTAGTTTTAGCATATAAAGAATCATTGATGTAATACAACCTGTTATAATAAGATATACCTTCCTGAGTAATGTCTAAATTGTAATTTTCTTTTGTAATCTCACGAGAAGTAGAATCTCTTTTAGAATGTATTTCATATACAAATCGGTTATTCTGAGAATACAATAAGCATGCGTACAACAGTAATAATAATGCAATCGTTTTTTTCATACATCTTGTTTTCCCAAAAATATAAATAATTATATCATCTGTTTCTTATTTTTGTTGAATGTAACAAAAAAAGCATCCAAATTTTGGATGCTTTTTTATGTATCTGAGAAAAACTATTTCTCTAAAATTCTCTTCACTGCTTCTTTCACTGCTGCAGAGTCAATTTTATATTTTTTCATTAATTCAGCAGGGGTAGCAGACTCTCCGAAAGTATCATTTACAGCAACAAACTCCTGTCTTGTAGGTCTTTTTCTTGCTAACATTCCAGCAACAGATTCACCTAAACCACCAAGATAGTTGTGCTCTTCAGCGGTAACGATCTTTCCAGTTTTTTCAACTGATTTTAAGATGATTTCTTCGTCTAAAGGTTTAATTGTATGGATATTGATTACCTCACAAGAAATACCTTCTTTTTCAAGCTCGTCTGCAGCTACAAGAGATTCCCAAACTAAGTGACCTGTTGCAACAATCGTTACATCGGTACCTTCTTGTAAAAGAATTCCTTTTCCGATTTCGAAAGGCATATCTTCCGGAATGAAAACCGGAACTACAGGTCTTCCAAATCTTAAGTAAACCGGTCCTTCGAAGTCAGCAATAGCTAAAGTTGCCGCTTTAGTTTGATTATAATCACAAGTGTTAATCACAGTCATTCCAGGAAGCATTTTCATCATCCCGATATCTTCCAATACCTGGTGAGTCGCTCCATCTTCTCCTAAAGTAAGACCTGCGTGAGATGCACATATTTTTACGTTCTTTCCGGAATACGCGATAGACTGACGGATCTGGTCATATACTCTTGAAGTAGAGAAGTTCGCGAAAGTTCCTGTGAAAGGAATTTTTCCCGTAATGCTTAATCCTGCAGCAATTCCTATCATATTGGCTTCTGCAATTCCTATCTGAAAGAATCTTTCAGGAGCTTTTTCAATGAATTTCTCCATTTTTAAAGAACCGATAAGGTCTGCACAAAGTGCTACCACATTAGGGTTTTTGTCAGCAAGTTCTGCCAATCCGGCTCCAAATCCTGAACGTGTATCTTTTTTTTCTGTATATGTATATTTCATTTTTTTACTAATTGTTTATTGCTAATCCTTTTTTGTACTGCCGATGATTAATAATCTGCAGGAGCTTCCAGATACAATTGTTTGAATGCTGTTGCCAGCTGCTCATCATTAGGAGCTTTACCATGCCATGCATGAGATCCCATCATATAATCAACACCAGAACCCATTTCCGTATGAAGAAGAATTACCACTGGTTTTCCTTTTCCCGTTTCTGTTTTTGCTCTCTCAAGGATGGCAATTACTGATTCAAGATCATTACCGTTTTTCTCTTCCAGAACAGTCCATCCGAAAGCCTCCAGTTTAGCATGAAGATTTCCTAATGAAAGTACGTTGTCTGTACTTCCGTCAATTTGTTGTCCGTTATAATCGATGGTAGAAATGATGTTATCCACTTTTTTAGCAGAAGCATACATCAAAGCTTCCCAATTTTGGCCTTCCTGCAATTCTCCGTCTCCATGTAAAGTATACACCAAAGAGCTGTCTCCGTCTAATTTTTTACCCTGAGCAACACCTAAAGCTACAGAAAGTCCCTGACCAAGAGATCCGGAAGCAATACGTATTCCTGGAAGACCCTCGTGAGTAGTCGGGTGACCTTGCAATCTTGAATTTAATTTTCTGAACGTTTTCAGTTCTTCAACCGGGAAAAAGCCGAATCTCGCTAAAGTAGAATAGAATACCGGTGAAATATGTCCGTTTGAAAGATAAAAATGATCTTGATTTTTCCCTTCCATTGTGAAAGGAAGGCTATAGTTCATTACCTTTCCATAAAGTGCTGTGAAAAATTCTGTACAACCTAAACTTCCGCCCGGGTGCCCTGAATTCACATCATGAACCATTCTTAAAATGTCTCTTCTGATTTGTGTAGTAAGAGATTTTAACTCTTCGATACTTTTACTCATTATATCTGATTTATTTACACGCGAATTTACAATTTTTTACCGGCTTATGGAAATGTAAAAATCCGGGTTTTAGGCCCGGATTTTAAATTATTTAGATAAACAGGCCGTTTTAACAGCCTTAAGCAGAGTATATAACAATTTTTGAAATTCTATTTTTTTCTGATCAGCCACAATCCAAAGAATGTCAACATACCATTGATGATCAGTAATTCCAGCCCAATCTTGAAATCTCCAAAGATAGAAACCTGGTATTTATCGATGAAATAAGAAATAATAGGAGCCGCAATACAAACATACGGAACAAGCTTATCTTGAACTTTATATTTAGTGAAAATTCCAAAGGCAAAAAGTCCTAAAAGTGGTCCATACGTAAATCCGGCAAGTTTAAGAATTAAGCCGATCATGGAATTATCATTAATCACTTTAAAAATAATCACCATAACCAGGAAAGATACTGCCACCAATAAGTGTACATTTTTTCTGAATCTTTCCTTCTTCTTGGTATCCCATGGTTTGTCTTTCATCCCCACAATATCAATGCATAATGAAGAGGTAAGGGCCGTCATGGCACCATCCGCACTTGGGAATAATGCTGAAATTAAAGCGATAATAAATATAATGGAGATAAATGGCGGCATATGATTCAATGCCACTTCAGGGAAAATTTTATCCCCGAAAATATCTTTTCCGTGCAGTAAAAATTCTTTTTTAGGAACTCCGTCAACAATAGCCTGTGTAAAATGAGCACCTTCGCTTTCTCCGAAAAGATATAAAAGTCCTCCCATATAGAGGAATAAGGAGATTACTCCCAATAAAATAAAGCCAAGCGTTACCATATTTTTCTGAGAATCTTTCAACTTGGTTACAGAAAGGCTTTTCTGCATCATTTCCTGATCAATTCCCGTCATGGTAATGGTAATAAAGGCTCCTGCAAGAATTTGTTTGATGAAAAATCCGGGAGAATTAAAGTCGAATTCAAATATTTTGGTGTAGCCTTTAGAATTCATCGCCGTTAAACTCTGTCCTACACTCAGATCTAAATGATTAAGCATATAAACTGTACAGATAATAAGCCCTAAAAGCATACAGGATGTCTGTAAAGTATCGGTCCAGACAATGGTTTTCACTCCTCCTTCATAGGTGTAAAGAATAATCATTCCAAGGATAATCAGAGTGGTTAAAATAAAAGGAACACCCAAACTGTCGAGTATCGTCACCTGAAGAATATTAACAACCAGGTACAATCTCGCCGTAGCGCCCACCAATCTTGAAACAATGAAGATCCATGCTCCTGATTTATAAGAGAGCTGTCCCATTCTCTGCTGGAGATATCCGTAAATAGAGGTTAATTTTAACCGGTAATAGAGAGGAAGCAGAACATACGCAACGACAATATATCCAATAAGATATCCTAACGTAATTTGTAAATACGCAAAGCTGTCTTTTCCTACTGCTCCCGGAACACTTACGAACGTCACTCCGGAAAGTGAGGTTCCGATCATTCCGAATGCGACCAGCATCCAATTACTTTTACGGTTTCCAATGAAGAAACTCTCATTGTCGCTTCCTTTTCCTGTTCTATAGGCTACCCAGAGCAGCAGTGCAAAATAGGCGATAATGATAACCAGTAATAGATACGGCGACATATTTATGAATTTTTAAATTTCACAAATATAGTTTTTTTAAAGAAATTCTTTTGAAGTTTAAAAAAGCAATTTATTTTCAGGATAAACGATCCCGAAAATTAAATGAGCCTGCAGGGGATTTCCAGATCTTCGTTCAGAGAATAACTTGCACATATTCTGTGATAGCCGTCGGCAATGATGAGTTTGTGAGTTCCGCGAACCAGTAAAATAGGTGAAAGTTTTATCCCTTTCTTTATTTTTTGAAGATCTTCCCGTACATATTTATTTTCAGGAGGTAGGAGTGGAAGCTCACTTGCACGGAAAATGTCTTTACATTTTTTATAAATGGTTTTGGCCTCAGTGAGTTCTTTGATAAGAGCTACCGTTTTTGATTCGTCGTATAAAAGCTCCAAATAATCTTTAGCGGCAGGGAAATCATGTTTTTCAGGATTTTTTTTGAAAATATTGCTGGTCTTTTTCATCGTTTTTGGTTTTAATTTTGAATAAATTATTTGTTATCATACGAATCCAAAACTGTACCAGTTATTAAAAAGAGCAATTCAGAAATTATACTGCAGATTAAATAAATTATGACTAGTCCTGAAACTCCGATACAGATTAAAGGACAAAAATAAATAATTAAACCAGAGCAAATTTGTTTTTGC
>NZ_JAWRXA010000001.1:0-684736 GCF_046535275.1 Chryseobacterium sp. SIMBA_029
CGCGGGATGGAGCAGTAGGTAGCTCGTCGGGCTCATAACCCGAAGGTCATCGGTTCGAGTCCGGTTCCCGCTACTAAAGTAAGACGATCGGTATAACAATTTGTTATACCGATTTTTTTATGCCGCTTTTTTAGAATCAATGACATCTATTAATTCTTGCTATGGAAACATAAGAGATACAGTAATTTGAAAAAGTTTATAATGGATATTAAAATAAAGATGGTTTTTATTCGGAAGGTTTAAGCTCAATAGGATTATTAGATTTCCTAAGTTTATCTATGATAGCCTGATCTACATTAGCGGTATTATTGGATAAATTCATCATATTCCCATCGTTTAAACCTACGGTAACCGTTTTATTAGTTACATTGGTAAAAGCAACATCGGTTTTAAGGTTAATATTTTTTTTCGCTAATTCATCAAATTGTGTTTGAGTCATGAGCCTTACTTTTTTAGGCACTTCTAAAAAAGGATCTTTTATATGAATAACCTGAATTAAATCAAATGTATGACTTTCTTCTTTATCACTCACTCGTATTATTAAACCAGGCAGCCCAATAAATTTATAAGGGCCATCATTGATAGGAATGTCTTTTGTAAACCATGCATACCATTCTCTACCTTTATATTTTGTGTAAGCCTTTTGACACTTGAATGTATTGATTACAGAAAACTCATCTACTAAATTCCATTTTGGTAATTCTTTTTCCTCTATCAGAATATCAAGATTAAATTTCTTTGAATAGAAGTCTATTTTAGGAATACTGTAATCTTTAAATATTGTATAGTTTAAATTTTGATTATAATTTTTGTATTGAGTTAAATCATTTAAGTTTTTTGAAGCAGCATACACTGAATCCATTTTATGCTTAGAATCATTAAAAAAAAGAGATTTCTTTCCATCAGTATCTAAATTCATGTAATCGGTAATTACAGAATCCATTTTTTCTTTTTGCGGTTTAAATTTGTATTCGTAAGTAAATCTAAAACTCTGCGCGAAGAGGAATAAAGGAAAAATTAAAATAAATAGTGTAATGTGAAATTTCATTTTCTAATGATCATTAATTAAAATTGAAAACTCTTTGTAATTGAAGACAATGGTACAAATATTATTCTAATTATAAGTATGGGAATTTATAATTCTTAAAAATGTGTAAATGAGCAGTATATGTTGAATTGAAATAGGGTTATTATATACAATTTTACGTCTATTGTCATTCCGACGAAGGAGGAATCCCGTTCATAGATTAGATTCTTCATTTTACTTTGTTACATTCAGAATGACAGCAGAACAAGTAGGCAATAAAATCTAATGCAAAACTGTATGTCCTACCTGAAATATTAGTATTTGCTTTATTTTATATATTAAAATTGTAAAATAAGATAATGATGTATTTGCTTACAACAGATAATTCTTACTTTATTTCCTGTTGTAATCAATGAGCTGGACTTTCAATTTCCTTAAACGGTTTTCCTTCAAGTATCGATTGTATTGACCTGCTTATTTCCTCTACATTATTTTGTTTGTTATTGGTCACTAAAATAATGGTGTAATCAGGGGTACTTACGAGTAATGCCTGATAATTGAATGCAGCTCCATCGTGAATATGACGGATAACTTTCCCCTGCTGGATCGCTCCTTCCCCAAGACCAGTTTGGTTTCCCTGGGAAAAAGGCTTGAACAGCTCTAGTGTTGACTCAGTATTAATGATTTTGAATGAATTGATGGCTTCAGACCACGTATAAAAATCCCTTATATTTAATGCGGTCCAGCCGGAAATATTATAGATAATCGGATCCTGCTTTCCTTTATTATTATAGGATTTTGCAAAGAGTTTTTCTTTTTCATTGGGATCTATGAGTCCGTTTTTTATTCCGAGAGGTTCGAGTATTTTTTGTGCTACAAAGGAATTGAAAGGCATGTTGGCAATTTTTTCTATAATCCTCCTTTGTAGAAATACATTATTGTTGTTATAATCATACTTTGTCCCAGGTTCAAAATCAAGAGATTCTGTTTTTTGTAAGGCCAGCATATTGTCAGAATCCTGTTTCACTTCATTCCATTTGATTTGCGGAAGACCGCTTGTATATTGAAGCAAATGGATAATTTTAATGGTATGGGCCCAGGCAGGGAGCTCCGGCAAAAATTTAGAAATGGGATCATCAAGTTTTAATTCTCCCTGCTCTTTCAGCATCATAATTCCAACGGCATTAAATTCTTTAGCAATGGAACCGATATGAAAGCGATATTTATTGTTTAAAGGAATGGTACCGCTTGCATCTGCCCGGCCTAAGGCTTTTTCGTATAGTATTTTTCCATGTTGAGCAACAAGAACATTTCCATTAAAAGCTTTGGATTGTTGGGCTTGCTGAAATAGATGATCCAGGTTCTTTCTTTTCTGAGAGTTTTGGCTGTAACAATGGATATACGTTATGAATAAAGCGGCAAAAAGTAAAATTTTATTTTTGTTGAAGATGAACATGGATATTGGTAAATATAAAAAATTAATTTATGATCTGATCTTTGTCTTATAATTTAAACAGATGGAAACTGATATGATTTGGAAAAAGAAGAAATTAGATAACAAAAAAGATCCCGCTTCAAAAGCGGGATCATTTATTATTGAGCCATTTCAGCGTAAGGTCTCAGCTTATAATCGTCAGCTAAAGTCTGTCCCAAAAATTCTTTTTTCTGGTTTCCTTTCATTCTGCCGGCAGCATCATTGCCATTAAAATAAGCCTCGCTTAGTTTAGTGGTTAATTCAGCGGGTTTAAAATCAAACTTGGTATCGCCTTCAACACCTAAATATCCATTCTTTCTGGTAAGGTTGGTGATGTAGTTGTTATAGTTGATCAGTGTATTTCTAAGATATAGCGTATGGTATTCCATGCACTTTTTAGCTTTTTTGGAAGAATTGTTAAGAATACAGTTGTTCATATTGATTCTGTATAAACGCCATTCGGATTCTAAAATCCCATATTCTTTTCCTAAAGCAGTTTTTCCGTTGGTAAGGATATTATTGTCACCTTCTTTTGTAGCAATAGCCTGAAGGTGTTGGATTACCAAAGGAACCGTATTTTCAATTTTAGTTTTGGTTTCTTTTACCGAACTGAAATCTGCAGCAGGAGAACCTTTCTTTTGAGCAGTCGTAACGTTAAAAATAAGTAGTAATAGTACAATCAGTAAATTATATCTTTTCATGAGAAATTTTTAAAGCACTAAAATAAATATATTTTCTCAGTTTAAACATATTCATATTCATTTTATTTAATAAATTTTAACAAATCTACAATGTTATTTGTTCATCATTGTATAAATGGTGATTAGAAGGTCTTTATTAATGATATTTATAAACTAAATAAGTCATCATAATGAACAATCAATCAATAGATATATAATTATTTACTATGAGAATTATGATGTTTAATCATTAAATTTTTCATTAAAGGGTTTTTACTGAAAGTATTTTGTTTTAATAATCGCTGTAATTAAGTATTTCTTTTCTATATTTACGTTTAGATAAAGGATATTATTCAAATTCTGTTTAGTGAAAAATAAAAGTTTGGAAGATCATCTTAGGACCATATTCAATCTTAAAGAACTTCCGCAGGATGAAGAGTGGAATAGTTTGCTGAGAAACTCATGTCTAAAGTCTTTCAAAAAGAATGAAGTCATTCTGAAAAGTAATTTCCGTTACAGCGATGTACTGTTTGTGTCAGAAGGAATATTGGCCTCAGAATTTACAGCAGATGAGAAAACAGTGATTGGCAGGTTTTTCCAGTCTGGAAATCTATGTACCAATTTTGACAGCTTACTTCACCAAACAGCATCCAGGTATCAGATTGTAAGTATAACTTCCTGTACTGTGATTTCAATAGCAGCTTCCGATTTTATGGAATATTATCATAATGGTATCAGCCTGGGGAAAATACTCAGAAATAGGGTTCTTGAGATCATTGCTGAAGATATATTGATTACCGATGTAAAGCTGTTATACGGAAAGAATGAAATGTCTGAATTCATCAGATCACATTATTCCGATATTGCCCAAAAGGTACCCTATAAATACATTGCTCAGTTTTTAGGGATCACTCCGGAGGCCTACAGCAGAATATTGAAGCAAAGTCACCACAAATCTTCTTAGAAAAGCTTAACAAAGGTTAAGTTTTTCAATAGCGATCTCCAGCTACCTTTGGTTAATAATAATTAATCAAAGCTAATATGAAACTAAGTAAAGAAGAGCAGCGTAGCTTATTTTTGGATATTGACAACCTGTTATTTCCTAAACCGCTAAGACTGGAAGCCGGAATACAAAGACTGTCAAACGGTATGCTCCAGGTTTCCATGAGAACGGATCTGCATGGTTGTAAAAGTAAAATGCTGGACTGGTGGTTTACCTATTTTGAAACCACAGAACATTTAAAATGGTGGCATCCGCATGACCATATCCTTCATAGTGGCTGGGATCGTAAATGGGTGAAAAACGAAAACTATATTGGGGCGACCATACACGCCACCGAAGCTTTGGGCGAGATTCCACCTGTACCTGCTACCATCAAATTTCATGCTCCTGAGGAAGTCTTTAATCCTATCTTATTACAGGAAGCTTATGCGGAAGGTAATGTAGGGGCGGTTATTTATGCAAGAATTGGTTTTGGAAAAGATACGGTACTGGATAACAATGGAGATCCGGAAGATGGTTTTATGTTTCATGTAGCCAGAGATACACCTTTTGGCTGTACCTTGAGAAGTCATTTTTACCTTGGGGCATTAACTGCAGATACCGAAACACCGCTTCACGAAAATATTGGCTTTGGGCTAATGGAGCATTGTTATACAGAATTTACTTATTTATCTCATTTTCTTTCATCTTTATATTATGCAGAGAATAAAAATGGAGATAATGCTCCCTTGCCTTGGTAATACCAATTAACTTATAATTTTAAAATGAGATTCAAAGAGTAAATGACCTTTCAAGACCGGGTTATTTACTCTTTGAATCTGTTATAAACAATATGATGGCGCTTAAGTATTTACTACCATTAGTGAAATGTATATTGAGAAGATCAGCTCTCAAACTAAATGCATTTATGAAACTAAAGCCATTAATGCCTGGAAATAGTTTTCCAGTAAATTATTGTCACCATTAAGGAATAAATACGGTTCTATTAATTCCAATTCCATTAACTTGAATGTGTTATCTATGATTACACCATCCACTCTTGCATACAGAGTAGATTGCGGTAAACTCTTTACATATTGTCCTGCCTGTTCTATGTGGAGAGAGGTGGGGGTTGGGTAACTGATACTGCCACCGTGATAGTGCTGCACTCTGAAGTCGTCTTTTTTAGGTGTCTTTAGCGTACAATGACTGTATTTGCTATTGAAGAACAAAAACGACCATTCTCCATTTTTTATTTCTTCTACAAAAGGCTGTACAATATAATCTTCTGTTTTTAGGAGCTGTTCAATTTCTTGTGTACGTTCGTTCAGATTACTTTTATTAACGGTTATGGTATTTTGAGCACCGGCACTTACGCAAGGCTTCACAACCAATTTATCTGTACCGAACAAGTCGAAAAAACGACTGTCAAAGGAAGAACCTTTATCAAGGTATTCAGAAGAAATTACAGGAAGTCCGTTGTTGGAAATATCTTTAAGGTATTTTTTATGACTGTTCCATTTAATGATTTCCACTGGATTTAATACCTTGATATTTAATTTTTCCAATGTATCCAGCCAATTCAAAAACTGGGGTAAATGATTATGATAGTCCCATGGCGATTTAATGATGGCTACATGAAAGCTCTTCCAATCTACATTTTCATCGTTCCAGATGGTAGGAAAAGCATTCAAGCCTTTCTCTCTCAGAAATCGTAAAAGATCTGCATCTTCATCATTGGTAACGCCTTGTGTAAACTTTTCCTGTTTTTTGTAACTAACTATTGCGATTTTCATTCTTCTGTCTTTTTACTTAATTGTAGTTACACAAATATCAACAAATACAAAAAATGTACACAGATACAGTTTTAATTATTTTAATAGATACAGCTGTTTTTAGTCTAAGTTAATAAATATTTACACGGTTTCTTTATGAAATCTTCAGAGAGTAATAACATAATTCTTTATTTTTATAAATTTATCAATATGATTATCAGCTACTTATATTGATCTGCCTCCTATCACTAAAAAAATAGTTGTTTGAATCATTTTTATTTCTACATTTGTATAACTAATTTGTTAGTGATATGAGATTAAGTAAAAAATTTCACATCACAATTAAAATGAAAATGATATGAAAATTCAGACTTTGACCAAAGCAGAAGAACAGGTGATGCAGTATTTATGGAAACTGGAAAAAGGATTTCTAAAAGACGTTCTTGATCTTTTTCCTGAGCCTAAGCCCCATACCAACACCGTTTCTACTATTTTGAAAGTATTGAAGGACAAAGAATTCGTAGACTATAACGTCTATGGAAGGCAGCACGAATATTTTCCACTGGTTTCAAAAGAACAGTATTCAGGAAAAACAATGAAAAGCCTGGTGAAAAATTATTTTAAAGGATCTTATAAAAGTGCAGTTTCGTTTTTAGTCGAAAAAAATGAAATGACCGTTGAAGATCTTGAAATGCTATTAAACGAACTCAAAAATAAAGACTAGCCATGGAAGCAGCACTTTTTTACTTTGGAAAAGTAATATTATGTTCCGGTGTAATGTTTTTGTATTACCAGTTGTCTTTAAAGGACAAGACATTTCATCATTATAACAGATTTTATCTGCTGTCGGCAATGCTGATACCGTTGCTGCTACCACTCATTCATGTTGATGACTTTACGATAGAGGTAAATAATGAGGTGTATATGCTGATTGATAAATTGCAAAATTTTAACACAACTCAAAACATAAGCAATGACCACACTTATTTTAGAATTATTTTTTCAGCTTTGGGATTGGTTTCTCTCTATTTTATAGGAAAATTAACCTACGGAATCTTCAGAATCCGCCAGCTTAAGAGCCAATTTCAAAAAGAAAGTTTTGATGGGATCAATTTTTACCAGACCAACTTAACTGAAGCGCCATTTTCGTATTTTAAAAACCTTTTCTGGAAGAATTCAATTGTATTGAATTCTGATATCGGAAAGCAGATCTTACAGCACGAAATGGTACATATTGAACAGAAACACTCCTTCGATAAAATCTTTATTGAAATCATTACCGCTGTTTTCTGGTTCAATCCTTTTTTTCATATCATCAAAAAAGAAATTAATTTAATCCACGAATATCTGGCTGATAAAAAAGCCGTTAAACAATCGGACACCAAAGCATTTGCGCAAATGCTTTTAGCAAGCCACTTTTCCGGAACACAGTTGCCTGCCACCAGTCCGTTTCTAAGTTCAAATCTAAAAAAACGACTCAAAATGTTACAAAAACCTAAAACCAAATTCGGATATGCGCGAAGAATTTTTGCATTGCCGGTTTTATTTTCAATAGCCTTTGCCTATATGGTAAATGCGAAAAATAAAGAGATTAAAGATACCAATATAGCCATCAAAGAAGCGGTTTCAAAGATTAAAAGAGACACGCTGAAACCAGGATCAATCGATAATGCTATACAGCCTGTAACAGGTGAGAAATCAAACAGTCAGGAAAAAATAGCAGACCTTGGTAAGAAAATCGAAGAAAAGAGCAATGCTTTAAAAAAATTAAATCCTGACAGCGAAGAATTTAAAAAGAATGTAGATGAAATAGGAACTTTGTCTGCAGAGATCGGAAAGATTGCCAGTTCCAATGATTTCAGGATGATGTACAAGGGTGAGGCAATGGATATGAAGAAAATGAATGATTTTTTCAAATCTGATGAATGGAAGGATAATATCAATGAGCTTAAAGATTTAAACATTGAGATCCCGGAAATCCCAGAAATCCCGGAATTTAATATAGAATTTCCGGAAAACCCTCCGGCACCACCTAAAGCTCCCAACGCACCCAAAGCTCCAAAGATCAGAATATATAAAACGAAGGATTACACGTATCAAAACTGGAGCCCTGAAGATGAAAAAGAAGCTCGTAAAGCCCGTAAAGAAGGAGAAAAAGCCCGAAAAAGAGGTGAAATAGCAAGATTGGAAGGTGAAAAGGCCAGAATAGCAGGAGAGCAGGCAAGAATAGCAGGTGCCAAAGGGAGAATTGAGGGAGAAAAAGCAAGAAAAGAAGGTGAAATAGCACGGATTGCTGGCGAGCAGGCGAGAATAGCAGGCGAACAGGCAAGAAAAGAAGCAAGAATAATAATGAGGGACGCCAAAGTAAATAGTGTTTATGTCTACAACAGTTCTATAAAAGCGCCATCTGCAAAAGATCAAACCACGATGTTCATGAATGCAGATTTTATAAAAAAAGATGGCAATGGGAATATTACCATGAATGGCGTTAAGAATTTTAAATTTAACGGTGATGATGATACTAAAATTTATGTGGACGGCAAGAAAGTTACCAAAGAAGAGCTGAATGCTTTAAATATGAAAGATATTGCCAGTATTAATATCAACAAACAGGAAGGAGCCAATATCAGACGAGGGGAAATCAGAATCCAGACTAAAAAATAAAGAAACAGTAAGCTTTGTGAATTTCTATTGACAAAGCTTATTTTTTCCTAAATCACATGAAATAAAACTATGAAAAAAAATATTTTACTTTTTTTACTGTTGAGCGTAGTTGCCCATGCACAGACTAACAGATTTTTCTATGAATACAAATACATCCCGGATTTCAACAACAAAGAGGATGTGAAAAAAGAAATAATGTTTCTGGATATCAATAAAAATGGTTCCAGCTATTACAGTCATGACAAATTTGTTTCTGATTCTACAGGAAAAGCAGATCTGGAAAGACAGATAAAATCAGGAAGCGGTAACCTGAATGTAAATAGAAGAGAAAAACCGGGGCAGGTTTCCTACAAAGTGACGAAAGACTATCCGGATTTTAAAACCTATCTTTTCAGAAGTATTTCTACCGATCAGTACAAAGTGAAGGAAGATAAAAAACCGGAATGGAAAATTCTTCCTGATAAACAGAAGATCGGCGAATACAATGCCCAAAAAGCTACAACAAGCTATGGCGGCAGAGAATGGACGGCATGGTTTGCTTCAGATATTCCTTTTCAGGATGGACCGTATAAGTTTTATGGACTTCCCGGACTGATCGTGAAAATTGAAGATGCTACAGGTTCACACATCATGACACTGGTTGGAAATAAAACCATCCAGTCTCCGGCAGCAGCAGATCAGGAAGCTCAGCTTCCCGAAGGAATGAGAATAATAGGTTTTGGAGGAAAAGAAATTGAAGTAACGAAAGATCAGTTTAAAAAAGCCTGGAAAGCCTATGTAAATGATCCTACCAAGAATATGAGAGAAATGATGATGAGAAATACAGACACTTCAAAAGTTACTTTTAAAGTAAAAACTGCAGACGGAAAAGAAATGTCAGATCCCAATCAGGTTTTCAGAGAGATGGAAAAGCGTACCAAAGAATCTTTAGCTAAGAATAATAATCCGATAGAACCGGACTTAGTGAATTAAATTACAATACATAATTTTTTAATAGAAAGCAGGATGGTTATTAATGACTATCCTGTTTTTCTTTTTATTGTCTTAATTTTAGAGCTCTAATCCTAAATAATATGACAGAAAAAGAAAAATGTGCCGCAGGACTTTTATATGATGCCAATTATGACAAAGAGCTGATGAATGAACGTATAGCCTGTAAAGACCTTTGCGGAGAATACAACCAGCTTAAAAATTCGGATAGCCAAAACAGAAATGTGTTGATTAAAAAGATCATCGGAAAAACAGAAGAAAACATCTGTATAGAACCTTCATTCTGGTGCGACTACGGCTATAATATCGAGGTTGGAGAAAATTTTTATGCCAACCATAATCTTGTGATTTTAGACTGTGCAGCCGTAAAGTTTGGTGATAATGTTTTTATCGGACCCAACTGCAGTTTTTATACCGCCGGACATCCGCTGGATGCCAAACAAAGAAACGAAGGTCTGGAATATGCCCGTCCAATCACGGTAGGAGACAACGTTTGGCTCGGTGGCAATGTAGTGGTACTGCCCGGCGTTTCTATCGGAAGCAATACCGTCATAGGAGCAGGAAGTATTGTGACTAAAGATATACCGGATGGAGTAGTTGCCATAGGAAATCCCTGTAAAGTAGTAAAGGATATTGCAGAAGAAAATTAAAAAATATACTTTAGTAAAAAAAACGAATGAAGAAAATGATAATAGTCTTTGCTGCACTTTTGAGTATAGGCAGCTATGCACAAAATCAGCGTTTTGTTTATGAATATAAATTTGTAAAGGATTCTACAGCCAGAGACGAGACAAAATCTGAACTGATGTTTTTAGATACTGCTCCTAAAGGATCAAAATTTTACAGCCATGAAAAGTATGTTTCTGACTCCCTGCGTGAAGATAGAATAAAAATTGGAGGCCGTAATTTCAGTGGAATCAATTTTGATTTTGTTCCGTTTGTTGTTGAAAAGTCATATCCGGATTATAATACCGTATTGTATGGAAGCCTGGATATGGATCAGTATAAAGTTTCAGACGGTAGAGTGCAAAACTGGAAAGTATTACCTGATAAAGCAAAAATAGGTGATATCGAAGTGCAAAAGGCAACCTTGGATTTTTCAGGAAGAAAATGGATCGCCTGGTTTGCTCCGGATATTCCTATTCAGGACGGACCTTACAAGTTCCATGGACTTCCAGGCCTGATTATAAAAATTGAAGATCAGACCCAATCCCACAGTTTTACATTAAAAGAAACCAAAAAACTTTCCAGGAATAAAGAGTGGCAAAGTGAAAGTGAAAAAAAGAATTCTAAGCAGTTCATTAATGTATCCCCTGAAAAGTATAAAAAACAGTTTCTGGAGAGCCGGAATGATCCTGCCAAAGGGCTTAAGGAAATGGCCTCAGGAAGTAATAAGATAATGTTGGTGAATGAAAGCGGAAAACCGCTGGATATCAGTGAGGTCATAAGGGAGCGGGAGAAAAATGCCAAAGCAGACAATGCAAAAAACAATAACATTCTTGAGCTCGACTTATTACAATAAACGAAAATCCCGAAACATATGTTTCGGGATTTTTTATATCTGAAAATTACAGTAAGTTCTTATGCTAATTTCTGAGAATCTGCAATAAACTGAGCCAATCCGCTGTCTGTTAAAGGATGCTTTAATAAACTCAAGATTGGAGGAAGCGGTGAAGTGATGACGTCAGCACCGATTTTTGCACAGTCAATGATATGCATAGAATGACGGATAGAAGCCGCCAGGATCTCTGTTTCATACATATAATTGTCGAAAACCAATCTGATCTCCTCGATCAGGTGAAGTCCGTCTGTAGAAATATCATCTAATCTTCCTAAGAATGGAGACACATACGTAGCGCCTGCTTTAGCTGCTAAAAGAGCCTGTCCTACAGAGAAAATTAATGTACAGTTCGTTCTGATTCCTTTATCAGAAAAATATTTTAATGCTTTGATACCGTCTTTGATCATTGGGATCTTTACAACGATATTAGGATGGATCGCAGCCAGTTCATCACCTTCTTTGATCATTTCTTCGTACGTCGTAGAAAGTACTTCAGCAGAAATATCTCCGTCTACGATTTCACAAATTGCTTTATAATGGTTTTTGATCGCCTCAGCTCCCTGAATACCTTCTTTTGCCATTAATGAAGGATTAGTGGTTACCCCATCTAAAATTCCAAGATCTTTTGCTTCTTTAATTTGCTCTAAATTGGCTGTGTCAATAAAAAATTTCATTTGTTTTACAGATTTATTTTTACAAAGATAAACATTCCTTTTTTGAGTGAGAAATTTTTAATTTTGTTTATGACGTATTTCAAATGTAAAAGTTAACCAGGAAATTCAATGGAAAATCAATTTACAGTCCAACTCGAGATCATTGGAATTAATCCTTTTGTCTTCATTCCTGAGGATATTCTCAATGAAATTTTTGAAGCTTCGAAGAAAAATAAAAGCCCGATTCCGGTAAAAGGAACTGTAAATGGGAAAGAATTTAAGCAAAATCTGATGAAATATTTAGGAGAATGGCGATTGTACATTAATACAACCATGTTACATAATTCTCCCAAAAGAATAGGGGAACTTATCGAAGTTTCTGTTGAATTTGATGATTCGGACAGAACAATTTCTATCCATCCTCAATTGGATAAAGCGATCAGAGAAAATTCCGTTACTTTACAAAATTTTGAGAACCTTATTCCCTCAAGAAAGCTGGAACTGATCCGTTATATCGACAATTTAAAAACAGAAGGGTCAATTCAGAAAAATATTGAAAAAATCATCAGGCATCTTCAGGGCAAAACAGACTTTTTCGGTAAGAAAATTAACAAAAAATAAGATCCGGAAATTTTCCGGATCTTATTTTTAACTATGAATTTAAAGCTTTACTCAGTTTCACAGCATCCTGGTTGGTAGGATCATACTGTATCGACTTAGCAATGTGCTCTTTGGCTTTAGCAGGATCACTTTGCCGCTCTGCAAACGCGATATAGAAGTAAGCGTAGGCCAGATTTTTCTTATTCTGTTCCACTTCTTCCGGTTTTACCGTAGCAATATATTTTTCATACGCCATTTTTGCATTCACATCATCTTTAGCAGATTGATACGCATACGCCTGGCTGTAATATGATGGAGCCCAATCAGGTAACAGTACAGAGATTTTTTTCCATGTAGCTACTGCATTCGTCCAATCAGAAGCTTCCTGATAGGCATTAGCCAGTTTTGCTAATGATTCGGTATCTTTTGGGTTGGCTTCAATTTGTTTTTTAAGACCTTCAATAGTAGGGTTGCTTGCAGTTTGAGCTGCCTGAGTAGTAGTGGCTGTGGCTGTACTATTTGCGGTATCTGTCTGAGTCGTTTGTGCCTGTACAAAAGTTGCGCTTCCTACAAGGATTAATCCTAAAAACAGAGTTTTGATATTAATTTTAGTCATTTTCATAATCTTACATTTTTAAAATTTCTAAGTACTAAAATTCAATAATAATTCCAGAAAAGCATAAATTTTAGAAGCTTTAAGTTTTTTTAGAAAATATTAACGGGTATAGGTTTTTTTTTAGCTTAATTTTTGATTCATTCGCGTTTAAGTTATCTTTGTCATTCAACTATTTTTTTAATAATTAATATAATTTCCCGGTATGAATATCATATTAGCCTCAACTTCCACACTTTTTGGTGGAGCCTATTTAGAATATTTAAAAGAAGAATTAATCAAATTGTATGAAGATGTTGATGAAATTATTTTCATTCCTTTTGCAAGGCCTGGCGGTATTTCTCATGACGAGTATACGGCCAAAGCACGCTCTTTCTTTGAAACCATTCATATTAAAGTAAGAGGTCTTCACGAATTTGAAAATAAATCCGAAGCTTTAAAACAGGCCAAAGGCTATTTTACAGGGGGTGGAAATACGTTCTTACTTGTTAAGACGTTACATGAAGAAGGCTTAATGCAAGTCCTGAAACAGAATGTGGAAGATGGAAAGCCATATCTGGGATGCAGTGCAGGAAGCAATATCGGAGGTCAGAATATGAAAACAACGAATGATATGCCGATCGTTTATCCGCCAAGTTTTGACTGTATGGGATTAGTTCCTTTTAATTTGAATCCCCATTATTTAGATCCTAATCCGGAATTAAAGCATAATGGAGAAACAAGAGAAACCAGAATTTTGGAATTTTTAACCCAGAATGATCTTAAAGTAGTCGGACTTCGAGAAGGGAATTGGATCAGAAGAAAAGGCGATACTATTACCGTGGAAGGAAGTGAACTGACCAGAATCTTCGAAAAAGGAAAAGAACCCTATGAAATAGAGTCGGGAAGTGAATTATACTGACTAAAGCCTTATTTTAATTATATTTGATAAACAACAATGCAATGAAAAAAACGATTGCTGTTCTTACGCTTTCAGCACAGCTGTTTTATGCTCAGAATATCACCCAAAAACTGGATAAAGTGACCAAGGATCTTATGGATTCTTCGTCTGCTGTTGCTTCCAGTTTATCTTTTTATGTTTCCGATGAAAATGGAAATGTAATGTATGACTATCAGGGAAATAAAGGGCTTTCCACAGCATCTACACAGAAAATATTTACGGCAGGAGCGGCATTGGAGGCGTTGGGGAAAAACTATACCTATACCACTACTTCAGGCTATTCCGGAACGATTTCAGGAGGTACTTTAAACGGAAACCTTTTCGTTTCTTCTAATGGAGACCCTACGCTGGGCAGCTGGCGGTATGAAGGATACAAACCAGAAAATTTTAAAAATAAATTAATAGAAGCCGTTAAAAAATCAGGGATTGCAAAAATTTCAGGAGATCTGATCATTGATGATTCTTATTTTGACCATCAGACAACTCCGGGAGGATGGCCATGGGATGATCTCGGAAATTATTACGGAGCAGGAGTTTGGGGAATCAACTGGAGAGAAAACCAGTTTGACATCAATATCAACGGAACGGATTTTAAAAGTTTTTCCTATCCTCTGGAAGGCGTAAAATGGCTGAATGACTTAAAAACAGGCGGAAGTTCAGATCAAAGTTTGATTTTTACGGCACCTCATTCGGATGTTGCGGTAATCAATGGAACGCTGCCGGCCGGAAAAACGGTTACGGTTTCAGGTTCTACACCCAATCCGCCTTTACAGCTGGGGGTAGAAGTGAAACAATGGTTGAAAGAATCGGGAATTGAATTTTCCGGAAAAGTAATCACCAATTCTCAGCTTGAAATCGATCGAAAACAACCCTTAATGGCACCTAAAAATAATACGATTCTTACCTACCAGTCGCCTACACTAGATAAAATAGTGTATTGGTTTCTAAGAAAGAGCATCAATTTTTATGGAGAAACGCTTATTAAAACTTTAGGAAAAGAAAAAAAAGGAAATCCAAACTTTAAAAGTGGTGTGGCTTATCTTAAAGAATTCTGGAAGTCAAAAGGAATTAATGCGAATATGATCAATTTTGCAGATGGAAGCGGACTTTCCCCGCAGAATTACGTTGCTGCAAAAGCAGAAGTTCAGGCACTGTTGTACGCCAAAAAACAACCCTGGTTCGAATCCTATTATGATGGTTTTCCCACTCAGGATAACGGTATGAAAATGAAAAGCGGAACCATGAGTGATACCAAATCATTTGCAGGGTATCATACTGCAAAAGACGGTAAGAAATATGTTTTTTCAATCATCATTAATAACTATCAGGGAAGCGGAGGTGCGGAACTGCAGAAAATCCTGAATGTTTTAAAATAAAATTGAATGAAAAATCGTCCGTTCTTAGCGAGAATCAATAACTGGTTTGTTTTTACATTACTGACGGTCATTGTGATTGCCTTAATTATTTCTTCTAATATTCTCATTACAAACTTAAGGGAAAAAGAAGCTGAAAGAATAAAAGTTTTTGCAACGGCCATTAAAATACTTCAGGACAATCAACAGAAAAGTTCAGAAACTCAGGAATTATTGTTTGCTATTTTAACTGAAAATGATCAGATTCCTTCGATTCTTACCGATGAAAATAAACAGCCCTTTATATTTGATGGCAGCTCCCGGAATATTGCTCAGGAAATTCTGAAAGATCCTAATGAACTACGAAAGCTTATTAGGAAGATGGAGAACAATTATGAGCCGTTTGAAATCGAGGTAGCCAATGGTGATAAACAGCTTGTGTTTTATGATAACTCAGCATTGCTTAATAATTTGAGATATTATCCTTATTTCTTAGGATTATTCATACTTTCCTATTTGATTTTTATATTCTGGTTTTTAAGGACTATTAAAAAAACTGATGAAGGATACCTTTGGGCAGGTTTAGCCAAAGAAACCGCCCATCAGATTGGAACACCATTGTCTTCAATGATTGGCTGGATGGAAATTATGAAGTTAGATAATCCGGAGTCTGAAGGCGTACAGGAGATTGAAAAAGATATTGAACGATTAAGAACGATTTCTGAACGATTCTCAAAAATTGGTTCCGTTCCTGAACTGAATGACATGAATTTTAACCAGACTATTCAGGAGAATTACAGTTATTTGAAAACCCGTATATCGAAGAAAATCAATTTTACGCTGCAGCTTCCCAATTATACCGTTCTGGTTCCCCATAATAAAATTCTTATGAGCTGGGTGATTGAAAATCTGGTTAAGAACGCGGTAGACGCCATGAAGGGAGAAGGATCACTTCAAATGTCTGTTTTTGAGAGAAATAAAAATATTTTGATTGAAGTGAAAGATACCGGAAGCGGAATGACCAAGCAACAGGTCAGAAATGCTTTTAAACCTGGTTATTCTACCAAAAAACGAGGTTGGGGACTTGGTCTATCATTAGCAAGAAGGGTCATTCACGAATACCATAACGGAGATATTAAAATCTCTCAGACCGAGGTAGGAAAGGGAACTACGTTCAGAATTACGGTCAGAAAAGCATAGTAAAACAGGAGATCCATTATCAAGAATAAAAACAAAAAGCGGGAAAAAATTCCCGCCTTTATTATTTCTTTCCAGTCAGCCACTGGTCTTGCAGTTTCTGTTCTGCCGGACTAGGATTCGCTTTAAACTGAAGGTTTTCTATAGTCAGTTTATCCAGGATTGCTTTTCCTTTAAGGGATAATTTTTCGGTTTTATCACCATTCTTTCTCAGAATAGTTACCGTAACGTTCTGACCGTCTTTAATAGTTTTAGAATAACTGATAAAATCCTGTACATTTTTGATATCGACGGTTTTACCATCTAATGCCAGAATTTCATCCGTGATTTTAAATCCTATACTTTTTGCAAATGACGATAACGCTGAGTTTTCATCAAAGATAAAAGTTTTGTTCTTTTCGTTATATCCTGTCTGATTCGGATCTTTGATAAACCAGAAAAGAGGTGGGACTTCCTGTTTCTTTACTTCTACCCCTACCATATTCAGGTATTCGGCATATGGAGTCGGCTGGCTTCCTGCAATATATTTGGTATAGAAATCCTTGATTTGAGGATAACCGGTTACCGTTACCAGTTCATCAATAAGTTTATCATCTTTAAAAGGCTTATTTTCTCCAAATCGTTGAGACAGCTTTCGGATCATATCGCGGTAGCCCATTTCTCCATTAGAAAGTTTTCTCAGCTCAATATCCAGACACATAGCAAGAAGGGTTCCCTTTTCATACACATTTCTGTACTGATCTTTATATGGCTCCTGCAATACATTTTTACTCATCACCGTAAACGGCATCGTATCATCGTAATTTTTAGAATTGGTAATTTTTTCACCGATTCTCTGTAAAAATTCATCCTTATTGATAAGACCTTCCTGAATCTGGAATAAATTCGCAAAATATTCCGTTCCGCCTTCATACATCCAAAGGTGCTGCGACATTTTAGGATCTGCATAATCGAAATAATGAATCTCTTCAGAATGCGTTTTCAAAGGATTTACCGTATGGAAAAACTCATGGGAAACAACGTCCGTAATCGTTTTATCGATGGCATCTTTCGGCATCATTTCAGGAAGAACCACACTGGTAGATTCATGATGCTCCAAAGCTCCGAATCCTTTGATCTGCGGTCCGTCTGTTCCTGCAAGATAAAGCATGATCGCATATTTCTTATTAGTATTCATATCACCCAGGAATTTCTTTTGGGCAACTACCATTTTCTCTAAGTTATCCTTAAAATCTGCCGCTTTATATTTCCCTGTCGGAGAATAAACGCCTAGCACAAGATCCATTCCGCCTGCATTAAAGGTGATATAATCCGGTTTGGTATACATTAGCGGAGAATCTGTTACCTTGGCGTAGTTGGCCAAAGTATACGTATCTGTAGATTCAGATTTATCCTGATCAACTAAAGCAGTTGTTCCATAGAAATCGGTAGGTTTCTGGATTACGAGTTGATAAGGGACATCCTGCATATTATCAATGTATCCGATAAAACCATGGGTATTGATCAGATATACTTTACCCTGTTCGATATCAGTTCCGGAAGGGGAGAATACCGCTTTATGCTTTGAAGTATCTATCTCATCATCAAAACTGTCATTAACCAGATACGTGATTTTACTTAAGTTCTGGGCATTTTTAAGAGAATACGTATTGTCATTCACTTTCGTAAAAGCCAGTTCTCTTCCTTTATTATCAAAAAATTTGATGCCTTCTATAAACCTTCCATAATCATCCAGAGAATACGTCCCGGGAACAGTTTTCGGAAAATGAAACTTAACGTCACCGGATTTCATTTTCGGAAATTCCATGGTAACAGCCACTTTATCGTCCTTTACATTCACCAGATCGATATTGGTTTTAATAGATTGGGCAGTGGCCAGAAAAGAGGCGGCCATACCTAAGCTAAGTGCAATTTTTTTCATTGAGTCTGAATTATAGTTAAGTAGTTGTTTTAAATTTCAATTCGTTACGGATTACAGTATTAAACTTTTCTTAATTTTTAATAAAAGCTAAAAAATTAGCCTTGCATATGGAATTATTCTCCTTGTATGATTATTGTACAGAAGTATAATTGATATAATAATTGGGATTAAACTGAACCGGTGTTCCTTTTTTCAAGGATACGGTCTGCCAGCTTTCCGTAGGATTAATGGTTTGTTCACCATCAATTCTGATAGGAAGTTTAAAATTCTCAACCACATTCGTATAACGGAATTTTAAAACGTTTCCGTTTTGAGAATATTCCAGGGTCGGAATTTTGATCGTTCTCAGATACTGGTTAAATACGCTCGAGAAATCAATGCCTGATTTCGAAGAAATATAATTTTCAATCTGCTCTGTGGTTACCGTCTGATGATAAAATTCCTTGCTGAGTCCTCTTAAGATTTGTCTGAATTTTTCATCGTTGTTGATCACTTGCCTGATGGTGTGAAGCATGCTGGCTCCTTTATTATACATATCACCGCTGCCTTCATTTTTTACACCGTATTTTCCGATGATAGGAATGTCATTATCAATTTTTTTACGAAGTCCTATTGCATACATTTCTGATGACTTTTTATCCATATATTTTTCCGTAAAAAGCACTTCGGAATACATGGTAAAACTCTCGTGAATCCACATATCAGCCTGATCCTTAGCGGTAATGTTGTTAGCAAACCATTCATGCCCGCTTTCGTGGACAATAATATAATCCCAGTTCAGTCCGACTCCTGTTCCGGAAAGATCCCTTCCGCGGTAACCGTTCTGATACCCGTTTCCATAGGCTACGCTGCTTTGGTGCTCCATTCCGAGATACGGAGACTCTACGATTTTATAAGAATCTTCATAAAAAGGATAAGGTCCAAACCAATATTCAAAGGCCGAAAGCATCGGTTTCACCTGCTCGAATTGCTTTTTTGCTTTGTCCAGATTATAATCCAGTACCCAGTAGTCCAGGTCCAGTTTTCCTTTTTCTCCGTTAAAGGTATCTTTGAAATTCACATATTTGCCGATATTCGGGATAATAGAATAAAGGTTGATGGGATTTTTAACTTCCCAGGTAAAAATATTTTTCCCGCCTTCCGTTTTTTTATTGATCAATCTTCCGTTTCCAACCCCTACCAGATCCTGCGGGGTAATAATTTTCATGATGACGCCATTTTCAGGTTCATCACTCCAGATATCTTTTGTCGGAAGCCAGACAGACGCTCCGATTGCTTCATCTGCAACGCTGATCCACGGATTTCCGTTATGATCTTTGGTAAAGACCCAACCGCCATCCCATGGCGCATTTTTAGCGATTCTAGGGTTCCCGGAATAGGCAATATCGATGGTGAATTTTTCTCCTTTTTTAAATTTTTTCTTCGTGGTGATAAAGATGAAATCTCCATCCTGTTTGTAAGAGGCTATCGCAAAGCTGGCTTCTATTTTATCTGCTTTCATAGGCTGCAGCAAATCAATTTGGAATACAGGATTGGTAACATCTTTTATAATTTCAAAGCTGATCCTGTTACTTCCTTTAATACTCTTCGAATCAAAATCAGGCTCTACAGAAAGTTCATATTTTTTGACATCCCAAAAGTTACGGAATGACGTATTAGAACCCTTTAAAGTATCTTGTTTGGTGAAGTTTTCAGGCTGCTCTAAGACTTGTCCGAAAATAAGTCCTGATGCAAATAAAAGAGTGTATGACAGCTTTTTCATTTATAAATTAAATTAATCTACCCAAAAGTAGAAAATTTAATGCCAATTGACGTAAAAATAAATAAGTTTACGTCAATTGCATGAAACGGAATCGTTTGAAAATGCTGAAGGTCAGATATGCTAAAGGCTCCCATATTTTAAGATCTATAAAATATGGGAGCCTTTAAAAATGCTATGGTAAAGGGTAATTATCTCTTGAAATTACCTGTATAATGATCATTTATTCCTGTACTGCCGGAAGATTTCCTTCTCTTTTCTGAACCTTTTTGTACGTATAGGCACACATAATGATACTGAATTCATATAATAAAAGCAGCGGCATTGCAGCCATAATCATACTTAAAACATCTGCAGGAGTAATGATTGCTGCAACCACCATAATAAGAACAATGGCATGTCTTCGGTACGTCCTCATGAATTTAGGATTTAGAATCCCAATACTCGTAAGGAAATAAATAAGGATCGGAAAAAGAAAAACAATTCCCATTCCCAATACAACCTGTAAAAATAATGTCGTGTAATCACTTAAATCATATAGAGGAATGATGATATCGGAAATCTTAAAAATAACCCCAAAATTCACTGCAAAAGGAAGGATTAAAAAATATCCGCATAAAACACCTGTCATAAACAGAATCCATACAGAATTGATGATAAAGATTGAATTTTTTCTTTCTCTGGGATGCAAAGCCGGACCGATAAAACGCCACAATTCCCATACAATATAAGGAAATGCGGCTACGATTCCCCCAAAAATGGAAACCGCCATCATGACATTAAACTGCTGGTAAAGTCTTTGGACACGTACAGGGAATTCCTTAGGAAGATGAATGCTGTCTTCTCCCAAAATCATTCTGGAAAAATGATTCACAATCTTAAAAGTTGGAAAATCATTTCTTGTAGGACCGAAAAAGATATGGTCCATGATCCAGTTAATATTAAAACCAACAATAAAAGCAGCAATTATGATTGCGATCATTGAGCGGACAAGATGGCCTCTTAATTCTCCAATATGTCCAAGAAAGGACATTTCTTTACCTTCACTCACAGAATAAATTTTTAAGATTTCAAATTTATGAAAAATGTTTGAGTAAAGCGGGAAGTTTCCTAAGAGAAGATGGAAGTTTAGAAATTAAAAACTTTCCTTCTGATCTTACGATGAAGATGTTTGAATATCAATTTTCACTTTCAGGCTTCCGGCCTAATTAATTCCTTCATCAAGGAGCTTGTGAAGGTCAATAATTCCGAAGTATTTTCCGTTTTCTGTAACGATAAGCTGCCCGATGTTATTCTCTTTTAAGATCTTCATGGCTTCTTTTGCCAGTGTATCTTTTTCTATTGTTTTCGGGTTGGCAGACATGATATCTTTAGCCGAAATCGTAGTAATATCACTTCCGTTCATCAGCATTCTTCGTAAATCACCGTCGGTAATTACTCCAATAATTTTTTCCTGATCGGTTACCACTGTAATTCCATGGCTGGAAGCACTGATTGAAATGATCACATCTCTAACGGGGGCATCTTCAGTAACCTGAGGCTTTTGCGGAGAAACGAACTGATCTACTTTTGAGATTAAATTTTTACCCAAACTTCCTCCCGGGTGGAATTTCGCAAAATCATTGGCTTTAAAATCATTCAATTCCATTAAAGCAATTGCCAGAGCGTCTCCTAAAACCATTTGCAGGGTAGTAGAGCTGGTGGGTGCCAGTTTGTTAGGACATGCTTCCATATCTACATGGGTATTCAAAATGACTTCCGAAAATTCGGCAAGTTTACTGCTCTTATTTCCGGTCATTCCGATTAAAGCGGAAGAATAGCTCTTTAAATAAGGAACAAGCGTTGCAATTTCAGGAGAATTTCCGGAATGAGAAATACAAAGAACGACATCCTGTTTTTGAATAACCCCCAAATCACCATGAATAGCTTCCGAAGCATGAAGAAACTGGGAAGGTGTACCGGTAGAATTTAAAGTCGCAACAATTTTATTTCCGACATGGGCAGATTTACCAATTCCTACAACAATTAATTTACCTTCGGCGGAATGGATGATCTCTACTGCTTTTGCAAAATCATCATCAATTCTGTTTTTTAATTTTTCAAGTTCAGAAATCTCTATTTCCAACGTACTTTTGGCTATTGAAATAATATGGGCTCTTTCCATTTTTATTTTGATGGGGTCTACAAATTTTATTTTATGAGTTATACAAAAAATCCACTAAAAAACGTTATATTTAAAAAAGAATATTTAATATAAATTTTATTTTTTATAAATTCGTTCGCTTTTATTTTAAGTGAATTTTTTATAACTTTGGGATAGATGCAAATTTAGCAATAGAAAATTAGATGAGCGCAAAAAAAGCCAATTTATCAGGCGAATTGAAAAAGTATTTCGGGTTTTCTACTTTTAAAGGCCAACAAGAACTAATCATAGAAAACCTGTTAGAAGGGAAGGATATTTTTGTTCTGATGCCGACGGGAGGAGGTAAGTCATTATGCTACCAGCTTCCGGCTCTTATATCAGAAGGTACGGCAATTGTAGTTTCGCCCTTAATAGCGTTAATGAAGAATCAGGTGGATGCGGTAAACGGTCTTTCGTCCGAGGATGGGGTAGCCCATGTTTTAAACTCTTCATTAAATAAAACGCAGACCAAGCAAGTCTTCGATGACATTAAAAGCGGGAAGACCAAACTCTTATATGTAGCTCCGGAATCTTTAATTAAAGAAGATTATCTGGATTTCCTGAAAGATGTTAAAATTTCTTTCTTTGCTATCGATGAGGCACACTGTATTTCAGAATGGGGGCATGATTTCAGACCCGAATACAGGAATTTGAAATTTATTATAGACAAAATAGCTGATGTTCCGGTTATAGCACTAACGGCTACCGCGACTCCTAAAGTTCAGGATGATATCCAGAAAACATTAGGAATGGCAAATGCACTTGTGTTTAAAGAGAGTTTCAACCGTCCGAATCTGTACTATGAAGTACGTCCAAAAGTAAATGTAGATAAGGAAATCGTTCGGTTTATCAATCAGCATAAAGGAAAATCAGGAATTGTTTATTGTTTGAGTCGTAGGAAAGTTGAGGAATTTGCTCAGCTTCTGCAGGTAAACGGAGTGAATGCACTTCCTTATCATGCCGGACTTGATCAAAAAGTAAGAGTGGCTAATCAGGATAAATTTCTGATGGAAGAAGCTGACGTGATCGTAGCGACGATTGCATTCGGGATGGGAATTGACAAACCGGATGTGAGATTTGTGATTCATTATGATTTTCCAAAATCATTGGAAAGCTATTATCAGGAGACGGGAAGAGCAGGGAGAGATGGCGGTGAAGGCCATTGTCTGGCGTTCTATGATCCGAAAGATATTGAAAAACTGGAGAAATTCCTTGCACAAAAGCCTGTTTCTGAAAGAGAAATCGGTCTGCAGCTTCTGAATGAAGTAGTAGGCTATGCTGAAACCTGCATGAGCAGAAGACAGTATATCCTGTATTATTTTGGTGAAAATTTTGATCCGGTAACCGGAGACGGAGCCAACATGTGCGATAATGCATCCAATCCTCCTACGCTGAAAGATGCTTCTAAAGATCTTAAAAAAGTATTGGAATTAATCAGAGATACAGGTGAGAAATTCAAGTCTAAAGATTTAATTTCCGTTATTGTAGGGAAAGAAAATGCAGTAACCAAATCCTATAAGATGGAAAAAGAATCTTATTTTGGCTTTGGAAAACATGAAAAAGATAATTACTGGAAAACGATTTTAAGACAGGCTACCGTTCAGAATTTCCTGATAAAGGATATCGAAACCTATGGTGTCTTAAAAATTTCCGAAAAAGGACAATTGGCTTTACAAGATAAAAAAGCTCCAACCTTTTTAATTGCTGAAGACAGGGAATTTGATTTAAGCCAGACTAAAGCGGACAGTGATCAGATTCAGATGCAGGCGAGTGGCGGATTAGACCAAAACTTATTCGGTCTGTTGAAAGACCTGAGAAAAAAAGTAGCCAAAAAATACGGAATCCCACCTTATACGGTATTTATGGATCCCAGTTTGGAGGATATGACGGTTCAGTACCCCATTACGGTGGAGGAAATTGCCAAAATCTATGGAGTAGGTGAAGGTAAAGCGAAAAAATATGGTAAAGAATTCGCAGACTTCATCAAAATCTATGTAGAAGACAACAATATCGAACGTACCCAGGATATGATCCTGAAACAAGTGGCTAATAAATCCAGCCATAAAGTATTCATCATTCAGAGTACGGATAAAAAAATTGATCTTGAAGATATCGCAAGAGCCAAAAATCTTTCGATGAATGATTTATTGAAAGAAATGGAACGAATTGTATATCAGGGTACCAAACTGAATATCGATTATTATATTGAAGATAATTTCGATGAAGATATCGTAGACGGTTTCATGGAGTTTATGAACGACTCTGAAAGCGATAGTATGAAAATCCTGCTGGATGAATTTGGAGATGAACTTTCTGATGAAGAAGTGAGAATGTTAAGAATTAAATTCATTAGCGATGTTGCTAATTAAAAAAAATATCAACCTTACCTGATTGTAGGTGAGGTTTTTTACTAAGATGAAAAAGATTTCTGTTATGTTTATTCTGCCGGATTTAGAAACCGGAGGTGCAGAAAGAATTATTACTACCATTGCGAACCATCTTTCCCGAGATCGGTTTGAACCTAAGATTTTGCTTCTTCGCAAGCGGGGCGGCTACCTTAGCCTTCTTAAAAACGATGTGGAGATTATTGATATCAATACGGAAAGGATCAGACATTCTCTGAAGCCGATATTATCCGAGATCTATCGCAGAAAACCGGATATTGTGTTTTCCGGATACGGAGAAGTAAATGCCTATTTATCATTATTTATCAAGCTTTTTCCAAGGACAAAATTTATTGCCCGGGAAACCAATGTCGTTACCCAGCATGTTACTAGAAAAGAGATAAAATTCTTTTATAATTTTTACAATAACTATCAGAGAATCATTGCTCAAAGTGATGATATGATGAAAGATCTTACCAAGAATTTTAACATCAAATCGGATAAGATTATTAAAATAAACAATCCGGTAGACTTTGAGTTTATTGATCAGAAATTATTAACTTCCAAAAAGCCTGAAAGTTTTAAATATAACTTCAAAAATGTTGTAGCCATTGGCAATTTATCCTCCAGAAAAGGTTTTGATAATTTGCTGAAGGTCTTTTCAAGGCTTAAAAATGAAAATATATTACTGCATATCCTGGGCGATGGTCAGGACCGGGAAATTCTGCATCAGATGAAGGAATTTTTGGGACTAAAGAATGTATTTTTTCACGGCAGGCAGGATAATCCTTATGAGTTTTTGAAATATGCAGACCTCTTTATTCTTTCCTCAAGATATGAAGGCTTTCCGAATGTACTATTGGAAGCAGGAGCCTGCGGAACCTATTCATTGGCCAATAACTGTCCCGGAGGAATCAATGAAATCATCCAGTCCCGTGTCAACGGAGAAGTATCAGATATTGAAAACCATGAAGATTTTTCTCAGCATATTATGAGGATTCTGCATCAGAGCTATGATAAAGACGCTATTAAAAACTCGATCAGATCAAGATTTGCAAAAGATATTATTTTAGACAGATATGAGAAAGTATTGCTGGATCTGATGAACAAATAAAATAACTGTTTTTTATTTGTTCTTTTCGCTGATTTTACAAATCAATGATGCTCATGTTTTAGAAAATTAGCGTAATCCGTTGAATTTGCGAGAGCATCCGAGTTTCAAAATTATAAAACCTATTTGATTCGGAAATAGGTGCAGATTCTTATATTTCCTTACCTTTGAAGTCATTAATTATATTAAAAAATCAATCTTCAATCCATGAAAAAGATCCCGAAACTAGGATGTATCTGCGAAAAACCACCGATGAATCACAATGATTATAGAAGCTCCGAAGTAGGAATAGATCGTACCAACGGAAGATATGGAGAGGTAAGTATTCAGCAGTGCAAACTTTGCCAGAGGATATGGGTTCATTATCTTGCGGAATTTGAACACTATTCCCATTCAGGAAGATGGTACAAAGGGATTGTTGCTAAAAAAGATCTTTCAGGAATTACCCCTGAAAATGCGGTAGCCTATCTGGAAAGCCTTGAGTGGTATTTGTATGGCGGTTCATTTTTTGGAAATACTGTTGAATTCGGGCAGGGGAAAGTGAATGTAGATTCATAAAATTTTTAAATTACATGAAAACTTTCGATGGGAAAAATTGATAAAACTCACTTTGGTTCTTGCTAATTTATATGTAAATTTGTAAGAATTAAGAAAGATAATAATAAACAAATTCATAAAATAACATGAGTCAATTCGATGTTACCGTAATAGGTTCTGGTCCTGGTGGTTATGTTGCTGCAATTCGTGCTGCGCAATTAGGCTTCAAAACAGCAATTATTGAAAAATATCCAACGTTGGGAGGAACTTGTCTTAATGTAGGATGTATTCCTTCAAAAGCACTTCTGGACAGCTCTGAGCACTTCGAAAATGCAAAACATAATTTTGCAGGTCACGGAATCATTATCAATGAGCCGCAGGCAGATATTGCAAGAATGGTTGAGCGTAAAAACGAAGTGGTAGATCAGACAACCAAAGGGATTAACTTTCTAATGGACAAAAACAAGATTACTGTTTTTGAAGGAGTTGGAAGTTTCGAATCTGCAACTCAGATCAAAGTAACGAAAAAAGATGGTTCTTCTGAAACAATCGAATCAAAATATACGATCATTGCTACAGGCTCCAAGCCGTCTTCACTTCCATTTATCACTTTAGATAAAGAAAGAGTGATTACTTCTACCGAAGCATTAAACCTTAAAGAAATCCCTAAACATTTAGTGGTTATCGGAGGTGGTGTAATCGGTCTTGAATTAGGTTCTGTCTATTTAAGATTAGGGGCTCAGGTAACGGTTGTTGAGTTTATGGACAAGATCATTCCTGGAATGGACGGTGCATTAAGCAAAGAATTGACGAAAGTGCTGAAAAAGCAGGGAATGAAGTTCATGCTTTCTACAGCGGTTTCTGCGGTTGAAAGAAACGGAGATTCTGTAAAAGTTACGGCTAAAGATAAAAAAGGAGAAGAAGTAGTGGTAGAAGGAGATTACTGTTTAGTTTCCGTAGGAAGAAAACCTTACACAGACGGTCTTGGTCTTGAAAAAGCAGGCGTTGAACTGGATGAAAGAGGAAGAGTAAAAACAAATGACCACTTACAGACTAATGTTGCTAACATTTATGCCATCGGAGATGTGATTAAAGGCGCAATGCTTGCTCACAAAGCTGAAGAAGAAGGTGTTTTGGTAGCAGAACAATTGGCTGGTCAGAAACCACATATCAACTATAACTTGATTCCAGGAGTTGTTTATACATGGCCTGAAGTTGCTGGAGTAGGTAAAACCGAAGAGCAGTTGAAAGAAGAAGGAGTAGCTTACAAAGTAGGTTCTTTCCCGATGAGAGCATTAGGAAGAAGCCGTGCAAGTGGAGATGTTGATGGTTTGGTTAAGATCATTGCTGATGAAAAAACAGATGAGGTATTAGGAATGCATATCATTGGAGCAAGAGCTGCCGATTTGATCGCAGAAGGTGTTATCGCTATGGAATTCCGTGCAAGTGCTGAAGATATTGCAAGAAGTTCTCATGCTCACCCAACGTATGCAGAAGCTATTAAAGAAGCTGCATTGGATGCGACAGGTAAGAGATCGATCCATATGTAATCACTATTGAATAATAAAATTCAAGAATTATAGATAAAGAGAAACCAATTAATGGTTTCTCTTTTTTTTGGCATAGAAATGGAGATTGACGTAATAAATGTAACCATGAAGAATATTTTTATGAATTTATTGCTTTTGGTAGGAATAAATTCATTTGCCCAGGAAGCAGGAAAAGCAGGTGAACTTTTGAAAAATGAAGTTTCCACCATCGAAAAACAAACTCCCGGAAATGCAGAGAGAAGAAACAGAAATTCTGATTTTTCCAGGTCTGATAAGGGCAACACTCAAAACAGCACGAAAAAAAATCCAAATTATCAGTGGAACCAGAATTACGGGTATGCAGAAGTTTTTGTAAGAATACCAGAACAGGGCTTTTTCACCGTTGAGGTTGATGACCAGGCTATTTCAAATGCCTCCGGGAAATACCGTTTTTTTGATTTGCAGGCAGGTAAAATTCCGATTTCAATTTATGATAACGGATATCTGATTTATAAAACTACCCTTAGACTCAGAAACAATAACAGAATGGTGCTGGATTTCTTCACGGATAAAGGTCTGTATCTGTTGGATTCTTATCCCGTGCAAAATCAGTCCTATGGTTTTAATGACTGGAACGATATCTGGAATAATCCGTACGGGAATCAGCCGGGAAATGGATATCCATCCGGAAATGTAATGGATAATAACACCTTCATGCAGTTTTTCCAGATGTTGCAAAAAAATGAAAAATTTGATGACGGAAAAATTACGATGATCAGACAGCAAACGAATACTACATCATTTACTTCCCAACAGATAAGAGATCTGGTGAAATCTTTGAGTTTCGATAAAAACAGACTGATGATGGCGAAGCTGCTATACCGTCAATGTGCAGATAAAAACAAGTATTTTCTGGTGTATGACGCATTTGACTTTGACAGCAGCAAAAGGGAACTGATGGAATTCATCACCCAATCATAAATTCTACAAAGAGAAAAAGATTTCAATTCATTTTTGATATAATTAATCGATTATTTCTGTTATTAAGCCCAATTCAATAGAGTTGGGCTTAATAATTATAATATTTTCTGTTAATTTCGTAAAAAATACATTTTAAGAGTATTTTGTTATTATTGTTGAGATTAGTGTATATTTATATGATATGTTGAGCATTTCGTAATAATATGGCGTTAATTTTAATTCAATTTATAGTGAAATTTATAGACCATGAAAAATGTCACAAAAAAACTTTCATTTCTTATCTTTATTTAGAAAAATTATAAATAATTTTGCCAAAAATTGTTAAAATTGAAGAAGAGAGTTTTACTTCTTGCTTTTCAGTTTGTTATCCTTTCCGTAAGTGGTCAGACTTTGACCGGGATTGTGGTGGCAGCAGATAACAAGAAGCCTATTTCGGGAGTCAAGGTCGGTATTGAAAATACCGGTATCTGGACGGTAACCGATAATTCAGGTGTATTTCAGATTAATTATAATACCAGTGAAACCTTAGTTTTCTCAAGATCGGGGCTGCTGGAAGAAAAGAAAACCTATATCACAGTTCCGGCTAACCGGATTACAGTTGAGATGAAGGTGGCTTCCATCCGAATCGATGAAGTATCGCTTTCAGCCAAAAAGAAGAATTATTCTGAAATCGAGATCAAAGAAGAAGCCCTGAAGAATATCCAGGCATTTTCACTGAACGAAGTATTGGAACAAATTCCGGGGCAGAAGCTGCAAAATCTTAACCTTAACGAATTTAAACCTATTGTATTCCGTTCAATTCTTCCTACAAGTGTAACGGATGAAGGGTTTGGAAATAAATCTTTTGGTACTGCCATTGTGGTAGACGGTATCCCGATTTCCAATAACGAGAATATGCAGAGTTACACTGGGAACTATTCTCCTATTTCCAGAAGTTTGGAACACGAGGGTGCTGTGTTCTCTCCCAATACCATTGGTTTTGGGGTGGGCAGCGGCTATTTTTCCAATACGAATTACGGTGTTGACTTAAGGGAAATCCCGGTTGATAACATCGAAAGTGTAGAAGTGGTACAGGGAATTCCTTCTGCAAAATACGGGGATCTGACTTCCGGTTTGGTAACGATTCAGCAAAAAAGCGGAAGAACGCCGTACAGAGCTTATCTTTCTTTAAGGGATGGTACACAGGAATATAATATCAACAAAGGATTTCAGATCAATGAGCTATTAGGTTTCATAAATGTAAATGTGAATTATCTGAGTTCAAATTCTGAGCCCAGAACCAAGTTCAACAACTACCAAAGGATAGCCACCAATTTGATGTGGACGGTGTACGGCAAAAACAAAAGAATCAGCAATTCATTGTCTGTAGATTATGGAAATAATTTTGATAACGCCAATTTCGAGGAAGAGGATGAAAGTAAACTGATTGTTAAAAATAAGAAACAGGATATTCGTATCTCCAACCGATTCAACTGGAGGTTTAAAGATTCTTTTTTTGATAATTTAAATATTAATGCCAACTATTCACAAGCTTCTCAGAATTCTTTTAAATCCCAGATTCTAAATAATGGAGGGAAGCTTGTTGGGACAAGTATTAGCGAAGGCGTATACACTGCGACCTATTCTCCACCCAACTATACGCAGGTTCAGGAAGTGGAAGGAAAACCTATTTCGATGTTCTTTTCTGCGGATCTGAAGAAAAATATAAAAACAAAAACCAATTGGATTCATAACGTTTTGATCGGAACTTCGGTGAGAAGCAGCGACAATAAAGGAAGAGGAAGATTGGGAAGTCCGGAAACGATCTTAACTCAATTTTCCGGAGGTGGTCAGGCCTTCAGACCTTATAATTTTGGAGAAAATGTGAGAGCAGAATATCAGTATTCTCTGTATGCTGAAGATAATTTGTACAAAAGGTTTGGGAACTATATCTTCAATATGAATGCAGGATTACGATTCGACAATCAGTTTGGAGCTTCTGTTTTACAGCCCAGAATTAATTCCTACTTAATTTATAAGAATTTCAAGATCAGAGGAGGTTTCGGTATTTCTTCAAAGGCTCCGGGAATCAATATGATTTATACAGGACCAAGATATTATGATGATGTTTTGGCAGATGTTCGTTTACCTGGTTATTATAACCTTGGGGTTATGCAGACTTTTGTAGATTATGCAGATAATAAAAATTTAAAACCTTCTAAAAGTGTACGTTCGGAAATAGGGTTGGATTATAAATTTCCTTTTGGGAATATAGGATTAACAGCCTATTACAATAATTTATATGATGGTTTTACGAATGAATATTTTGCAGGTAAAAGAGGGGCTGCACAGCTTCAGATCAATTACAACGGCACTAATACTCCTACGTATGATATAACAGGATATAAAGACTATTATTACCTTCAAAATAGGATTGTTAATAATTTAAAATCCAAAGATAAGGGACTGGAGCTGATGGTGGGACTTAACAAACTTCCAGTGAAGAACGTGAGTTTAGATATCACCGGAGGATATGTAGATACAAGGAATAATTCGAATACGGATCGTTATTTTATTTCTACAACGATTACTCAGGAAGCGATCTATGGTGTTTACAAACCTTATGAAACTAAGTACAAACAGTTTAATATCGGAGCTGCTTTAAATTATCACTTACCTAAAGCTGGCTTAGTGATCACATTAAGAACTCAGCACTTTATTATTGATGATAAACTGCAGTATAATCCAAGAATATTATATGCTTACATCAATAAAGACCTGGAAAAAGTAATGCTGACGCAGGATGAGATCAATGATCCGACGAAATTCGCCAATATTAAGACCACCAATATGGACGAAATCAACCAGAAGCTGGGAAAGGTATTTCATAATTTTAACCTAAAGATTTCTAAAGATTTCCAGAATGGATTTAGATTTTCTTTCTATGCCAACAATTTCCTGGATCTTAAACAAACACAGATTACCTATACGAGCGGAAGACCTGTTGAATCTTTGAAGACAGATTTATTAAATCTTTCATTCGGTGCTAAAATAGAATATCAATTTTAAAAATTACTTATAAAATAAAGACTATGAAACAGCTATTGAGCTTTTTAACCATCATGTTATTGCTGATTTCCTGCAGGGATGATGATTTTGGAGGCAACGGTGCCAATCTTCAACCGACAAGCTTCAGAGTAGAAGTAAAATATGATTCGAACTACGGTTCTTTGCATGCTAAAAATGCGACGGTGGTTTTAACCAATAATAATTCCGGAGATACCTACACCCAAACCAGTGATGCCAATGGTTTTGCTAATTTTGAAAGTGTAATTCCGGGAACGTATAAGGTGACGGTGGCTAAAAAAATGCTGGCCAACGAATTCAATACAACATTTGGATACAGCGCTCCTGTTTCTGAAATCAGTTTTAATGGGATCCAGGAAAATGCCACCATCAATGTCAACGTACAGACTACCTTCATTGAACTGAAAGGGGCAAGAATTGGGGATTTACTGATCAAACAGATTTCTTATGCAGGTTCTAATGCCATACAGGGTGCCGGATTCAGAGATCAGTTTATAGAACTTTATAATAATTCAAATGAAGTTATCTATGCCGATGGATTATACATTGCTCAGCTGTATGGTAAAGTAAATACAGCGACCAATAATAGTTATTCACAGGCCAACGGTCAGTATGACTGGAGTAAATCTATAGGCATGACATTAGGAAGTGCCGCCAATACAGATTATGTGTATGCAGATTATGTGATCAGAATTCCTGGAAATGGAGCTCAATATCCTATTTTCCCGGGAGAAAGTATGGTGATTGCACAAACAGGAATCAATCATAAAGCGCCTTTGGTAGACAATACCGGAAGTCCGATTACAGTTCAAAACCCTGCTTTAACGGTTGACTTAAGTACTTCTGATTTTGAAGTGTATCTGGGGAATTTCAACCTATCGGTTGGGGAACCTGTGTACAAATTTGATATCCAGAATCCGGCAGTGAAAGATATGGAAATTGCCTACTGGGGAAGACCTGGATATTCTAACGGAAATAATGATCTTATTTTTGATACGCTGGGAAGAGACAGCTTTGTGATTTTCAGAACCGATAAATTTAGTCTACTTCCGAATTATGCAGATCCTTCTTTTGCGGCTATTACTTCAAGTACCAAATTCTATGTACAGATCCCGAACAGTACTATTATCGATGGGGTAGAACTACAACATTACAATCCGAATTCTCAAAGACCTAAAATGTTGAATGCTTCTATAGACGCTTCATCTGTAGCTTGTGATGCTTCATTTAATTCTCAGGCTGTGATCAGAAAAACAAAAGAAGAGATTACACTTCCTAATGGTTCAAAGAGAAAAGTGTTGGAAGACACCAATAATTCGGCGAATGATTTTGTAAAACAAACGGCTAATCCAAGAGGATTCCAACAATAATTAATTAATGAAATTCAAGACTTTTTATATCGCATCTTTTCTGTCATTCGGTTGGGCTTCGGCACAGCTGAATGACAGCATCTTTATCCCCAGAAATCAATTTTACTATAATCAGGTGGAGAGCGTTTGGGATAATCCAATTCAGTTCTCAAAGCAGAAATTTTCAGACTTTACAGAAACAGAACTTAGCGCTACGGTAAAAGAACTGAATATGAAAAGAGTTCAGACCGCAGAGAGTTCCAGCCAGTTTGGGTTTAAAACGCAGGGTATTTATAATATTTCAGAAAAATTGAGGCTTTTGGGAAGCTTTGATTATCAGTTTTTAACGGAGAAAAATTTAGGTTATAATTTGACTACCGATCGAACTGAAAACCAGTTTGTACTGAATCCAAACTACCTATTTGTTCCCAAAAAAGCCAATTGGGAAACCCAGACCTATCACTTGAAAGGAGGATTGTCTTACCAGATATGGAAAGGCTTAGAGCTGGGAGCCTTGGTAGATTACAAAAACCTGAGCTCTTACAGAAAATCTGATCCAAGACCAGAAATTAAAACAGCAGATTATTCCGGTAAAATATTCGCGGGATATCGTTTAGGAAAACATCAGTTATCAGTTTTTGGTGGATTAGGACGAAAAACAGAAACCTATGATATTCTGTCGGTGAACGAAACAATGAATGCACCTTCCAACCCTGAATATTATGTACGGTTTTCAAATGGGTACGGAAGGCAGATTTATTTCCCTTCTTATACGGATTACAGTTACAGAACCGTTGACAAAAACTTTGGGGGAGGATATAGTTTAGAGACTCCTAAAAACTTTTTCAACATCAATTTTACATACAGCAAATCCATGCAGGATCTTTTCGGGAATACCGGAGAAAGAGATGGGAGGACGAGCGGCTATACGTATTTCGACGAAAGTCTGGAAAAGATGAAATACCGTCTTGTTACTTATAAAACCGATGCCAATTATTGGCACAAAGGAGACAAAATGGATTTTACGTCAAACATTAATTTCCAAAGCATCACCGGAGATAATTACAACAATGCTGAATTCGGACAGAATTACAGAATGACTTTAGATAAGTTATCTTCCGTGAACAGCATGATTTTGAAAGAGGATCAAAAGATAAAATTTGGGGCGACTGTGGAAGCGGTTTATAATGATTTCTCAGCTATAGATTTGTTGGGAGTAACGCATAAATATGTGAAAAGCTTAAACCTGAATATAAAATTCAATAAAGATATCTTTTACAGAGATACCCAGAAAGTGAATCTGGAAGTGGGGGCGATGTCTTATTTTCCTGTAAGTGAAAACCTGAAATATGCGGCTGCATCTTCTAATACGCTGCTGTATGATCAGGTAATCAAAAATGACCATGAGTTCGACAGTACTTCAAAATTGGGACCGCAGCTGGGACTTCAGTTTTATCAGAAAGTAAGTGCGAAGACAAACCTGAAAATATTTACTAATTTTGCCACACTGTTTCCGCTGAACAAAAGGTTTGAACAGAATACAGGATATAACGGAAATCCGAACCTGTATTTCAATGCGGGAATATCCCTGTTTTATTAAAAGATGATGAAGTATATTTTGCCCCTGTCGGCAGTTTTGTTTGTAGTGTATTCTTTTTGTGATTTTAAAAGCACTCAAAAAGGGTATACCAACCAGGAACTGAGAGACCTCTATGGAAGCGGAAACCAGAATCTCTGGCCCAAACCGCATTTGTTTGATGATGCTAAAGAAGGTTTTAAAGATATCGGACCCTTATCAGCACCGGAATTTCCAAAGAATAATCCTTATTCAAAGGAGAAAGAGGAGTTGGGGAAAATGCTTTTCTTTGATCCAAGGCTTTCTAAATCCGGACAGATTTCATGTGCGAACTGTCATGACCCGGAACTGGCCTGGGCAGACGGAAGGAGAGTAGCATACGGCCACGACAGGCAGTTAGGAACCAGAAATGCTCCGACGATCCTTAATGTCGTATATGCCAAGGAATATTTTTGGGATGGAAGAGCGACAAGTTTGGAAGAGCAGGCAAAAGCACCGATTGAAAACCCTTTAGAAATGAACTTTCATTCCCGGTTAGCGGTGAAAACAATTGCTAAAATCAAAGGGTATAAAGAATATTTTCAAAAAGCTTTTGGTCAGGATAAAATAACGGAAGAAAACATTACAAAAGCAATTGCCACGTTTGAAAGAACGATTATCAGCCCAAAATCCAAGTTCGATAAGTTTGTAAGCGGTGAGAAATCTGCATTAACTGATTCTGAAATCAATGGTCTGCATTTGTTCAGAACAAAAGCTAACTGCATCAACTGCCACAACACAGCTTATTTCTCTGATCAGAAATTTCATAATTTAGGTTTGACTTATTTCGGAAGGGAATATGAAGATCTTGGTCTGTACAATATCAGCAAGAAAAATGAAGATGTCGGTAAATTTAAGACGCCAACCTTACGGGAAGTTTCAAAAACGGCTCCGTATATGCATAACGGATTGTTTCCCAATATCAGAGGAGTCCTGAATATGTACAATGCCGGAATGCCGAACGAAAAAAGAAACAGAGACAGCCCGCTGGCACCAAAAAAATCACCCATGCTGCAAAAGCTGAATCTTACAGACAGTGAACTCACAGATATCGAAAATTTCCTGAATACGCTGCACAGCTATCAGTACAAGATGAGGGCACCGCAGCTGCCAAAATAATAAAAAAGAGAAGCACATGCTTCTCTTTTTTATCTACATCATTCTAAATTGATCATAGAATGTAGTTTTTTTGAAAGGAGCTATATTAAACTGTATTCCAAAAGTGATTCCTTTAAAATACTTTTCCTTATGAATAGGAAACGCATATCCGGTATTGAGATAGAAGATGCTGAATAAAGAAATTCCTATTCTGGGTTCTATAGAATACGGATTTAAAGATATCCCCAGTAACTGGCCTTTACGATTGGTATAATACATATTGGCTTCCGGTAAGAATTTAGCTTCATCATATACAGAAGTGTATAATAATGAAGCACCGACAATAAAGGATTCGGAAGTGGATTTATTTACTTTATATTCTAAACCTCCCTGTAATACATTTCTTCCGGTATAACGATAGGCCGTACTGATAACCATTTTATCCAGAATTTGTCCCTGCATTGCTGATCCGGTGAATAGAATCAGAAGGGAATAATATAATTTCATAATTTTTGTAACGTTAATATTTTTCAAATGTAGATTTTTATTTAAACATGTTGCAATTTAATAAAGAGAACTGATTATTTACAGCTCGATAATTTTATATTTCCGTACCTTTGCAGACTAATTCTATCATTCAATGCAACTCGGAAAAACTCAGACTTTAAAAATTTCAGAAAAAAATACCTCAGGATGGATCTTAACAGATGATTCAGGCGAAAAAGCATTTTTGCCCAAAATTTTCGTTCAGGATGATAAAGAAGTCGATGATGAGATCGAGGTTTTCGTATATCAGGATGATAATAAATTAAAAGCGACCACTGAAATTCCTTTGGCTGAAGTTGGCCAGTTTGCCGTAATGAGCTGTGTACAAAGTCTTCCAAGCGGAGCATTTATGGACTGGGGAATTATCAAAGACCTTTTCGTTCCTTACAAGCAGCAGAAGTCTAAAATTATTGAAGGTAAAAGATACCTGATTCATTTATATGTAGATGAAGATCTGGAATTAATTACCGGAACAACGAAATTTAAAAGAAACCCGCAATACCAGGATCTGCCGTTTAAGCAAGGCGATAAAGTTGACCTTATTTTAATGAACGAAAGTGAGCTGGGCTGGAATGTTGTAGTCAACAAAGAATATATCGGATTGGTATATGCCTCTGATGTTTTCAAAAAATTATATCCTCTTTCAGAAGAAACCGGTTACATCAAAGCTATTCGTGAGGATGGGAAAATAGATGTTTCCCTGCAGCCTGAAGGATTTGAAAATATTGATGAATTCAAGCAGAAAATACTAGATAAACTGAATGAAAACTACGGACTGCTTTATCTTTCAGACAAATCTTCTCCTGAAGAGATCAAAGAAGAGCTTCACATGAGTAAAAAGAACTTTAAAAAAGCACTTGGAGGACTTTATAAAGATAAGATTGTTGATATCGTAGGCGATAAGATCAAGTTAGTATAAAAAGCAAAAAAGCTGTTTCAATTCTTTTGAAACAGCTTTTTTTATCTCATGTTTTATCTCAACTTAAGTATTAATAGATAAAGAGACGTGTAATCTAACAGGTACTTATATCATTAAGACTTAAATAAGACTGATACTATTCATCAGTACTCAATACATAATAGGCTGTCTCAACGGACAGCCTATTTCATTATTTTAATTTCTATTTTTGACCAGCAGCCAACCATTATACATTCTTCCGTCTGAGATTTTGATGGTATACCAGTAATTTCCGGTAGATACCGGTCCGGAGTTGTATTTTCCGTCCCATTCGAAAGGTTTTTTATTGATGGTTTGTTTCAGGATCATAAACCCTTTTCTATCATATAAATAGACTTCAGTTCCCGGATAATTTTCCAATCCGGCAATTCTCCATGTATCATTGAGTCCGTCACCATTTGGAGTGATGGTATTCGGAATACTAAAGATCGAGAATTCTTTTTGTCCGATAATACATCCCGATTTTGTTCTTACATAAACAGTGTACTGTCCAAGGTTAAGATTATTGAAAACATTGGAATCCTGCCATATGAAATTGTCTAAAGAATATTCATAATTTCCGGAGGCAGATAAAATAACCGTTGCTGAATTATTTGTGACATTCACAGAGACAATCTGTGCCAGTACAGAATAGCTGACCTGGATGGTATCCGTATTTTCACACCCAAAATTGTTGGTTACTTTTACCGTATAAGTTCCGGGTGTCGAAACAGTGATTGTTTGTGTTGTTGCACCAGTATTCCATACATAAGTTTTAAACCCTGGTCCTGCATCTAAAGTCAATGTTTTTCCTGCGCAGAAATCCATCTTTTCGGGAAGATCAATGCTTGGCTTTGGATTTATGGTTAAGGTCAGCCTTACAACAGTGAAGCATCCGTCTGTGGTTGCTACTTTTACATGAATAACTGTTGTACCGATAGGAAGGACATAGCTGGAAGGATTGGGAATTGCATTACCCGTAATATCCGAATAGCTGAAAATATAATTTGCCGGAGTAGTAATGATGTTCCCTTCATAAGAATTCAGATTGACCGTCATTGTATTTCCTGTACTGCTGTTGCATAGTGTTTCCGCATAATTATTAGCCGGTACATTATTGATAGAAAGCGTAACGGAAATACTTAGCTTTTCAGATTGGCAGCCATTAAGTGTTTGTGTAACATAATATGTCTGTCCGTGAACAAGCGGAGTGGTTATGGGTAGAATATTTCCGGCAGCATTATAAAATACTAATGAAGTTCCTGTAACTACTAAATTCGCCAACGTAGGATTGGCAGAAGCACAAAAATCCTGTGCAGCATTGGCGGTAGGTTTTGGAGTATTGTTTACTGTTACGGTAACAGGTATTTTGTTGCTTTCACATCCGTTGACCGTTTGGGAAGCATAATAGGTTTGTCCGGTAACAAGAACTGTTGTTAACGTTAGAACATTTCCTGCGGCATCATACCATTGAATGTTTTGTCCCGTGATCTGAAGATCTGATATTTTGGGATTATTCGTTGCACAGAATATTTGAGCCGGATTTGCTGTTGTTGGCAGAGCCGGCGAAGTTACTACCACATTTTGGTTTTGAGTGGAAATATTCCCATTACCATCGTTATACGTCCAGTGGATGATATAAGTTCCCGGAAGGGAATAGGAAAGAGGATCTGTAGTGGTTGCAGTTATGGGTCCTGCACAATGATCGGTAGCAGTAGGGATATTTGAAATAACCGTGTGACAATCTCCGGTGATATCAGGTAGATTTACGGTATTGGGAATAGGAGCAGCGGTATCACCTACCACAATATTGATGGTAAAACTGCCGTCACATCCTCCGCTACTGGTCACCTGGCATGTATAAGTCCCTGCATTGGCTGCACTGGCATTGGGAATCGTAGGATTTTGCAGATTGGATATAAATCCATTGGGCCCTGTCCAGCTGTAAGAAGTTCCGCCGGTGGCATTAAGCTGGAGTGATGAATTGGGACAGATAGGAGAGTTGGAGGTCAAAACACCTGATGAAGTACAGTCTCCAAATTTAGCAATAAACATATCGTTTGAAGGATGTCCTCCCTGCTGCTGGAATGTTCCTGGAGTGGCAATTCCTGTTGTATTGTTACTTGACATTCCTGTGAAATAGATATAGCCTTCATTGTCTTTTGTAATTTCAGCTAATTGTGTAGCTCCGTTACCTCCATAGAATGTTCCCCATTCTTTTATGTTATTAATATTATATTTTAAGAAGAAAGATTTCATATATTGGCCTGTTGAGGGCATATATGCATTTGGCGTTGCTATATCTGTTTGTCCTACATCAGCCAGTCCGCTGAAAAAGACATTTCCGGTGGTATCCACATAAGCAAATAATTGCATCATATAATGAAAATCAAAGTAAGCCTTTACAATGGTATTGTTAGTTAGATTTACCCTCCATATACCTGCTTTATTGAGGGTGTCTGTGAATTCTCCTGCAAGAATTAGCGTATTGTTGATTATTTTTGCATCTCGGATGACATCCTGTCCGGCAAGTCCATAATAGCTTGATCTTAATAGATTTCCTGTTTTTGAAAACTTCAGATATAGTCCATCGGTTACCCCTGAATTGGTAGATTGAAAGGGATTAATCATGATTATATTGTGAGATTGCGTAGCTCCAATAACTTCCAGATTATCAACTGAAGAAAATATTTTAAAAACCGAAGTTGAATGATCTGATGCTCCAAAAAAAGTAGACCATTCCGTATTTCCTGATGGATCTAAAGACGCAAGGAAACCATCAAAATAACCGGAAGGACTTGCTTTTATTGCCTGAGAAGCATTCATTACAGGGAAATTAGGACTATTGGTTTCCCCACCAATATAAACATGACTCTGATTATAGGAAACGGTGGTAAAATTATCATAAGTAATTCCGATGAAATCCTTCTGGAAAATCAGGCCACCGTTTGGATTAAACTTGGTAAGCACCACATCTCTGTTTGAGCCCGTTCTTTCCATATATCCACCCGCATAAATATTCTTATTTTCATCAAAATCAGCATCCATAAAAGCGTCATTCCCTGAAGAACCGAAATACGTTCCCCATATTCTCTGTCCGTCTTTCGTTAATTTCATGAGAAAAGCATCATAATTGGCAAATATATTTTGCTGATAAGTACCGGATGTTGCAAAATTAGTCTGACTTGTCGTGGCTCCAATGAGATAACCTTTATTCTCATTATCGGTTCGTATTCTTCCACCATCTTCACCATATCCACCTGCATAACTTCCCCAGATTCTCGTTGGTACGGGATCAATAACGATTACTTGATTAGCCCTATCAACAGAAGAGTTAAAACCAAAAGTCTGATCACCAAGATTTTTAAAGGACACTTCTATATTCTCTTTTCTGGTTCCTTCAATCCAGCTGTTGGGAATGTTTTCATGAATTTCTCCAAATCGAACGTTCATAGCCAGCTTGCCATCTTTTATAGAGGTAGCGGAACCATTGAATTTCATTTTAATATCAGAGATTTTTCCTCCGGGATTAATAATGAAATTGTATTCAATAGGTTTTAAAGAATCAGTAGGCTTAAAAAATACCAAATCAATATTGGAATAGATATTTTTGTAATAAATCCTCTGGTAACGGTGAACATTTGTTATGCCTTTCGGATTATTGGGTAGGTTAAAATAATTCTCGTAATCATTCGATTTTCCTTCTGCAATAATCTTTGAATTTTTGTTTGAATTGATCAGCTCAATATCAATTCTGTGAAACAATTTTTCGTAAATAAATTCATCATCATGGGCAACTTTACCTTCTGAAACTTTATTCTTGATATATTTTGAAGCTTTCGGATTGGATGCTTTTTTTGTCTCATAAATATCATATGAAAAACCATTCGAACGTAATTGGACATTTAATCCGGCTGAATGGAAGAGATACTTCACCTCATTATTTTCATTTCCCTCCTGATCAATGATCTGGCCTTTATTTTCATAGAAATAATATTGTTTTTCTTTTGGAATTTTGTTTTGGGAAAATAGAAGCATCCCACTCAAAATTGAGAACAGAAATAAAATTTTTTTCATCGATTATTAATTTTTCGGCAAATATATCGAAAATACTCTCCTTTCGGCAGGTTAAGCCAGATAATCTAAAAACAGATCCCAGAAATATGATGTAAATCATACAAAATTGTTTAATTATTTTGTTTAACAATTTTGTCAAAAATAGAATTTATTTTACATTTGCACAAAATTGTTTAACAATAATGTCAAATCAAGCGAAAAAAGACCAAACACAGGAATTAATCAAAGAGACAGCGAAGAATTTATTCTTTGTGAAAGGGAAGTTTGATGCTACTACCCAGGAAATTGCCGATGCAGCCGGAGTCAACAGAACGCTTATCAATTATTATTTTCGTTCAAGAGATAACCTGATTCAGATTATTTTTGATGAAGCTCAGCGGGTAGAACAGGAAAAATCCAAGATCATTCAGAATGCAGATCTTCCTTTCAAAGTAAAGATCAGCAAGTTTATAGAAGGCAGTCTTTCCACAAGTCTTCAGTATCCTTATCTGGAAACCTATATCGTTTCGCAGATCAATAAAGGGAACTGCCATCAGAGAGAAATTGAAGAAGATGTTTTGGAAACGATGTATAAAGACTTAGAGAAAGAGATGGAACTTGGAAATATAGAAAAAATGGCTCCCGTTCAGTTCATTCTCAATATGGTTTCTTTACTCGTATTCCCGAGTGCCGTAAGACCCTTGTTTATGGAGAATCTGATGATCAGTGATGAGGAATATGACAAGATTATTTCCGAAAGAAAAGAGATCATTCTCAATATGCTTTTTAAGAATTAAAAAAATGTTAAAGTATTTTAAGAAATGATTCGTCCTTTAGAAATAAAAACCTTGACGAAAAAATTACATTAAAAAAATAAACGAAGTATAAAATTATGAAAAGAAAACGTATAACTGCTAAAAAGCTAAAAATTGGGATAGCTGCAGCATTTATGATTTTCGGCTTTTCATCAGTGTCTGCCCAACAGCAGGTTTCTTTACAGGAAGCCATCAAGCAGGCGCTTCAAAATAAAGCAGAAGCCAAAAAAGCTGCTTTACAGATTAAAAAAGCTGAATATAAAATTGATGAGGCAAGAGCAGGCGCTTTGCCACAGATAAGCGGGACAGCTGGAATAACTTACAATCCGGTTATTCAACAGTCTTTGCTTGAATTCGGCGGACAAAGAATCACAGCTCAGCTGGGACAGCCATGGAGCTCCAGTGCAGTCGTAAGTCTTCAGCAGGCTATATTTGACCAGAGAGTTTTTACCGGTCTTAAAGCCGCAAAATCTACAAGAGAATTTTATGTTTTGAATTCACAGCTGACCAATGAGCAGATCATTGAAAATGTGGCCACAGCATATTATCAGGTTTTTGTACAGGAAGAAAACCTTAAAACTGTAGAAGCGAGCTATTCGAATACTGAAAGAGTAAGAAACGTAATCAAAAGCTTAGTAGATAACGGACTGGCAAAATCTATTGATTTAGACCGTACCAATGTACAACTTACCAATATTGGATCAAACAGACAGCAGCTGATCAATTCTGTAGAGCTTTCAAAAAATTCTTTGAAATTTTATATGGGTGTTCCCATAGAAACTGATATTGAACTTGAAGAAAAAACGATAGAACCAAGACCGGAGCTTATTGCCAGCAATGTAAATTTGGATGACCGTTTGGAGATCAAAGTAAAGAATAAAAACAGAGAACTTCTTCAATACAATAAAAAAGCTACTGAAGCTTATCTTTATCCTACCGTAAGCCTTCAGGCGAATTATGGATGGGCTGGAACAGGAAAAAAATTCCCTCTTACCAATGGATTGAATAATGGGGTACTTTGGAGTGATTATTCAGCGATAGGACTTAATATCAATGTTCCGATTTTCACGGGTGGTGCTACAAAGGCTAAGATCCAGCAGGCAGAAATTGATATTCAGGATCTTGATCTTGATATCCAAAACACACAGCTGAATTTGAGTCTGGAGTATAAAAATGCCATTTCCAATATGGAAAATGCCATCATCAATATCCAGAGTATGAAAGATAATGTTGATTTAGCAGAACGGGTGCAGAAAAATACACAGTCCAATTATCAGTACGGTTTAGCAACCCTTACCGAAGTTCTGGATGCTGAAAATGCTTTAACACAGGCAAAACAGAATTATTCCAATGCATTGCTCGACTACAAACAGGCTGAGATCAAGTTGATTAAAGCTAAAGGAGAACTCAACACATTACAAAACCCATCATAATAAACTAGAAATGAAAAAAACTTTAATATATATCATCGTAGCAGCTGTCCTAATCGGTTTGGCCGCTTACAAGATTGCCGGCAATAAAGAAAAGCAGACGAAAGAAGTTGCTGAAGTTGCAAAACAGGTTGATAAAATTAACGTAAATGTAGTAACGGTATCAAGAGAAAACATCAATACAGATTATTCGGCCAACGGTACCTTTCTTCCAAAACAGGAAATGAATCAGGCTTCTGAAATCGGAGGACGTATCGTTAGTGTTTTGGTTAAAGAAGGATCAAAAGTATCTGCAGGTCAGGTATTGGCTACAATCAAAAGAGATGCGATCGAAGTTGATGTGGCACAAGCTCAAAACAATTTGCAGAATGCAGTAATTGATAACCAGCGTTATGAAAATGCATTTAAAACCGGAGGTGTTACCAAACAACAGCTTGACAACTCAAGATTACAGCTTAAAAATGCACAGGCGGCTGTAAGAGCTCAGGGAGTAAAAGTAAATGATACAAGCATCCGTGCAGGAATCAGCGGTACCATCAACAAGAAAATGGTAGAGCCGGGAACTGTTGTTTCAATTGGAACTTCCATGTTTGAAATTGTGAACATTAATACTCTGAAGCTTTCAGTTTTAGTGGATGAAAGCCAGATCGGAAGAATCCAGTTAGGTCAGGAAGTTCCTATTAAAGTGAATGTTTTACCGGAAGATTCTTTCAGTGGTAGAATTACATTCATTGCTCCTAAAAGTGATGCTTCTTTAAACTTCCCAGTGGAAATTGAAGTGCAGAACAGAGGGAATCTTAAAGCAGGGATGTACGCTACAGCAGTATTTAAAACCAATCATGGTGCCGAAACTCAAAATATGTTAACCGTTCCTGCAGAAGCTTTCGTTAACGGGGTAAGTTCAGGACAGTTATTTATTGTTCAAAATGAAACTGCTAAAATGATCAAAGTAACGATTGGAAAAATATATGGAGATAAAGTACAGATCCTAAGCGGTCTAAACGGTGGTGAACAAGTAATTACCAGCGGTCAGATCAACCTTGATAATGGTTCAAAAATCAATATTGTAAAGTAGTAGATCCATGAAGTTAGCAGAAATATCGATTAAAAGACCCACGTTAGTCATTGTATTATTTACATTGCTGACGTTAGGAGGGATCTTGAGTTATACCATGATGGGGTACGAACTTATTCCTAAGTTTGAAACCAACATGGTTACGATCTCTACAGTATATCCGGGAGCTTCACCTGCCGAGGTGGAAACTTCCGTCACACGAAAGATAGAGGATGCCGTAGGTTCCCTGGAAAACGTGAAAAAAGTAGAATCTTCATCATACGAAAGTTTATCGGTGATTATGGTTCAGCTGAACGACGGAGCCGACGTCAACTATGCTTTGAATGATGCCCAGCGTAAGGTAAATGCCATTCTTTCGGAACTTCCGGATGATGCCAAAGCACCGTCACTGAATAAATTCTCATTGGATGACCTTCCGATCATGACCTTGAGTATCTCAAGTGATAAGTTGAATAATAAAGAGCTCTACGATTTATTAGATAAAAAAATAGAACCTATTTTCTCCCGTGTAAACGGTGTGGCTCAGGTTGACCTTGTAGGAGGACAGGAGAGAGAAATTCAGGTGAATATTGATGAGAAAAAGCTACAGGGATACGGACTTTCCATTGGAGATGTTCAGCAGGCTGTTCTTTCCTCAAACCTTGATTTCCCGACAGGATTTTTGAAAACAAGAACCAATAAATCTACGATCAGGTTATCTGGTAAGTATAAATCTACGGAAGAAATGAGCAATCTTGTTATTTCTTCTAAAAATGGAGCTCAGGTTCGTGTATCAGATGTTGCTACCGTATTTGACACCCAGAAAGATGTAGAAAAAGTAGCGAGATTCAATCAGAATCCAACAATCTTATTACAGGTAAAGAAACAGTCTGATGCCAATGCGGTGGCGGTTTCTGAAAGTGTTCAGAAAACCATTGCTAAAGTTCAGGAAGATTATAAAGTTCAGGGAATTAAAATTAAAACCGTTGATGACAGTACCGACTTTACTTTGGAAGCTGCCAATCACGTAATCTTTGACTTATTCCTGGCGGTAATCCTGGTAGCCATCGTAATGTTGTTATTCCTTCACAGTATAAGAAATGCCTTTATTGTAATGGTTTCTATTCCTGTATCGTTGATTGCAACGTTTATCGGAATGAACTTAATGGGATATACCCTAAACTTAATGAGTTTACTTGGACTGTCTCTGGTAGTAGGTATCCTTGTGGATGATGCGATTGTAGTGTTGGAGAACATTTACCGTCACATGGAGATGGGTAAAAGTAAGATCAGAGCTGCATATGATGGTGCTTCCGAGATTGGATTTACCGTATCAGCGATCACTTTGGTAATCGTGGTGGTATTCTTACCGATTGCGATGAGTTCAGGGTTAGTAGCGAATATCCTGGCACAGTTCTGCGTCACGGTGGTAATTGCAACGTTATTCTCATTATTATCTTCATTTACCATTATTCCTTGGTTATCATCAAGATTTGGTAAGCTGGAGCATTTAACAGGGAAAAACTGGTTCCAGAAATTCATCCTTTGGTTTGAAAGCATGATTGATAAATTCACGCACTGGATCACAGGAATTCTTGAATGGTGTTTGAAATCAACGTTAAGAAGAATTATGACTGTTGTTGTGACATTCATTATTTTACTTTCTTCATTCATGTTGGTAGCGTTCGGATTTATTGGTGGGGAATTCTTCCCTAAAATGGACCGTGGTCAGTTCCTTGTTCAAATGGAGCTGTCAAAAGATGCCACCGTTGAAAAAACAAACCAGGTTACTTTAAATGTTGAAAAATATTTAAGAGCAAACAAAGATGTAGTAGATATGATTACTACAGTAGGACAGCAGTCTTCAGGATTTGGTGGAGCACAGGCTACCGTATACCAGTCTGAGATTCAGGTGATCTTAACCGATAAGTCTGAGCGTGCTGAAAGTACTGATATTATCGCTGCAAAAATGAAGCGTGACCTTGAAGAAAAGTTCACCGGAGTTGAGTTTAAAACGGCACCAATCGGATTAATGGGAGCAGATAATGCGCCAATTGAAATGGTAGTAACTGCTGCTGATAACGAAACAGCAACGAAAGAAGCAACAAGAATCTTGGAATTGCTTAAAAAAGTTCCGGGATCTGTAGATGCTGAATTATCCACAGATACAGGGAGCCCTGAAGTTCGTGTAAACATCGACCGTGATAAAATGTCTTCATTAGGCTTAAACCTTTCAAGTGTAGGACAGACGATGCAGACTGCATTTAACGGAAACACCGACGGAAAATTCAGAGCCGGAGAATATGAATATGACATTAACATCCGTTTGGCAGACAACAACAGAAAGTCTATTGACGATGTTAAAAACCTGATCTTTACCAATACTGCAGGAGAGCAGGTTCGTTTGAGCCAGTTTGCCAATGTAGATATGAGTTCAGGACCAAGTTTACTACAACGTAGAGATAAGTCTCCATCGGTAAAAGTATTATCTAAAGTAGTGGGTCGTCCTGTAGGAGACGTTGCTAACGAATGGTCTGCTCAATTCATGAATAGTGATAAAAAACCTGCAGGGGTTAACTATAAGTGGGGTGGAGATATGGAAAACCAGGAAGAAGGTTTTGGTACGTTAGGAATTGCTTTATTGGCAGCTATCGTATTGGTATATCTTGTAATGGTGTCTCTGTATGACAGTTTTGTATATCCGTTTGTGGTATTATTCTCAATTCCGTTAGCAATGATCGGGGTTATGGTGATTCTTGCCTTAACAGCCAATTCACTAAACATCTTTACGATGTTGGGGATGATCATGTTGATTGGTCTTGTTGCCAAGAATGCGATTCTTATCGTCGACTTTACGAATGCGAGAAAAGCAGCGGGAGCGAATACTCATGACGCCTTAGTTCAGGCTAACCATGCACGTCTTCGTCCGATCCTGATGACAACGATTGCGATGATCTTCGGGATGCTTCCGATTGCATTGGCAAGTGGAGCAGGAGCTGAGATGAACAAAGGTCTTGCCTGGGTAATTATTGGTGGTTTAACATCATCTTTATTCCTTACCCTAATCATTGTACCAGTAGTATACTCAATTTTTGATTCTATCCTTAGAAGAATGGGTAAAAATGAAAAAGTAGACTACGAAGCTGAAATGAAAGCCGATTATGAACACAAAGAACTAAGTGAAGACGGATACACTCCGAAACACGTAGACTAATATAACAACCTTAATTAACCGAAAAACCGTATCATTTTTTTGATACGGTTTTTTTATTTGATAATTTCAATGACTTAGTTCCGCCCTAAAAGCTATTAAAATTAAAAACTTTTCATCTTTACGATTTTCCAACAAAATATAAGTCGAAAAAACTTAAAAAAATAAAGGCTTCCAGAATGAACTGAAAGCCTTTGCTTTATTTGTAGTGGAATATTAATCTTCCATAGCCTCTCCAGACTTTCGGTAGATGAAACTTCCATAAATGTGTCTTCTTGCAAAACGGCTTGGCGAATCAGCGTTGACCATTTTTATATACGTATTTCTTGGAACACCGATATATTCATACATCTTTCCATTTAAATGCTGAACTTTCAACACCGCTTTTTCAAGATAAAAATCCTGAATATTAGATTTTGTGATTGTTTCAGTATATTCTTCTTTATATTTTTCCTGTGTTTCCTGGTTGATGCTCACCAAAAAGTGGTAAGCTTCAATTACAGACTTGCTTTTTTCTTCAGCTGCTTCTTTCCCGGCTTCATCATTCACAAATTTATCAGGATGAGTATCTTTCATCGTATTTCTGTAAATCGTTTTCAATTCTTTTAACGTAACTGTTTTATCAACCCCAAGAAGCTTTCTGTGCTCAACAACTCTTTTCATATGTATGATCCTTATTTCGGGGTGCAAAATTAAGCTTTTTAATCTGAAAAATCATAACTTATTCAGTATTAATTTATTTGGTGTCTGAAAAATACGTTTTTATCTCATTTTTTAAGATGATAAATGGTTGATAGCTAAATATAATACAACTTGAAAGAATTTATGTGATAAATAATGGCTAAACACTAAACATATAAGGCAGAACGAAGTAGATTGTAGATCAAAAAAAAGAAGCCTATATTCAAATAGGCTTCCTCAATCTTTGTGTGCGTGTTTTTAGAATCGAATCTTATGGAGCAGTAATCTGATCTATTTTTATAAATACCTTCATGGTAGCCGGATTAGTAGACGTCTGTCCACCAACTGCTCCAGCCATCATATAAGCGGTATAGGCTACCTTTGTGGTGGTAGAAGTGTCTATCCAGCTGTAATATCTGTATTCAGGTCCGTTATTAGAAGCCTGATAAATGCCCGAGTCACCCCAATATACTCTTGTAGCAGTAGTACTTGTAGACCAGGTATTCCCGGTATTAAGATCTCCACCAAATAAATTCGGAACCGCTGTTAAACTATTACCAGCCATGCCGATGTATCCTCCGTACTCAGTAGAGTTATTCCACATTAAAATCTTATTAGCCGCTGAATTATTTCTTATCTGTACATCCGCATTTTGTACCTGGGTTGTATTATTAGTCGCTGTTGCAGTGGCGGTCTGGTCAGAATGTCTTAAGAACACTCTAAAAGTATACAGTCCGTCAGAAGTAGTAGCTTCTACAGAAAAACCTTTTGTTCCATTTGTATCGGTAACAAATTTTAGATAATCCATCACTGCCAGACTTTTAATATCAGCATTTACCTGTTTACCCACAGTTATGCTGCTACAACCTGTAAATCCAGGGTTAAGGGTAAGAAATGGAGTTAAATCAAAGGTGATCCCTGCAGGAGAAGTTTGTGATGCATTGGGTGTTCCCGAAATACTCAATGATAATGAACCAGAACCAGATTCTACTTTACTATCAGAAATTGTTGCAGTAACTGCCGGATTACCTACAGAGCTTAGAGTGGTTCCTGTAAATTTGCCGCCATTAGCTGCAGTATAGGGAATCTTAATTACTGTTCCGGTAATAAGAGGAGTGCCTCCTGTTACGGACTGCTGAGGATCTAGTGTAGCTCCATTACAATTTAATACGGCAATCGCACTAAGAGCTGAAGAGCTGTCTACAGATCTCCATTCTGTACCATTCCAAAAATAGTATCCTGTAGATAATGCAGTACCTGTATTGTATACCAGTAATCCGGAGGCATTAATGGCAGTTCCTAGCTGCACTGTTGTTGTTGTAAGATTTACCCTTGGAGCCAGAAAACCTTTATTGGTAGAGACCACATCAAGTACTGCAGAGGGATCAGGTGATGATGTATTAATACCTACCTGGGCGAAAGTTAAGAGGGAACTGAAAATTAAAATTAATGTGTGTAATTTTGTCTTCATTTTTGTTTGTTTAAATTAAAAATTGTGATTTTAAAATTTCCTGTAAACACTAAAGAGGGGCAATAAGTGTTCATTATGAAAATTTGTAATGTAAATGTATTTCAATAATTGTTCAAGTAATATGGATCCAGTATAAACATTCAATACTATTTTGAATATGACTTTAGTTTCTTTTATGATATTGATTTTCATGGCTTTAAATCAGTCAATTTCAAAAAATGCCCAAAAAAGCTTTCAGGAAAAAGCTTTTGATAAAAGATGTAGCATAGTTTTCTCATTGTTTTGGGATTTAAGATCTATAATGTATCATAACAGGGAATTTTTCCCAATCATATTCCTGCCTATGATTTGATGGTATAATCATTCCATGAAAATAGCTCCATTTATCATGGCATTTTTGCGTGTAAAATTTTACACTTAGATAATAATTGCGTGGGAAATGACGGGGTGAACTTTAAAAAGGGAAGGAACAGAGTGTTTTAGATGGGGGAACGTAGGGAAATATTATTTTTTTTCGTTTTTTTAATAAATTCAGATGGAGTGATCCCTTCGATCATTTTAAATGCTCTGTTGAATGTTGATTGATTAGAAAAACCACATTGGGTATAAATGTACATTAAAGTAACTTTATCAAAATCATTTTGAGACATAAGCTGCTTAGCGCTATTGACTCTGTAAGAATTTATAAAATGGTTAAAACTGTTATATTTATTTTGTTTAATGGCATTAGAGATGTATAAATTATTCGTTTTTAAAATGAAAGACAGCTGGGAAATACTAAAATCAGCATCTTTAAAATGATTTTCTCTTTCCATCATTTCTTTCATTCTCTGGAATAATAAACTGTATTTTTCTATTTCTTTTTGGCTTGTGCACTTTTGCTCCGGATCTTTTATTTTTTGAGAGTCTGTTCTGACAAAAGAAAAATGATCATCTTTTAGAGTATTTATTTTGAATTCTTCTTTTATTTCCTTTTGTATTGTATCCTTTACCTCCTGATTTTTTATCTTTTGAGGATCTGAATTTTCCAAAGGCGAAAGATTATTTTTTAAACTACTCATTGCTAATTCTTCTGCTTTTTTTATTTTTTCATTATAGTATAGCAATAGCAGGAATATAAATATGTTCAATACAAATACTGTTGAATCTGAAATGACAAGATCTCCTTTTCTTGAAAACCGGAAATAATCTAATTGAAGATTCTTTTCAACTAAATTAACAATTAAAATAAGTGCAATTACATATCCAGAATATATATAAGATATTTTTTTTGAAAAAAAAATGTAAGCGGCAAGAGGAATAGGAATGAGCCACATACAACTCGCTGTAGAATATTTCCACATATTGAGCATAATAAAAAAAGAAAATAAAGAACCTGTAATTAGATGGAAATGAACCATTTTCTTTACAGGATAATGTTTATAAATAATAAGCCAGGTGTAAAATACTGCGAAAGAATAGAAAGCTATATAGTATGAATAAAAAATGTTTTTTACTATGAAGTAGTAAAAAAAAGCATATATGCTTAATACAATTAAAAAAAAGTAAACATATGTGGAAATAAGCTTTCTTTTTAAAAGATCAACATTTTGCATTTTTGGAAATTAGTCTTTTTTATAAATACAAATGTAAACATTTAATTGTATAAAAAGTGTTAATATAATATTGTATTTTTAGTTATATTAATGATAATTTAATAATTTGCTAATATGGTTATTATTGTTTCTTTGTTATTTTTTTTGTATTTTTTATAATCAGTTTTTATTGTTTTAACATAATAAAAGGATAGGCTGTATCATAATTGTTTAATAGTAAGCAAAAAATGACTTTCTCCAACATATAAAAAGCAGGAGTTTAAAGTCCTGCTTTAAAGATAAAAAAGAATTGTTTACACTCTTTCCGCAACATACGAAGCTGCCATTTCTCTTGAGGCTTCCACCATCGCAATCAGAGCTTTCTCCGTTTCGTCCCAGTGTCTTGTTTTCAACCCACAGTCTGGATTTACCCAAAGCTGTTGTGCCGGAATAACGGCCTGTGCTTTTTTCAATAGCTCAACCATTTCTTCTTTAGACGGAACTCTAGGCGAGTGGATGTCATACACTCCCGGACCGATCTCATTCGGGTATTTGAAATCTGCGAATGCATTTAATAGATCCATCTGGCTTCTGGAGCATTCTATCGTAATGACATCGGCATCCATATCAGCAATATTCTGGATAATATCATTGAATTCGGAATAACACATATGCGTGTGGATTTGTGTAGCATCTTCCACACCGCTTGAAGAAAGTCTGAAGGCTTCAACAGCCCACTTCAGGTAGTTTTGCCATTCAGCTTTACGCAATGGAAGTCCCTCTCTGATGGCGGGTTCATCAATCTGGATAATTCTGATACCTGCTTTTTCCAGATCTTGTACCTCATCACGAATGGCAAGGGAAATTTGTTTACAGGTTAAAGAACGCGGCTGATCATCCCGTACAAAAGACCATTGAAGAATCGTTACAGGACCTGTCAGCATGCCTTTTACCCATTTTTGGGTTAAAGATTGAGCATATTCCGACCAGTAAACCGTCATCGGATGCGGTCTGTGAACATCTCCATAAATAACGGGAGGTTTTACACACCGGCTTCCATAGCTTTGTACCCATCCATTTTGAGTAAAGGTAAATCCGGAAAGCTGTTCCCCGAAATATTCGACCATATCATTACGTTCAAATTCTCCATGTACCAGCACATCAATCCCGATTTCTTCCTGCCATTGGATGGTTCTCTGAGTTTCTTCTTTCAGCAGTTGGTCGTACTGCTGGGCATTTAATTCTCCTTTTTTGAATTTTGATCTCCAGCTTCTTACTTCTTTGGTCTGTGGAAACGAACCAATAGTTGTGGTGGGGAATAAAGGAAGCTGTAACACTTCTTGCTGCACTTCTTTTCGGACACTGAAAGGATTATTTCGTTGGGCATCTTCTACGGTTGTAATATCTACCCGGCTTTTAACTTCTTGATTGTGAATTAAGGTAGAACTACCACGGTTTTGAATCGCCTTTTTATTTTCAGCCAATTCCTGCAAAGCATTGTAGTCCGGATTTCCTGAAGCGAGTTTCTGTAAAGTAACAATCTCCTGAACTTTCTGTTTGGCAAAAGCCAACCACTGTTTGATTTCTGGTGATAAGGTATCTTCATTTTTTTCCAGGTCAAGATCAAAAGGAGCGTGAAGCAATGAGCATGAAGAGGCTATAAAAACTCTTTTCGTACCCAATGCTGCTACTGCTTTATGAATAAAAGCCAGAGATTGATCAAAATTATTTTTCCAGATATTTCTTCCATCCACAAGGCCTAAAGAAAGACTTAATGAATCCGGAATGGCAGATAAAACCTCGTCCAGCTGTTCCGGAGCGCGTACCAGATCAATATGTAAAACATCAACAGGTAAAGCTGCTGCCAGACTAAGGTTGTCTTTTAATCCGTCAAAATAAGTGGCTATAATGAATTTAATATTAGGAAACTGTCTTTTGATTTCACTGTATACCCATTGGTAAGTTTCTTTTGCTTTGTCATTGAGGTCTAAGGCTAAAAACGGCTCGTCCAGCTGGATGTATTCAGCTCCCTGATGTTCAAGTTGTTTAAGAATTTCCAAATAAACCGGTAAAAGATGCTGCGCAAGATCCAATTTATCAAAACCATTTTCTTTTTCTTTACCCAGTAATAAATAAGTTACAGGTCCGATAAGTACCGGTTTGGTATTGATACCTGCCTGTTTTGCTTCTGTAAATTCTTCAATTATTTTAGTGGAAAAAAGGTTAAATTTTTGGTCTTTCCTGAACTCAGGGACGATATAATGGTAATTGGTATCAAACCATTTTGTCATTTCCATAGCGGTAATATCCAAACCGTCTTTTTGATGTCCTCTGGCCATAGCAAAATACAGATCCAGTTCGGTATGGGATTCTTTGGAACTCATTTCCTGATAGCGCTCGGGAATATTTCCAACGGTTAAAGTCATATCCAGCACCTGATCATAATAAGAAAAATCATTGGATGGAATAAGATCGATACCTTCTTCCTGCTGGATTTTCCAATGCTGAAGACGAAGGTTTTTACCCGTTTCCAACAGATCGGTTAATGTGGTTTTGCCTGACCAATACTGCTCGCATGCTTTTTTAAGTTCTCTGTGGCTACCAATACGCGGATAGCCTAGAATGTGTGTTTGCATTTTCTTTTAAACTTTTAATTAGTAAATCATTATTTTAAAAGTTCCTTTAGAATGCTTCGCAATGCTATCAAAGAAAGAATTTTCAGGAATAGAGTAGATACCATAAGGACGTAATTATCCCATTCATACATAATGAAATAGATCAGGAGAGTTTTAAACTTCCGATTTCTCTAATTTTAAAACTGACCCAATACGTTCAAAAAGTATCATCTGTATGACCCAAAGCTTCAAACCGCGAAAGCATTGTCAATCCGGAACAGGCAGGTCTCCTGGCTGGTAACAGTTTTTGTCGTCCTTCCCGCTTTTGGCAGTGGATACTTGTGGACAAAAACCTTTGGTGGGTTACTTACAGTTGCGCGACAGCTCGTGATTTTCACACGATTCCCTATTCATTTACGCTACGTAAAACCTTTTCCGTTTGATGAAGTATGTTAAAGAACAAATTATGGGATAAAGGTATTGAATTGAGTTAATTAGTTGGTTTAATATCAAAAATTAAGCATAAAACGTTGTTATCATTTATTTTTAAAGATAAATATTCTGTAAATTTGAAAAAATCAATTGTAAAAAGAATATTATCCTGTGGAAAGACTTGACGAAAAGGATCTTCAGCTGCTGAGAATCCTGCAAAAGAATGCAAAACTGACCGTGAAAGAGCTGGCTAAAGAAATTAACCTCTCACCATCGCCTGTTTTTGAAAGGGTAAAAAGACTGGAACAGGAAGGATACATCAAGCATTATGCAGCTGTTTTGGAAGCCGAAAAGCTCAATCGGGGCTTTACTGTTTTCTGTCAGGTTAAATTAAAGATTCATGATCGGTCTGTAGGGAATAAATTTGTGAAAGATATTGTGCAGATCGAAGAAGTGGCGGAATGTTATAATATTTCAGGAGATTTTGATTTTCTGCTTAAAGTTCAGGTAAGGGATATGAAGCATTACCAGGATTTCGTATTTAATAAATTGGGTTCCGTAGATTCCATCGGAAGTACCCACAGTACCTTTGTGATGGCTGAAGTGAAGAATAATCATGGGGTTACGATATAGGATATAAAAGCAATACTCACTTTTTGGGTGCTATTTTTTTTAATAACTAAATTTGGAACTATTTATAGGGAAACATCATCACAACTTTAGGAGCGTCAAAAGTTGACATTGCAATGAAATGTTTTGCTACAATTCTTCTATCTTTATCTTCTAAAGGATATTCAAAGCTTTTGTGTAAGGCATTGATATCATCAAATAAATTAATATTACAAGAATATCCTACATAATGATTCCGTATTTCGGTACATATTTTCTTTGCTTCTTTTTCATTCCTAATTTTTATTTTCAGTAATGCATTTACATTCTTTAATCTGAGATTTTCTTTTGTATCAACTTCAATGACTTCAAAATTTTTAGATAGAATTTTTTCATCTATAATAGGCTTTTGTTCTATTTGAGAATTTTGTTTTAGTAATTCTAGATCTTGTTTTTTAATAATTTCAGTATGTTTTCTTACCTGAATTTTTCTATAAATAAGAATAATTACTAGAATTGAAAACACAATTAAAAATATCTTTAAACATCCATTTTTTTTCATGATAATTTTTGCTTACAATATATATTCAAAAATATAGTGATTGTCTTCATTATTATTACGGAAAACCATAAAGATGGTGTTTCTATACAAATAAGTAAAAATAGAGATGCATTTATTTTTTCAATTTTACAAGAATTAAAACTCAGAATACAGATTCCTGTTCAGCTTAAAATAAATAAGCTGGTTGTTAAAATCGATTATCATATTAAACCGTTTCAGGAATTTATTACCGAAAAATCCGGCCATTTTTTCTGTTGCGTCAATGCCTTCGGTTGAAGCAGACAGCGTAACAGGAATATTATACAAATATTTTTGAGCAAAACTGATTGATGGACATAAAACGATAGGCATTTCATAAACCGAACCATCGGAGCCCTGAGCAGTGGCTTTTCCAATTTTTTTCATTAGCGTAGCCAATGTATTTTTCTTAGCAAAAGGAGCTGCAATTGTCAAAGCATCATCAGCGCCGGTGTCGAGACCAAATAACCCAGAATAGGTTTTGCCATTTGTGCTAAAATTGCTTTCTACGGCGGGATAATTGTCTACCATATATAGTTTCATTTTTTCGTATCCTGAATAATTAATAGTTTTGTCATTAGTTTCATAGAAGTGGATTTCTTTTGTATTATAATCGATCTCTACAACATTTCCTTTCATCAGATCGGTTCCAAAAACTCCGTCGAAATGGTCTGTTTCGTAAGGGATCAAGGTGAGCATGACGTTTCTTTTCTCGATATCTCCAAATTGTATCAGGTTATCAATACTTGTATTAACCGTATTTGTGCCATTTGAACCTTGATTTTGAGAAGTTCCCTCAATTTTCAGATCTATTTTTTTCGTTGAACTGCTGTTGATCACAGAACCATCGGCTCCGGTATCAAATAAAAATTTAATGCTGTCGGTTTTATTCACTTTTGCATAGATATACACGGAATGATCTTCCAGGGAAAAAGGAATGACAGTCGGTTTCTTTTGTGCCGAAACAGATATTGTCAAGAATGTGGCGATAAAGTACATGAATTTCATAGGAGAAGTGGTTATTGTTTCCCCTAAAATAAACTAATTTTCTATTCCAATAAAAAAACAGTATCCAAAAATGAATACTGCCATTATAATTTTTAAATCCTTTAATTTTTCAATAAAAAATTATGGTTCATCACAGTCTGCTTTTAACTTTGTGAAGATCTTATCAAATGCTGTATAGGCTTTCCCTTCATCATCCGTAACAGGTCTGAAGCTGCTGTTGGCACAATTATGAAACCCAAATCCAATGAGGTCAATCAGGGCATAATCATCTTTTCTAGGATCGTTTAATTTCTCATTGAACCTTGTCATAACGCCTTTGGGATCTGCATTATCTTTGCTTCTTGCTTCAACGAATTTCTTCCAGACCGCATACATTTTCTGCTTGTCACCGGATGTGGCCACATCCACATATTCTTTGCAGGTATTGTAATAAGGGCTGTTTTTCAGTGAGGCTGGATCAGCAAAACCCATAATATTATCTTTGTTCAGCTGGTATTCATTTTCAAAAATCTGAATGGTTTCCTGCTGTAGTTTTTTCCACATAGGCTGATTGATGATTTTCAGGCTGTACAGTTCTTTTTTCTTTTGTTGATACTGTTTTTCCAGCTGTTGGAGGTAGGTATCTTTATTTTTCCGGATATCTTCAACGTCCGAGAGTTTAAAAACAGGATGAGAATCGAAATTAACGCCTGTAAAGGTGTAGAGAAGTTGGTAAACTCCGTCTATTTCTTCTTTTTTATAGGTGTTGGGGTCAAAATATCCTATGTTAGAGCAATTGAAAGTCTGGTAAGAATATGAAGGAAGACTGGGTTTAGCACCTTTTTTCTGCGCAAAACTCATCGCTGAAAGGATGATTGAAAAGCAGATGAAAATTTTTTTCATGGTATTAATAATAGTTTATAATTCTATGATATATGACAGGTTTGCAAAAATAAGAAATCATCTGTACGCAATTCCCTGTTTTTATTCTTATTGTTTATTTGAATAGGTACTTACTTCGATCAGATTCATATCAGGATCCCGGAAATACACTGATCTGATCTTTCCCAATGCTCCTGTTCTGTCGACAATTCCTTCAATGATGTCAATATTTTTTTCCTGGAGTTCTTTCAAAACCGTTTCAATATCGGTTGATGAGATAAAGCAAAGATCAGCAGAACCGCATGTGGGCTGATGAGCTTTAGGTTCAAATTCATGTCCCTTTTGATGAAGATTAATCTTTTGATTTCCAAAAGTCAATGCTTTTCTGTTATCACCGAAAGTGACCACCTTGAAATTTAAAATTTCAGTGTAAAAAGTAACCGCTGCATCAATATCAGCTACTGTCAGTACAATGTGGTCGATGTTTTGGATTTCCATTTTTTTATTTTTAACAGAGGTTGTACGAATACTTTTCACTCCTGAAACCAATTATTTTTTGAAAAATTGTAGTTGGGATGAGTGATTTGGGTTTCGATTACTCAATATAATTTACATTAAAAACACCCTTCTTTAACTTGACTTGTATGGTATCGTTCATTTTATATTCAAACAATGATTTCTGACCTTTTTCCTTTCTTCTTTTGTCAATCAGCTTTATTTTATCATTGTCATTAATAGAATTTTTCTCGTCCGAATTAAGCCAAAAGATCTTCATTTCTTTATATCTGATTACATTATAAGTATTTGTTATCTGCGATTTTTCAGTCTGAGTATTGATATATAGCATAATACTGATGAGTACTGTTCTAAATACAAAAAAGATAAATACTGTAGAAAATATACATGTGGTAATAAAGTGGGATATTGTTTTAACTTTTAAGCAGATAGTTAAAACTATAGTTAATAAAACTGTTATAGCAATTAAGTACTTCCATGAATAGTCTTTAAAACTATTCAGATCCTGATCTAAATAATGATTTTTAATGAAAGGCTTTAAAAAGAAGGTGTCCATACACATAAGCGGGATGAATATAATTAAAAACCGTATATACGAATCCGATAAAAAGGACTTTGTTTTTTCCTGTAAACTCATCTATTCTAGCTGTTTAAAACCTCTCTGATCTGGGTCTCCAAATCTTCAATATTTTCAAATTTCACGAATTCCAATGGTTTTTCAATTCTTTTTAGCTCCTCTATAATATCAAGGATCAACTCAATAGGTTCTACTTCGCTCCCGAATAAATTATTGTTAAAATCAGTTCCCGTCATAATGCCGTCGCTGTTCATTCCAAGACACCAGTTTTCAAGAAAATCATTTAAAGGGATGGAATCAACAACATATTCTTCCCATTCATTTTCAATACAGGATTTTGCAAGGGCTTCTACAGACCAGAAACAAACGACCTGTACAGGACTGCCGTCTTCATGTTCCATATCGTTGGAATAGGAAACGGCATAGCCTTTATCGCCTTTCAGAGCGTACACAATTTGTGATTCGCTAACTTTTTTAATGAAATTTTTATGTTGATTTTGTAGAGTAATTGTATCTTGAAGCATAATTTTCGTTATTTATTGTTATGGTTTGTGCAGATGATTTCAGTAGTTTTTCTATGAAAAAATCAGTTTAATTTTGGAGGCACAAAACTATACTATATTTTTTGGCTTAAGAAATTCCAGTACTATTTAATTTACAAGATATTTTTAAGACGTAAATACTGTAATAACATAATGGTTTTGGCATCTTTAATCTCCCCATTATCAATCATCGTAAGTGCATTATGAAAGGAAAGTTCGAGTACTTCGATATCTTCGCCTTCTTCTTCGAGACCGCCGCCATCTGCTGTTTTCATATCTTCAGAATAGGCTGCAATGAAAAAATGCAATATTTCAGTAACGGAGCCAGGCGACATATAAGCTTCATAGACTTTTTGAACCTGTGTAATTTTATAACCTGTTTCTTCCTCAGTTTCTCTTTTTATACATTCTTCGGGATTGTCATTATCCAGTAAGCCTGCACACGCTTCGATAAGCATTCCCGTGGAATTTCCATTAATATAAGTGGGAAGACGAAACTGACGGGTAAGAATCACCGTATTTTTATCTTTATTATAAAGCAGAATGACCGCGCCATTTCCTCTGTCGTAAGCCTCTCTGCTTTGAGTTTGTATTGTTCCGTTACTTTGAGTTTTTTCGAAAGTTATTTTATTTAATATGTACCAGTTATCCGATAAAATTTCTGTGTTTATAATTTGTATATTCTTATTCTGCATTGGTAATGTCTTCTTTTTTTTATTAAATGGTAATGCCCGGATGAGGCTTATATATAAATGCTAAATTAATATTTCTTTTTCAACAAGCGTTTGAAAATCCCCTTAAAATCGGAAGATTTATGAGATGGATATCCTCAGGCAGGCAGAAAACAGTCTTTTAAGTTTTTATTTACTTTGGAGATGTTTCTTTAAATAGTAAGAAGTTGCAGAATGCTTTGCCTGCAAAAGGTTGGCTACAGTTCCTTCAAATACAATACTACCACCCATTTTTCCAGCACCGGGGCCTATATCAATCACCCAGTCTGCCTGTGCGATGATATCCAGATTGTGTTCAATAATGATCAGTGTATTCCCTGCGTTCACCAATTCCTCAAAGAAAGAAAGCAGCTTTTCATTATCAATGGGATGAAGTCCTGTACTAGGCTCATCCAAAACAATAATTTTATCGGTATGACTGAGTTCTCTGGTCAGTTTCAGACGCTGTCTTTCACCACCCGAAAAACTATCCAGACGTTGCCCGAGAGTTAAATAATCAAGTCCCAGTTTGATCAGCAGAGTAAGTTCATTTTGAAATTGAGGGAAGAAATGGAGTGCTTCCAAAACGGTCATATTCATGATATCTGCTATGCTTTTTTCATGATACAGATAGAGTAGAACTTCAGGTTTGTATCCTGATCCTTGGCAGACTTCACAGGGTTGTTCGATATCATCCATAAAAGCGAGGTCTATTTTTTCAACACCTAACCCCCTACAATTGAGACAAGCACCTTCTCCGTTGCGGCTAAAAAGTTTTTCAGAGACCTTATTGGCTTGTGAGAAAAGTTTTCTGACCGTATTGGATAGATTGAGGTACGTCAATAAATTGGAACGGCTGCTGGCTGTAAAAACCGATTGGTCTACCACAGTAACCTGGGGATAGAATAGCGGTAAAACTTTATTGATCAAGGTGCTTTTTCCTGAACCAGCTACCCCCGTGATGACATTCATAATTCCTGTAGGTATATTTACACTGACATTTTTTAAATTATGAAGGTTGCCGTTTTTCAATTCAAGAAAGCTTTTCTGTGCTCTGGGAGCTTTATTATAACTGCGTTTTTTGTTGAAATAACTTGCCGTTTTGCCTTTGGCATTTTTTAAATTATTGAAAGTTCCCTGATACATAATTTCGCCACCGTTTTTCCCTGAGTCAGGGCCCATATCTACGACAAGATCAGCTATTTTGATGAGGTCCGGATCATGCTCTACAATTAAGACGGTATTTCCTTTACTCCTTATTTTTTTGATGATATCCACGATATGGTCAATGTCTTTGGGATGAAGCCCAATACTCGGTTCATCAAAAATATATAATAGATCTACGAGGCTGTTTCCCAGTTGTTTTACCATTTTTATCCGTTGAGATTCTCCGCCGGACAGGGTATCAGTCTGTCTGTCCAGAGTGAGGTACTGTAGCCCTATATCTATAAGGTTCTGCAGTTTTTTTTCCAGCTCTTTGGTGACAGAAGAATACTTTTCAGAATGTAAAGTTTGTATAAAGATGAGTAAATCATCGATGGATAGTGATGTGCAATCCGAAATACTTTTACCATCGATCTTACATGACAAAATTTTGGGGTTGAGACGTTTTCCTTTACAGGCAGGGCATTCTTTAGTGATAATAACTTTTTTTAAGTAGTCTTTTCTGGTACTGTTCTCTTTGGAATCTTTTTTCAGAAATGAATTTTCAATCCGGGGAATCACGCCTTTATATTTTACTGTTTTCCCCCATTCTTTGGTGGGATTTTTAGGAGTGTGTTCTTCGGCATTCAATAATATATCCCATTCCTTTTCTGTATATTCTTTAAGCTTTTTATCATTGTCAAAGTAGCCTGAATAAACATAACGGGTCAATCTCCATCCACCCGGCTGAAATGTTGGAAATTGTATGGCTCCTTCGTTCAGTGATTTGTTTTTATCAAAAAGAGTTTCAATATTGACGGTCTGTACATATCCAAGCCCCTCACATTCGGGACACATGCCCTGAGGATTATTGAACGAGAATACATTGGAATAGCCAACAAATGGTTTTCCGATTCTGGAGAAAAGTAACCGCAGAGAGGCATAAATATCTGTTGCTGTACCTACTGTAGACCGGGCATTTCCGCCTAATCTCTTTTGATTAATAATAAAAGGAACATTCAGGTTTTCTATTTTATCGACATTGGGAACTCCAAAATGCTGTAAGCGGGTTCTTATAAAACTATTTTGAGTTTCATTGATTTGGCGCTGGGCTTCAGCACCAATAGTTTCAAATACCAGCGATGATTTTCCTGATCCCGAAACCCCGGTGAAGACCGTAATTTTATTTTTTGGGATACGCAGTGAGATATTTTTTAAATTATTCTGTCTTGCGTGGGTAATGATAATATCCTTCATTATAATTTTCATTAACTTTGTTAATAATTAACTAAGTTAAGTATTTTTATGGATACAAAAGATGAATTTTTCAATACATTTACTGATTTTCAGTGTTTTATATTGGCCAATATGAACAAAGGTAATATCAGTGGTGTTACTGCAACCCATTATAATATCATCGAATATATTTATCGGAAAAATGAGGTTACTGGAAAACAAGTGGCTGTGGCATTTAATGTTAGCCAGGCGGCAGTGTCAAAACAAATTAAATTTTTAATTAAAAACGATCTTATTGAGCAAAAACAAAATGCTTCAGACAGGAGAATATTTAATCTTTCTGTTACAGAAAAAGGGCAATTTTTGATCAATAATTCTGAAAACTTTAGAAAAAAAGTAGCAGATCAGGCATCTGATATTTTAGATAAAACAGAATTAAAAGCATTAACCTTTTTACTCAATAAAATACTTGAGAAAATAAAAATGTAAGTGACGACTCTCAGGAATGTAGAAAGTGCATAAATATTAATAAATTATTTTATTTCTCTTTTTTCAACAGATCTTCCAGTGCTTCTTTGAGATCTGGAAATTTAAACTGAAAGCCGGTATCCTGTATTTTCTGTGACGAAGCTCTGGAACCTTCCAGTAAAGCATCAGCCAGTTCTCCAAATAGTATTTTCAGAACAAATGCGGGAACATTCGGCATAAATAATGGCTTTTTTAAAACTTCGGCCGTCTTTTTTGTGAAATTTTCATTCGTGGTATGCTGAGGAGATGAAGCATTGTAAGCACCCTGTATATGGGGATTCTGTAAAGCAAATTCATAAACAGAACAGATATCTTTAATATGGATCCAGGGCATATACTGCCTGCCGCTTCCCAGTGGAGAACCGATTCCCAACTGAATCGGAGGCATCATCTTTTTTAAAGCTCCTTCTTTTTCAGAAAGAACAATTGCAGTACGTATTTTCACTACCCGTTCGGCCATGTTTTGTTCCTTAAATTCATCTGCTGATTTTTCCCAAAGAACCACCACTTCACTTAAGAAATCATTGCCGGGTTGGTCGTTTTCCGTATAAATTTTTTCTGTGGTTATTGTTCCGTAAAAATTAATTCCTGAAGCAGAAATAAAAGATTTAAGTCTGATGTTCTTCTTTTGTAAAGTATTCAACAATAATTTTGCAGAATCGACACGGCTTGAAATCAGTTCTTTTTTTCTTTCGTCAGTCCAGCGTTTTTCAGAAATATTGGCTCCTGCTAAATGAATGATGTGAGAGATATTATCAAAGGCTGATTCATCAATGATTCCTTTTTTTATATCCCATTCAAATTCGTTAGCCTGTTTTTTGGTCCGGGTTAAAAACCTTACCGTATATTGTTGTTCAATCTTTTTCGACAGTTCACGGGCAACAAATCCGCCGGCACCGGTAATTAAAACAATTTCTTTCATAATTAAAATGTAAATGGTGAAAATTAAGCCTGATTTTTTACAATTAAAACATAATCATCGTCTAAGAGTTTATAGCCGTAATCATAGATAAACTTATATTCAGAACCGTTTTTATAGACTTTCAGATTCGTAAAATAATCGAAATCAAAACCTAAACTATCCAGTCTGGATCTTGCTGTTTTTGCTTTGCCGTCTGTATTGATTTCACAGAGGATCCGGTAATTTTTACGTAGTTTGTTGTTCACATTCCGCATCAGGTTGCTGGAATCTTTATTCTGCTTATTGTTGTAGGCGTTCCGGCAGGCATCATTGCAGAACTTTTTATCTGACCTTCCGTTAATTTTTTCGCCGCATTCTAGGCAATTCATTATTTTTTCAGGGTATGATTGTGTTTTTTCTTTAGTAACTTTTTAAATCTATTGTGATTGGGATAACTTCTGTTGGGGGTAATATTATTAAAAAATAGAGCGACCAGCAGCAATATGATACATCCTGAAAGAACAGGGGAGAGGACATACCAATATCCTAATTCAGGGATCTTTCCGGTTGAGCTCACAGCAATTAAAGCGGTAGCGCCGCCCGGCGGATGAAGGGTTTTTGTATACTGCATCAGTACAATAGAAAAAGCAACTGCTAATGGGGCAGACAGCCAGATAATATCGGGTACCAGTTTATAGACTGTAACACCTACAATAGCTGAAAGAACATGACCGCCTATAAGATTTCTAGGCTGTGCTAACGGACTTTGTATAGCACCATAGATCAAAACACTGGAGGCCCCGAAAGAACCGATCAGGAATATATTTTCAGTTTCTAACAAGGAATGAGATTGGATAAATGCAATCAGCCCAATTCCAAAAAATGCACCTAAAAATGACCAGAAATGTTCTTTATAGTCAACAAGTGTTTCCTTGTAGATTACATATTTTGAAACTCTGAACGTTCTTTTTATAGTCTTCTTCATTTAATCTTCTTTATTTTTTATAATTTGAATTAAGTTTTTCGCCAATGCTTGTGTATACATTCCGTTTTCATCATAATCAGGATCCAGAACAGTGATTTCTATTCCAAAGCAAAGGGGAGAATTGATAAGCGGCTGCAGAATTTCTCTGAGATTTTCATAATCGATTCCGTCTTCCATTCTGCTGTCTACGGCAGGCATCAGCTGATCATTCAAAACATCTACATCAAGGTGAATAAAAAATCCGTCCAGCGATTTACTGTTAATCATTGTTAGAAAATCTTCGGCTGTTCTTCCAAAGCCGTTTTTTCTGAGCCTATCCAGATCAAAATATTTAATATTGGAATTAAGGATTTGGTCTACATATTCTTTATCATCAGTTTCTGCATTTCCTACGCAATAAATATTTTCTTCTGAAAAATAAGGATTAAGCCCATTAATATGAGTCAGTTTTTCATGCCCGAATCCTGTAATAATAGCAAGGTCCATTCCCGCAGCAGCGGCAGTTTCGGAAAGATGGACCGGAATATAATCTGTATGTCCGTCCAGATAAAATAACCCGAAATTTCCCAATTTCTTTAAGGCTATGGCAGTTCCTATCAAAATACTGCAGTCACCTCCAAGCATAATATTGAAAGTGTTTTCCTGATGATTCTTTGTGATGAAATCTGCCTGTTCTTTGGCGTACTTAATAATAGCTTTCGCATTTAGAACTCTTGATTCCTGATCAAGTTCCATCGAATATTCCGGTGCTTCCAGTCTGAAAATATTGTTGGGATTGATTGCTCTATGAAAATCAAATTTCCTGAGCCATTCCGGGAGCTTTTTAACGCCGGGCTCCGTTTCATGATCCTTTTTCTTAAGCCCGAGGTTGAGAGGAAACTCAAAAATATTGATGTCCCTTTTCATAGATGATGTTTCATCAAAGGTACGGAATTATCCGTTTGCAAATGGATAGAACGCACGATTTTAATACTTTTTAAGCAGAAATAAAATTTATTTTATTGGGCGGCTTTATTCTTTAATAATTTTAATTTAAAATAAGTTAACCTCTGTTTTTAATATGAAAAGTGGTAATAATTTTGAATTTTATTTATTTTCATATCCATTTGCAAACGATTACAAACGAATTTAAATAGTTTACAACCGAATAAGTTCCTGTGCTATAACAATCTTTGCAACAGAGATTTGAGAAACACAGTGAACGTCTCTTATCTGAATTATTAATCTTAAAAAAACAAAAAAGTTATGTCACTAAGAAACAAAGTAACATTAATAGGTTACACAGGAAAAGAAGTGGAAACGGTAAACTTCGAAAGTGGAAATGTAAAAGCCAGCGTGTCTTTAGCAACCAGCGACCATTACACGAATGCAAAAGGCGAAAAAGTAGAAGAAACGCAATGGCACAATCTGATTGCTTTTGGAAAAACAGCTGAGATCCTTCAGAAATACGTTCCAAAAGGAAAAGAGATTGCTATTGAAGGGAAGCTTACGTACAGATCGTATGACGATAAAGATAGCGTTAAGCGGTATATTACAGAGATCAGAGTAGATGAAATTCTTCTTTTGGGAGGTAAATAATTCTAAAAACACAAATGATGAAAGTAAAAGTTTTTAAAATCAGACTTCCCGAAGAATTTCTCTACAAAGATCAGAAAACACTGGATACTTTTCTGGAGGTTAACGAAATTATAAAAGTGGAAACCGCTTTTGTAAGTGCTGAATGTTATTGGTCCGTAGTCCTATACTTTGAAGAGCTGAAAACAGCTAAAAATATAGTGAAGGAACCAAAGGCAGTAAAATACTCTGCAGATGAAGATATTTTGAGCTCAGATGAAGAAAAAATTTTAGATGCCCTGAAATACTGGAGGTCTGAGAAGGCTAAAGAACAGAATCTCCCGACTTACTTTATCGCGAGCAATAAAGAACTGATGTCTGTAGCCAAGTATAAACCTGCTAAAAAAGAGGAACTGCTAGAGATTAAAGGCTTCGGAAAACATAAGATTGAAAATTATGGTGAAGAGATTCTGGAGATCCTTGAAAGCGTCTGATTTTTCGTAATTAATGATGGTAATGCATCGGAAAGCTGGAGAAGATCTTTCTTCAGCTTTTTTATGTTTCGGAAAAGTCCTTTCAATTCCTTATTTTTGCAAGACTTATCTATTCATCTGCAAAATGGGCAAATTTTTGAGATGAACTTACAAAGAACTTTATAATTTTTATAGGTAAACTTTTATATATTACCTATAGTAAGATGGAAATTAAGATTTTCAAAAACTTATATGTTCTTAATGAGCGATTTTATAATGAATCTTAATGTAATCAAAGTGTTTTTCTTTGGATTGAGAACGTTTAGATAAGTTTAAAACATGTTTAATAGTAATATCATTTATCAATTATAAAATGAAACCAAGTTTAGCAAAAGGAACCAGAGATTTTACCTCACAGGAAGTTTCCAGAAGAAAATATATCATCAATATTTTACAGAATAACTTCGAATTATTTGGATTCCAGCCATTGGAAACTCCAAGCTTTGAAAATCTTTCGACCTTAACAGGAAAATACGGTGAAGAAGGTGACCGACTGATCTTTAAGATTTTAAATTCAGGAGATTATACTTCAAAAGTAAATCAGGAGGATTGGGAAAATAAAAGTCATCAGAAACTGACTTCTCAAATTTCAGATAAAGCCCTTCGTTATGACCTTACCGTACCTTTTGCAAGATTTGTAGCCATGAATCATGGGAAATTAACTTTTCCATACAAACGTTACCAAATTCAGCCGGTTTGGAGAGCAGACCGCCCTCAGAAAGGGAGATTCAGAGAGTTTTATCAGTGTGATGCAGATGTGGTAGGAAGCGAAAGTCTTTTCCAGGAAGTAGATTTGGTACAGTTATATTTAAAATCATTTTCAGATCTTAAAGTTCCGGTAACGATTCATTTAAACAACAGAAAGATTCTTTCTGGCCTTGCAGAATATGCAGGAATTACAGATAAATTAATAGATTTCACGGTTGCTTTAGACAAGCTTGATAAGATCGGGAAAGAAGGAGTGGTAAAAGAATTGTTGGAAAGAGAAATTTCACAGGAATCTATTGATAAACTGGACTTCTTATTTACACAGTCTGATGATGCGCTGGAAAATCTTTTACAACTTAAAGAAAAATTTGCAGGTAATGAAGTAGGGACAAAAGGAGTTGAAGAATTAGAATTTGTATTAACACAGTCCATAAATCTTGGGGTAGATATTCAAAATTTAGTATTTGATATTACGCTGGCGAGAGGATTGGATTATTATACAGGAGCAATCTTCGAAGTGAAAGCAGATGAAGTAGCCATGGGTTCTATCGGTGGCGGTGGAAGATATGATAACCTTACAGAAGTTTTTGGGGTGAAAAATATACCAGGAATCGGAATTTCATTTGGATTAGACAGAATTTATCTTGTTATGGAAGAATTAGATCTTTTCCCTGAAGAAGCATCATCCAAAATGGAATATCTGTTTGCTAACTTTGGTGGAGAAGAAACATTGGAAGCCTTGAAGCTTATCATGAAGCTAAGAGAGAAAGGAGTTTCTGCAGAGCTGTATCCTGAAAATTCAAAAATCAATAAGCAGTTTACTTATGCTGAAAAGAAAGGCATTAAAAATCTTGTTTTCTTAGGAGAAGAAGAAATAAAAAACGGAAAGGTTACTTTTAAAAACCTTGAAGCCGGAGAACAGAAAACTGTTTCTTTGGAAGAGTTTTTAGGATAATATCTGAAAAAAATATAAAATGGAAAGCATTACCAATCGGTAATGCTTTTTTTATGGGTAGTATTGACCTTATTACAGTTATAACATCTTGTAAGGTTAAAAATAAATGGAAATAATAGTCTTATAACTTTCCGTATTTTAGAAAAAAATTAAATTTGTAATATCTACTATTTATAAAAACTAATAATGAGCGAAAAATTTAGACTTGACGAAATAAAAGATGAATTGGAACTATTAGAAATTAATCCTACCATTTTTGCCAGAAAAGAAATTCATGCCTTACCGGAAGTGCTTTCAGAGAATGAAAAAATTGTGTATTTAATTGAGGGAAGGAATAAACTTACCGATCATCACATCATTTTAGTGGCCACCGAAAGAAGACTGATTTTTGTGGACAAAGAATTCATGTACGGACTGAAAGTGGAAGATTTTTCTTATGATAAAGTAAGCTCCATACAATATGAGAAGTCTCTGATGCTGGCTTCAATAGATATTCATATTTCAGAGAATATTCTTGAGATCGATAATGTCGGAAAATATTATGCTGAATTATTCTGTGAAAAAGTAAGAGATTTCATGGCCCGTCCTACAGAATATTTTCAAAATACCTCAGAAACAAGCATGTTAGATCAGTTGGAGCAACTGGGAAGGCTGAAGGAAAGCGGAGTCTTAACGGAAGAAGAGTTTGCTATACAAAAGAAAAAATTACTTGAAAAACTGTAACTAATAAATTAAGATTATGAGTACTAATTGTGTGATGTGTGGAGCGGTATTAACATCTATGGATACGCTGTTGGGAGAAAATAAACTTTCAGATGATGGGGTTATTTGTAATCAGTGTTTAGACAGAGCAAGCAATATTAATCAGGAGGTACTATCTGATTTGAAGAATTTTAGTCTGGCAGATATTAAAAATTTAACAGAAAAAGGACAAATCCAACCTGCGGTAATTGATGAACAGGAAGAAATGGGTGCCTTCACTTCTGAAAATGAAAATATACTGAAAGGAGATTTCTCTTTGGAAGCTATTAAAAGAAGACGAAAAGAAATAAAAAAAGAACTGGAACAACTGAATGCCAATCTTTCCATGTTCACCAAAGGAGAAATAAAAAAACTACCTTATATTCTGTCGGCTGATGAAAAAATAATAGCTATTACAGATGCTCAGTATCTCAATACATTTGATGCCGGTATCTTGGTGGCGACTCCCAGAAGACTAATATCCGTTTCAAAATCTATGTTTTCCCCTGCTAAGATCAGTGAATATCCCAATGAAACGATTGCATTAGTAAGCTTTGTGCCACATTCGAGATCTCCAATCATTAAAATCCATACGGAAGACAGAATAGTTGAGTTTGAATGTTACAATGCCAAGACTGATGCTGAAATGTTTTATGATAAAATAAAGAACAGATATAATAAAGAACCTCAAAAACTGGAAACACCTGTGACTCCGGAGGCTTCAGCAACAGTGATAGAACAACTGGAACAATTGGGAAAACTGAGGGAAAACGGAATCTTAACAGGAGAAGAATTTGCTGAACAAAAAAAGAAACTTTTGGGGAAGTTATAACGCTGAAGTATCAAAATTTTCAGATAGGCATGAAGAATAAAGTCTCTAAGGATACAATCGAAAAATGGCTCAAAGGATGGTCTTTATCACGGGAATTGCCAATGCCAATTGCCTATAAGTCCGGTTTTAAAGTGGAGGTAGGATATCCTAATCAAAAAACACGGTATGTATTCCCTGTGCTTAATGATGACTTTATTCAACTCATCTCATCAATCAGTGATCCCTGGGTTTACCTTAAAGTGTGTGCATCTCCTGAAGAAGTAAAAAGCCAAATTTCCGGAAAATGGGAAATGCAGCCTCAGGGTTATATGATGTCTTGTTCCCACTCAATGAAGATTCCGGATATTAGGCTTCATCATGATTACCAATTAGAATACGAAAGCTATAACTCAACATGTGTTGTTAAAATTGTGACTAAAGAAGGAGAACTGGTATCAACAGGTCGTTTAGTTTTGGTTAATGATCTCGCTGTTTATGACAGGATTTCTACAGATAATAAACATCAAAGAAAAGGACTTGCCACTTTTTTGATGAAAGAGCTTGAAAAAATAGCTTTATCAAAAGGTGTAGTGAATAATTTTCTTGTAGCAACAGAAGGTGGAAAGCCTTTATATGAATCGCTAGGCTGGAAAATAGAAAGTTTATATAGCTCTATTGTTATTCCGGGAATAAAATCCGAATTAAAGATGTAGAAGCTTGAGAAAAGTATAAAAAATAGAACTTAGATTTGAACAATACCATGGAAAACTATTTAGAAATCAATAAAAAATCATGGAATGCGAAAGTAGAACCGCATCTGAAATCAGATTTTTATTTTGTAGATGAATTTTTAAAAGGAAGAAGTTCTCTCAACTCAATAGAGTTGGATCTTTTGGGTGATATATCAGGGAAGACCATTCTGCATCTGCAATGTCATTTTGGACAGGATTCCATTTCGCTTTCCCGGCTCGGGGCTAAAGTTACCGGAATAGATTTGTCTGATAAAGCCATTGAAGCCGCGAAAGATTTAGCACAACAATCCGGAACTGATACAGAATTCATTTGTTCCGATGTGTATCATCTTCCTGCTATTTTAGACCAGAAATTCGATATTGTATTTACCAGCTATGGAACAATCGGCTGGCTGCCTGATCTTGATCAATGGGCAAAGGTGATTAATCATTTTTTAAAACCTGACGGGAAATTTATAATGGCAGAATTCCATCCTGTGGTCTGGATGTTTGATGATGATTTTAAAGAAGTTACCTACAATTATTTTAATGAAAAACCGATTGTAGAAACGTACGAAGGAACCTATGCTGATCAATCTGCAGCTATTGTTCAGGAATATGTAATGTGGAACCATTCACTTTCTGAGGTTATTCAGAGCTTGATTGCAAATAAGATACTGTTGCAGGATTTCCGGGAGTTTGACTGGTCACCATATCCTTGCTTTAAACATGTTGATGAGTTTGAAAAAGGAAAGTGGCGTATTCCTCAATTTGGGAACAAAATACCCATAGTATATGCTTTAAGTGCACAAAAAAAGTCATCGTAGGGTAAATACGATGACTTTTTATATATGAATGTTAAAATAATCTTAGCTTAAAGAATCTTCGGCCTTTGTTTTAGCCTCATCAACTTTATTCTGAACCTGGGAAGCTACATCATTTGCTTTCGTTTTAATGTCATTTCCCCACTTATTAAAATTATCTTTTGCCGTGTTGATCTTATCTTTTACAGCTTGTTGTTCTTCAGGTGTTGATTTTTTATATTTCCAATAAGCCAAAGCACCTAAACCTAGTAAAGCTAATAAGCCATTTGTTTTGTTTCCCATGATTTCTATTTTTTTATTAATATTAAAATTTGTTATTAGTAAACATGTAAAATACGTGCCAAAAAATAAAACCAAATGATAAAAAAATGTTAAAATTAACTAAATACTTCAAATTTTTCGCCGTCAAAACTTGCAAAGACCATAGTGGGATAAGAATCCTGATGATAAAGTGTACCATCTTTATCAATAGCAATCGCACCGGCAAAACCGTCAATGGTTTTTAATTCTGCAAAAGTTTTATCAAAAGCCTGTTCCAGGCTCAATCCGTCTGTAACCCGTGTAACGATTTTTGCAGCAGTCGCATTGCTTACAATATCTTCTCCGACGCCTGTACAGCTTACTGCACAAAAAGAATTGGCATAATTTCCTGCCACCGTTGCAGAATCTGAAATTCTCCCGGGAATTTCAAATCCTTTTCCTCCGGTAGACGTTGCTACAGCCAGTTTTCCATCTTTGTCGATGGCAACACAGCCTACGGTTCCTTTTCCTCCGGCGCTGAGCTTGGCTTCATACTCGCTTCTTCTTTGAGGAATTTCAGTAGAAAAGTTTTCAAAACCGTGTTCTGTTGCATAGTTTTTAGCCCCACTTCCTCCTAAAACCCGGTCGTCTTCCTGTATTAATTCTTTAGCAACCAAAATAGGATTTTTGACATCCTGAATATTGATCACCCCGCTTAATTTCTGGGTTTCACCATCCATAATTGCTGCGCTCATACGAATTACACCGTCGCTTTGGATTTGAGAACCAATTCCGGCATTATACAATTCATCGTTCTCTAAAAGGGATACTGCATACGCTACAGCCTCAAACGCGGAATGCGTTGTAAGATATTCGAATGCCTGCCGGGCAATATTTTTTAAAGAATTTTGTTTTGCTGTTTTTATTTCATGGCTTTGGTCGCTTTCAGAGAAAAAACCGCCGTGGATAATTATTTTCATATTATTTAATTGGGTATTGGTTTATAGTGGCTCATCAGGCATACACAGGCTCGAAGGTGAAGTGAAATATCATCATGCAGATAGAGGTCATAAAACCTTACATATGCAACAATAATTCATCAACCATCAACTAACCCAACAACTTATTTATCCTGAGGAATCGGATTAAACTGTGAATTTTCTATCGTCAGCGTTTTCGTCGTCAGGTCGTAATGATCATTCATCGACATAACGTGTACAGTAAGATTATCAATAGAAATTGGTTCTCCTAAATTAATATTCGTAAGATTGGTATCTTTAATGAACCTTCCGTCAACAATAATTACCAGTCCTGATCCTACAGCAGTCATCACATCATTATGGATGAAAAGCCCGGTGTCCTCTCCTAAACCTATTCCTAAAGTTCTTGGATTGTTCACAACAGCCTGGAAAAGACGTCCGATTCTTCCTCTTTGCACAAAATGGGTATCAATAATTACATTATCAATTAAACCTAACCCTTGTGTTGTTTTGATTTCTCCTTTTAACAGAGCTTCAGAACTGCTTCCCTGATAAATCATATTTTCAGAGGCAGCAGCGGCTCCTGCAGATGTTCCCGAATAGATAAAATCCTGTTCCTGATATTTTAAGAGGATGGTTTCATGAAATCTGGTTCCGCCAAGAATAGAGGTTAACCGTAACTGGTCGCCACCAGTAAACATCACAACATCTGCAGCACTGGCTCTTGCCACCATTGCATCAGAATTGGCTTCTTCCCGGTTATGAATATCCAGAATATTAACATTTTTAGCACCTAAAAATTCAAATGCCTTTTTATATTCTGTACCAACAATCTGAGGGATCTGAGAAGCGGTTGTGATGATCTCAATAACAGAGTTTTCTTTATTTTTAGATTCATTGATAATCTTCCTTAAAATGCCTCTTTCGAAAAAATTAAGGTTTTTTTCAATATTCTGATCATAATCGGTTTCTGCAAAACTTCCTTTGTTTACAGCGCCTCCGATAACTATTAATTTTCCAACGGGTTTCATCATAGGGTGCAAATTTAAAAAATAATTCACATTTGGCGAAATCTAAGGCATATTTAAATTGATTATGAGGATTTTATAATTGCTAATAAATTCTGATTCTTTTTTAGGAAATCTTAAGTGTGGTATAGTTTCGTTTAGGGTTTTGCATTATCTTTGATTTTAGAAGAAGTTATCGTTAACTATGAAAAATGCAAATTGATTATGAAAATTGAGAAGATACAGGCGTTAAGGGGGCCAAACATATGGAGTATAAGAAGGAAAAAGTTGATACAGATGAGGTTGGACCTTGAAGAATTAGAGAATTTCCCTACCAATAAGATCGATGGCTTTCGAGAAAGAATCGAAAAATTATTGCCATCCTTAATTACACACCGATGCTCAGAAGGGGTTCAAGGTGGTTTCTTCCATAGAATAGAAACCGGAACCTGGATGGGACATGTTATTGAACATATTGCGCTTGAAATCCAGTCTTTATCCGGTATGGAAACAGGTTTTGGAAGAACCAGAGAAACAAAAACACCCGGAGTTTATAATGTGGTTTTTGATTATATCGAAGAAAACGCAGGAATCTATGCAGCAGAAGAAGCAGTGAAAATTGCAGAAGCTTTGATTGAAGGAACAGATTATGATGTGCATACCTGTATTCAAAAATTAAAAGAAATAAGAGAACGTGTCCGTCTTGGACCGTCAACCGGAAGTATTGTTGAAGAAGCAGTTTCAAGAAAGATTCCCTGGATCAGATTGGGAACGAATTCTTTGGTACAATTAGGATATGGAGTTAATCAGCAGCGGTTTCAGGCAACAATCACCGGAAATACGAGTTCTATTGCTGTTGATATTGCCTGTAATAAAGAATTGACGAAAAAAATGCTTCATGATGCAGCGATTCCTGTTCCGATTGGAGATTTGGTAATGGACGAAGAAAACTTGGACCTTGTCATTAAAAAGATCGGGTATCCTATCGTTTTAAAACCTTTAGACGGTAATCATGGAAAAGGTTCTTCTATCAACGTTAATGATTGGGAAGCTGCTAAAATCGGTCTGGAACATGCACAGAAATATTCAAAAAAAGTAATTGTTGAAAAATATGTCACCGGATACGATTTCAGAGTATTGGTGATCAATAATAAAATGGTGGCTGCTGCAAGAAGAGTTCCTGCTCATGTTGTAGGTGATGGAGAAATGAATATCAGCCAGCTGATCGAAAAAGAAAATAAAGATCCGAGAAGAGGCTATGGACACGAAAATGTCCTGACCGAAATCGCTATCGATAAAGATACGATGGAGCTTTTGGAAAAACTTCATTATACGCTGGAAAGTGTTCCTCAAAAAGGGGAAGTGGTATATCTGAAATCTACAGCCAATCTTTCAACCGGAGGTACATCAATTGATGTTACTGATATGGTACACCCTGAAAATATCACCATGGCAGAAAGAATTTCTAAAATCATTGGATTGGATGTCTGCGGTATAGATATTATGGCGGAAAACCTTACACAGCCTTTGAAAGAAAGCGGTGCAGCCATTATTGAAGTGAATGCAGCTCCAGGTTTCAGAATGCACCTGGCGCCAAGTGAAGGATTACCTAGAAACGTTGCTGCCCCGGTGGTTGATATGCTGTATCCTCAGGGAAAACCATTCACCATTCCGATTATTGCCGTAACAGGTACCAATGGGAAAACAACCACAACACGTTTAATTTCACACATCGTTAAAAACAATGGCTATAGAGTAGGATTTACGACATCAGACGGAATCTATATCCAAAATACAATGCTTACCAAAGGAGATACTACAGGACCTCTTTCTGCTGAATTTGTTCTGAAAGATCCTACCGTAGAATTTGCTGTTCTGGAAACTGCAAGAGGTGGAATTCTTCGTTCCGGGCTTGGTTTTTCACAATGTGATATCGGTGTATTAACTAATATCAAGGAAGATCATTTAGGAATGAATGATATCCATAACCTTAAAGACTTAACCAAAGTAAAAAGGGTGGTTCTGGACAGCGTTAAAAAAACCGGGTGGAGTGTAATGAATGCTGATGATGAATATTCTATGAGAATAGTCAACGATCTTCAGTCTAATGTTGCAATTTTCAGTATGGATGAGAACAATCCGTACATTAAGAAATTTGCGAAAGAAGGAAAAATTACCTGCGTGTATGAAGAAGGTTTTGTAACGATCAAAAAAGGAGACTGGAAGATCAGAATCGGAAAAGCAAAAGATTTCCCGATTACGATGGAAGGAAAAGCGAGATTCATGATTGAAAACGTATTGGCTGCAAGTTTGGCAAGTTACCTTCAGGGCTTTGGAATTGAAGATATTTCGAATTCTTTGAGAACTTTTATTCCAAGTGCACAACTGACACCGGGCAGACTGAATATTTTCAAGTTTAAAAGCTTTAAAGTACTGATCGATTTCGCCCATAATCCTGCAGGATATGAAGCTATTGAAGATTATCTTAAAAATGTAGAATCTACAAAGAAGATCGGGATTATTTCAGGTGTGGGAGACAGAAGGGATAATGATATCAGAGAATGCGGAAAGATCGCCGGAAGAATGTTTGATTATATCATTATCAGAAATGAAAAGCACCTTCGTGGAAGAACAGAGGATGAAATCAACGGATTGATCATAGATGGAATTAATGAAGCAGGAAGAGATGTGAGCTATGAGATCATTCCTAAAGAGATTGAAGCCCTGAAACATGCAATGGGCATGGCTGAAGACGGAACATTTATCACCGCTTTAAGCGATGTAATTTCTAATGCGATCGATCTTGTCCAGGAATATCAGGCCAGAGAACTGCTGGAAGATGATAAAAACGGATAGAAAATAAATCATTATAAAATTCCGGCTGAACTAAAGTTCAGCCGGAATTCTTTTTTTATAGAGCTAATAAAAGTTTGGCTTTTTCAATAGTATGTTCTTTATTTGAAGAGAACTCCAGAAAGTATTGAGTCTGCCATTTTTGAGTAGCAATAGCCTGCTTACTTTCTACGGCGTCCCAGGTTGGATATACCCTGATTCCCCGCTTTCCGGCTTTCTTTTCGTCTGATACAATTCCTTTTTGTACTAAAATTTCTTTCGGAAAGATGAATACTCCAAAATCTTGTTCTTTACGTGCGGCAATCAGATAAAAATCAAATTGGTCACTGTGATCAAAAGGGGCTGTAATTCCTTTTTCATTCCTTTTCCAAAGGGTAACGAACTGTCCGGTTTTGGTAGGGGTTATCTTAGAGGTACGGAATTTTATATGCATATGGTTTACCATAAAACTACAGCCGGAATATTCTTTAGCCTCCCTGTCTTCTTCTACATGAATAAGTTTCAGACCGAGCGGCCGAAAAATCATTTCATCAATAGGGTTAAGATTCATTGGTTTTATCTTAATTTATTTATTCTTCAGCAATATAACTCTTTCATGATTTTCTTTCCAAATAGATAGCAGGTAGATTTTAAAAATATATAGACATAAAAAAAACTCTGGAATTCCGGAGGTTTGTACTGTTATATGTTGATCCATTTTTTTCTGATTTCGAACATCTTTGTTATATAATAATAGAGTGGTATCAGTTCAAGTCTGATGGTGAAATGTATTGTTTCTGATATAAACGGAACGACCGCCATCATAACGATACAGATTATAATTCCTAATACAGCATCAATGATACCCGCTGCAGGAGCCCATTTCTTCTCAAATAAAAGCCCGTATGATACAATACCTTTAAAAATATATAAATAACATACGATGAAGCCTGTTATAGAGTAAGGCTGCTCGGTTTTCAATCCATATAACGAAAGGGTAGTATCATTCAGGAAAAAACCAAAGGCTAATATTAAAACACCTATTATTCCAACAAGTAAGAAGAACCAAGAGAAAAATTTAATCCAGCCAGGGAGAAGGCCTTTTCTTGTTAGAGGATTCTTTTGGGGCTCAAACTCTTTAAAATCAGATTTTTCTTCCATGATCTATTAGGTTTTAATTTCTATGTCTATCCGAAAAATACATTGGAGCTGCCAATCCATATCGCATCTTTCTTATTGAAGTCTACGTTTACCATAGCGGCTTTAGTCATTCTTCCTAGATTTTCCAATAGGATAGGGCGTTCATCATTTTCCCTCCAAATATAGAGCAAACGGATTTCTGCTTTTGAAAATTCCCCGTTGATATCTTCAAAAATAGGGGCATAATCTACTTTCCTTTGAAGAATATAATTTTCTTTGTCTGTAATAGCTTCAGTAATTTCTTGTGTAGGATTTAAATTCACACCGCTTCCTGCAAACGAAAACAATGGTTTTAAAACAAAATTTTCCAGTTTTTCATCTGCCGGAAACTCATGCAGAAAGTAACTTTTTGGAACATATTGATGATGCAGTAATGGCAGAAGAAACTTTGAAATTTTAAAAAACCAGTTTGGATGGGTAATCCATTGTACATCTACCTCATCACGGAAATCAAATTCAGTGGTAAGATTGGGTATTTTATCTAACTCATCAAAGATCACCCTGTTGTAGATTCTTTTGATTTCGGTAAGGGTACCGTTATTGTTATAATACAATTTTCGGCCTTCCTTCTTTATTTTTGTCAGGCAAACGGTTGGTATACCAAGTAATTTTTCGGTAAAAGCAAAATCAATGGCAGTTTTCTGCTTCTCCGGAAAGATTTCCAGAAGCACTACATTCTCTGGATTTTCCTCACCTACAATAACTTCTTGCAGATAGTTTTTGAAATCCTCAGGAGACATGGGATTTTTAATTTCATCCAGAAACGGATACACTTCGCAAAAGGTTTCTTCATAAGCTTTTTGAAAAGCATATAAAGAAGGAAAAGCTTGAAGTTCAATCAGCTGTGGTTCGATTTCTCCTTTTTCATTGCTGCAAATACCAAAATCTATGGTGAAAAAATGAGGCTGCGTGGTGTCATTAGGAACTTTACAGTTTTCAGGAACCGCTTTTTGAAGGAGTTCAACAGGAAGAGCTTTAATTTGATCGATAATACTTTCTGTGGCATCGATTAATTTATGTTTAAATTCCTGAGTAAGAAAAATAGGGCTTTCAGAAACTCTGAATCCCGGTTTCAGACCACTTTTTTGCTGTAAGATCTCTTTAAGCTGGCTGTATTTTTCCTGTGAAAAGTCCTGATTAAATTGTTTTCTGTATGTTGGAATCATGTTTTTTTCTTTGTGATTTTAAAAAAATCGAGCAAAATTGCTCGATTAGGTATCGTTAGGTTGTTGTTTTATCATTCATTCGTATTTAAACCATTGCTTCAGCTCCTTTCAGAATCTTTTTTTTTGCAGACTGCAAAAATCTTGGAAGAATCTGGCTTCTTGTGAGAATGATTTTATCTTCATCATCCATTCTGTCAACGGTTTCAAGATATTTTTCCATTCCAAAGTTTTCGATCATGGCCTCTCTGTTTTTCTCATCTTTCAGATTCTCAATCATGCCTTGAGGGTCTGCCTCAGGGTGAAATTGAGTTCCAAATATCTCATCGGAAAAACGAATAGCCATCACAGCTCTTTCCAAATTAATATGCGGGCGGAATTTTTCAATAGCCGTAATTTTCATTCCCAATTCCTCAAATCGTTCCTGGTTAGGTTCAATAAATTGAAATGCTCTTGAGTCCACTGCATAAAAAGGATCCGGAAGATTTTTGAATAAAAAGTCCTGCTTTCCTTCTTCTGTGGTATGGACCGGCATTACGCCAAAAGAATATGATTTTCTTTTACAGATATTTCCCAATTCCCAATGAATGCTTGCCAGTTGAAATGAATGACAGATTAAAAATAAATATTTTTTATCCTCATTATATTGATTGTGGCTGTACACTTCATCCAGGAAACCGGCAAATTTATCTTCCCACTCATGACCTTCCCTGTGTGGATTTCCCGGGCCTCCTGATGAGATGAAAATGTCAAAATCTTCCACATTGGGGATCTCATTTTTATATCGTACATCAAATATATCAATGCTTACCTGTTCCTCGGAACTTTCTTTAAACGCTTCGGAGATTTCTTTGATGTTTCTAAAACCCTGATTGACATGGTTGTTGTTCATATCCAATAAGGCAATTCGAATATCCTTCATACTACTTCATATTTTTTACAAAGTTATCAAAAATATTATGAAGCAGTTTCACCATGCGTTATGCCATACTCAGTTTCTGAAATCATATAGTCCACAACCTTAGTCAGATCGCCTGTTTCTTTGAAGATTTTAAGCTGTCTGTCGGCACCTGTTCCATTTTCTAAAATGGTCCATGCATAATTAACTTCTTCTCTGCATCCAAGATCGTCTACTACATCATCAATAAATTCAAGAAGCTCTTTCAGTAAGTCCGGATAGGGAACTGATTCTTCTTTACCGAAGTCGATCAGATGGGCTTCAATTCCGCTTTTAGAGGCTCTCCATTTGTTTTCATTCAATAACAGTCTTCTATAGCTTCTGAAACTTAAATTCTGCTGATGAAGCTTATAGATTTTTGCCACCAGACTTTGCATAATGGCGGCCATACAAACCGTTTCATCAATTCTTAACGGCATATCACAGATTCTGAATTCAATAGTAGGGTAGAATGGATGAACTCTTAAATCCCACCATATTTTTTTGGCATTATCGATTGTTCCAGTTTTTACCAGAAGCTCAACATAGCTGTCAAACTCTGCTAAAGAATTAAAATAACTCGGAATCCCCGTTCTTGGAAACTTTACAAAAATTTCCTGTCTGTACGATTTAAAACCTGTATTTCTCCCAATCCAGAAAGGTGAATTCGTAGAAAGGGCATACACATGCGGAAGAAAATAACGCATGACATTCTGAATCCTTACACCTTCTTCACGGTTGGGAATACCAATATGAACATGTAATCCGAAAATAAGATTTCCGCGGGCTACATCACCCATATCATCTACAATCTTGTTATAACGTTCACCATCGGTGATGGTGTTGTGTTCCCAGTTAGAAAACGGATGCGTTCCACCCCCTGAAACGCGGAGGCCTTGTTCATGGGCTGTGTTGATAAGGTGTCTTCTTAAGTTCGTAAGCTCAGCCCGGGCTTCCTGAATATTCTGACAGATACCCGTTTCCATTTCTATCATGGATTCGTGCATTTCATGTTTTAAATTTTCGCTTAAAACGGCTTTTCCACCTTCAATAATTTTCGAAACATGAGATATTAAGTCTCTGCTCTCAACATCAATAATTTGATATTCTTCCTCTATTCCTATAGTAAATTGATGCATTTTTTTTCGTGTTTTTGATCTTTATCTTTCAATGTTTTACTTTGCTGAGTCTTTTACAAAAGTACCCCAGGAAATATTCGGTTTTCCGGGAACATATTCTTTAGCTTTTTCTATGGCAAGTTTTGCAGAATGTTCTACAATCCAGGCGAAGTTTTCTTCACCAACAGCATTTCTGTCCGCATCAGGAGCCGGATTACAGAAATCTATGGCGTAAGGAATTCCATCTCTCACTGCAAATTCTACCGTATTAAAATCGTATCCCAGGGCTTCATTCATTTTAATCGTGTAGTCATGGATTACTTTTAGAAGTTTTTCCAGTTCTTTACCTTCTGTCTGATGAGTTGTGGCATATCTTAAATGAGGTTCATTTCTGGGTTCGTAAGGCATAATATGAACGTATTTCTTGCCCAGACAATACACTCTGTAATAATCATCAAAGATAATTTCCTCCTGAACCATCATTACCAATTGCTCTGTTTCGCCTAGTTTATTCCATAGATCCTCAGGGTTTTCTACTCTGTAAACACTTCTCCATCCGCCTCCGTCATGAGGTTTCATATAAGCAGGGAATCCTACATAATCGAAAATATATTCCCAGTCGTGAGGGAATTTTAAATTCCTGAATGAAGTTTCAGAAGTATTCGTCGGTCTCTCATGAGATGGAAGTAAAACCGTTTTAGGAAGCGGTATTCCCAGTTTCGTCATCAAAGCATTATTAAAGAATTTCTCATCTGCACTCCACCAAAAAGGATTGTTGATTACATACGTTCCGTTAAGCGCTGCATTTTTAAGATATGCTCTGTAAAAAGGAACATCCTGCGAAATTCTGTCGATAATTACTGCATATCCATAGTCTGCACCTTGTTCCAGTTTATCGATATGTACAGGCTCAGCAATGATTTCTCCACCACCCAGCTCGTTTACCTTGTCAATAAAAGCCCAAGGAAACGTGTCTTCCATACCGAATAGAATTCCCACTTTTTTTGTCATAATTGTTGTTTTTATATTAATAATTTACTTGTTGATAATTTACGAGAAGAAGGTTCCTATAAAGGTTGGGAAAACCATTCTCCATAGAGGCCAGTCATGATTGATCCATTTTCGTTCATCATACCAGAAATCAATCCCTTTTGAAGTTAAAATTCCAGCCATTTCAAGATTCTTGTCTTTGCATATATCCTGATCGGAAGTGCTTAATACGATATGCATATGCTTATATTTCCAGGCTTCATCATTCTTTACAAATTCATTGGGGCAGTTGAAATACACAAGATCATCAGAATAGCCATCCATAAAATTACGGATACTGAATGCTCCTGAAAGACAGAATAGATGGGAAACGACATCCGGGAACCTAAAAGCAAAATTGGCGGCGTGATATCCTCCAAAACTCGCTCCGGCAATAGCTACACGATGTGTATTATGAAGTTTTTGAATATAGGGCACAAATTCTTTAATCAGGAACTGCACATATAATTCGTAATTTTTTATTCTTTGCTGAGGAGAAATACTCTCATCATAAAAACTCCAGGCATCTATTGTCTGAATATTGTACAGCTTTACTTTTCCCTGTTCCACAAACCAATTGATGCTTCCGTTCAGATGGAAATCATTATTTTGGGTGTATTGTCCCTGGGAAGTAGGAAACATGATGATAGGATATCCGTAATGGCCTGTGACCTCTACTTTAAGGCTTATTCCTAATATATTTGAGTAGTAGTCAGTATGTTCTATATGGGGCATTTTTTCTTGTTTGAGTTTTACTATTTATTTAATTAATACCAAAAAAGATAAAAAATTTATAAATTAAATGTAATAATTTTATAAAACTATTTAAGTTTTTGAATATTAAATTATGGGTTCATTAAGGGCTTATGATGTTGGTTTGCCTTTGGGTGGAAGGATATTTAACAGTTCCGCATGGATTTTTTCCGCTGCACTGTCCAGTCTTTCCTGTACGGCCACAGAATTGTTTGATTTATAAACAATTCCTACATGGTAATCTATCGGAAGGAATTTCACGGCTTCCTCGCATTCAAAATCATTGTAATCCGGTTCTTTATCTTTAATCAAAGCGATAATTAATCCTGAATAATATCCTGTAGATTTTGAAATTTGATATTGTTTACCTTTTAGAAGTGCGTCCTCAATTTTTGCCCATTCTCTCCAGATATTGATGCTGCTTGCTGCTTCAACCAAATCAGGAATATGAGCACCTCCAACTCTGGAAGAGGTTTCAAGAAAATATAGTTGTCCGTCTTCTTTACTACGGATAAATTCTGTATGCGTGGCACCATTAAGGAGCCCGAAATTGGAAAGTACTCTAGCGTTGATTTCTTCAAGATCAATAAAATCCTTAGAGCTTGATCCCAATGTCTTAGTTCTGAATACCCCGCCTTCGTGCGAAACCTGCATCGGAGGAGCAAGATATTTTGAGGCAGAAGTGAAAACAATTTTTTGATTAAATGTCAAGCTGTCTACATGGTATACATCACCCGGTTTGAAGCTTTCCAGCAAAAAAAGATGGCGTTCTTCACCAAGCGTGTCAAGAGCTTCCCAAAGCTGTTCTTTGGAAGTTATTTTTTTGATTCCGGAAGCAGAGGCTTCTGAACGGGGCTTAAGTACCCATGGGGCAGGAACCGTTTCAGCGAATGCATTGACCTCATCATTATTGAAAACGGCAGTGAATTCAGGGACATTAATCCCCGAATCTTTCGCCTTTTGCCTCATGGCAAGTTTATCTCTGAAATACCGGTGTGTGGTTTGGCCCATTCCCGGAATACGGAACGTTTCTCTGATCAGTGCAGCTTTTTCTACGTCATAGTCATCAAGAGCTACTACAGCATGAACCTTTCTAGTGGTCATTAAATGAGAAAATCCCTGCACAAGATGTTCCAGATTCCATACGGATGGTTTGACTTCGGGCATATAAAATGTTTCATCTATTGAATGCCACGGCCAGTTTTTCTCTTTAAGATTTTCAGATGTTATTAAGATTATTTTATTACCCAGCTTTTTCATTTCATCCATGAAATCATAGCCTTTGTAATAGCATGAAATACATACTATAGTTTTCTCCTCCATATAATGTTTTTTTAATTTTGATGAATATTCAAAAATAAAAGAGATTTTTTGTTGATTAATTAATGTTAAAAACCTTCAATTATTGTGCTTTTGAGAATTCTTCTATCAAGTATACAGAGATTTTTTGTAATAAACTAATTTTTAATGATAATTTTCGATTAAATCGGCCAGCAATTGCACTCCAAAGCCGGTTGCGGCTTTTTCTTTAGCATATCCTATGCTTCCGAAAGCCACTCCTGCGATATCTAAATGCGCCCATTTTGGGTGCCCTTCAATAAAATGTTCCAGGAATTTTGCAGCGATGATACAGTCGCCAATAGGCTTCATAGAGATGTTTTTAAGGTCTGCAACATCAGACTGGATGTCATCTTTCCAAACATCCCATAAAGGCAGATTCCATAATCTCTGATTGGTTTTATCTCCTGTTTTCACCAAAAGATTTTTAAGGTCTTCATCATTTGAAAATAAAGCCCCACACGTATCACCGAACATTCTTACCGAACTTCCCGTTAAAGTAGCGAGATCAATAAGTATATCAGTGCTGTAATTTTTAGCAAGATAAGAAAGCCCATCGGCTAAAATCATTCTTCCTTCCGCATCAGTATTAAGGACCTCGATCGTTTTCCCGTTGTACGCGGTGATCACATCACTTGGAAGAAAAGCATTTTCAGAAATAGCATTGTCGGTAATCGGTAAAATCGCGATGATATTCACCGGCAGTTTCATCTCAGAAGCGTAAATTAATGCTCCTAAAACAGCAGTGGCGCCACCCATATCAGATTTCATATAATGCATATTGTCGGGATTTTTCAAAGAAACTCCTCCTGTATCAAACAAGACACATTTTCCAACTAATCCAATTGTTTTGGCATTGTTAGCGGTTGTTTTGTATTCTAAAATAGTAAAGGCAGCATCATAAGCACTTCCTTGATTAACGGAAAGATAGGCGCCTAATCCGAGTTCCTCACATTTTTTTCTGTCGAAAGACGTATAGTTTAGCTGATGACTTTTTGCTAAATCCTGAAGATAGGCACTAAAAATCTCAGGTTTTTTAAGATTGGCAGGCTTATTAAGCCAGTCCTGGCAGGCACTCTGTCCGTTACTCAACGCTTCAGCTTTTTGACTGATATTATCCAGTTTTTGCTGAGTTAAATTTTCGGTATGAATCTCAAAATCGGCACTCCAGAAAGGATGACTTTTGTCAAAAGGATAATGGTAAGTTCCGATAAGGAGTCCTTTTACAAACTCTTCGAATTGTTTTTCATTCAGAAAATCAGCTACCAAAAGTGTAGGAGCGGGCAGTAGATTTTTTTTCTGAGTCTGAGAAAATTTAGTGGCTACCTGCTGTACTTCAAAATCCTGAATTCCGGATTTCCCAAGACCAATACAATAGGTGATGGTATCTTCATTTGTAATAACAAAAACTTCATTTTTCTTTCCCGTAAAAAAAGAAGAAACATTTTTGTTAAAATTCTGATTCGTTTTTCCCCATTCCTCTTCTGTAAACAGTTGAAAGATCTGAGTGTAGCTTTTATTTTTTTTGTTGATTAATTTCATATGCTTTATTGGGTAATGCTTTTTTGTTGAGGAGTTACTTCCACGGGGTTTTCCGTATTGTCATAGAACAGCCATTCCATCGCTCTTGGGAATTCCTGCGACCAGTAAAATTCACTGTGTGTACCTTCCGGATTGATGCTTGTTTTGAATTCGAAGTCAAAAAGATTCTTCTTTTCCCATCTCTTTAAATATTCTTCAAAAACGTAGATTCTTTTTACCATTTTAGATCCTTCCTGGCCACCTCCATACAGGTAAATCTTTGTTTTGAAAGGAACCCTTAAACTCATCATTGGGAAATTATTATTAGGTTCCACCCAAAGTGAAGGAGAAAAAATCAATAGTTTAGAATAGACTTCCGGATACAGAAAACCACTGTATATACTGATCAAAGCACCCAGAGAACTTCCGCCGATGCCCGTATTTTCCCTGTCTTTTTTGGTGCGGTAATGTTCGTCCACAAAAGGCTTAAGAGTATCTGTAATAAAACGGATATATTTTTTACCTTCAGAGCCGTGGGCAATATTGTCGTTATCAAAAATGTATTCCTTGATGCGTTCCTCACTTCCATGTTCGATGGCGATAATGATAACATCTCCACGGCCATATTCAGCGAGAATAGAAAGTTTTTTATCGATTTCCCAGTTTCCGTACCCGCTTCCTTCATTAAAGAGGTTTTGAGCATCTTGCAGGTAAAGTACAGGATAGCTTTTATTGGAAACGTAATAGTCGTAAGGCAATAATGCCCAGACTTTACGGTAGCGGTCAAGCTGGGGAATATAAAATTCTTCTGAAATAATTTCTGCGATCGGGAAAAATTCTTTTTTGAAAGGTCCCCAGTTAAGTCTCCATTTTTCAACAATACTCTCAACTTTGCCTTCTATTTTTTCTGCTTTTCGGTTGGGAGTAATACTTCCGTATTGATCGAGCTCTACATTTTCCCAGCCTCCTTTGGTGAATTTATATTCAATATGGTCAGGCAGAAGCTGGCTGTCTATGTCAATAGAATATGAGTTGGGATCTAGCTTTTTAAGTTGAAAACCGGGATCTCTCGGATTCCAGTTATTGAAGTTTCCGGTGATATATACCGTCCTGTCATCACTTTCTTCAGTGTAAAGTTCAAACGTCATCATGAGTGTTTATATAAAAATTAAACGCTAAATGTATAAAAAAACTTTTTATATAGATTGTGGTTAAATTTATAAAAATAATGCACTAAAAACTATATATTTGATAGATTGGCTCATGAAGAAGATTAACATGGTAATTATTTCATTAATAATTAACTTCTCTTGTTGATGTTTTTCGTAGTTTCAAAAAAATATTTAAATACAAAAAACTATTGATGAATTCTGTTAAAACATACACGCTTTTCACGGATCATGATGTTTATCTTTTTAAAGAAGGTAAGCATTATAAACTCTATGACAAGTTTGGTGCACATTCTGTAGAAAAAGACGGAGTTCGAGGGGTTTATTTTTCAGTCTGGGCCCCGAATGCAAAAAAAGTTTCGGTAATCGGGAACTTTAATAATTGGAACGATAAAGACCATATTTTGTTTCCCCGATGGGACGGATCAGGGATTTGGGAAGGGTTTATTGCAGGACTTACCTGGGGAACGTTATATAAATATGCTGTGGAAACTGAACGCGGAGATATTTTGGAAAAAAGCGATCCGTATGCCTTAAGTTGGGAACAGAACCTTCAGGCGGCTTCGCTTGTTTCTACCACTTGGTATGAATGGGGAGATGAAAAATGGATGGAGAACCGATGGCAGAACAACAGCTTAAAAGCTCCCATATCTGTGTATGAAATGCATCTTGCTTCATGGCTGAGAGAAAGTGATGATCCAAAACGTTTTTTGAATTACAGGGATATCGCAGAAAAGCTCGTTCCTTATATCAAAGAAATGGGTTTCACCCATGTAGAGTTTATGCCGGTAATGGAATACCCGTATGATCCAAGCTGGGGATATCAGATCACAGGGTTTTACGCGGCAACATCACGCTTCGGTTCACCACAGGATCTGATGTTTTTGATCGATGAGCTCCATAAAAACGGAATTGGGGTTATCCTGGATTGGGTACCTTCTCATTTTCCGGGAGATGCGAATGGGCTTCATCGTTTTGACGGCTCTTATTTATACGAACATGAAGATCCCAGAAAAGGCTTTCATCCGGACTGGAAATCATATATTTTCAATTATGGCAGAAATGAAGTGAAATCTTTCCTGATTTCCAATGCCATGTTCTGGCTTGAACGTTATCATGCAGACGGGCTACGGGTAGATGCCGTAACTTCAATGCTGCATCTGGATTATTCCAGAAACGAAGGAGAATGGGAACCTAATATATATGGTGACAATGTAAATCTTGAAGCCAAAGCTTTTCTTCAGGAGTTCAATACAGCAGTTTATAAAGAATTTGGAGAGAGCATTATCACCATCGCTGAAGAAAGTTCAGATTTTCCGTTGTTGACAAAGCCTGTTCATGACGGCGGAGTTGGTTTCGGAATGAAATGGATGATGGGCTGGATGCACGATACGCTGGATTATTTTAAAGAAACGCCTGATGCAAGGAAGTTTCATCATCATAAACTCACATTTGCTTCCATGTATATGTATAATGAAAATTATATGATGCCTTTGTCACATGACGAAGTAGTACACGGAAAAGCAAGCTTGATTTATAAAATGAGCGGAGACGAATGGCAGAAATTTGCAAACCTTCGGGCATTGTATGTTTATATGTACACGCACCCGGGAGCAAAGCTGCTCTTTATGGGGGATGAATTTGGGCAGACCAGCGAATGGAATTTTACCCAAAGTCTTGACTGGCACCTGCTGCAATATCCCGTCCATAAAGGACTGCAGACCCTTGTGAAAGATCTGAATCATTTGTATAGAGGTGAGCCTGTTTTTTATGAGAATCAGTTTGATAAAAACGGTTTTGAATGGATCGAAGCAGATGATCTGGAGAATTCCGTTTATATATATGCAAGAAAAGGTAAGAAAAAAGATGATGTCTTTATGGTGATTCTGAATTTAAAACCCATTGTACTGGACTATAAAATTGGAGTGAATGCAGGAACCCATTGGGAAGTTGTCTTTAATTCTGATGATGAAAAATACGGTGGGAGTGCTGTAGAACCGGATATTTTTAAAGAACAGCAGGAAGAATGGATGAATCATCCGAAGTCAATCAGTATAAAACTACCGCCTCTTGCAGGCGTTATTTTACGGCAGAAAAAAGATAAAAGTTATAAATTACAAAGAATAAAACAGCATAAAAAATGATTCAGGTTTTAGACGTTTTAGGAAAAGAGTATAAAGATCTTAAAAAGGATATTATCAGAACCGATTTTGATGAAGAGACGTTACGGGATTTTGCCGGGGCAGGAATTGTTCCACCCTTGTCGGATGCAAAATTAAATGATGAACTGTATTTTTATGATTTTAAAGTGGAAAAACATAAAATCATTTTTTCACATGACAAGGTGCATGAAATGATTTGTATGGTAAGTGAAGCCGACACACGCAGTCTTATTAAAAAACTGATAACCCAGGATTCTCTTATGTTCAGATTTTACCCAAATGAACAATTGCAAAACAGAGGAGAGGTACATAAAGATCATGATTCAGAAGAAGGGTTTTTATCATGGAAAGTGGAAACTTTTGCATTCGATGAATCATCAGCTTTTGATGTTGACCACCTTGAAAAATATGGATTAATAACCTTTCAATCAGAAGATTGTACGATTATGGTCAAAGAGTATTTTTTTGATGATAAAACACAATATCTATTTGAATTAGAACTCAATATCAAAACAACTTTTTAAGGGAGTTTTTTTAATAATTAAATTTTTAAATAAAAATGACAATTTATCACCTTAGCACAGAATGTTATCCTGTAGCCAAAGTAGGAGGGTTGGCAGATGTTGTAGGAGCATTGCCGAAATATCAGAATAAAATAAAAGGAGTAGATGCTAAGGTAGTAATGCCCTGGTACAACAAATCTTTCATCTATGATCATGAATTTGACGTTGTTTTTGATGGATTCATTCACCAGGGCCCGAATATGCTTCAGGTTCAGGTAATGAAGGAGAAAACAGATGCTTTAGGATTTGAGCTATATATGATCAAAATTCCTGGACTTTTAGACCGCGATAATCCATACGGTTATCAGGATGAAAGCTTTCAGTTTTTGGCATTTCAGCATGGTGTTCTGCATTGGTTAAGCGCGATGAAGATAAAACCCGACGTTCTTCACTGTCATGATTATCATACAGGGTTAGTTCCTTTTATGATTAAATATTGTCCTGAATTTTCATTTTTAAAAGATGTGAAAACCATTGGAACGATTCATAATGGCGAATATCAGGGAATGATGAGCTGGGAAATGTCCAACTATATGCCTGCTTTTGATTCTTATAAATGGGGACTTCTGGACTGGAAAGGCTATATCAATCCGCTGGCAAGTATGATCAAATGTGCCAATGCTTTTACAACTGTTTCCGAGGGATACCTTGAAGAACTTTTTGTAAGTTTCAGAGGATTGGAAAGTCTTGTTCGCGATGAATTCGGGAAAGCATACGGAATTATCAATGGAATTGATACCGAAGTCTGGAATCCGGAGACCGATCCAATGCTTGATTTTAATTTTTCTGTAAAAAATGCAGTCACTCAAAAAAAGAAAAATAAAGAAAAATTATGTAAAGAGTATGGCCTAAAACCGGAGCTTCCTTTGTTTGCTTTCATTGGAAGATTTGCCACGGAAAAAGGAGCAGATCTCCTTCCGGATGTGGTTTGGCGAAGTATTAAGCAAAGCTATGGCGCTCTGAATATTATAATTCTGGGATCAGGAAATACCTATATTGAAAACAAACTGAAAGAGTACGATTATACCTATACAAATTTTGCTTTAGATTTGGGATACAAAGAACATCTTTCCCATAAGATTTATGCCTCGGCAGACTTTCTGTTGATGCCGTCAAGAGTGGAACCTTGCGGGCTGAATCAGATGTATTCGATGCGTTATGGCACAGTTCCTGTAGTGCGATATACAGGCGGTTTAAGAGATACTGTGGAAGATATTTCCACCGGAGGCGCCGGACTGAATTTTACTTATTCAGGAGTAGATGATATCCTTCATGCCATGAACAGGGCAGTTGCTATCTACAATCAAAAAGGAGTCATGGAAGATTTAATTCATGCCAACATGAATTTTGATTTTGCATGGGAGAAATCTGCAGAAAAATATATAGCTTTATATAAAAACTAGAATGCAGAAAATATTGTTTTCCATTCTATGTCTGATCGTAATGTTTTCCTGTAAAAGACAGGATCCTGCCATTCATGCAGATGGTAATTATTGGATTCTGAGTTTCGGGTTTACTCATCCGGTAACTGATGCTGCCAGAGAAGGTATATCTGGCAAATGGAAGATTAAATATTTCAATGTGGCGGGTTGTATGGTTGCCCAAAAGACAATGGATAGTATTATGGCTGAAAATCAGTGTACATATAATGCCCTTGAAAGAAAATATGGGAAAGACTGGAGGGTACAATATAATAAAGATATTGAAGGTTTTGCAATGAAAAGGATGGAGGTAATGGATGTGCTGATTACCAATGCAATATTTAGGGAAGAGCTTAAAAAACATTACATCGCAATTGATGGGGTAGACCAAGATGTGAAAGAATTAAAAGCGGGGCTGTATGAAGTTGTGGTATATAATAATGCTCTAAAAGCGGAAAATAAAGAATGTTTTAGCATGAGAGTAAATACTAAAAATAGAACAGTAAATTTAATAAAATAAAAAAACGCAATATATTTATGAAACGCAATGTAATTTCCATTGTTTTGGGAGGAGGTAGAGGAACAAGATTGTTCCCCTTAACGTATTCAAGGTCTAAACCGGCAGTTCCAATTGCTGGAAAATACAGGTTGGTAGACATTCCTATTTCTAATTGTTTAAATTCAGGATTGAATAAAATTCTGGTTCTTACGCAGTTTAATTCAGCTTCTTTAAATTCTCACATCAAGAATTCGTATCACTTTGATATTTTCAGCAAAGGTTTTGTTGATATTTTAGCGGCTGAGCAGAATGTAGAGAACGAAAGCTGGTATCAGGGAACGGCAGATGCCGTACGTCAGTCTATGAAGCACCTTGAAAAATACGATTATGATTATATCTTAATTCTTTCCGGGGATCAGCTGTATCAGATGGATTTTAAAGCCATGCTGGATTTCCATATTGAAAACGGTGGTGATGTAACCATCGCAACCATTCCTGTTAATGCAAAAGATGCAACAGGGTTTGGAATCCTTAAATCAGATGATGAAGGAAATATTACTTCCTTTGTGGAAAAACCGGGCTATGATGTTCTGGATGGCTTACAATCTGAAGTTTCAGAGGAGAACAAACAGAAAGGAAAAGAATATCTGGCATCGATGGGAATTTATATTTTCACGAAAACTATCCTTAAAAAGATGTTTGATGAAGGCGCAGGAGATGATTTCGGAAAAGATATTATCCCGAATTCAATAGGGAAATATACTACCTTGAGCTATCAGTATGAAGGATATTGGACGGATATCGGAACAATTGAATCTTTTTATGAAGCCAATCTGGATCTATGCCAGGATCTTCCTCAATTCAACCTTTTCTCATCCTCCCCGATTTATACAAGAGCAAGGATGCTTCCGCCGTCAAAAATCAACGGATCTTATGTAAGCAAAGCGGTGTTCGGAGACGGATGCATCATTATGGCAGATAAAATTGAAAATTCCGTGATTGGAAACAGAACCCGTATCGATAAAGGAAGCACCATTGTGAATTCTTACGTCATGGGTGCAGATTTCTACCAAAACACTACTGAAATTGTGGCTAATGACAGCAGCGGCCTTCCTAACATGGGAATCGGCAAATACTGTTATATCGAAAAAGCAATTTTAGATAAAAACTGTTACATCGGAGACAATGTAAGAATTATTGGCGGAAAACATATTCCAGACGGAGACTATGGAACCCATTCTGTACAGGACGGTATTGTCGTGGTGAAAAAAGGGGCTATTCTTCCTTCCGGAACCCATATTGGTTAATTATTGTTAAACATACAACTAGAGTGATCAACATATTGGTCACTTTTTTTATTTGTATTACTTTTGTGCGATGCGTTTTTTTAAAATAATAAGTGTAATTATCGTTCTTATTGTGGGGGCTTATGCCGCTTCCATGTACTACTTTGTGGACGACAGTAAAAATTTTCAGATTGAAAAAGAGATTGATTATCCCGTGGATAAAGTATTTCCGCAATTCAATAATCTGCAGAATTTTACACGGTGGAACAACTTCTTTAAAAGTTCCCAGTCTATTGATATCGATTATTATACCCCTTATGAAGGGCAGGGAAGCGCAATCAGTTACGTAGATCCTAAAAACGATACTGATGGAGAAATGTTCATCCGGTATGAAAATCCAAATAAAACATTAAAATACCAGCTTTTTGAGGACAGAAATGAAAATCCTACGCTGGTAGATGTTAAATTTAAAGCAGTATCCGCTGAAAAGACAAAAATCATCTGGTATGTACATACCCCGAAACTTTCAGTGCTAAGAAGAGTTGAAAACTTCTGGACGGAAGACAGGTTCGCTGAAAACATTACTAAAAGTATGGTGAACCTTAAAAATGTATTGGGCAACAAAGTAGAAAAAGACAACCAGATGGCCGCGATTAAGTATGACAGTCTGATGGTGGAAAATGAAGAAAGTAAAATGCTGCTCGGGATCAATGTAAGTACTTCCAACAAAAAAGATGCTCTGTACAGGAATATCGCTATGAACTATAACAAGGTTTATAACTTTGTGACAATGGATTTAGGAAAAAAAGATGATGAATTCGGATATCCAATACTCATCACGGATGCAGATAACTACAAAGACAAAGAAGTTTCTTACTTCCTGGGGATTCCGCTTTCCAAAAAAATAGGGGTTTCAGACAACAACTTTAATTTCAGATCCGTTAATGCTTCACAGAATTATGTGATGTACTACAGAGGAAGCTATGAAGCAAGAGTGAAAGCAATCCTGCAACTGATCCAAAAAGCGAAAAAAGATGAGATGCGTTTCGGCGATATCAGACAGACTTTTATCGAGCGTCCCGTAGAAGGGCAGGAGGTAAATATGAAACTCTCATTATCAGTATTTAAGTAAAATATTGAAAATTATTTTTTTTATGGTTTTTTTATAGTTTTCAGGCTGTTCCAAGTCGGTTTTTTTTATTAAATTTGAAGATTAATTATACAAATAAATTTTAATAATAGATAAACTGTAATAATGGACAGATTTTCATTCCTAAACGCAGCTCATTCTCAATTAATTGAGGATTTATACCAACAATACTTAAAATTCCCGGATTCTTTAGAACCATCATGGAAAGCCTTCTTTCAAGGCTTCGATTTTGCTTTGGAGAACTACGGAGATGACGAAAACATCCAATATATTCAGGCTTCAGCCAATGCTGCCCCGGCAGTACAGCAAATATCTCAGGCGGTATCAAATGGAGAAGTTCCTGAGCATATCAAAAAAGAGTTTAAAGTAGTAAATCTTATTGAAGCGTACAGAACAAGAGGACACTTGTTTACAAAAACCAATCCTGTAAGAGAAAGAAGACATTACATGCCTACTTTAGACATCGAAAACTTCGGTCTTAGCAAGGAAGATTTAAACACAAAATTCAACTGTGCTGTTGAAACAGGTATGAAAGAGCCTGCAACACTACAGGATCTTATCAAACATTTGGAAAATATTTACTGCGATTCTATCGGAGTAGAATATACATACATCAACAATGTTGAAGAAAAAGATTTTATTAAAAAATGGCTTCAGGTGAATGAAAACCACCCGAACCTTTCAGCGAATGAAAAAACTGAAATTTTATTAAAATTAAATCAGGCGGTTGCTTTTGAAAATTATCTTCACACAAAATTTGTTGGACAAAAAAGATTCTCATTAGAAGGAGGAGAAACATTGATTCCAGCTTTGGACCAGTTGATTTCAAGATCTTCTCAGCTGGGAGTAGATGAAGTGGTGTTAGGAATGGCTCACAGAGGAAGATTAAATGTTCTTTCCAACATCTTTGGTAAGTCATACAAACAGATTTTCTCAGAATTTGAAGGAAAAGAATTTGAAGAAGATGTATTTTCAGGTGACGTAAAATATCACTTGGGATCTTCTAAAAGAATTAAAACCGCTTCAGGAGAAGAAGTTTCAATTAATCTGACTCCAAACCCATCACACTTAGAAACAGTTGCTGCTTTGGTAGAAGGTATTTGCCGTGCTGAAGTAGATGATAAATACAAAGGAGATTTCTCTAAAATATTACCAATCATCATCCACGGAGACGGTGCGGTTGCAGGACAGGGTATTGTGTATGAAGTAGCGCAGATGATGAACCTTGAAGGTTACAGAACAGGAGGAACAGTTCATATTGTAGTCAATAACCAGGTTTCATTTACCACTAACTATGCTGATGCAAGATCATCTACTTATTGTACTGATATTGCAAAAGTAACTGAATCTCCGGTAATGCACGTGAATGCTGACGATGCAGAAGCAGTAGTACATGCCATTCATTTTGCAGCTGATTTCAGAGCTAAATTCGGAAAAGATGTATACATTGATTTATTAGGATATAGAAAATACGGACACAATGAAGGGGATGAACCAAGATTCACGCAGCCTAATTTGTATAAATTAATTTCTAAGCACCCTAATCCAAGAGAGATTTATAAAGAGAAATTAATCAAAGGAAGTGTAGTTTCCAATGACATCCTTAAGAAGATGGAAGAAGATTTTAAAGCACTTTTAGATAAAGACTTTGATGCATCTAAGGAAATCGAAAGAAATACAATGGATCTGTTTATGTCAGAAGACTGGGTTCCTTATCCGATTGCGAAAAGAGGAGCAGTTCAGATTCCCGTAGACACTAAATATGATATTGCAAAGCTGAAAGAACTGGCATTAACGATGTCAACTCTTCCGGCAGATAAAAAATTCATCAATAAAATTACAAGACTTTTCGAAAACCGTATCAAAGCGATTGAAGGAAATTCATTAGACTGGGCACTAGGTGAGTGGTTAGCATATGCTACATTGCTTGTTGAAGGTCATAACGTAAGAATTTCCGGTGAAGATGTGGAAAGAGGAACGTTCTCTCACAGACATGCAGTCGTAAAAACAGAAGATACAGAAGAAGAATACGTTCCGTTAAAACATGTTTCAGAAAGCAGATTTGATATCTTCAACTCTCACCTTTCAGAATATGGGGTACTAGGTTTCGACTATGGGTATGCGATGGCTTCTCCTAATACTTTAACCATTTGGGAAGCTCAGTTTGGAGATTTCGTGAACGGTGCTCAGATTATTGTTGACCAATATTTGGCAGCAGCAGAAGAAAAATGGAAAATCCAGAACGGATTGGTGATGTTATTGCCTCACGGTTCAGAAGGACAGGGTGCAGAACACTCATCAGCAAGACTAGAAAGATTCCTGACACTTTGTGCCAACGAAAATATGGTGGTAGCCAATATCACTTCTCCAGCCAACTATTTCCACCTGTTAAGAAGACAGTTGAAATGGGGCTTCAGAAAACCATTGATCGTAATGAGTCCTAAATCTTTATTAAGACATCCAAAAGTGGTTTCTCCATTAGAAGATTTCGCCAACGGATCATTCCAGCCTATCTTGGACGATCCAACAGCTGATCCTAAAAAAGTAGAAAAATTAGTACTGTGTTCAGGTAAACTTTACTTTGAATTATTGGCTAAAAAAGAAGAACTTAATGCTGAAAATATTGCATTGGTAAGATTCGAGCAGTTGTATCCTTTACAAACCGATACCATCGAACAAATCTTCAGCAAATACGAAAACAAAAAAGAAATTGTTTGGGCTCAGGAAGAACCAGAAAACATGGGAGCTTGGTCTTACATTTTAAGAAACTTCAGAGATACAGGAATTCAGGTAATTTCACCGGTTCCAAGCGGTGCTCCGGCTCCGGGAAGTCATAAAATGTTTGAGAAAAATCAAAATGCGGTTATAAACAGAGTGTTCGATAGAGATGATGCTCCCGCAAAAAGACCGGTAACAGCTTAATTTAAATAATATTCAATTAAAAAATAAAAAATACTCAATATGTCAATTTTAGAAATGAAAGTTCCTTCACCGGGCGAATCAATTACAGAAGTTGAAATTGCAACTTGGCTTGTAAAAGATGGTGATTATGTAGAAAAAGATCAACCTATCGCTGAGGTAGACTCAGACAAAGCAACACTGGAATTGCCTGCAGAAGAAAGTGGTGTTATCACTTTAAAAGCAGAAGAAGGTGATGTGGTACAAGTAGGTCAGGTAGTTTGTTTAATTGATAGGGACGCTGCAAAACCGGAAGGTGCTGCTGCTCCTGCCGCTGAAGCTCCAAAAAAGGAAGAAGCTCCTAAGGCTGCCGAACCGGTAAAAGCTGAGGCTCCAAAACCAGCTGTTCAGGCTGCTGCACAAACTTATGCAACGGGTGCTCCGTCTCCTGCTGCTAAGAAAATCCTTGACGAAAAAGGAGTAGATGCAGGACAGGTTTCAGGATCTGGAAGAGATGGAAGAATCACTAAAACTGATGCTGAATTAGCGGCTGTTCCTGCAATGGGAGGAAGTTCATTGTCTGCTACAGGTTCAAGAGCTTCAACTACGACTAAACTTTCAGTTCTTAGAAGAAAAATCGCTTCAAGATTAGTTGCTGTAAAGAATGAAACAGCGATGTTGACTACTTTCAATGAAGTTGATATGTCTGAAATCTTCAGATTAAGAAAGTTATACAAAGAAGAATTTGCTCAAAAGCATGGAGTAGGAATCGGTTTCATGTCTTTCTTCACGAAAGCGGTAACAAGAGCCCTAAAAATGTATCCTGATGTAAATGCATCTATTGATGGTGATTTCAAAATAAACTATGACTTCTGCGATATCTCAATTGCGGTATCTGGTCCTAAAGGATTAATGGTTCCGGTATTGAGAAATGCTGAAAATATGTCTTTCAAAGGAGTCGAAGCTAACATCAAAGATCTTGCAACTAAAGTAAGAGACGGAAAAATTTCGGTTGACGAAATGACTGGCGGTACTTTCACCATTACTAATGGAGGTACTTTCGGATCTATGTTGTCTACACCGATCATCAACCCGCCTCAATCTGCAATCTTAGGAATGCACAACATTATCCAGAGACCGGTTGCGGTTGACGGACAGGTAGTTATTCGTCCTATGATGTATGTTGCGATGTCTTATGACCATAGAATTATTGACGGTAAAGAGTCTGTAGGATTCCTTGTTGCAGTAAAAGAAGGTATCGACAATCCTGTTGAAATATTAATGGGTGGTGACGAAAGAAGAGGCCTGGAATTATAAGTTTTAATAAAATTATAATATAAATATCCGATCTCGCCTCAAAAGGGCGAGATTTTTGTATCAATTACAACAAATACTACGATGATGTTCTCAAAAATGACCTCCAATATCAATGTTTCAGTATTACCTGAATATGATAGTAAAAACAGTTATCCGTCTGAAAATCGTTATGTATTTAAATACAATATCACGATCGAAAATGACGGAAGTTTTCCTATAAAAATTCTTAAAAGAAAATGGCTTATTTTTGATGTAGGCTTTGGATTTACAGAAATTATAGGAGATGGTGTAATTGGATTAACTCCGGAAGTGTCGGTTGGCGAAAATTTCGCTTACTTTTCTAATGTAATGCTTCGGTCAGGAGTTGGCAATATGAGCGGGAAATACCTCGTTAAAAACATGAATACGCAGGAAACTTTTGAGATTGATATCCCAAAATTCAATCTGTTGTCTGAAGTGTTAAGCAATTAATTGCATGTAGGTTCCCGATAAAAGAGAAGATTTTCACAATAATCTGTGGGAAGAAAGGTGATAATTAGAGTTTCTTGATCTTTAATTTCAAGTTTTCATGAACTTCTTCATTGCTTGTGATAAACAGTTTTTCAAAAGCTAATAAAGAAATTTTTGCACAAACCTCTGCGTCATCACCGGCTCTATGATGATTAAATTTGATCTGATGATATTCAGCAAGATGTTTTAAACCATATTTTGGAAGATAATTCCATGATTTTTTAGCAAGCTGAATACTGCATAAATAGTCAATTTTTGGAGTAAACATTCCGTAATGATTCAGACATCCTCTTAAAACTCCGGCATCAAAACTTGCATTATGAGCCACCATCAATGTTCCGTACATCATTTCCTGTACTTCATACCAGATTTCATCAAAAGTAGGAGCATCTTTCACATCGTTAGGCTGAATACCGTGAACAGCAACATTATATTGACTGAAATAAGGAAAACTAGGTGGTTTAATCAGCCAGGTTTTTGTTTCTATAATCGTTGAATCCTGTACAATACACACCCCAACCTCACAGGCGGAGCTTCTGTCATTGGTAGCCGTTTCAAAATCTATTGCGCAGAAATCCATCTTTTTGAATTAAATTTTAGTTATGAATTGATTGTTACAGGTGAATTTAGGTTCCTTTTTCAATAATCTTCGTCTTCTTTTATCTATAAAAAATGTTTAAAAATAAGCCATTTAGATTGATAAAAGGCTGCCTTCTGATGGGTTTGACGAAGCCTGATTGTACCCGGCAGCTGAGCATAGAACCCAAAATGAGCCCTCACAACAGCCCAAAGATGGGGAAATCCATGTTTAAAACCAAAGTAAATTCCTGCAATACCATCTAAACAAAGCCTGAAAAATATCAGCCAGATCAGTTGCGGAAAAGGCAGATTTTTCAGCATCATTGAAAGATTATTTCTGATGTTTAAATAGGTTTTTTGAGCACTTTGTTTATTTAATGTACCTCCTCCTACATGATAGACAGTGGATTTTCCCGTATAAAATATTTTTTTCCCAGTATTGATCAGCCTCCAGCAAAGATCGATTTCCTCCTGATGGGCGAAAAATCTTGCATCAAAGCCATTCTGTTCCCAAAAATCTTTTGAACGGATAAAAAAGCAGCATCCTGAAGCCCAGAAAATCTCTGTTTCATCATTATATTGACCTTTATCTTCTTCAAGATTGTCAAAAACACGTCCTCTGCAGTAAGGATAACCTAAATTATCAATGAGTCCTCCGCCGGCTCCAGCAAATTCAAAGAATTTTTTGTTGTCGTAGGCTAAAATTTTAGGCTGTACAGCAACAATTTCTGAATTATTTTCAAACAGTTCCAGCACAGGATCAATCCAGTTTTCGGTAACTTCTACATCAGAATTTAAAAGACAATAATAATCGGCATCAATTTTTTTTAATCCTTCGTTATATCCGCCTGCAAAACCGTAATTTTTATCGTTTGTGATGATGGTAACCGACGGGAAATTTTGCTTCAGAAATTCAATAGAATCATCTGTAGAAAAATTGTCGACAACATAAATATCCGCTTTTTGAGAAAACTGAATAACGCTTGGAAGAAATTTTTCGAGCCAGTTTTTACCGTTCCAGTTTAAAATGGCAACTGCTAATTTGTGAGGCATTGACAATCTATTTTTTTTCAGAATCAAATGTTTTGATAGAGTCCTGGTATTTCCATTTTCTGTGAGACCACAGGTAATTGTCCGGACGTTTGCGTAACGTATTTTCCAGCAGTTTATGGAATTTTTTTACCACTTCATGTTCTACAAATTTTTCACCGTCAGGAAATATTCTATGATAATTTACCTGGTAATATCCACGTTTCACTTTCTTCATTTCGCAATAGATAAAAGCCAGGTCCATTCTGGTAGCCAGTTTGTCGTACCCGATGAAAGCAGGGGTTCTCTGATTCAGAAATTCTAACCCGTAATTAACGTGAGCGATATGCGGTGTTTGATCTGCTACGAACATATAAGTCGAATCGCCATCGTTTTTTGATCTGAAAATATTGATGATCACTTCATTGGCTTCCAGGGCTTCATTTCCGAATTTATTCCGCACTTTTTTCATCTGGTTTTCCCAGAAATCACTGTTTACCTTTCTGTATACAGGATGGCAGTGCTTTTGGGGAATAATCGCTGCAAATGCATTCATCCATTCCCAATTAAATACATGGCCTGCCAGTAAAATAATGTTTTTACCTTCTCTTTTAGCATCATGAAAAACTTCCTGGTTGATGTGCTGCATTCTCACCCTGGATTCGGTTTCAGAAATGCTGAACGATTTGATCGTTTCTACCAGATAGTCTGAAAAATTCAGGTAGAACTTCTTTCGTATTTCCCGGATCTCTTCGTCAGATTTTTCGGGGAAAGAGTTTTTCAGGTTTTGAGTAATCACTTTTTTCCGGTACCCTACAATATAGTAGTTGAGGAAAAACATAACGTCCGAAAAAATATACAATATTTTAAGCGGAAGTTTGGAGATGAGATATAATATTTTGATCAGGAAATTCATAAAACAGGCAAATTTAGTGATAAAAAAATTACGGTTCTATTTTTGCTGATAATAAGTATTAATTTTTTATTTTTATGGTATGAAAAAATTGTCAATTATAGCTTTCTTAGGATTGAGCACGCTGGCGTTTTCACAAGAGGCACAAAAACCAGCTGAACCCAGAAAAAAAGATAATGCTTTACTGGTAAAAACAGATCCTGCAGAATTGGAGGCGAAGAAAAAAGCTGCAGAAGAAAAGGGGAAATTGCCTAAACCTTATAATCCAAAAGCGGATGCACAGGCAGATATCAATAAATTAGTGGCGCAGGCGAAGAAGGAAGGGAAGAATATTATTATTCAGGCAGGAGGAAACTGGTGTATCTGGTGTCTCCGCTTTAATAATTATGTGCAGACTACTCCTGCACTGAAGAGTATTTTAGATAAGAACTACTTATATTATCACCTTAATTATTCTCCGGAGAATAAAAATGAAAAAGTGTTTTCCAATTATATAAATACGAAAGAGCAGCAAGGGTACCCTTTCTTTATTGTATTAGATAAAGATGGTAAAAAACTTCATGTACAGCAAAGTGATGTTTTGGAAGAAGGAAAAGGATACAGTGAAGAAAAAGTAAAAGAATTTTTCAATACCTGGACTCCTAAGTCATAAACAACAAAAAACCGAGAAATTTCTCGGTTTTTTTATTTATAAAAGTTTCTTGATCCAGCTTAATTTTTTTTCAGAATACGGAGGATATTTAATATTGGGTTCGCCCCAGGTTGTTTTTTCCAGTACGGCTTTCTGATGCGAAAAAGTTTCGAAACCGTATTTTCCATGATAATTTCCAATGCCGGAGTGACCTACACCGCCAAAAGGCAAATAGTCGTTGCTTAAATGCATAATAACATCATTGATGCAGCCTCCACCGAAAGAAAGTTTCTGTAAGAAGTTTTCTTTTTCCTCAGCATTATTGGTGAATAAATAGGCCGAAAGAGGTTTTTCCAGTTCCAGTATTGAGTTAAGGGCTATAGGAAAGCTTGTAAAAGAAATTACCGGAAGAATGGGACCAAAAATTTCTTCCTGCATCACAGCATCCTGCCAATCTACCTGAGTAAGGAGGGTAGGCTCTATATACAGCTGATCCTCATTCCATGTACCGCCATAATATATTTTTTCTTTATCGATAAGCTTAATAAGCCGTTGGAAGTTTCTTTGATTAATGATTCTGGTATATTGTTCAGAACCTGGGCTGTATTGAAATTCTTTAATATAATTTCTCAGCATTTCCAAAAACTGCTCCTGAACGGTTTCTTCAACCAGCAGATAATCCGGAGCTACACAGGTTTGCCCTGCGTTTAAAAATTTTCCCCATACAATTCTTTTGGCTGCCACATTCAGATCGGCATCTTTGGTAACAATCACAGGTGATTTTCCTCCTAATTCTAAGGTTACCGGCGTTAAATGTTCAGCTGCGGCTTTGTAAATAATTTTCCCAACTTTAGTACTTCCGGTGAAAAATATACTGTCAAATTTCAATTGTAAAAGGGCTGTCGTTTCATCAATTCCACCTTCGTAAACATATAGATATTCCGGTGGAAAATTTTCATTAATGAGGGTTGCCATGGCTTTCATGGTATTTTCTGCTATTTCACTTGGCTTAAGAATACAGCAATTTCCAGCGGCCAAAGCTGCAATAATGGGAGATAAAGACAACTGATACGGATAATTCCAGGCACCAATCACCAAAACACAGCCCAAAGGTTCCGGATACAGCCTGCTTTTTCCCAGCTGATTGGCCAGGTTAGTCGTTACTTTTTTAGGTTTTGACAGCGTATTAAGATTTTTCAGATAATAGTCAATATCCTTTAAGACAAAAGAAATTTCTGTGGTAAAAGTGTCAAATTTAGATTTTCCAAAATCTTTATCGATTGCTTCATACAGAAGTTCTTCATTCTGGATGATCAATGATTTTAGCTTTTCTAAATATATTTTCCTGAACTTTATATTTTTAGTCTTCTGACTTTGAAAAAACACTTTTTGGTTTGATAGGACTTCCTGAATATTCATACCGTAAATTTCGGTAGATAAAGCAAATTTTTTGCCTAAAAATTACATAATGTTTCTTATGGCTATTTTTACCGGATGATATAATAGTAAAAGTAAGGCTGTGATTAAAGCCAGCCAGAATAATCCTGTGAATATTTCCATATTGGAAAGCAGCATAGATTGTGCGGCAATTTTAGCCTTAAAAGCTCCGGCAGTCATGGATACTGATTCATTGACAGGCAATTTGGAGATGTTCGCTCCAAATATCTGATTCCATTGGGAGTAGAAAACAGGATTGGTGTCGGTCAATTGAGAACTTATCGTATCAGAATGTTTTAAACTTAATGCCAGCATCAAATTCTGCATTAAAGCATATCCAATGGCCGTCGTCCAGAAACGGGTACTGGTACCTAGTGCGGTGGCATTGGCCACATATTCTTCAGGCATCCCGGAAATCAGGAAGAAAACCAATGGGGTAAATAATAATCCCTGAGCAACTCCCTGTAAAAATAAAGGCGGACAAATGGTTGAAAGGGTAGTATCGGGATAGAAGGTGTACGTAAACCAGGCACAGTCTATAGCAAGAAGGAGAAACCCTGTGAAGAAAACAATTCTTGAAGAGACTCCTTTCATTAAACAAATACCGGATAAAAATACGCCTAAAAGCGTTCCTGCAACATTCCAGTACTGGATATTGATGATGTAATCCCATGGCCATTTCCAGACGGTTGCCATAATACTGTACACATTATTGAGACCTGCACGGATCAAATAAAATATGAAAAACAGGACCATTCCGGCAACAACATTTCTGGAGCTGAACACTTCAAAATGGAAAAGCGGTCGTTTGGAATTTCTCTGTTTCAGCATAAATAAACCTCCTGAAATCAGGAATACAAAAAGGCACATCGTGATGATATCAGATTCAAACCACATCAGCCTTTTTCCATAAATAATAGCATAGGCTCCAGCCTGCAGACAGGCCCACAACAGAAACCAACTTGTAATATCCAGTTGATACAGAGGTTTTTTAGGGAAAAATCTATTTCTGTTGAATAGAACAATACCAATGATTAAAACGAAAATATGAAAGTATAAAATCATTAAAATCATATGACGGAAATCATAATCCTGAATGCTTGATTTTAATAAAGAACTGGTAACGGTACCGCCTGTAAGCATAATGGTGTACATAAACAGGTACGCAATGACTTTGGCATGCTTTGTTTTTAATTCTGCAATAATCAAAGGCAGAAAGATCGCACCTTCCAGCAATCCGAAAATCCCTTCCAGAAACCGGATCACCAGGATAACATGATAATCGTGGGTCACGGATAAAATGTATAAAATAATCACTGAGATGGAAGACATCAGCAGAATATAATATTTGACGCTGAAATAGGCCATAAATCTCGGTAAAACTAAAAGGGTAACCACAAATGTCCCATACATCAAAATCAATAAATATTGGATGTCGTCTGAATCTACATCCATAAAAGAAGATGTGAAAGCGCTGTTAGAGTGTAAAAGCGATAACAACATCAAATGGGGAAACAGTGCCAGTACAAGGAGCGGCAGTTTCAGCCATTGTGGTACCCAATTATAGTAGATGGTATTATGTTGCATAATAGATTGGCAAAAAATAAAAAGCGAAAAGGCTGAAAATCATAAGTGTAAAAAAAGTAAAATGATAAAAATGCTAAAGAAAAAAATGGCAAATTCATGATTTTGCGATTCCGCCTTTTCGCTAAAAAATAATTTAATGGGTAAAATTTGAAAGGGATTTTTCTGCTTCATTAATCTTACTGCTTAATCCCTCCCAAATTTTTAGATTTTTCTGGCGCTTACCAGAACGTTCATTCCGGAAAGCAGCTTTTCATTGTCTTTATTATTATCAAGAATAATTTTCACAGGAAATCTCTGTTCAATTTTCACAAAGTTTCCGGTGGCATTATCTGGTTTGATCAAAGAAAACTGAGATCCTGACGCAGGAGAAACGGATACGATTTTTCCTTTAAATTCCACATTTGGAAAGGCATCAGCGGTGATAATCACGTCCTGTTTCTGATCGATTTCTCCCAATTGAGTTTCCTTATAATTGGCGATGATCCACTTTTCTTTGCTTACGATCTGTACGAGTGCCTGTCCCTCCTTGATTAACTGTCCTTCCTGGATCGTTTTTTTTCCGACCCATCCATCGTAAGGTGCTGTAATGACCGTATAGGAAAGAAATAATTTAGCATTGTTCAAACTTGCAGAACTCTGCTGAATCTGGCTTTTTGCCGGGGCAACTTTCGTTTCCTGTTCGCTGGCGCTGGCTCTTACCGCATTTTTTTGCTGTTCTAATGCTATAAGATTGGCTTTAGCCTGGTCATAAGATGCTTTTACATTTTCAAACTGCTGTTCGGTTGCGGCATCTTCAGCCACCAGATTTTTGTATCTTTTATAATCCTGTTCGGTTCTCCAGATATCGATCTTTGCAGAAGATATTTTAGCATCAATGATCTTCGTATCACTTTCTTTGGTGTTCACGCCGCTTTCAATAGTGGTGATATTTTCAGAAGTTGCGTGCAGATTTGCTTCCGCCATTTTAACCTGATTGACGAATTCTCTGTTGTCTATGACAATCAGTGTATCACCTTTGTGTACAAACTGATTTTCGTTAAATCGTATCGTTTTGATGAACCCTGAAACTTTACTCGAAACAGGCGTAATATATTGCTCGATTTGTGCATCATTAGTCGTAACATTTTTTCGGGAAAAAAGATAAAAACTTACCATCCCCGTGACACCGCTGATAATAAGGATCCAGGCTAATAAAGTAATCGTCTTATTGATTCTTTTTTCCTTTTGTGTTAATTGCTTCTTTGCCATAGTTTTTATAAGTTTCCAATCGTATATTGGAGTTGATAGTATTTCAGTTGTCGGTTTATTTTTACGGAAATTAAATTGGAGCGGGCTTCCAGATAAGCATTATCAGCATCAATAAGCTCAGTAATAAGGCTTAATTTATTCACATACTTCGTTCGTACGATTCTGTAGTTTTCTTTAGCCTGATTGATGGCTTCTTCCGCAATTTTTACTTTTTGGTCGGTTTCTTCGAACTTCTTGAAAGCTTCATACACATGATGTCTTACATTCTCTTCATTTTCTTCGATCTGAAGCTTTGCCAGGTCAATATTTTCCTTGGCTTCCTGCATTTTGTATTTGTTTTTATACAGGCTTTCGATTGGATAGGTAAGGTTGACTCCAACCATTCCCAGACGATAAGCATAAGGCTCCGGGGGAAAGAACATCATATTGGGATATTTCAAAAAATATTCTCCGCCAGCGGTTATTTTAGGTAAATAATTCGCTTTTGTAATTTTTTGGTCCAGCTGTTTTAACGAAAGATTCTTATGTGTAATTTCTACAGATTCATTTTTGTTTAAAGCCGTTTCCGTCAGTTCTTCTATATAAGGAATGGTGGCTTTTTCAGAGATCAGATCTTCCGTGTTGGCATGCATTTCCTGATTTTCAGGAAGAGAAAGAATTGTTTTAAGCTTATGTTCTGCGATTTGGATGTCATTATCCAGTTCTGTCCAGCTCATCGTATGATTGGAAAGCTGTAAAGAAGTTCTCAGTACCTCATTTACGGTAACTACGCCATTGGCTTTTAAGGCTTTTACCTGTTTAATATTCACAGAATCTTCCTTCATCTTTTCATTGATAAGCATTTGCTGCTCTTTTAAATGATGGATCTGGAGAAAAGCCGTAATGATTTCCATACTAAGTTGTCTCTCATCCAAATGGGTCTTTAAAGTAGAGATTTCAGTGTCTATGGCTGCTTTTTTCTCCGTGTTTTTAATTCTTCCTCCCATGTATACAGGGATGGAAGCAGAAAGAGTGAAATCATACATTCCATTGATCACATCGTATTTGGTCGCTTTCCCGAATACACCGTTTTCGTGCTGGAAAAGATTCGTTACCTGATTGTAACTGGTATGAAATTCAATGTCCGGAAGTTTTTCCATAGCAAGGTCTTTTTCTTTGGTTTCGGACATGGCCTGCTTTAAGTGGCTTATCTGAATATTCTTGTTATTCTTTAAACCCAGTTCTATGGCTTGCTGGAGATTGAGATGCTGGTAATCTATCACTTGTGAGGGTAATAAACTACTTATCAATAATAAGCACAACGCTATGCATTGATATCCGCATGCGTTAAATATCATTTTCATAAATAAATTAAAGGTTTTTTGTAGAATTGATTTTGATGTTGCAAAGTTACGATGTGTACGTAGGGACCCGATTTGTGAAAACAGAAAAAGATTTGCTCATTTACGCCAAATCAAAATTTTCTACTTATCTTTAGGATATGAATGACGAACATTTTAAGGCAGTAGAGGAAGAAGATGCCGCATTTTATGTCTATCATGTCCTTACCGGCAATATAAAGACAGATATCCATCATCATAGTTCTGCACAATTAGTGTATGCAGAAGGGGGAATTGTGCATATTTTTGCCGATCTTAAACATTGGTATCTTCCAGCCCGATGCTTTATGTGGATCCCGGCGGGAATGCCGCATTATATATTTACCTCCAGCCCAAAAGTGGATTTATATAATTTTTATTTTAAAAAAGAGGAAGCAGAAGATGGCTTTTTTGATGAAATTGATATTTATTCCGTCAGTCACCTCCTGAGAGAGATGATTTTATACACAAAAGAATGGGATGGGAAAATCACAAAAAATGAAAGCTCTAAGTATTATTTTCTCAAAGCTTTAAAAGGAGTTCTACCCGAAAAAAGAGATAAAAAATTAACGTTTCCTGTTCAGCATCCTTTTCCAAAAGATGAAACCTTATTGAAAATTGCTCAGTATATTCATACGAACCTCGAAAAGCCGCTTAGCATCGAATCTACGGCGAAAGAATTCGGAATGAGTACAAGAACCCTCTCGAGGAAGTTTAAAGAGATTTTAGGCATGAATTATGTCCGTTTTCTTCGGGCGTTAAGAATTACCCGATCATTGGAGCTAATGCTGGAGGAAAAGTACAATATGTACGAGATTGCGATGATGGTAGGGTATAATAGTCTTTCCTCTTTCAGCAATATTTTCAAAAAAGTAATTGGAATTCCACCTACTGAATATCAGCAGCGTTTAAAAGGAGAGCAGTAAGCTTATTACAACGGATAAGAAGGGACTCTTTAATAAGCCTCATAACAAATTTATAGTTCATCATAATGCATAAAAAAACCACTTCAATTGAAGTGGTTAATATGATGTGAGAAAAAATTCTCTTATTGACTAAGCTTCTTCTTCAGTCTTAGCTTCTACTTTTTTAGCAGGAGCCGGAGCTGCAGGAGCAGGAGGTGCATCAGATACAACATCGAATTCGAAGTTGTATTCTACATTTCTGTGTAGTCTAACGATAGATGTTACTTTACCAGTTCTCTTAATAGTGTTCCCGGGAATTTTGATGTATTTCTTGTCTACTTGTACACCAGCTTTAGCTAGAGCAGCAGAAAGATCAGAATTGTTGATAGATCCGAATAATTTATCACCTGTACCTACTTTAGCAGGAATAGAGATAGATGTTTTCTTTAATTGTTCAACGACAGCGTTAGCAGCAGCAATTAATTTAGCTTCTTCTTCTTTTCTCGCTTCCAAAGTAGCTTCTAAAGCAGCTTTGTTTTTAGGAGTTGCCAAAAGAGCAATCCCTTGAGGAAGTAAAAAGTTTCTTGCGTAACCTGGCTTTACGTTTACTGTGTCGAATTCAAGACCTAAATTTTCTACGTCTTTTTTTAAGATAATTTGCATTGTTGTTGTCCTTTTTTAGAATTTAGAAGCTAGATAGTAGATAATAGACATTTAAGTCTGAAATCAGGAATCTGTTAATCTAAATTAAGTTAGAATTAAATATGTATTCAGCAACAAAAGAAGAGGTTGCCCTCTTCTCTCATTTATTTTTTTATAGAATCTTACTTTAATAAATCCGCTACGTACGGCATTAAAGAAAGGTGTCTTGCTCTTTTGATAGCAGCAGAAACTTTTCTTTGGTATTTTAAAGAAGTTCCAGTGTATCTTCTTGGTAAGATCTTACCTTGCTCGTTTACAAACTGTAGTAAGAAATCAGCATCTTTGTAATCTACATGCTTAATTCCAAATTTTTTGAATCTACAATATTTCTTTTCAGATTTTGTATTGATATCAAGTGGAGTAAGGAATTTTACTTCTGATTCTCCTCCAGCTGAGGCTTGTTTAGCCATATCATCTATTGCCATTGTCTTGTCTTTTTTTAAGGATTAATAATTAAGCTTTAGCTGCTTTTACTTTAGTTCTTCTTGTTACAGCGTACTCAATAGCGTGCTTATCAAGTTTTGTAGTAAGGTAACGGATTACTCTTTCGTCACGTTTGAAAGCTAATTCCAAATCAGAAACGATAGTTCCTTCTCCTTTAAACTCGATTAAAGTATAGAATCCGTTCTTTTTTAATTGGATCGGATACGCTAGTTTTTTTAATCCCCAGTTCTCTTTAGCAACGATTTCACAGTTCTTTTCTTTTAAAAGATCTTCAAATTTTTTCACTGCTTCCTCCACCTGAGCATCAGATAGAACGGGAGTTAAAATGAAAACAGTTTCGTAATTGTTCATAATGTTAAATGAATTTGTTAATTATTTCGAGGTGCAAAAGTAGAAATTTTATTTCTAATATGCAATATTACCAAGGATTATTTACGAAAAAAGACCTGTTTTTGCAGGTCTTTTCTATCTTATGGTGAATATAGCTACTTTTTAATCACTTTTACGGATTCTTTTCCGTTTTCAGTTTCTGCAGTTACCATATAAATTCCGTCTGCTAATTGAGCATAAAATCATTTATTTTTAAATGAGAATACTTTTGTTTTATATCTTTTGTCCTAATTCAAAGGGGTTCATTATGATCTTTATTTCTGATCTCGTGTAAAAAATTAACTTTTATAACATCATATAAAGAATGGCGGCTTACCAGGATGGAAGCAATAGAAGAAATCATTCCCGCAAGCATTAGATGAAATATCAACGAATGTCTGTCTGTCATTTCTAATACAATAATCGCCGAAGTAAAGGGAGCCCGTGTAATTCCAGTAAGAAAAGCAACCATACCACCGAGGATAACAACATTGGTCTCATTTTGTGTTAAATGGATCATTCCTGAAATAACAGAGCCTACACTTGCACCCGCTGCAAGAGCAGGGGCGAAAATTCCGCCCGCACCTCCTGAAGTAAAGGAAAGGGCAGGCCCCAGCATCCTTAAAACAGGCACATACCATTCTTCATGTTTATTAGGCGTGAAAAGAACACGCTGCATAATCTCCTTTCCCGAACCTAAGATCTCCCTGTTGACAAAATAAGCAATACAGGCAATGAATAAGGCACAGATAACCAGAAAAATGACATTTGCTCTGTCGGTAGTCAGGTTTTTCTTTTTCCAATTGTTCATAGCAAGCATCATCACGGAAAGCTGGCTCGCTAATATCCCTGAAACTCCGGCCACCAAAATGATCGGGAACATCACCATTAAGGAAACGTCATGGGTTTTGGGATAGCCCAGATACAAATAGGATCCTGCCAATGTTTGAGCTGTTAAGCCTGCGATAATCACTGCTGTAAAGAGTGCGGTCTTAAAATAATTAATGTGGGTCTTTGAAAGTTCTTCCACTGCAAAAACAATTCCGCCGAGCGGGGTATTGAAGGCAGCAGCAAGGCCTGCAGCAGCTCCCGTCATGATCATATTCTTTTTAGATATTTTTGGCCACCAGTCAGGAAGGTATTCATTGACTTTTCTGAAAATGGAACCGGCAATCTGTATGGTGGGGCCTTCACGACCTACAGCGCCACCCCCAATAACCAGAATAACAGATGAGAGGATTTTGAAAAATATGATTTTAAGACTTAAAAGACTTCTTATTTTGGTATGTTCTTTAGGATTGGCAAGTTCTACTGCGGCCATTACCTGAGGAATTCCGCTTCCTTTTGCATAGGGTGCAAATTCTTTAACAAGCCACCAGGAAAGAACAAATCCGATGGGTGCAATCATGAAAATCATCCAGTCATGCCAGTTGAGGATCAGGGCTAAAAGTTTTTCTCCCCATGCGAATATGTTGGCATACATCACGGCAAAAATACCAGTAATCACTGAGCCTATCCAAAAAGGAATGGCTTGAAGCAGGTTGTTCTTCAGCTGCTCGTTCCGGATATTATCAAAGGATTTTTTAAGACCTTTGCGTATGGGATTTAAAATTTTCAACATTGTGTATCGTAATATAGTAGATTAGAGAGCTATTCCAGTTAAATTTTTTCCAAAAAATCTGTTACTGCCAATGCACTATTCACAGAGAGTTCTTTAGCGATTCCGAAAATAAGGATTTCATTTTTTATTTCGAACTGAAAATTTTCATCTGGAAAAGACTGTATTGCCTGTCTTCTATGCGAAGTAAGAAAACCTCTGGTTTTGTTTTCATCTGTACCTAAAACGTAAAAATTTTTGTTGAAATCTTTATCTTCTGTAAAATCTATCGAGAATTTATTGAAAATTCCAGCAATACAATCCATCGTCTTTTTCCTTTTTATGGAAATGTATTCCAGATTTTCATGGAGTTCTTTGATTCCCCAAATCTGTAAAGTATCATATTTATTGCTGCTTACATCTCCTCTGGCAGTGACCCAGATCTTATTGGTAATATATAGGTAAAAAGAATTTGTTTTGTCTTTATGGGTAATATAATAGCAGATTTTTGGAGTAAGCAGTTGGTTTTCATTTTCTGCTTTTATTTTGCTGTAAGGAGATTTTTCAATTTCTGCAACTGAAATACTGTACGTTTGGAACAATCTGTCGTACACTTCAAAAATTAATTTCTCTTGTTCTTTAGAAAAATCAAATAAGTTGGGGGTATAAAGCTTTCTGAAATCCAGTTCCATTGGTGTTGAAAAATAATTGGTCTTAAAATTAATATTATTTATTACAATTCCAAAGCAAAAAAACCTCTGAAAAAATCGAAGGTTTTTATATAAGTTGATCAGTAGTATCTGAATAACTGATTGTTTATTATGATTTATACTTCAGTATTCATATCCCAGTTCTGCAGGTAGTCATGAACATGTTTAAGGAACATTCCACCCAGAGATCCGTCTACCACTCTATGGTCATACGAGTGAGACATGAACATCAACTGACGGATAGCAATTACGTCGCCGTCTTTAGTTTCCAGCACTGCTGGTTTTTTCACAATCGCTCCAATTGCTAAAATAGCAACCTGAGGCTGTGGAATAATAGGAGTACCCATTAAGTTTCCGAAGCTTCCTACGTTAGAAATCGTATAAGTAGCTCCTTGCGTATCTTCTGGTCTTAATTTCTTATTTCTTGCTCTGTAAGCTAGGTCATTAATAGCTTTTGCCAAACCTGAAAGAGAAAGCTGATCTGCATTTTTAATTACAGGAACGATAAGATTTCCATCCGGAAGGGCTGTTGCCATACCGATGTTGATGTTTTTCTTTTTAATGATGTTATCTCCATTGATAGAAACATTGATCATCGGATAATCCTGGATCGCTTTTACAATTGCTTTTACGAAAATAGGCATGAAAGTCAATTTTTCACCTTCACGTTTTTCGAAAATATCTTTATGCTTGTTTCTCCATTTTACCACGTTGGTTACATCAGTTTCAATGAAAGAAGTAACGTGTGGAGCAGTCTGTTTTGCTTTTACCATGTTTTCAGCGATGATCTTTCTCATTCTGTCCATTGGAATGATCTCGTCACCTGCTGCTGTTGATACGGTAGCTGCCGGAGCAGATACTGCAGGTTTTGGAGCAGGAGTCGTTGCTACTGCTGCTTGTGGTGCTGCCTGAGGTTGGTTTCCTCTGTTGGCAACATACGCTAATATATCTTCTTTTGTAATTCTTCCCTCTAAACCGTTTCCTTTGATGGATTGCAGTTCAGTTTCAGAAATATTTTCTTGTTGTGCGATGGATTTTACAAGAGGTGATAAATAAAGGTCTCCTGAAAATTCTACATGTGAAGTAGCGGTAGGCTGTAAAGCTCCTTCAATTGTTTTTAATGTTTCAGCATCCGGAGTTGGAGCCGGAGCCTCTGTTTTTACCTCTTCTGAAGCTGTATTTCCGCCTTCTCCTTCAATTTCTAAAATAGCAATGGCTTCACCAACTTTTGCAACCTCGTCTTTTTGTTTTAAAATTTTAACGATTTTCCCCGAAACTGGTGTCGGAACGTCTGAATCTACCTTATCTGTTGCAATTTCTACTACGGAATCATCCTCTTTTACATTATCACCTTCATTAAATAACCAAGTGATAATTGTCGCTTCCATAACACCTTCTCCCATGGAAGGAAGCAATAATTTGTATTCTGCCATTTTTAATTTTTAGATTTTGACAAATATATAAAAAAAATCGGTTTTTTTATGGAATATATAATCTTAGAAAAATTCAATGTAAATATTTTCCCCAACATTCAATCCGAACAAACTTTTTGCGCCGTTTTTTTTGCTTCCTTTATAGATGGTAAGCTCCAAAAGCTGGCTGTCATTGAAAATTGCTGCAGACTGTCCGTGGTATTCTGTTTCCCTTTCCCAGTCGGAAACCACTTCGGTGTGGCTTGAAAATATTCTGGAAAGACTTAAGTTTCTGAATTTAATGGTGAAATTTTCATAGCCCTTTCCTGCACTTTCGAAAAATTCTTTGTTGATATTCGAGATAATATTTCCGAAATTATCAATATAGGTAACTTCCCCAATAATCATTCTTTCGTTCTCATTATAAACAGGTTTTGGAAATAAAAGCTGCTTAACACTGTCTATTTTTCTTCCGATTACTTCCGGTAATCCACCGTTGGCAAGATGTACGGCTGCAGGCACGAAAACATCGGTTGACGTGAAATCTACCACATCGTCAAACCTGCTGTTAAGAGTGATCTCATAAATTGCTTCGGGTTTTATATCGAAAAAGATCAGGCTTAAAAGGCCATTGTCGGCCGCCAGAAAATAAGATCCATCCGATTTATAAAGAATGTTTTTTCTTGATTTATGGAAAAAACTGTCAACCGATAAAATGTGAATAGCTCCTTTTGGAAAATATTTATAAGCGTTTCTGACAATATAAGAGGTCTGTATGAGGTTGAATGCCTGGATGTCGTGGGTTATATCAACAATATCAACCTCAGGATTCAGCGACAGAATCTTGCCTTTTACAGCGGCAACTCTGTAGTCTAAATTTCCGAAATCTGAAGTAAGGGTAATAATCGACATTTGTAATTTGTAGAATGATAGAAATGCAAATTTATTTAAAATAAAGGGAAATAGAGAGGTTATGGTTCATAAAAAATTATAAAATACGCGTCTGCTTCCGAATTTGTTTTCTGAAGGCAGAGGCCTGAATTGCTTACCTTTTAATTAATATGCTTTATTTGAATGAGTTTTGTAAAAATTGGTGAATTATTAAAGACGTAATAAAACAAATAACAGAATAAATGTACAAATTATTGCTTATTATTTTTACAACTAATGATTAATAGCGGTATGCTGTAAATATTGTGGATAAGAATTTGATATAAATCTGGAAAAAAAATTCTAAATTTAGATACTAATAAAAAATACCTGCATGTTTGAATTAACATATGATTTGGAAGATGTTGACGTAAAGATCTTCTACGGTGTAAATAACCAATTTTTCAATTTAATAAAATCAAGCTTCCCAACCATTAAAATTACTGGAAGAGACCATTATATTTTTGCAATGGGAAATCAGGAAGCGTTAGACATACTTAAACAAAAACTGAATGATATTATAGCATTTATCTCAAAAAACAATTCTATTGCCCTTAAAGATGTTGAAAACATCCTTAATATCAAGGATGAGAATGAAAAACAGCTGGTCTTTGATCAGGATATCATTGTAAAAGGGGTAAACGGTAAGATTATTAAAGCTAAAACCACCAACCTTAAAAAACTCGTTAAAGAAACGGAGAAAAAGGATATGGTTTTTGCGATCGGACCTGCGGGAACCGGGAAAACCTATACCAGTGTGGCTTTGGCAGCAAGGGCTTTGAGGGATAAAGAAGTGAAAAGAATTGTTCTGACAAGACCTGCGGTAGAAGCGGGGGAGAGCCTGGGATTTTTGCCGGGTGATCTTAAAGAAAAGCTGGATCCGTATTTACAGCCTCTATATGATGCACTTCGGGATATGATTCCTCATGAAAAACTGGAAGGTTTTATGGAGAAGAAAGTTATTGAAGTAGCTCCGTTGGCGTTTATGAGAGGGCGTACCCTTGATGATGCTTTTGTAATTCTTGATGAAGCACAGAATACAACTCATGCGCAGATGAAAATGTTCCTGACGAGAATGGGGATGAACGCCAAATTCATCATTACCGGAGATCCAAGCCAGATTGACCTTCCGAAAAACCAGCAGTCCGGGTTAAAAGAAGCCATGAGGATTCTGCATGGGGTAAAAGAGATCGGGTTTGTACATCTTACCGAAGAAGATGTGGTAAGACATCCGGTAGTAAGAAAGATTATCCTTGCTTACAATGAAGAAGATAAGAGACTGAAGAATGATTAAAGATTTGTAATTATTTAACATAATATCATTGTTGGGTTAATGAATTGTTAATTTCCTAAATAATAATTAGTTTAGCGGTCGAATTTTAAAACAAATAACCATGAAAAAACTATTATTAATCGGAGCTTTGGCTCTTTTGGGAGCAAATGTTAACGCTCAGGAAAGTCACTTTAAAATAGGAGGACATGTAGGATTGCCTGTAGGAGATGCAGGAGATACCTATGCATTTAATGCAGGAGTAGATGTAGCCTATACGTGGGAAATCGCAGATCATTTTGAATTGGGAGCGACCACAGGATACTCTCATTATTTCGGAAAAGAAATCAAGACTCCCGAATTAAACTTTATGGGATCGGTTATCATTCCTTCAATATCATACAAATCAAATGTTGGGTCAATCCCTGTAGCAGCAACGGCGCAATATACGTTTGAGGGTGGATTTAATGTAGGAGCAGATCTTGGATATGCTTTCCTTACAGGAGATGCAGATGGTGGTGGTTTTTACTATCAGCCTAAAGTAGGGTATACATTTGCAGAAAAACATAATGTTTTTGCAGGATATAAAGGAATCAGCAAAGACGGATATGAGCTTTCAACAGTAAGTATAGGATATGCTTATAAGTTTTAATTAACTCTATTATAAAAGACAAGCCGCTTATTTTTTAAGCGGTTTTTTTATGTTTTGATTTAATTTTTTTTGACCTCTTGATGAAATATAAAATATTTATTAATTTTGAGAGCTCAATCAAAAAACTATTAGAAAATATGAAAAAATTACTACTATTAAGTGCTTTCGCCTTTCTGGGAGGGGCTGCACAGGCGCAGGAAGGTTTTAAACTTGGGGGACATATCGGTATTCCGGTTTCCGACGCAAGTAATGCATCATCATTCACATTAGGAGTGGATGCTGCTTATATGTGGAATATTACAAAAGGGCTTGACCTGGGAGTCGCAACGGGATATTCTCATTTCTTTGGAAAAGATAATTTTGATGATTTCGGATTTATTCCGGTAGCGGTTTCCGGTAAATACAAATTTTCGGGAGCTCCTATTTTTGTGGGATTAGATTTAGGATATGGCATTTCCACAAAAGATGGGGTAGACGGTGGATTCTATGCTCAGCCAAAATTCGGTTATCAGATGGCTAAAGGAGAGCTCTATTTAGGATACCAAACGATTAGTAACAAGCGTGATTTTGGACCTTACAGAGTAAGCTGGAATGTTGGTGCAGTCAACATTGGCTATAACTTCTTCCTGAAATAAGAATGCAACATTAAGAAATGAATAAACAGGCTCCAATTGAAAAATTGGAGCTTTTTAGTGGCCTGCATGATTTTTATTGAAACTCTGGAACAGTGTTTACAAGGAACCGATTTTTATTTTGTTTGTATCTATTAACAGACTAGGTAAGCCTAAATCAATGGTAATTTAACATAATGCAAAATTTTATTTTAAGTTAAATTGGTTAATTAAAATCAGTTTTATCCCAAAATTTTAAGAGATAAATGTCTGTTTTAACAATTTTGTCAAAAATGATGAAATTAAAATAACCAAACATATTTGGCTCTAATTGAAAAATTGTAGTTGTTCTATTCAAAATTTTGTGAATAAGCTAAAAGCCTTTATTGGATACATTTTATTATGGTAAATATCGAATATAGGTCAATGATATTAATCACATTAACAAATTTTAATATTCATGCTACCCAATGTAACTTTGCCCTCAGAAAGTATTAAAAATTTTTAAAATGAAAAAAATATTATTAGCGGGTGCTGTTGCACTTTTCGGATTATCTAATGCACAGATTGCTAAAGGTACTGCTTATTTATCAGGTCAAGTAAGTTATTCTCAACAAGAGAACAACAACAATGATTCTAAAATAGAAAGCTTCAGAGTTCTTCCAACTGCAGGATATTTCGTAGGGACTAACCTAGCTGTAGGTTTAGGTGTAGGTTATGCAAGTGACAAGACTACAACTACTACAAACAATGCTTTAGTTGTTTCTGAAATTAAAAATACTCAATCTGCATTTGTTGTAGCTCCTTTCGTAAGAAAATACTGGACTATTGCTGACAAATTATATATTTTCGGTCAATTAGAAGTTCCTATGGAATTTGGTCAAGTTAAAAACGAAGGTACTTCTACTACAACTGTAGGAGGTTCTACTGCAACTTCTTCTACTTCAACAAAAGCTAACTATACTTCAATCGGAGTTAACATTAAGCCAGGTTTAGATTATTTCTTAAACAAAAACTGGAGCATTGAAGCTACTTTCGGAGAATTTGGATACAACACTTCTAAATTTGACGTTGATGGAGCTAAGAGCGTTAACAACTATAACTTCGGTTTGAACTTATCAGCTGTAACTTTCGGAGTTAAATATGTATTTGCTAAATAATTAGTAAAACATACCCAACATAGAAGCCCTGAAATATTTCAGGGCTTTTTTTATGCTCCAGCATGATTATTAGATTTATTCGTATTGTAGCAAAAAAGTGGTAATTCACGAAGAGTGCTGAATTGTATATCAATTAAGATGGTACCGTCATTAATTCAGTTCCTTCCATTGCTAAGTCAGAAGATGAGTCATATACAAACAAAAAGCTCTCAGAATTTCTGAGAGCTTTATTTATATTTTTCTGAATGAATTATTTTCCCATTCCGCCCATGCCCGGCATATTAGGCATTTTACTCATCATCTGCATCATCTGCTTTCCTTGAGGGCCCTGCATCATCTTCATCATTTTACCCATCTGGTCAAACTGTTTCATCAGCTGGTTTACATCTTCAATTTTTCTTCCTGCTCCTCTGGCAATTCTCTGTTTTCTCTGAGAATTAATGATAGAAGGTCTTCTTCTTTCGTCCGGAGTCATAGAATAAATAATAGCTTCAATATGTTTGAATGCATCATCACTGATTTCTACATCCTTGATTGCTTTTCCAACTCCCGGAATCATTCCCATCAAATCCTTCATGTTACCCATCTTCTTGATCTGGTTGATCTGCTTTAAGAAGTCGTCGAAACCGAACTCATTCTTAGCAATTTTTTTGTGAAGTTTTTTAGCTTCCTCTTCATCAAATTGTTCCTGAGCTCTTTCTACTAAGGAAACAACGTCTCCCATTCCTAAGATTCTGTCGGCCATCCTTTCTGGATAGAAAAGATCTAATGCTTCCATTTTCTCACCGGTAGAGATAAATTTAATAGGTTTCTCTACAACAGAACGAATTGTCAATGCAGCACCCCCACGAGTATCACCATCTAATTTCGTTAAAACAACACCATCAAAATTTAAAGCATCGTTAAACGCTTTTGCTGTGTTTACAGCATCCTGACCCGTCATTGAGTCAACAACAAATAGTGTTTCGTTAGGTTTGATGAAATAATGAACAGATTTGATCTCGTTCATCATCTGCTCGTCAATTGCCAAACGTCCGGCAGTATCCACGATGACAACATCATGTCCGTTTTGTTTTGCAAAATTGATTGCATTTTCAGCGATCGTTGATGGATTGGTAGCACCTTCTTCAGTGAAAACAGGAACACCAATCTGGCCACCCAATACTTTCAACTGTTCAATAGCAGCCGGACGGTAAACGTCACAAGCTACCAATAAAGGTTTTTTATTTTTCTTAGTTTTTAAATAATTAGCAAGTTTTCCAGAGAAGGTTGTTTTACCGGAACCCTGAAGACCTGCGATAAGAATTACAGACGGCTTACCGGAAAGATTGATTCCTTCCTGAGTTCCCCCCATTAAGGCTACCAATTCGTCGTGAACAATCTTCGTCATCAACTGTCCTGGAGTAAGGGAGGTAAGAACGTTTTCTCCTAAAGCTTTATCCTGAACTCTTTTGGTTAAGTCTTTTGCAACTTTATAGTTAACGTCGGCATCCACCAATGCTCTACGAATTTCTTTTACGGTTTCGGCAACATTGATCTCTGTAATTTTTCCGCGCCCGGAAATATTATGAAGCGCTTTGTCTAATTTATCCTGTAAACTATTAAACATATTAATTGTAAATTATAGTTTGCAAAAATAGGGAATTTTTGCTATATCTGATGGTTAAAATCTAATAACTATTTATTGTACTGGATTTATCCAGGTAAAGTTTATGTATGGACAACGTGTTTGTCGGATAATAGCACATCAATTCATATGGAGGTTAATTATTTTTAATGGTATTTTTTATTCTGTTTTTTATTAAGTATTTTTAAACTTAAAAATTCCTGTGCTATGATCATGGCGTCAGGAGGAGTACATACCTGATATAAAATTTATAATTTATTGAAAAAGTGCATTGAAATATTTTGTCTCAAATTGTTGCAGTGCAGATAATTGCTGAATTAAAACATCATTTTTATAAATTTTGTTTAATAACTATATTCCATGTGTTTTGTGATTTATTTATATTTGCCGCAAAAACATGATGAAAAAAACAATTATTATTTCTGCTATTTTTATAGCACAGACTTTTTTTGCACAGATTATTTCTAAAGATCCTACGTTTGCATCGAATGGTATATTTTACACTTACTCTACTTATCCTTATGAAAATGACTATTTGGGAGAGTTAGTAGATGGTTCATCAAGTGTATTTTACATACAGGGGTATGCACAGGGTACAGCAAATACTAATGCAAACATTTACAAAACTACAAGTTACGCAGGCCCTCTGGATTTAACTTTTGGTAATGGGGGAATTGCTTCTGTAAATTATCCTGGGAATTATCTCACTGGTTTTTTAAGACGTTCTAATGGTAAGTTGAATTTATTGTTTAACCGATATGATAGTACAAACAATACTCATACCTTGTATTTGGTACAATTACTGGCTAACGGGCAACTTGATCCTGCATTTGCGAATAATGGTGTAAAGATATTTCCCAATAACTATGTTCCGATTATGATAGTGAATGGAGATCTTAATTCTTACATAAAACAGCAGGGTTCTAAAATACTGGTAACTGCAAATGATGGAGTAGGTGGGGGCTCCACATATACCTATAGATTAAATGATGACGGAACATTGGATGGAAGCTTTGGCAATAACGGAAAATTGGTAGGTCATTCATCAAAACCACCTTGTCTGGATAATCAAAACAATATTATTATAATAGACACTAATAAAATCATCAAATATACTGTAAATGGTCAACTGATGACTGGTTTTGGTAATAATGGTGAAGTTCCTTTCTCTGATTATTGGTTTTCAGAGTTACCAACAAAAATAGATTCCAATAACAGAATACTTTATTTCTCATCGCCGGCGTTAGGTAGTCCCTCTTCATTAAAAAGAAGAAATGCAGATGGAACTCCTGATACCACGTTTAATGTCAGTAGCACTGCTGCACATGATTATATAAATGATTTTTATGAAAAAGATGGGTATTACTATATTGTAGGTACTATGACTATCAATGGTTCTAATCCAGATAATCCACATTATACATATTATATATCAAGGCTTCATCAGGATGGGTCTTTAGACACCGCTTTTGGAGAGTATATAGAAACTGATCCTAATTTAGTAGATTACGGTATGGGTAAGATGAAAGTTCTTGATAATTCAATCTTTGTAAGTGGGGGTCTTGCCAATGATCCGGTAATCATAAAATATTTATTTAATACAGCTACATTATCCACGACAGAAACTGTAAAAAATAATACTGAGATAACTTTTGAAAATCCTATAAAACATGATCTGGTTTATAGATCAAAAGAAAAAATTGATATGATAGAAATCTACTCTGCTGATGGAAGACTATTAAAAACTGTGAAAGAAAATAATTCTGATGTTTCTGATCTTTCCAAAGCTGTTTATATGGCAAAAGTAACCTTTGAAAATGGAAAAACCTCTACAAAAAAGCTTATTAAAGAGTAAACAAAAGAGTTCTTGTTTTTTTTAATTTTGGCTTACACAATGTCTGTTGCAGAATTATTACTCAATAAAACCTGTAAAGTTTTAAAAACAAATTTCTTAGCCTAAAACAACAGCTTTAACCGTTATATGATTCATCAATGAAGTCTATTTCAACCGAAATATCAACAATTTAAAATAGGAGTATTTAAAATGCACAACGGTTATATAAAATTGCAATAAAGCATTACATAGAATTTAGCTCAGGAATGAAAAACTGTTTTTATTTATGTGATGCTTATTTTTCAAGAAGTAGAGAATTTTTATCATCTGTGAAAATTGTTTGTTATAAGGTATTTTTATTATGTTTGCGTTCATAGTTAATTCAAGCTTAAAATTAGAGGATGATTTTCTTTACCATTATTTTTTTACTTGCTGTTTTTAATTTGACAGTATTTTTTGTTTTTAAGAAATTTTTATACAAAAAGCCTGATGAAGGGATGAAATTTTTAGTCATAAATATTTCTAAAGACCTTATTTGGTTGGTTATTTCTTTAATAATATTAGAAAAAACAAAAACCAATTTTCTTTTTATTGTTATAAGCTTTATTATAGGCTCACTCCTTATATATATACCCATAATAAAACTCATTAACAAGTCTTGATTTTTTTGATGATAAAAATCAATTTTTAATATTGGTAAAGTTTAATAAAATCAATATATTTGCACACGATTAAAAAAGAGATATGAACAGAAAGATTTCTTCATTATTTTTCGCATTTTTATTTGTGTTTATTAGCAGTTTAGCTACTGCACAACATGATTCTGAAGGTGAAAAATCCGCTGAAAAAGTAGAGCATAAAGAAGATGGCAACAAATTCAATGCTACCAAAATGATCATGGAACACATTGGTGATTCTAACGAATGGCATTTATGGACTACCAAAGACGATAACGGTGAAGAGCACCATGTTTCTATTCCATTGCCTGTGATCATTAAAGATAACGAAGGATGGCATACTTTCCTTTCAAGCAGTATTGCTCACGGACATGATCATGATGGCTATACTTTAGAAGAAGGACAAGTCGTTTCTACTAAAGGAATCCAGAAAGCTACATTGTTTTCAATCATTAGTGGAAAACAAAAATCAAACGAAGTATTCTTTGATATGTCAATTACTAAGAATGCAGCATCAATGTTCTTGTCAGTAATTTTCATGGGAATCATATTCATAGGAATGGCAAGGAACTATAAAAAATCTCAGTTACCAAAAGGTGCAGGGAAATTATTAGAGCCTGTAATTGTATTTATCAGAGATGAAGTGGCTATTCCAAACATCGGTTCTGTAAAGTACAAAAGATATATGCCTTATCTTTTAACAGCATTTTTCTTTATCTGGTTCAACAACCTTTTTGGATTGATTCCTTTCTTTCCTGGAGGATCTAACCTTACCGGAAACATTGCAATTACTGCAGTACTGGCTATTATTACTTTATTAATTACTTTATTCAGTGCTAATAAAGATTACTGGAAGCACATTTTCATGCCGCCGGTTCCAATATTATTATATCCGATCATGGTTCCGATTGAAATTATCGGGGTGTTCACAAAACCTTTTGCATTGATGATGCGACTTTTCGCAAACATAACTGCAGGACACATCATGATTCTGGCAATTATATCTTTGATTTTTATTTTTAAATCTCCGTTTTTAGGATTTGCATCTGTACCATTAGCTTTATTTGTTTCGGTATTAGAACTATTAGTTGCCGCATTACAAGCTTATATATTTACAGTATTATCTGCATTGTTTATCGGTATTGCAGTTGCAGAACACGAACACGAACATGCTCATGCTCACCATGAGGAGCATACTCACTAAGAAAAATAATTTTAACTAAATATTTATTTATTATGGACATCACAACTGGAGCAGGATTAATTTACGTAGGAATAGGTTTAGCAGTACTAGGAGTAGGTCTTGGTATCGGTAAAATCGGTGGGCATGCAATGGATGCTATCGCTAGACAGCCAGAACAAGCTGGTAAGATTCAAGGAGCAATGCTTATTGCTGCAGGTCTTATTGAAGGAGCTGGTCTTATTGCTATTATCTTTGGTGCTTTCATCAAGTAATAATTATCCTCAAAGAAAATATTCTTAGCAGTGAAGCGGTTGGCTGCTGCTAAGAATTTTAAAAAAATGATCCATAAATTACATTAAAAAAAAGAATTTACAGATATGGGAATTATTGAACCTGGAATTGGACTTTTGTTTTGGATGACGCTTACTTTTGTTATCCTATTATTTATTCTAGCAAAATTCGCTTGGAAACCAATCGTTAATGCAGTTAATGATAGAGAAACTTCAATTGTTGATGCATTGAACCAAGCTAAATTGGCTAAAAAAGAAATGGAAGAGCTAAAAGCTGATAACGAAAGAATCATTCGTGAAGCTAAGATCGAAAGAGATGCGATCCTTAAAGAAGCCAGAGAAATTAAAGATAGAATCGTAGGTGAAGCTAAAGATATTGCTAAATCTGAAGGAGATAAATTAATCGAATCGGCTAGACAAAGCATCCAGTCAGAGAAAAATGCTGCTATGGCAGATATCAAATCTCAAATTGGTAACTTGTCTGTAAATATTGCTGAATCTATCTTGAAGCAAAAATTAGACAACACTGAGGCTCAGAATGAGTTGGTTCAAAATTATTTAAACAAATCTAACCTTAACTAAGAATGCTTACATCTAAAGTAGCTAAAAGATACGCACAAGGTTTGCTTGATTTCACCAATGAATCAGGAGAAACGGCTGCTGTATTTTCTGAAATGAAAGATGTAGTAAAGCTGATGGCTCAATCTGTTGATTTAAACAAATTTTTCCAAACGCCTTACATTGATTCTAAAAAGAAGATAGAAGTAGCGCACGAAATTTTCAAAAGTTTATCATTAACTTCCCAGAATATGATCAAATTAGTGATCAGACAGGGGCGTGAGACACAGCTGAAAAATATCGCTCAGGAATATATCAATAAAGTAGAAGATGTTAACGGAGTACAGAGAATAACTTTGACTACTGCAACGTCACTTTCAAAAGAAAATATTGACCAAATCCTTAGATCTACGGATTTAGTAAAAGCTGGTTCAAACTTTGACCTGAAAGTAAATGTAAACCCTGCTATTTTAGGAGGATATGTCCTAAGAGTAGGAGACCAGCAGATCGATGCATCTGTGAAAACTAAACTTACTCAAGTTAAAAAAGATTTTCAATTAAATTAAAGAAAAAAAAACCATACAATGGCAGAAATAAATCCGGCAGAAGTATCTGCGATCTTAAAACAGCAATTGGCCAACTTCGATACTCAATCAAATGTTGAGGAAGTAGGTACAGTTTTAACCATCGGTGATGGTATTGCTCGTGTATACGGGTTAGAAAACGTACAATACGGAGAGTTGGTGAAATTTTCTAGTGATGTAGAAGGTATTGTACTAAACCTTGAAGAAGACAACGTAGGGGTTGCTTTACTTGGGGAAAGTAAATTAGTAAGAGAAGGAGATACAGTAAGAAGAACAAACAGAATCTCTTCTATCAAAGTAGGAGAAGGAATGTTAGGAAGAGTAGTAGATACTCTTGGTAATCCTATCGATGGTAAAGGTCCTATCTCAGGAGAATTATACGAAATGCCATTGGAAAGAAAGGCTCCTGGAGTTATCTTCAGACAGCCAGTAACTGAACCTTTACAAACAGGTATCGTTGCTATCGACTCTATGATCCCTGTAGGAAGAGGACAAAGAGAATTGATCATCGGTGACAGACAGACAGGTAAAACTACTGTTGCTATCGATACGATCATCAACCAAAAAGAATTTTTTGATGCTGGTAACCCAGTATATTGTATATATGTTGCAATCGGACAGAAAGCATCTACAGTAGCTCAAATCGTTAAAACGCTTTCTGATAAAGGAGCTTTAGCATATACTGTAATTGTTGCTGCTAATGCATCAGATCCAGTTCCAATGCAGGTATATTCTGCAATGGCAGGAGCTTCTATCGGTGAATTCTTCAGAGACACTGGTAGACCGGCATTGATCATTTATGATGATTTATCTAAACAAGCGGTTGCATACCGTGAGCTTTCACTTCTATTAAGAAGACCACCGGGCCGTGAAGCTTATCCTGGAGACGTTTTCTATCTTCACTCAAGATTATTGGAAAGAGCAGCAAAAGTAATTGCTGATGACAATATCGCGAGACAGATGAACGACTTACCTGATTCATTAAGACCAATCGTAAAAGGAGGCGGTTCATTAACTGCACTTCCAATTATCGAAACTCAGGCTGGTGACGTTTCTGCATATATTCCAACAAACGTAATCTCTATTACTGACGGACAGATCTTCTTGGAGTCTGATCTATTCAACTCTGGGGTTCGTCCTGCAATCAACGTAGGGATCTCTGTATCAAGAGTAGGTGGTAACGCGCAGATCAAATCAATGAAAAAAGTTTCTGGTACTCTTAAATTAGACCAGGCTCAATATAAAGAATTGGAAGCATTTGCTAAATTCGGTTCTGACCTTGATGCTTCTACTTTAGCAGTAATCTCTAAAGGAGAAAGAAACGTTGAGCTTCTTAAGCAGCCGGTAAACTCTCCTCTTCCTGTAGATAGCCAGGTGGCAATGATCTACGCTGGAACAGAGAACTTAATGAGAAACGTTCCGATCAGAAAAGTAAAAGAATTCCAAAAAGAATATATCGAATTCCTAAGATCTAAGCATCCAGATACAATGGCTGCTCTTAAAGCTGGAAAAATCGATAACGATATTACAGCAGTTCTTAAGCAGGCGGCTAACGATTTGGCTTCTAAATATAACTAAAATTAGTTGATGATTGTTGGTTGATAGTTGACGGAATTTTCTAAAACTAGCAACCAACAACCGACAACCAACAACTAACCCAATATGGCAAACTTAAAAGAAATACGAGGAAGAATCAGTTCAATTTCATCTACGATGCAGATTACCCGTGCTATGAAAATGGTTTCTGCAGCGAAACTAAAAAAAGCGCAGGATGCCATCGTGATGTTAAGACCTTATTCTGAAAAACTACAAGAAATCATCCAGAATGTAAATTCTAGTTCAGATCCTGATCAGGTTTCTATTTATGCCCAAAAAAGAGAGGTTAAAAGAATACTTTTTATCGCTGTGACTTCAAACAGAGGTCTGGCAGGTGCTTTTAACTCATCGATTGTAAAAGAGCTTAATATTCAGTTTCAGAATAATTCTCAATATGAGATTGAAGTGCTTACCATCGGTAAAAAAGGATATGATGCCGTAAGAAGAAGCCGTAATGTATATGCAAACGGAAGTTCTGTTTTTGATAACCTGAACTTCGATGCAGTTTCTAACCTTACGGAAGCGGCAATGACCAGCTTCAAAGAAGGCAAGTTTGACGAAGTTTATGTTATTTATAATAAATTTGTAAATGCTGCTACTCAAGAAGTTACTGTAGAACAATTACTTCCTATCTTAATGCCTGAAAACACAGAAGAACCTGGAGTAGAGGCTGATTATATCTTTGAACCTAACAAAAATGAAATTTTGGACAACTTAATTCCAAAATCTATCAAAACTCAGGTTTTCAAAGCGGTTTTAGATTCAGTAGCATCTGAGCACGGAGCGAGAATGACTGCCATGCATAAAGCAACAGACAACGCTCAGGCCATGAAGAACGATTTGGTAATCTATTACAACAAAGCAAGACAGGCTGCTATTACAAACGAAATCTTAGAAATTGTTTCAGGAGCAGAAGCCTTAAAGAATTCATAAAGAATCTCTTTAACAAAATATTACAAGCATCGAGTATATCGATGCTTTTTTTATTATTTTTATTTTGTATATCTTTGTACCAATAAAATTATACAACTTCTAAATGGATTCGGACATAGTCAGGCTTTTGCTAGCCTTATTTCTTGTTTTACTAAATGGTTTCTTCGTAGCCGCAGAATTTTCAATTGTTAAAGTACGTTATTCACAAATCCAGTTAAAAGCTGCAGAAGGGAATTCTATGGCTAAGCAGGCGGAACACATTATCAAGCATCTTGATGAATATCTTTCTGCCACACAATTAGGTATTACCTTAGCATCCCTGGCCTTGGGTTGGGTAGGTGAGAGTGCTTTACATCACGTCGTTCAAAATATTTTCAGCTCTTTACATATTGATCTGGCGGAAACAACCATTACCACCATTTCAGTGGTTACCAGTTTTGTATTAATTACCGTAATGCATATTGTATTCGGAGAACTTATACCTAAATCAATTGCGATCAGAAAATCGGAAGCCACTACCATGGCAACAGCCGTTCCTCTGAGAGTTTTTTATACCGTCTTTAAACCATTCATCTGGTTGATGAACATCATGTCCAATGGATTTTTAAGACTTCTGAAAATTCATCCTGCTTCTGAACAGGAAATTCACTCAACAGAAGAATTACAGCTTTTGGTAAAACAAAGTGCGGACAGTGGTGAAATTGAGGAGGAGAACTATGAGATCATTAAAAATGCATTTGATTTTACAGATCATTCTGCCAAGCAGATCATGGTTCCGAGACAGAATATTACATCTATCGATTTCAAAGAAGATGTCAATGATATCATCAACGAAATCATGGACAGCGGATACTCACGTATTCCTGTGTATGAGGATTCCATCGATAATGTGATTGGTATTTTCTATACCAAGGAAATTATCAGGGAATTTGTTAAAAGAAAAGGAGATCTTACCCATGAAGATCTTAAAGATTTGATGCGTGATACCTTTTTCGTGGTAGGAAGTAAGAAGATTTCAGACCTGTTAAAGACCTTTCAGCAGAAAAAACAGCACCTTGCCATTGTTATTGACGAATTTGGTGGTACTGAAGGAATCGTTACCCTGGAAGATATTCTGGAAGAGCTTGTCGGTGAAATTCAGGATGAAGAGGATGATGAAGAGAAATTGGTGGATAAAATCGCTGACAATACCTATTGGGTTCAGGCTACACAGCCTTTGGATGAGATTAATGAACATTTACCTAAAAAATTACCCCTTTCTGAAGAAAGCGAATACAACTCACTTGCCGGTTTTATCCTTCACGAATTAGAAGATATTCCGGAAGAAAATCAGGAGTTTGATCTGGAAAATTATCATTTCAAGATTTTGAAAATGAATAATAAGAGTGTAGAACTCGTAGAATTGGTCTATGAAGCGCCAAACAGCATCAATGATTTGGCTGATAAATTAGGAGAAGTTTAAATAAGTAAGAATGATATTTTTTAACGGTATAAGAGATTACGAAGATCCAAAACGTAAATATGAAGAAGAAGTTCTCGTTTTGGACGAAACAGATGATGTTTATAAATTAATTCTGCATAACGACGACATCCATACTTTTGATTATGTGATTGATTGTCTTATCGAAATCTGTAAACATACCCCGGAGCAGGCCGAGCAATGTACCATGTTGATTCATTACAAAGGCAAATGCACCGTAAAAACAGGCTCAATAGATCTTTTGAAGCCTATGCATGAAAGATTGCTTTCAAGGGAATTAACAAGCGAAATAGTATAAGAAAAAGCTCTGGCATTGGTCAGAGCTTTTTTATTATCTGCTTTTCTGAGGTGGTTTTAAACTTTATGATAAGACAATTTTTATAATCCGCTTCCATACTAACTAGTTTTTTTGAGAATCTTTTTTTAATTTAGCTTTCTCAATAGAATACAAATATGAAATTAAGAATTAATTCTTTAGTTCTGGGCTGTGCATTTTCCTGTACTTTTTTAGCAGCTCAGCAATCTCCTTTGGAAACCCCTGCAAAAAAATGGATCAATGAAAACTCCAGAAGTATTGGAATCCAGAATTTCAGCAACTTTACACTGAGCTCTGTAAGGAAGGGAAATACCGGTGAGACGCTTCGCTTTCAGCAAACGGTTAAAGATGTTCCCGTTTTCCAGTCGGAAATTGTTATCCACTTTAACAAAGAAGGCAAAATGAACTTTACGGCAACAGAAGGTGTGAAAAGAGGCCTTACTGAAGTTGATGTAGTTCCTGCTTTTTCTGCTTCCGAAGCTAGGAATAAAGCATATGTTGCTTCTAAAGCAGCTGGAGAAGTGACATATGAGGAAAATAAATTATTCATTTACATTACCGGAGATGGTAAAACAAAACTTGTCTATAGAGTTATTCTCAATTCCCACGATAACCCAGGAAGCTGGGAAACGATTGTTGATGCTAAGTCCGGAGCCGTAATCAGTGTTAAAGACATTGCCGTTCACCATCATAAAGAAGGAGATAAGCCTGCAAAACAGAAAATAAACAAAGAAGAAATCCCTGAAAATAAAACCACTTTTAAAGCATCAGGTGCAGGCTATGTTTTTGATGCCGATCCTTTATCCAGAATGGGTGTCACATATGGAGGACAGTATGTGGATAATAACAATGCAACCAATGCCAGCTTAGATAATGCCAGAAGTTTGGTGACTTTATCTGATATTGAGTTAGCTGGCGGACAATACAAATTAAAAAATGCTTACGTAGAAATAAGAGAATTAAGTAGCCCTGCTACCGGATTATTTACGCAGTCTACCAATCAGTTTTTGTTTAACAGGAGTGAGCTTGGTTTTGAAGCAGTGAATGCTTTTTGGCACATTGATAAAAGTTTAAGATACATCAATGAAACCTTAAATATCTTATGCCGACCTGCAACCAATGCCGGCGCCGTTGTGTATGACCCGCATGCGCTAGGCGGAGCCGATAATTCACAATATACAACTGCCGGAACCCTTGAATTTGGACAAGGATGTGTAGACGATGCAGAAGATGCAGACGTTATCCTTCACGAATTAGGCCACGGAATCCATCACTGGCTCTCCGGAGGTGTTTCAAATAATGATGGATTGAGTGAAGGTTGTGGAGATTATTGGGCACAGTCATACAGCAGAAGTTTAAACCAGTGGAGCTCTTCCGCACCGCAATATAACTGGGTATTCAATTGGGATGGTCATAATAGCTGCTGGGCAGGAAGGATAACCAATACAACTATGGTATATCCCGGATCAGGATCTTTTTATGATAAGGCGCAGATTTGGTCGGCAGCATTGATGAGAATTTATGATAAGATTGGTAAAGAAAAAACTGACAGAGCCTTTTTAGAAGGGTTAGCAATGACTACTTCCACTACCAATCAGCAAAATGCAGCAATCGCTGTGAGACAGGCCGCAATCGATATGATGGGCCAGTTCGGGTTCAGTTGTAGCGATGTCATGGCTATGACGCAGGAATTTACATCGGCGGGATATGTACTTCCGGAATACAGCTGTACACTGAGTACCAGAGACACAGGTAAAGAAAATACGGTGTCAGTATATCCAAATCCGGTTTCTGATCTTTTACATGTTTCATTACAGGGAAATAAAGAGGAAAAAGTCGAAATTTATAATATGGAAGGGAGAAAAGTGATGGAGGCCAAGGTAAATAGCAACAGTACAATTGATGTATCAAACCTTCAGACCGGAAACTATATGTTAATCATAAAAGATATCAGCCTGTCAACGAAATTTATCAAAAAATAAATAGAAAAATCTTTTTAAATCCGGTGTTTTGGCATCGGATTTTTTTGAATATCAATTTGTATAGGGATTACTTTACTTGCATTCAACTAAAATAGTATATTTGTAAAACTATAAAGAAACAAAAAAAGAATGCTTGTAATAGGAATTGCAGGGGGTACAGGCTCCGGCAAAACTACAGTTGTTGATAAAATACTTCAGCAGCTTGATATTGAAGGAATGAACATCCTTTCTCAGGATAATTATTATCACGATAACCCAAATCTTACACTGACGGAAAGAGAAGCGTTGAATTACGATCATCCCAAGTCCATAGATTTTGAATTGATGTTGAAACATGTAAAAGCTTTAAAAAATAATGAGTCTATAGAACAGCCCATTTACAGCTTTGTGACGCATTCCAGAACTGGGGATCATGTAACTGTAGAACCTAAGAATGTATTGGTAGTAGAAGGAATTTTGGTACTTACCAATAAAGAATTATTGAAAGAATTTGACTTGAAAGTATTCGTTCACGCAGATTCAGACGAAAGATTAATCAGGCGGATCAGGAGAGATACCCAGGAAAGGGGAAGAGACCTGAGTGAAGTATTGCACCGTTATCAGACAACTCTGAAGCCGATGCACCAGGAATTCATCGAACCATCTAAAAATGATGCCGATCTTATTATTCCCAATATGAAGCAGAATTCCGTAGCGATTGATTTTTTAACTACCGTTATTAAAAACTCGTTAAGAAAACATTAAAATGAAAGAAAATAACCTTATCAAAGACATACAGCCAAAATCTGAAACGCTGAAAAAAATTCAAAAAATCTTTTTGAATAAGTACACCATTACGATATGCCTTTTCCTGGTCTGGATGACCTTTTTTGATAAGACCTCATTTTTGGTAATTAATGAACTCAACGGCGAAATCAACCGATACGAAGATCAATTGACCTATTATAAAGCGGAATACGAAAAAAATGATACGTTTTATAAAAAACTGATGAATAATAAATCGGAAAAAGAAAAATACGCCAGAGAAAATTATTTTATGAAAAAACCAAATGAGGAAATTTTCATTTTAGTAGTAGATAGCACTAATATTCCGAAGAAAAAATAATTCATAGTGAATAAATGATTAATTCATTTGCGCAGTAACATTCACAAGTCACTCATTAACGCTCATAACTTTGAACTCAATGTTAAATACAGATATACTTCCGGATTGGGAAAAACTCGTAGAGAAACAGCTTAAATCAGAAGATATTTACACGATCCTTAAGAAAGAAAACTTAGAAGGCATCGATGTAAAACCTTTCTATAGCTCTGTTCAAAAACCATTGGCAAACCTGCCAAAAGTTGAAGAAAATACCCATTTGGTTGCCAGATATCATGAAAGTTTAGAAGATGATGTATTTGCATTTCTCTTAGATCAAAACGTAGAAAACCTTGAACAGAAAACAGTTTTCGTCAATAATAAAGATCTTGCAGGACATATCAGCCCGGCAGAAGAAGACCAGTATTTTTCGTTAATCGATGTTTTCGATGAAAAAGGTGGTGTTGATGATCAGCTGGCCAAAGAATTATTAGCAAAAAATTTCAAAAGAAATATCTGTGTAGACATTTCTCTTCATCAGAATGCAGGTGCTGCCATCTACCAGCAGTTGGCTATTGCATTAGCCAAAGCTAAAGAATTGATAGAAGTTTATGGCCCTGAAATCTTACATAAACTGATTTTCAGAGTGGCTGTAGGAGGAAATTATTTCTTTGAAATGGCCAAACTCAGAGCCTTTAAGATTATTTTCAATCAATTTTCAAAAGAATATAACCAAAACGAAATCCCTTATATTTTTGCTGAGACTTCGTTGAGAAATAAAGCGGTTGCTGACAGCGAAAATAACCTTATCCGTTCCACACTGGAACTTGCCGCGGCAATGATTGGTGGAGCTGATGCAGTTTTCAGTACCAATTACCGTGTAGGAAAAAGTACGGAGAACTCAGAAGAGATCTCGTTTAAGCAGCAGATCGTTCTGGCCTATGAAAGTATTATCAATGTCTTCGAAGATGCTTCCAACGGAAGTTATTACGTAGAAGATATTACGAAACAGATCGCTGAGAAATCCTGGGCTTTATTTGTAGAGATTGAGGAAGCAGGAGGGTATCTTGAGCTTTTACAGCAAGGTGTGATCCAGAAAAAGATCTTTGATCACGCTGTAGAAGAACAAAAATGGGTAGAAGAGGGCAAAATAAAGCTGATCGGAGTTAATTTGTATCCAAAATTAGACGCTAAAAAGTCTGTTGCAGAACTATATAACGAAAAAGAAATCAAAGCTGTTCGTTGGGCAGAAATGTTTGAATAAATGACAATGAAAAAAGGCTTATTTTTTCTTTTCATACTAATATCCTCGAGCAATGAATGAAAAACTGATTGACTTGTTTGAATATACCCATCATTTCAATAAGCAAATGATTCAATATATTTCAGAAAATGTATCTACAGTTGATGATAAAACGATCAATTTAATTAATCATACGTTAAATGCTCAACAAATCTGGAATTCCCGCATTCTGGGTGAAAAGACTTTTGAAGTATGGCAGATCAATCCTTTTGAAAATTTGGAGGAAATTAATGATAGAAACCATGTAAAAACCATCGGAATTCTGAATAATTATGATCTGGACAAAAGAATAGAATATCAGAATTCCAAAGGCACAAAGTTTGAAAACAGCATTTTTGAAATGTTGTTTCATGCAGTCAACCACTCAACCTACCATAGAGGACAAATCAATTCTTTACTGAAACAAAGTGGACTTACCCCTATATTGACAGACTATATTTTTTATAAAAGATAAGTATCTGTGCAAATCCGCGAAATCTGTGGTCAATAAAATAGATAAGATTTTTAATCACAGATAACACGAATTTTCACAGATGATTATGCACAAACGATGAAAAAAAAATGGACTTACTGCTATACCGGTAGATTATTTTTATAAAATAAACATCTGTGTTAATCTGCGAAAATCTGTGGTCAAATAAAAAAATATGTGACCACAGATTACACGAATTTTCACAAATGATCATGCACACATATAAATTTGTGTAAATCTCAAACAAAAAGGGACTTACCGCTATACTGGTAAATTATTTTTATAAAATAAGCATCTGTGTTAATCTGCGAAAATCTGTGGTCAAATAAAAAAATATGTGACCACAGATTACACAAATTTTCACAGATTATTGTGCACAAATATAAATTTTGTGTAATTTTCATAAACACAAAAAACACATTCATGATGAAAGAAAATGAGATAAGCTTTTATGTCAGAAAATCCATATTTTCAGTATATAATGAACTTGGACCCGGTCTGTTAGAAAAGGTGTATGAAAATGTTTTAGCTTATGAGCTTCAAAATAATGGACTACAGGTTAAAACTCAAGTTCCAATGAAAATAAAATATAGAGATACTTTTATAGATTCTAGTTTTATCGCTGATATTATTGTTGAAAATAAAGTTATTATTGAAGTAAAAGCGATAGTAGAAATTCAGAATATACATCACCAGCAATTGTTGACTTATTTAAAATTAACAGATTTAAAACTGGGTCTTTTAGTAAATTTTAATACAGACTATATCGATAAAAGTATATTCAGAAAAATAAATGGGATTTTAGATTAATTAAAGCTTCACGATAAAAATAAATGCAATCATTTTTGAGATCTGTGGGAAAAAAACTATTGAATAAAGAAGTACAAAACTATATCAATGCTAATCTGCATTCAGACCTGCATGCATTATTATTGAAAAAATCGCCATTTCCTGACATTTCCATACAGGAAATCGTTCAACAAATCAAAGGAAAGCAAACGGCACAGAAAAAATTCCCGTTTTTACTAAAAGAAGGAATAATTTTTCCGCCACAGCTTAATCTGGAACAGGCTTCCTCTGAGAAAACTGCTCTCTATAAATCAAATATTCTGAAAGGAAAAACTTTTATAGATCTTACCAGCGGATTTGGGATTGATGCTTACTATCTTTCTCGAAATTTTGAAGAAATCACTTTGATAGAGCAAAATTCAGAGCTTTTAGAGATTGTCGCACACAATTGGGGCGTTTTAGAAAAAAAAGCAAGATTTATCAACCAAAAATTGGAAGACTTTCTTGCTGAAAACCACAATACATTTGACGTTATTTATCTGGATCCTGCAAGAAGAGACCAAAACAAAAATAAAGTTTTTCTGCTGGAAGACCTGTCGCCCAATATTATAGAAATTCAGGATAAACTTATTTCTATTTCAAATGAAGTGGTGATCAAATTATCGCCTTTAATTGATCTGAAATACTTGGTTTCTGTTTTGCCGAATATTTTCAGAATAGAAATTATTGCATTAAAAAATGATGTAAAAGAGGTCGTTGTTTTTCTTTCCGGAAAAAATTCAGGACAGATTATCTGTAAATGTGTGAACCTGGAAAGTGAAGAGTTTGAGCTTGAATATCAATTTGGAGACGAAGAAAATGCCCAATCTGAATACTCAGATCCCGAAAAGTTCATTTATATTCCCAATAATTCAATTTTAAAAGCGGGAATTTTCAATTTAATTTCAAAAAAATTCGGACTTAAAAAGCTGCATTCAAATACCCATATTTACACTTCAAATGATAAGATACCCAACTTCCCGGGAAGAGTAATAGAGATGGAAGTGATTGATGGTAAGCAGGTTAAAAAGAAAGAACAGTTTAATATCATCTCAAAAAACTATCCTTTAAAATCTGAGGAAATCAAAAAGAAATATGGATTAAAAGACGGTGGAGAAAGCTACCTTATTTTTACACAATCCAAAAAAGGTAAAATTATTTTAAAATCAGTATAAAAATGTTGCCATAAAATGTAGGATTTCTTAATTTTGGGCAATCTAAAATTTAAGCATGAGAAAATTAATTATATGTTTAGCGGTGGCAACTGTAGCTGTAAGCTGTAAAAAAATACAAGCTGGAGGAAATAAGAATACCCTGAAACTGGAAGAAGGAATAGAGAGATATTCTGATGATCATCAGGGAGGTGAGGTTCATGAAGCAGCAGCTGGTCATGCTGAAAAGAAAGCTCAGGTTTCTATTGATTTGAATGGTACAGCTTTAAAAGGTTTTGCTAACGGGATGGAAGAAAGTATCATTACTTACCTGAAGTCTGGACAATATGCAACTGCAACTGAAGATGGACTGAAAAATACCTGGTATAATTTCGACAATGTGAATTTTAAAACAGGATCTGCTAATCAACTAGAAGCTGGTTCTCATGAGCAGTTGGATAACTTAGCTAAAATCTTAAAAGCGTATCCGGATGCAAAAATTAAAATTGGTGGATATACTGATAAAACAGGTGATGAAGCTAAAAACTTAAAATTATCTCAGGATAGAGCTAACTTTATCAAAGCTGAACTTTCTAAAGCAGGTGTTACCGGACAGATTGTTTCTGCTGAAGGATACGGAAGCCAGTTTGCACATGTAGATGCAAAAGCTTCTGATGCTGAAAGAGCTGCAGACAGAAAAATGTCTGTAAGATTTACAAAATAATAATCTGCAATAAAGAAAATATGAATGTCTTGCCTATGCAAGGCATTTTTTTTATTTTTAACAAAACAAATTTTTACAATGCAAGAGACATTAAATTACATTAACGAAAACAAACAGCGTTTCGTGGATGAATTATTTGAGTTATTGAGAATCCCTTCTATTTCTGCAGATCCTGCCTATAAAGATGACGTATTGAAGTGTGCGGATGTATGTGCAGCATATCTTAAGGATGCAGGAGCGGATAATGTGGAAGTATGCAAAACCAGCGGATATCCTATTGTTTTTGGAGAAAAACTTATAGATAAAAATCTGCCAACAGTATTGGTGTACGGACATTATGATGTTCAGCCGGCAGATCCATTAGAGCTTTGGACAAGACCACCTTTTGAACCGTATATTGAGAAAACCGAACTTCATCCTGACGGAGCCATCTTTGCAAGGGGTTCAGCAGATGATAAAGGACAGTTTTTTATGCATTTAAAGGCGTTTGAAGCCATGATGAAAACCAATACACTTCCTTGTAATGTTAAATTTATTTTAGAAGGGGAAGAAGAAGTAGGATCTGTAAGCCTGGGAGACTTTGTTAATGAAAATAAAGAAAAACTCTCTTGCGACTGTATTCTGATTTCTGATACTCATATTTACAGCAACGAACAACCTACTGTGACAACAGGTTTAAGAGGGTTGAGTTATGTAGAAGTAGAAGTGGAGGGACCAAACAGAGACCTGCATTCAGGATTATATGGTGGTGCGGTACCTAATCCTATCCACGTTCTTTCAAGAATGATTGCTCAATTGATTGATGAAGACGGGCGTATTACAATCGACGGTTTCTATGACAATGTAGAGGCAGTTTCTGATGAAGAAAGAGCAGAAATGAACAAACTGAAAGACAATCCTGAAGAATTTAAAAAATCAATCGGGCTGAAAGGAGTGGAAGGTGAAAAAGGATATACAACCTTAGAGAGAACTTCCATCCGTCCTACTTTAGACTGTAACGGAATTTGGGGAGGGTATACAGGAGAAGGAGCAAAAACCGTAATTCCTTCCAAAGCTTCTGCTAAAATTTCAATGCGTCTGGTTCCTTATCAGACTCCTGAAGAAATTACAGAAAAATTCACTAAACATTTCGAAAAAATAGCTCCGGGTAATGTAAAAGTAAAAATTACACCACACCATGGAGGTATGCCTTATGTTTTACCAACGGATACAAAAGAATTCCGTGCTGCTAAAAATGCCATGGAAACAGCATTTGGTAAAGAAGTTCTTCCTTACAGAGGCGGAGGGAGTATTCCTATTACGGCTATGTTTGAGCAGGTTCTAGGTGCTAAATCAGTCTTGATGGGCTTTGGTCTTGATTCTGATGCGATCCACTCTCCAAACGAGCATTACGGGTTGTTTAATTTCTATAAAGGAATTGAAAGTATCCCGCTGTTTTTTGATAATTACACAAAATAGTAATTTAGTTTACATAATATTTAATCCTTAAGATTTTTTCTTGAGGATTTTTTTGTTTAAAGGGGTGTATTTTAAATAATTATATTTATATTTATTTTCACAAAAATAAATATACTATGAAAAAAATTCTATTTTCGTTTTTCCTAGGATTAGGATTAACTTTAAACGCTCAGTACACCTACACAGGAAACTTTGAAAGTCCTGGTTACTCTACTACAATTTATAAACAATTTGGTGGTGGTACTCAAGCCACAGCTGCTGCTTGCGCCGGAACTTACGGAGGCCAGCTTGCAATTAGTGCTACTTACCCTTCGACGGGATATATGATTGATGTAAGTACAATAAGCCAGACGGGAAATGGTCAGAAAGTAGATGTATCTGTAAATTATAAAAAAGGAGCTACAGTTACCGGTACTTTGAATTTGGCATATTTTGAATATGATTCAGTAACTGCATTATGGAATATTAATACATTTGGTACTCCTGTTACTTTAGCTTCTACTGCAATTACTACTTGTACTCCATTAACTGGAACGATCCCTGCAGGAGCACTTCAGCCTAATAAAATTTATGGTATAGGAGTCTGGTTTGTAAGAAGTGGTAGTGGTTCAGGAAATATTTTCGTTGATGATATTGTATTGAACCAGGAGGCCGTAGCTACAGCTCCTTCTTGTGCAACCATTTCAAATCCTGTTAATGGATCTACAATATCCGCAGGAAACTTAGCATTATCCTGGTCAAGTGTGCTTACTGCTGTAAACTATAAAGTGAAAGTTGGAACAACTTCAGGCGGTTCAGATATACTGAATTCTACTGTTGCTGGAACAATTGCAAATATTACTTTAGCTCCAAATACGAATTACTATGCTAAGGTTACCCCTTCAAATTTAATTGGTGATGCTGTTGGATGTACAGAAATAAGCTTTACAACAAATAGTACATTAGCATACTGTGGCCCTATAACTGCTACTTCTACGGTGTATCCTATTTCTTCTGTTGCGTTAAATGGAGTTACTAAAACTTCTTCAGGAGCAACAGGTTCTCCTGCCTATGAAGATAATACTACTACCATCATGAATGTCATCGCAGGTAATACATATCCAATTACAATTGCAGGTACAGGGCTTACGCCAAACAGATTTGGGGCAACGGTATTTATTGACTGGAATAGTGATGGAGATTTTAATGATAGTGGAGAATCGTATTTTACGACATCAGGTAATTATATCGGAGGAACTCTTACAGCAAATTCTTTGACAGGAAATATTGCTGTACCTGCTGGAGTTACAAGTGGTAACAAGAGAATGAGGATAAAATATAATTTTAATTCGTCAACTACATCATTGGTATCAGCTTTATCTGATCCTTGTGCAAGTGTAGGTAACGGTCAGGCTGAAGACTATACAGTATCGGTAGGAACTACTTTAGCGGTAAATGATATTAAAACTAAAAATACAGAAAATATATTCTATCCTAATCCTGCAAAAGATTTTGTTGTAATTAAAACTGAAGAAAAAATTAATAAAGTTGAGATCTTCGACAATAGTGGAAAAAGAATTGAAGTAAATTTTGCAGATAATAAAATTGATGTAAGAAATTTACCTACAGGTAGTTATATTATTAACGCTGAAACTGGAAAAGGAAAAATAAGTGGAAAAATTATAAAAGAATAAGTATACAGGCATTTACATTAATATAGAAACGCTCCATTTGGAGCGTTTTTTTTATTTCAGTTGTTATTTGGTGTTGTTTAATGTTGTTTAATGTTGTTTAATTGTTGTTAATAATGTCTTATTGATTAAAATGATTTACTTAATCTAAATAATTATTCAATTATTGATGATGTATTTTTTGTTTCATTGAAAATGTATACATTTAGCTGGAACTAATACACTATTTACATGAAAAAAATTTACTTAATGGCATTGTCATTATTCTCGGCATTAGCAATGTCTCAGCAGACAATTTCCTTTGAAGCTCAGGAGGGTTTTACAACAGCAGATATTCATGGACAGGGGACATGGATCAGTACGCCGACAGGCGGAATGCCGCCTAATGTTACCCACCAGATTATCAATACAGAAAAGGCTTCTACAGGCAGCTATTCTCTTAAAATCGTAAAAGAACCGGTCTATGGAACTCAGTCAATTCCTATTATTGGAGGGTTTAATAACCTTACAACACCGCTTACTTATACTAATTTTATAGTGTCATTTGATATCAATATGTCTCAGCTTAATGGGTCTGTTTTTGGATTTCAAGGGGTTAACAGTACCCAGGAACAGTTTGTGATAAGAGTAGATTTCGATAATTCAGGAGGAGTTAAAATATTAAATACAGTGGCTGGTAATGTAATGCTTGATTCTACGACAAGCAATTGGGTGCCTAATTCGTGGTACAGATTTAAAGTAGTTGGTTCCGCTGCAAATATTAAGTATTTTGTTAATGATACATTGATTTATACAGGAGCTGCGGTAAATGAACTGAATATTGATCAAGTGCGTTTTGTTCATAATAACAATATTGGAACCGCCTATATTGATAATATAAAAATTGATAATGAGACCTTGTTGTCTACGAAAAGTACTTCTGTAAATGGAAGTATATTAGTTATTTACCCAAATCCTTCTACTGATTTTATAAAAATTAATTCTAGCAATACAATACGAAATGTTGAAGTTTTTGATCTTGCCGGAAAAAGGATTAATCTGAAGGTAAATAATAATATGCTGAATATTAGAGATTTATCTTCTGGACTATATCTGGTTAATATAGAAACAGAGGGTCGGAATTTTACTAAAAAATTTATTAAAAAATAAAGAATAAAATGAATATTATTTTAAATTGTGATTGAAAACATATTTTATTAAATTGATATTTTATTTTCTATTTATTCTGGTAAATGTTGATTTTTTTTACTGATTAATAGTTTAAATTTGAATTAATTTGTTTATTTTAACCAAACCAAACAATAATATCATGAAGAAAATTTTACTATTAGGTTCGTTAATGGGCCTTTCTTTTTTAAGTGCACAAAACACTTACAGTTACGGATTTGATACTGCTTTCGCAGCAGATTGGACACTTACCAATCAAAGTAGTCCTCTTACAGCCACTTTATGGAGCAAAGCTACCTACACTACACCATTAGCAAATCCCCTGTTTGGAAGTGGAAACACAACTACTATTCCGGTAGGACAGGCAGGTGGCGCTAATTCTTTTGCATTGGTAAACTATACCAGTACATCAGGCGCCGGAAGCATCAGTAACTGGCTTATTACCCCTGCTATCAGTGTGAAAGATGGGGATATAGTGAGTTTTTTTACCAGAAAGGGAACAGATGGAGTGGATGATTATCCAGACAGACTGGAATTGCGTTACAGTACAGCTGCAACAACAGTAAATCCAACCGGAGCCACCGGGGTAGGATCTTTTACCAATCTTGGAGTTACAGTTAATGCTGCTTTGGCTGCTGGTTTTGTATACCCAAAAACGTGGACAAAGTACAGTTTTACAGTTGCTGGGGTAGGTACTACACCCGTGTCGGTTAAATTTGGATTTAGATATTATGTAACGAACGGCGGGCCAAGCGGAGCCAATTCAGATTTAATTGGAATCGATACTTTTTCAATTGACAGACCAACACTTGCTGTGAACGACAGCGAAGTAAGTAAGAAAGCCATTTCGGTGTATCCAAACCCTACTACAGATTTCGTTGCAATTAATGGATCTGGTAAGGTTAAAAACATTGAAATTTTTGATATCGCCGGAAAAAGAGTTGAGGCAAAATTAGATGGAAATAAAGTAGATGTAAGAAATCTGGCTTCCGGAGTATACATAATCAATGTAGAAATTGAAGGAAAGAATTTCACCGAAAAATTCATCAAAAAATAATAACTGATAAATCTTAGCATCAGTAAAACGCTCCAATTGGAGCGTTTTTGTTATTTTAGAGAATTAAAATGAATACATGTCTGAAAATAAAGTAGCATATATAACGGGAGGAACCAAAGGAATTGGTTTTGGTATTGCAAAAATTTTGCTTGAAAACGGTATTTCAGTGGCGTTTTCGGGAAGAAAAAAAGAAGATGTCCTAAAAGCTGAAGAAGAACTTAAACAATATTCGGAAATGGTGGTAGGAATCGTTTCTGACGTTAAAAATCTGGGAAGCGAAGAAAAAGCAGTACAACAAACCCTTGAAAAATTCGGAAGACTGGATTTTGTTATTGCCAATGCAGGATTGGGGATTTTTAAACCGGTAGATGAATTGTCTGCAGAAGAATGGAATGAGATGATCGAAACCAATTTAACCGGAGCTTTCTATACTTTAAAAGCCTCTGTAGAAGCATTAAAGAAAACAGAAGGTTACTATATCACTATCTCAAGTCTGGCAGGTGCCAACTTCTTTGAGAACGGAACAGGTTATAACGCTTCAAAATTTGGAGTTGTAGGATTTACCCAGGCGGCAATGATTGATTTAAGGAAATATAATATCAAATCTACAGTGATAATGCCTGGATCTGTAGCCACTCATTTTAATGGAAATACTCCTTCAGAAAAAGACGATTGGAAGATCCAGCCCGAAGATATGGGGAATCTTATTTTAGATATTCTAAAAATGAATCCACGGGTTTTGCCAAGCAAAATTGAGTTTAGAGCAACAAAACCAGCCAAGTAAATACTTTTAATGTATTGAATAGTAAAATAATAAGTATTATGCATGCATAATATATTTTTTATTTATATTAGCAAAAATTAATTAGAACAAAATCCCTGCATAAACATCCTCGGTTTTTATGCTCAAAAGGGAGAAAATTAAAATAGTACACATGAAAATATTAGTTTGTATTAGTAGTGTTCCGGATACTACTTCCAAAATTAACTTTACAGCAGACAAATCTGCTTTTGACAAGAATGGAATCCAATGGGTAATCAATCCGTTAGATGAATTTGCATTAACAAAAGCAATTAAACTTCAGGAATCTCAGGGAGCTGTCGTAACAGTAATCAATGTTGGAGATGCCACTACGGAACCGGTAATCAGAAAAGCATTGGCCATTGGTGCCAACGATGGAGTAAGAGTAAACCTTGACCCAAAAGACAGCTATTCTACAGCAAAAGAAATTGCTGCAGTGGCTCAAAATGGCGGATATGATCTAATCCTTTGTGGTAAAGAATCTATCGATTATAACGGAGGTTCTGTTCCGGGAATGGTAGCTCAGTTATTAAACCAGCCTTTTGTGAACGCTTCTGTAGGATTAGACGTCAATGGAAGTGAAGCTACTGCAATCAGAGAAATCGAAGGGGGTAAAGAAACTATTTCTGTAAAGTTACCAGCTATTATCGCAGGACAAAAAGGATTAGTAGACGAGAAAGATTTAATTATTCCAAACATGAGAGGAATTATGTCTGCAAGAACAAAGCCTTTGCAGGTAGTAGAGCCTTCATCTTCTGAAGTAAAAGTTCAGGGAGTTTCTTATGACAGCGTTCCACCAAGAGCTGCCGTTAAGATTGTTTCTCCGGACAACCTGGATGAATTGGTAAGATTGCTTCACGAAGAGGCTAAAGTTATCTAAAAATAGAAAACTGAATGCTGGAAGCAGAAGCACAGACTTCTCAATCTGGATTCAATTTTTTAATATTTAAATTTTTTAATCTTTAAATGTAAAATAATGGCAGTATTCGTATACGCAGAAAATATAAACGGAGTTTACAAAAAAGCAGCTTTCGAAGCAGTTTCTTATGCTAAAGCAGTTGCAGATCAAGCAGGAGATACCGTTACGGCAATCTCTGTAAACCCTACCGATTCTTCAGATTTGTTGTACAAATATGGAGCATCAAATGTTATCAATATCAAAGACGAAGGTCTTAAAAGCTTTTCAGCAAAAGCATTCGCTCAGGCTGTAAGTGAAGTATTGGATGGAAATATCATTATTTTCCCACATACTACAGACGCTTCATCTGTCGCTCCAATGTTGGCTGTAATGAAGAATTATTCTTTAATTACCAACGTATTGGAAGCTCCGGAAAGCCTTTCTCCTTTCCAGGTAAAAAGAAGAGCATTCTCCGGAAAAGGCTTTATGCATGCAAAAGCTGAAGGAAATGGCGTAATTGTTACCGTTTCTCAAAATGCTTTTGGAGTAAAAGAAAATGCAGCTTCAGGTTCAGAAGAAGTAAAAAATTTATCTGTAGCCAATGAAGATACCAAAGTAATCTCTCACGAACAAAGCTCAGGAAAACTAGACCTTAAAGAAGCGGAAATTGTAGTTTCTGCAGGAAGAGGAATGAAAGGTCCTGAAAACTGGGGAATGATTGAAGAGCTGGCAAACGTTTTAGGCGCTGCTACTGCTTGTTCAAAACCAGTTTCAGACATCGGATGGAGACCTCATACAGAACACGTAGGGCAGACGGGTAAAGCAATTGCTCCCAATCTTTATATCGCAGTAGGTATTTCAGGAGCTATTCAGCATCTAGCTGGAGTAAACTCTTCTAAAACTATTGTAGTGATCAACAGTGATAAAGAAGCACCTTTCTTTAAATCTGCAGATTACGGTGTAGTAGGAGATGCATTCCAGATCATCCCTGCATTAACTGAAAAGATTAAAGCTTTAAAAGGATAAGAGTAGTGCAACTGTGAAAGTTGCTTCGCAGATCTGAAAAGTTGACCACGAAGTTATTTCACGATTCACAATTCCCATAAAAAAATAAAAGCTCGGTTTCCGGGCTTTTATTTTTGTCTAAAAGTAAAACCTACAATAAAAAATTAAGGTAATTATACGTTAGTTTACACTAACTTGTTAAAAATAAAAGAGGACTAATTAATTTTAGTCCTCTTTTTATTAAATTATTTTCTGTCAAAAAATCAAACTAATTCTTCAACATACTTGATAGTCTTTTTCCGTTCTTCTATCTTTTGTTCAAAAATATAATTTTCTTTAGTTTGAACAAAAAACCATCCGTCAGTATATAAAGTTGTCATTTTGGCTTTACATACTGGGCAAATTATATTATCAGCTTTTTTTTCTTCTGGAAAAAATAATTTGTCTTCAATTACAACATTTAATGTATTGCAATTATTACATAAAATTTCATTTTTCATTATTGTATTGTTTTAATTTAAAAAAAGTCTTCTTAGATCACTTATAGAACGATCAGGATAATTTATTGAACACCAACAATCTTCACATTTTCTAACCGCAAACTTTCCATTTAAAGGATGTTTGTCTGTAACGACATCTAAAATTCTACTCTTAGCATCATTAAACAAATGAATTTGTGCATTTCCCTCATTTATAGCCAATTTTGGATCATCTACAATAACTCTTCGTACATGATTGAACAAAATTGGAGATTTATTATTTCTTATTGTTATCATTTTTCTTTCTGGCTTAATCTTATCCCATAACTCTCTTAATTCTTCCATATTCTGAAAGTAACGATCTGTATAAGGAGTATTTTCATCCAACGAATAGGATTATCTTTTGTTATCCAGATTTCAAAACTTTCGTCCTTTACTAAATCTAAATCGAGTTCGAATAAAATTGGCCCATATCTATTTTCTCTATCAAAATAAGTATGCAAATCATTTGTATCTAAAAATACATCATTCCATACATCTACTATTTTATCTTTTGCATCAGTTTTTTGATAGGTTTGAAATAATCCTTTATCTTCAACAGCACCTCTTGAAAGTAAACCATCATTTTGAAGATATGTAATAGTTGTACCAACAGTATTAGCATGATAAAGAGCTAATATTTCTTTCTCAACAAAGAAATCATAAAGTTCTTGGTTATTTAGTTTCATTTAAATCATTTGTATTAAAACTATATTTAATAGTAAATATAACAAATAATCATTATTAAATATAAGGAAACTAAACCATTTTACCAAAAACTTTAATTTTAAAATTAAGATTCTTTATCTTTCTTTTTAGGTTTAAAGTTTAAAACCTTTTTCATATTCAAATCGAATTCCGTTAATTTAACTACATATTTACCGTCAATTAAAGGAATACTATTTATGTAAATTATTTCTCCACCATTAAACATAAAGTATTCATAATTTTTCTCTATATCTTCAACATAAAAATAATCTACACCATCTTTTGTAATGTATCTCACATTTTTTTCTTTAAGTACTTCACCTAATGACATAGTTCTCTATATTTAGTTCTGACATTTGAATTTGACAGCAAATATCGGAACTTTTCTTGGTCTGTGACCTTTCTCAGGTTAAATCTATACACAAATTCATCAACATATTTTTGAAGATGCTTTTTTGAAACATGATTGTATGTTCCCGAAACACTTTTTTTCAGTATATTCCAACTTCCTTCGATATTGTTTGTGTGTATATTATTATCCTGTAAACTTACATACTCTTTTTTTGAATGATCTATATTTTTATGATCATAGTGTTTATTTAAACCTTTATAAGCCCACCATTCATCGGTCATAAGTTTTGTATCTGCTTTTACGTATTGATATATAAAAGGTTGAATACTTTTTCTTTTAGTATCATTCACTACAAAAGCATTCATCTTGCTTGTTTTATAAATGATCTTTTCTTTGACTGTTTTATTTGGTATAACTTTGTGCGGTCTTTCAATTATTTCACTCTCTCCACGTTGGAGCATTCCCATTACAGGAACTTTATCTTTATAACTTCTACCTTGTGAGTGTGGAACCTTCTTGTCTTTGTGACGGTTCTTGTTCTTACCGCCAATAAAAGTTTCGTCACATTCTACAATACCTTCAAGCTCATTATTATTTTCGACACCAAAACAAGCTCTAATTCTTTGTAACATGAACCATGCTGTTGCCTGTCTTACTCCAATATCTTTTCCTAACTGTATCGAACTAATTCCCTTCTTATGAGAGGTAACAAGCCAAATAGCCATAAACCATTTACGAAGACTAACTTTAGAATTCTCAAACATTGTTCCTGTCTTAACATTAAAATACTTGCCTGTATTTTTACAACGATACTGGTTATTCTTACATTTATATACTTTTGAAGTTTCATCAAAAGGACTTACAGGAAGTTTGTTCCATTTCAACATCTCCAAATAATCAATACAATCCTGTTCTGTTGAAAAGGTTTGAGTTAATTCAAATACTGATTTTATATTGGTGTTAAACATAATCTATTCAGTTGTATTTTTTACAATAATATTAGATACATCATAAAGCCAATTAATCTCACCATTAGAAATTCTTCGTAAATTCATATTAACAGTTTCATTAAAAGCATTTAATATCTTAGATTTTCTAGAATCTGATATATTCATGGATTTTATTTGATAAACAATATCGTCTATTACAATTTGAGCTTTTCTTCGATTATCATTATATCTATTCTGTAAAGCTGTTGCAGCATTACCTAAATTAGAAATGTCTAATTGTTCAGGATCTTTATACTGATAAGGCTGCCTTGACTGTTGGGGGCTTTTTAAACTATAATACTCCCATCGTCCAGAGTAACTGTTGTATTTTTCATAACCTATAAGGCTTGATGAAGAATCAAAATAATCATATCTGTTAGAATATGAATTATACTTCTTTGTTACTGTTTGAGAAAAACAAAAAGTTCCAATCAACATACATAGTGAAAAGATAATTTTTTTCATTGGTGAATTTGCTAATCCACTCAAAACCCAAAGTAGAAATATTTTGTTGTTTAAAATAGAAAGTGTGGGTTTTGTAGACTACTCAATCCTGTTCTGAGGTTCTGACAAAACCTGCCCCAATGATTAAATAGCAACATATAACCCACACCATATGGAGTGAGCATCAGTTACATTAATCTTTAGGGGCAAAGTGTAGAAACTGTCAGATTTCAGAACCCAGATTAAAATAGCTTAACGCTTTCTTGTTCGATAAATATTCCTACAAAAATACAAAAATTGTACCTTTTATTGCTTATATTTAGGGCAAAATTTTATAATTCATGGACAAAAAAGATTTAGAACAGTTAATTAATATTCTTAAAAATCAATCAGAAATTAACACTCAAATTAGAGGGATCTTGGAATATATGACTCCAGGAAGTAGCACACCTCAATTGACTGATTTAAAAGAGATCATGAAAGATACTCATACATCTTTATTGGATTTTGAAAAAAAGATAAAAGAATCAGAAGGATAATTTTCTTCATTCCATATTTTTTCAATTCCTGTGTTTACAGTTGAATTTTCTATCAGCCATTTTTTCAGAAAGTGTAAAACCCAATTTGCTTTCCAATATGGCTCTCCTTGAAGTTCAATTAACAATTCACTAACTAATCTTTTTATTTTTTGTTGCTTCGTTTCCATTTTGTAAATTTTAATTTTAGTAAATAAAAAAGACCTACTACTTTAATAGTTGGTCTTTATTGTTTTGTTTTAAATTTACACCTTCGGTGTAAACTGGCGTATAATTACCAAAATTAATTTATATTTGTAGCTATGGATTATAAGCAGCTAATTATTCGCGGAATATCGTACAGCCAGACCCAATCGGGGGCGTACGCCTTGTTATTGGAGCATGAAGAAACACATATAAAATTACCTGTTGTTATAGGAAATTTCGAGGCACAGTCCATTTCATTAGGACTGGAAAAAGATATTCATCCGCCGCGTCCTCTTACCCATGATTTATTCACAAAATTTATAGTTTCGGCCAATTACGAATTGGTTTCAGTGATCATCTATCAGATTGTAGATGGAGTTTTCTTTTCAAATATTAACTTCAAAAACAAAGCTAATGATGAAGAATTAATTCTTGATGCCAGAACATCAGATGCTGTCGCCATGGCAGTAAGATTTGATGCTCCCATCTTTACTACTCAGCAGGTGTTGAGCGAAGCCGGGATCCTTTTAGAATTAGAAGATGTCGCTAAAGAAGAACAATCGTTTTCTGAAACGGTGCAGTCCGAAGACACTTTAAAGTCTCTTTCAATGGAAGAACTCCAAAAACTGCTGGATGAAGCCGTAAAAGAAGAAGATTATGATACTGCTCTGGAGATTCAGGAAGAAATCAAAAGGAGAAAAAAGAAAATTGATTAAGATATTTACATTTAAACTATGAATTTAAAATTACGACTTACCATCCTTAGCTTTCTTCAGTTTGCTGTTTGGGGGGCTTATTTAACTTCCATGGGAAATTATTTAGGTTCAGTTGGATTAGGCTCTAAAATAGGCCTTTTTTATGCAATGCAGGGGATTGTCTCTATTTTTATGCCCGCATTGATGGGGATTATTGCAGACCGGTGGATACAGGCTCAGAAGCTGCTTGGGATTTGTCATTTTTTCGCAGCCGTCTTCTTGATTGCAGCAGGATATTATGGAATGTCAGCAGGAAGCGATGTGGAATTTTCTAAACTATTCCTTTTATATAGCTTAAGTGTGATGTTCTATATGCCTTCTATTGCCCTTTCAAACTCTGTGGCATATACCGTTCTTGTGAACAATAACTATGACACGATAAAGGCATTTCCTCCGATTCGTACTTTCGGTACAATCGGGTTTATTTGTGCGATGCTGTTTGTAGATTTTACAGGATTTCAGCATAGCTACTCACAATTTTTCGTGTCAGGAATTTTAGGAATCGTATTATTTATATACTCATTTACCTTACCGAAATGTCCTACTAATGAAAGTAATGAGAAGAAAAGCTTCTCTGATGCATTAGGGTTGAAAGCATTTGCCCTTTTTAAAGATAAAAAAATGGCTGTTTTCTTTATTTTTTCTATGCTGTTGGGAGTTTCATTACAGATTACCAATGGATATGCAAATCCGTTTATTACCAGTTTTAAAGATATTCCGGCTTTCAAAGATACATGGGGAGCAAATCATGCCAACGCTTTGATTTCTCTTTCTCAGGTTTCTGAAACATTATGTATTCTGTTGATTCCTTTCTTCTTAAAGAGATTCGGAATTAAAAAAGTAATGCTGATGGCGATGTTTGCCTGGGTTTTACGATTTGGACTGTTCGGATTAGGAAATCCTGGCGGCGGTGTATGGATGTTTGTCCTATCAATGATTGTATATGGAATTGCATTTGACTTCTTCAACGTGTCAGGTTCACTATTTGTAGATAAAGAAACAGATAAGAGTATCCGTTCAAGTGCTCAGGGGGTTTTCATGATGATGACCAACGGTTTTGGTGCGACAATAGGAATGCTTGCCGCTCAGGGAGTGGTGAATCATTATGTATTTTCGCAAACCGATCCTGCGTTACAGCTGGAAGGATGGCAGACCTCATGGTACATATTTGCAGGCTATGCATTAATTGTGACCGTTTTATTTGCTGTTATTTTTAAACATAAGCATGATCCTAATCAATTAAAAGAAGTAAATCATTAATTTATTTCGTTGATTATTAAAATATTAAATTGCACTTTTGAAAAAAAGTGCAATTTTTTTTATTTTCAGGCAACCTTTTACAACAGATCCCGTCTTATATATAGAAACTCATACATGAAGACTTTAGAAGAGAATTTTATGCTGGCTAAAAAACAGGACCGTAGGGCTCAGAAAGCGCTTTACGATCTGTTTTCAGCAAGGATGCTTGCCGTTGCAAACTCTTACACAAACAATATTCATGATGCAGAGGATATTCTTTTAAATGCATTTATGAAATGTTTCACAAAACTTGATGAATGCAGAGAGTGGAAAAGTTTTCCGTTTTGGCTCAGAAAAATTGTTGTCAATGATTCTATAAGCTTTGTCCGGAAAAATAAAAATATTCTCTATGTGGATATAGAAATTGCAGATGACTACTCCGAAGAAGATATTGAAGAACAGCTAGGTGAAATCAATATTGAAGAAATATTTTCCCAGATGCCGGTAGGATATAGGCTGATTTTTAATTTATATGTTTTTGAAGAGAAAAAACATCATGAGATTGCCGAAATTCTCAATATTTCGGAAGGGACCAGCAAGAGTCAGTTGAGTAAAGCGAAAAAATGGCTTGCCGAATTTTTTAAAACAAAAGAAAATGAAAAAAGAAATATTGAAACAAGTAAGATCTGATTACGAAAAGCTTGAAATAAAGCCTTCGGCTGATCTTTGGGACAGAATGGAAGCTGAATTGGACAAAGTGCCTGCTTCAGGGATTAAGAAGCCGTTCCAGAGTTGGAAATACGCGGTTGCCATATTGCTTTTGATTTCTTTTGGCGCTTTCTTTTATTTTAATTCAAATAAGACTGAGAATAAAGCCGTAATGGCAACAGCTGAAAAGTCAAATACTGTTGCAGAACCCCAACCAACCGTTGAAATCGTCAATTCAAATACCGATCAGGCTCAACATGCTGAGGTAGCCGTTCTCAAGGAAAATAAAATTGATAAAATCAAAACCGATAAAGAAGTATCTATCATTTCTGAGGACCATGTTATACCAAATGTCCAGCATTTAGCAAAAGAAAAAGTTATCATCAAAAATAATGTGATCGCTGTTCCTGCGATAAATTCCACGGTTGCTAATAGCATTGAAAAACCTGTGATTGCAGCAAAAAATAAAGCAAATTATATAAAAGCCGATGAATTGCTGCTGGGAAGAGAATTTGACAGAACCCGTGAAGAAAATAAAGGTGAACAGGGCAAATTCGGAGTGCTGGATGCTACGAAGATCAAATTCAAAAGCCCAAATTCTTTAAAAATACTTGGAGTGACCGTCTTTTCCGATCAGGAAACCAAATAATCTTTTAACCTTTTACATAAAAAAATACTGCTCTGAAAAATGAGTTGTGGGATAATATTGTCTAAAAATTAATCTAAAATATGAAAACGAAAATTGCCTTAATGACCGCTGTAATGGCTTTTTCATACAGCTTTGCACAAGAAAATAACCATATGAAATCTTATTCTCAAAAGATTGACAGCATTGTGGTTTCAGAAAAATCAAAGATGAATGAGGAACTTGATAACGTTGATAAAATGTTTCAGGAAAAGAAAATTACCTCCGAAGAAAAGCAAAGCAAGAGAGCAGAAATTGCAACGAGATACCAGCAAAACATCAACGATAAAGTAGATGCCCAGCAAAGTGAGTTGGAAAATGCCACTAAAGAAATGGTGAAAAATGCTGTATTAGGAAGACGTGACAGTGTATTATGGCGCAAAAATGAGATGCAACTGGGAACAGATGGCGTAAAAATTAAACTGGACAGAAGAAAGAAAACGGTTAAGGATTATCTGCAGTCATGGCAGCTTTCCGTAAGCTTAACAGGAGCGAATCTGACTTCAAAAGACGATCCTTTTAAATTTTACAACCAGCATTCTGATGTGAAAAATACGATTATCAATTCAACCAATACCACTCTGAGATACGAAAACCAATTGGGAGGATTCACAAGTCCGTTTTTTTACCGTATTGGACTGGGATTCCGTTCAGACAGGTTCACTCCTAAATATGATAAAGTATTCGCTCAGGAAAATCAAAGGCTTGTCGTGGATGATTTCTCAAGAGGAAATTTGAGGAGAACATACCTTAATAATTCCTACCTTATGATTCCTCTGGATCTGAGATTTGTCCTGAACCCTGAATATAAAGTGGTAGATGGAGTGAAATACCTGGACAACAGAAAAAGCCAGTTTTCTATAATTGCCGGTGTGTATGGAGGAACAAGATTGTTCAGCACCATTTATAATAGGTTTTCAAATGAAGATTCCAGAAGGATTGTAGAGCGGGAAAGAGTAAAACAAGGTTTAAATAACTTTGTCTTTGGAGGCAAGTTCGGAGTTGGATATGGTGGATTTAATATATTCATTCAAAAAGATTTTACCCCGGCGTTTACCAGTGATGCTACCCTGAAGAAGAAATATGGTTTACAAATCGGGATAGAAATAGCTAATATTGATTTTTAATTAAATAATAAAAAATGATTTTTATTGCGAAATAAATAATTTTAATATATTTTTTTTACACTAACAAATGTTTGTACGCCAATAATTTGTTTTTAAAACACACTTCTGTAAAGTGTGTTTTTTTTTGTATTTTGGCTCTTTAAGAAATATGAAAAATATTCAATTATTAGGATTGTTATTAGTGGTGGCAGGGAGCTTTCTACCCCTGGTTCATGTTCCTATTATTGGAAACTGGAATTATTGGAAACTAGACCACTATCTGGCGATTACATGCTGGATTCTTTCTGCATGTGCGGCCTTTGGACTGGTAAATGGCAGTGCCAAAGTGGTAAGAACTTTTGGTGTATTTTTGATTATTTTATTCGCTTTCACTTTAGTAGCGGTTAAAATGCAGTCATTAGAATATTTCAGCTTTTTACCGTTTAAATCCTGGAGAGAAACCTTTGCCGGAGTCGTAAAACTAAAATGGGGCTGGGCTGTTGAATTTTTAGGAGCTATTTTGATGATTTTACTGGGAAATAAAAATAAAAATAAATAAGAGATACCAATATGAAGGGTATAAAGACCATTTCCGTTGCCGCATTGTTTTTGGGCATTTTTCAGATAAATGCTCAGAAAAAAGAGACGGACACTAAGAAAAAAGAGGAAGTACAGCAAAAATCGGTAGATAACCCTCCTAAATGCAGTAATATAAAGGAAGGAACATTTCTACGTTCCAATTACCCGAAAAATCTTTGGTACATGACCGTGAAAGATAATGTTCAGACCGAATATTATAATGATGGAAAAGATTTTGTGAAATCAACAATGGTTTTTATTGACGACTGCAATTATAAATCGATCGTCCTTGAAAAAACTGAAAAGGAGAATCTGATAAAAGTAGGAGATGTTTTCAGCAATAAAATAGTGGCTACTCAGGATAATTACCTGAAAGTAGAGACTAAAATTGATAATGACCAGTACAGTTTTGTATTAATTAAAGAAAAATAAAAGTGATCAAAGAGTGAAGCCGGAAGGCTGAATTTGACTAAAAAAATAAATATCATACACATGAAAGAAGTATTCATCGTTTCTGCAGTTAGAACACCAATGGGGAGTTTTTTAGGAAGTTTATCAACTGTTCCGGCTACAAAGCTGGGATCTATTGCTGTAAAAGGAGCATTAGATAAAATCGGCTTAGATCCTAAAAACGTTCAGGAAATCTATATGGGGAACGTATTGCAGGCTGGAGAGGGACAGGCTCCTGCCCGTCAGGCTGCATTAGGAGCAGGTTTGTCTATTGAGACACCTTCTACTACAGTTAATAAAGTTTGTGCATCAGGAATGAAGGCTGTAACAATGGCTGCACAGGCTATCAAAGCAGGCGACGCGGAAGTAATCGTTGCAGGCGGGATGGAGAACATGTCTATGGTTCCTCATTACTATAACGCGAGAGTAGCGACCAAATTAGGAGATATCAAAATGTTGGACGGAATGGTGTTAGACGGTCTTACAGACGTTTACAACAAAGTTCATATGGGAGTTTGTGCAGAAAAATGTGCAGCAGACTACAGCATTACAAGAGAAGATCAGGATAATTTTGCCATTGAATCTTATAATAGATCAGCAAAAGCATGGAGCGAAGGGAAATTTAATGAAGAAATAGTACCTGTTTCAATTCCTCAAAGAAAAGGAGAGCCTGTAATTTTTGCAGAAGATGAAGAATATAAAGCTGTTAATTTTGACAGACTTCCTACACTTCCAACTGTATTCAAGAAAGAAGAAGGAACCGTTACAGCTGCCAATGCATCTACTTTAAATGATGGTGCTTCTGCTTTGATCCTTGTTTCTAAAGAAAAAATGGAAGAATTAGGTCTTAAGCCTTTAGCAAGAATCGTTTCTTATGCTGACGCAGCACAGGAGCCTGAAAACTTCACTACTGCACCAGCAAAAGCACTTCCGATTGCTCTGAAAAAGGCAGGATTACAAATTTCTGATATCGATTTCTTTGAATTCAACGAAGCATTCTCTGTTGTAGGTTTGGCTAACAATAAAATCCTGGGATTAGACGCTTCTAAAGTAAATGTAAACGGGGGTGCTGTAGCATTAGGACACCCGCTGGGAAGCTCAGGATCAAGAATCATTGTAACGCTGATCAACGTATTAAAGCAGAACAATGCGAAATATGGTGCAGCAGCAATTTGCAACGGTGGAGGTGGTGCTTCAGCCATTGTTATTGAAAATATGTAAACTATAAATTTAATTTAATATAAAAACCGCCGAATATTCAGCGGTTTTTATATTTTTGTGCTACTAATATTTATTTGAAAATGTCTGAAACTGAAATTCAACCTACTCAAAATATAAAAAATAATCCAAAGATTATGAAAGCCTGGGCGGTCTATGACTGGGCAAACTCTGTTTACTCTTTGGTAATTACTTCTGCGATATTCCCAATTTACTACACGATTCTTACTACGGCTTACAACAAGAAAGAGTATGTGCCGGAAGCAAGGGAGATTCAGGAAATTCCTGTTAGAAATATGATCAAGATTTTCGGAGAAACTTATGAACCGGAAGCGGTCTTGAGTTTTTCTTATGCCATCTCGTTCTTTTTAGTTGTATTACTGTCTCCATTCTTATCTTCTTTAGCAGATACCATTGGAAATAAAAAGTCATTTCTTCAGTTTTTCTGTTATTTGGGTGCGACTTCTTGTATGGGATTGGCCATGTTTACAGGTATGGAAAATATCTTTTTAGGACTCCTTTTCAGTATTACGGCGAGTGTTGGTTTTTGGGGAAGTTTAGTCTTTTATAATTCATTTTTACCAGATATTGCCACTCCGGATAAACAAGATGCGCTTTCTGCAAAAGGGTATATTTATGGTTATATAGGATCTGTAGTTCTATTAATTATTTGTTTGGTTTTGATTCAGGTGGTTGCGAAAGGGCCGGATCAGGCTAAAATTTATATCAGAATAAGCTTTTTATTAACAGGAGCTTGGTGGTTTGGTTTCTCACAATATACATTCAAACATTTACCGCAATTTGGAGATGTGAAGGAAAAACTTCCTAAAGATTTAGTGCTTTTAAATTATAAAAATATCTTTAAAAAGCATGAAGAGCAGGGAGGTTTTTTTGAAGTATTAAAAGATAATATCAGTTTCTATAAAGATATTGCTAAAGAGAGTTTCAGAGAATTATTCAGAGTGGGAAACAAGCTTTTTTCAGACAAAGCTTTGAAGTTTTTCTTGTCGAGTTTTTTCTTTTACAGTGTTGGGATGCAGACCATCTTTTTAATGGCAGTTCCCTTTGGAAGTACAGTGATTTTCCCGAAAGAAGCCGATAAATATAAATTGATCATTACCATCTTAGTTATTCAGATTATTGCCATTTTTGGAGCTTTCTTATTTTCAAGATTATCTAAAAAAATTGGAAATAAAAACGTGATCACTATTGCTGTGATTATCTGGATTATCTGCTGTTTGTCTGCATATTCATTAAACAAAGAAAATCCTAATCTTCAGCTTCAGTTTTATGGTTTGGCTGGTTTGATTGGTTTGGTGATGGGTGGCCTTCAGGCAATGTCTAGATCAACTTACTCAAAGCTTCTGCCGGAAAATTCTATGGAAAATACAACGTATTTCAGTTTTTATGATGTACTTGAAAAAATAGCAATCATTTGTGGAATGCTTATTTTCAGTGTATTTATTCAGAAGTTTCACAACATGCAGTATGCTTTTATTACCATGTCGGCGTTTTTTGCAGTAGGAGCTATTTTGATACGATTCTTAAAATCGAAGATAAAGTAGTAGAATGGCTTAAAATTTGTTAATATTCAGCAGAATAATAGTAACTTTGCATAAAGATTTTTAACACAAAATGACAAACCCTTTATTTTACGCTAAAATTATCCTTTTCGGAGAATATGGGATGATAGAAGATTCCCAAGGACTTGTTGTTCCCTACAGTTTTTATAAAGGAACCTTAAAATTCTCGGATCTAGGTCCTGAATTTGAGCTTAAATCAAACCAACATTTACAGAAATACTCCGATTATTTATTAGGATTGGATCTTTCTGACAATTTCAAATTAGATATTGAAAGTTTTAAAAATGATATTTCAAAAGGACTTTTCTTTGATTCCAATATTCCTCAGGGATATGGGGTGGGAAGTTCAGGAGCTTTAGTAGCTGCTATTTTTGAAAAATATTCTATCAATAAACTTGATCCTGAAAATATTTCAAAAGAAAATTTAAAGAAATTAAAAGCCGTTTTTGGAGAAATGGAAAGCTATTTCCATGGAAAAAGCTCAGGAATGGATCCTTTAATTTGCTATATGAACCTGCCTATACTTATCGAAAATAAAGAAAACCTCGACAGGGTTTCTATTCCCGATGGAGAAAAAGGCAAAGGAGCTATCTTCCTTATTGATTCCGGAATGTCCGGAGAAACTGGACCGATGATTCAGATTTTCTTTGAAAAAATGAAGACTGAAGGGTTTAGAAAAACACTTAAAGAAGAGTTTATCCGCTATAATAATGCGTGTATAGAATCTTTCCTTAAAAAAGACATGACCCCTTTCTTTAGAAATTTAAAGAAGCTTTCTCATTGGGCATACGAACATTTCCGTCCGATGATCCCGGAAAGTATTTTTAATATCTGGAAAAAAGGGCTGGATTCCAATGCTTACTATTTAAAACTCTGCGGAAGCGGTGGTGGAGGTTATATTTTAGGATTTACCAAAGACTATGAAAAAGCTGAAAAAATGCTTGAAGGCTTCCAAAAAGAAGTGATTTACAGATTTTAATTGCGTTGGAATGAATTCTGAAAAAGAAACTTTCCAACAGAAAAATTATATATCCAAATCTCTATATTACAGATTTTCACAATTCGTGGGATTTCTTCTGGGAGCAAGGGTTTCTGTGGCTTTGCTGCTGACTTTTGCACTCTATGTTTCCACTTTTTTCCTGTTTAATCAGGATGAAACGTTCAGAAAATTCGTCTTTGATTTTAAAGTTCATGGCATTATTTTCTGTACTGTACTCACAATTCTTGCCGGAGGAATCATCAATCAGTTCTATGATCTGGAAAAAGATCATATTGTTAAGCCTTTCAGAACAAGAATTCAAAGTTTTATCAAGCAAAAGTACTTTTTGTACGCTTACCTGGCTTTAAGTGTTATTTCTTTGGGGGTAGCCTGGATGATTTCCCATAGAGTATTTGCCTTTTTTGTGGTTTACCAGTTCTTTATGTGGCTGTACAGCCATAAATTAAGCCGTATCCTGATCGTTAATAATCTAACCTTTGTAAGTTTAACCTTATATCCGTTCTTTGGAATGATGGTATATTATGAAAGATTTTCCAAAAAGGTGTTTTTAATGGCTATTTTCCTTTTCCTTATTCTTTTATGCATTGATATTGTAAAAGATACCCTTACCAAAAGTGTGGATAAGGCCTTTGGATACACTACGATTCCCAATTATTTTAAAAGCAAAACAACTAATAGCATCATTATTTCTTTACTGGTTATTACGATGGCTGTTTCTATGAAGCTGATTCTTCGAACAGGTATTTCAGGTTTTATGGCCTATTATTTCGCCAGCGGTTTGCTGATGATGATCTTTTGCATCTATCTTCTTTTAAATTCTTCGTGGAAAAGCAAATTTCTGACCCTCAACATCTTGCGTTTTTGGGTTTTTGTAGGAATTATTGCAATGCTTTTAAATGGCCTGGAAGGTAAATTGTAGAGAAATTTCTTTAAAAAAGCTTAGGTTATTATTACATTTGCAGAACTAAATTTAATAAAAAGGAATGCCCATTTTTAACGATACTAAAATTGCATTTGCAGACAAGTCAGATGCACAATTGAAAAAGGCGTACTGGATGTTCAAAATGATCGAACAGCCCGCTCTTACCAGTCTTGGAACTTCTATCCTTAATTTTACGGTACATAATGACTTCCCTTTCGTTACCGGAATTGTAAAAAGCACTTTGTTTGCGCAATTCTGTGGTGGTGAAACGCGTGAAGAAAGTATGAAAGTTGTAAAACAGCTCTTTAAAAGAGGAGTAGGAAGTATTTTCGATTATTCCATAGAAGGAAAGGAGGATGAAGCCACTTTTGATGCAGTCTGCAATGAAATTAAAGATATCATAAGGTTTTCTATTGGAAATCCGGCGATTCCGTTTATTGTATTTAAGCCTACAGCATTTGGAAGAATCGACCTATATGAAGCCGTTGGAAAAAAGGCAGAACTAACGACAAGTCAAAAAGAAGAGTGGGAAAGAGTCGTAAAAAGATTTGATGAAGTATGCAGATTGTGCCATGAAAATGATAAAAAAGTAATGGTGGATGCTGAAGAAACATGGATGCAGGACGCTGCAGATCATCTTTGTGAAGAAATGATGGAGAAATATAACCGGGAAAAACCTATCGTTTGGAACACGATCCAAATGTACAGAACAGGAAGACTGGAATATATGGAAGCCAACCTTCAGAGAGCCAGAGAAAAGAATTATTTCATAGGATATAAGATCGTTCGTGGTGCTTATATGGAGAAAGAAAGAGCGAGGGCAGCAGAAAAAGGATATCCGGATCCTATCCAGCCTAATAAGGACGCTTCGGACAAAAACTATAATGCAGGAATTGACTTTGTGATGAACCATTTAGATAAAGTTTCAGCCTTTTTTGGAACCCACAATGAGATTTCTTCAGAACTGATTATGGACAAAATGAAGGCAAAATCATTGGAAAATGATAATCCACATATCTATTTTGGTCAGCTTTATGGGATGAGTGATAATATCAGCTTCTATTTATCTGATAAAGGCTATAACGTGGCTAAATACCTTCCATACGGCCCTGTGAAAGACGTTGTGCCTTATCTTACCAGAAGAGCTCAGGAAAACACTTCGGTAGCAGGACAAACAGGAAGAGAGCTTGGATTGATTAAAAAAGAGCTTGAAAGAAGAAAAAAGAAATAGTTTTCAGCCTTACCATATACAACGCTTCACTTGATTAGTGAGGCGTTTTTTATTACCTATTTCCAAAAATTGAGGACGTTAATCAAGCTTTAATTAACATAAAATTGCAGCTTAATTTTCATAATATCTTAATTAAAAAAAGATAAGATTTCAATCAAAATTACGGTGAATATTTCATCAAATCCTTAGGTAAATTCAGGTAAGAAAATCAGTATTATTTTTGAATTCTTAGCAATAATTTCCCGCTTAATTACTTCTTAAAAGTGAGCAATATTTCTATTTTTCTGTATTATTTTTTTCAGTAAATAGACATTAAAATTGCAGGTTATAAAGTAGAATTATCGTCGTAATTAGCCCTCAAATATTGTAGAATTTCAATCAGATTATTCAGTTTTTGTTCTTTAAAAATATAAGATTTAAATCAAAATTTGTAGTAATCTTTTACTTAAATCAGACTTGAATCTGTATTGTTTTTTTTGTGATATTGCTATGCTTGTCAATGTTCAAAACCTTCATTGAATAGACCGAAATAATTGTTTTTTGTACTTCAAAGCGAAATACTATTATTAACCTCAAATTGTAGTGAAATTTTTAAGGAATTTTCAGTGTAAAACTTCACTAAAATTATAAAATAATATAGAAAATTTGACGGAAATTTCAGCTATATATTTGAACCGACAACCTCTTAAAAAGTAGATTTAAGTATTGAAAAAATGGCTTGAAATAGTTATTTTCCAAGTTTATTTTTTGATAGTTTTGATTTAAAATTTAAAGAAATAGAAGCGATTATTAGTTCTAAAATAGAGTAAAATTCTTAGGATATTTTCTGCTGTTTCTTGTTTCGAAATATAAAATAGTTGTGAAAATTAACTGATAATTTCGGTTCAATAGTAAAGCTTAAACCTCTGGAAAATATAAAATAATTTAGAGATGGAATAGATTTTAAAATCCCGATGTTAGATAAATTGATCCATAAATCATGAAAAGCAAATTTGGTTATGAAGTATAATTTATGATTTTTATCCACTATTTTTTTATCCATTCATTGTTTAAGGCTCAAAACTTTCAAATTTTCCGTTTTCATAGAATAATACGATACGTTTTATCTTATGAATCTGATTACCAATAGCTTCACTTATGATTTGATCATTGGATTTCTCTAATCGCTGAGAATCGGATATTTTTTCCTGAGTAAGACTTTGATGTGGAATAAATGATTCTCCAGCGGTCTGTTTTGGGGTGTCAATTTCCGTTTCTTCGGCACCAAAATCATCATCCGTATTCATCATCGTAAATAAATCGGGGAGGGAAGTTGGCTTGCTCTTTTCTTCTTCGTCTGCTGGAATTTCATTCACTTCCGGAAGATCCTGCTTCAGCATTTCGCCTTCGCCGGTAACCAGCCAATCCCATAAAATTTCAGGAAAGCTGGATTTTATTTTTATGATAAACTCTAAAGAAGGCTTGTTCCTTCCCGAAGTAATATGAGAAATGGAAGAACGCTGCACATCAATTTCATCTGCAAATTCTGAAGGAGTGAGCTTAGAATACTCTATTACTTTTGAAATCCTTTCGTTTAAACTCATAAAAATGATTTTTATTTGTGTTACAAATGTAAAAAATAATGTTTACAAATGCAAACCATAAATGTAAATAAGAATCATTTTACTGAATATACATATGTAAATCCATATAATATATTAATAAACAGATGTATGTGTCATATTTATTAATATACATCAATTTTTACTATACAAATTATCCACAATGCTCATCATGTAAATTATGACTTAAAGTATTGGATGAGATAAATGAAATAATGAATATTTTAGAGAAGTATATTGCTGATAAAATGCCTGTTAGAAGTTGTTTACATCATTATATTGGCTTAAATTTAACAAATAGAGTAGTAGATGCCCTTTTTTACGGTATATCCAATAGAATATGCATTTGTAAACTGTAATTTCTTTCCTTAAACGTCTATATAGACCTGTTTTATAAAGAATAGAATGACAAATACCATCTATTATACTATTATTTTTTTTGACCAGTTATGTTATCTTTTAGAAGGCTTCAAAAAAGAGAATTCTATGGCAGATTTTGAAGTAATTAACAATTTACATTTGTGTAAATGCGTAAATCAAATAGTTTTGCACAGTCAATTCTGTTTAATGAAATTACACCCATTTGTTGATAAACAGGGATTTACATACTTAAAGTATATTTAATACACTTATTGAGGTAAAAGTTGTAAAACACTCACTTTTAGTAAATTAACAATATTGTATTGAATTATTAGCAATCCACAAAGTTATCAACAGACAAAATGACTATTTACATTGTTTAAACTAATTACAAATGTTAATTTTATTTTTTGCTCAAAAATGGTTAAATTTGACTCTTGTAAATTATTGCACAATGAATTTTGAACAGTTATACACTGCACACCCTAACTTTCCAAACCGATATATTTCTCCTGAAAAATTATTTTCCTACCTACAGGCTAATCTGGCGGATCAGATTCAGGAAATCGGGACATCCTATTTAGATAAACCCATTTATAAGCTAAGCATAGGAACAGGTTCCATTCATATTCTTGCATGGTCCCAAATGCACGGGAACGAATCCAACGCAACACATGCAATGTTAGATTTATTGGTAAGCCTGGATAAGGATCCTGAAATGAAGGATGAATTATTCAGTAAGATTCAACTGGACTTTATTTTTATGCTCAATCCTGACGGCTCGGAAAAATGGACAAGGGTGAATGCTGCAGATATTGATCTGAACAGAGACTTTCATAATGAGTCCAGCAAAGAGATTAAATTCCTTAAATCAGCAGTAGGTTCCAAGAAATATGATTACGCTCTTAATTTACATGAGCAGAGAACTATTTTCACAACAGACGGAATTCATCCCGCTACTCTTTCTTTTCTTGCACCGTCGGAAAATGTAGAACGTACCATTACAGATAACCGTAAAAAATGTATGGCGGTAATCGGTGCTGTTTACAACCATTTGAAAGAAATGATCCCTAATCAGATCGGAAGATATTCGGATGAATTTTACCCGAACTCAACCGGCGACAATTTTATTAAAGCGGGTATGCCAACCATCTTATTTGAAGGCGGACATTTCATAGATGATTATACCAGGAAAGGAACAAGAAAATATTATACGGTTGCCTTGTATTATGCGCTACAATCAATCGCAGAATTGAACTCCGATATTACAGGTTGGGAGACTTATCTTGAGATTCCGGAAAATAAGGAAACGCACTATGATATTATTTACCGGAATGTAAAACTAAACACGGATCATGAATGTATTTTGGATGTTGCCGTTCAATACCGGGAAATGATAGAAGAAGGAAAAGACGAAATATCATTTGTACCTTTTGTGATGGAAGTAGGTGATGTGAAAAAAAGAAAAGGCTGGCTGGAAATAGACTGCACCGGAAAGAAATTTATTTCTCCCACAAAATATCCGAAACTGGATGCTGTGGTAGAATTTACGATAGAAGATTAATTAAAAAAAGCGGAACATTTTGTTCCGCTTTTTTTGTATAAAATATGGTCATTTCGGGAGCACAGAAATCTTAAGAAACTGCTTACCTTGACCCAATGACAATTTGTATTAATTAACTACTTTAATTCCGTTGGCTACGAATCTGATTTCTTCTTTAGGTTTTGTAATGGCGTCGATTTCAGATTGAGGTTTTTTAGCATCTTCGGCATAGTGCTTTTGTTCGTCTATAGAAGTTACTTTTCTTTCAGCGCTTCCATCTAGTACTACAGTTTTACCTTTTAGGGCAGTAGGTACGAAAAATGCGTAATCTTTCATTTTCACGAAAAGCTGAGAATCGTCTTCAGTCTGTATCGTCAACCAGCATCCTTTTTTGTCACAAACATCAATAACTTTTCCTTTGATCGCTACATTCTCAACTTTCTTGTTGTCTTTTTTAAGTTTCTTGCTTAATTTTTCAACAGAGATTGCTTTACTTTCAACGGTAGAAGCTACTCCGGCTCCATAAGCATCTCCTACCAAAGCATTTCCTGCCGGTGGTCCAAACTTTTTCTGTGATGTCTCCTGTGCAAAAGCTAAAGTGGAAACACTTACCGCTGCTGCAAATAATATAGCCTTGAATTTCATTTTTAATATTTTTTTCAAAAGTACTAATAAAAATTGAATCATAAATCGTTAAAAACTTGATAAAAAACAGGTGTATTGCTAAATTTTAAACAATAATCGAAACCGAATGCATATTTGTTTATATTTGACGCCTATACGTTACTATGCAAAAAAAATTAAAACTTTGGGACGCCATCATGCTCGTAATGGGCTCCATGATAGGAAGCGGAATCTTTATCGTAAGTGCCGATATGATGCGAAACCTGGGTTCAGGATTCTGGCTGATCATCGTTTGGGTAATTACAGGGATTATGACGGTTGCTGCTGCGATCAGTTATGGAGAACTCTCCGCTCTTTTTCCTAAAGCTGGAGGACAATATACCTATCTTAAGGAGATCTTCGGCAGAAAGATGGGATTCTTGTACGGATGGGGATTATTTACCGTTATACAGACCGGAACGATTGCCGCAGTTGCGATGGCTTTCGGAAAATTTACAGCCTATCTTTTTCCGGCACTTAATGACGCGGCTCCCCTTTTCCAAAGTGGAGAATTTAAAATTACATGGATACAGATTTTAGCCATTGCTATTATTCTTCTGCTAACCTACATCAACACGAGAGGAGTACAAAGCGGAAAAATTTTACAAAATGTATTTACAGGGTCAAAAATCATTGCCTTGCTGGGATTAATAGCGGCAGGATTTATTTTGGTGGAAAGTTCTCATCTGGCTGAAAATTTCAGTTTGGGTTTTGATTCATTTAATAATCTTAAAAAAGATATCAGCGGCAATTTTCTAAAAGAGGGCTGGGAGCCGATTGGCGGCATGACTTTAATGGGAGGAATTGCTGCGGCGATGGTAGGTTCTGTTTTCAGTTCCGTGGCCTGGGAAAGTGTGACTTTTGTTTCCGGAGAAATAGACAACCCCAAGAAAAATGTCGTAAAGGCTATGATCTACGGAACCTCTGCGGTAATGATTTTGTATATCGCAGTGAATTATATTTATCTTAATGCACTCGACAGAGATTCTATTGCCTTTGCCACGAATGACAGGGTAGCAGTAGCAGCATCACAGCAAATTTTCGGAAGCGCCGGAACCATCATTATTGCTTTACTGGTAATGGTTTCTACATTTGGATGCAATAATGGATTGATCCTAGCTGGTGCAAGGGTTTTTCAGACCATGGCAAAAGACGGAATGTTTTTTAAAGCAGCTGTGAATAATAACAAAAATGAAGTACCCGGAAATGCCTTATGGATGCAGGGAGTCTGGGCCTCTCTTTTATGTTTGAGCGGACAGTATGGAAACCTTTTAGACATGATCTCTTTCGTAATTGTTTTATTTTATATGATCACCGTTTTTGGAGTGATCTATTTAAGGGTAAAACAACCTGATCTTGAAAGGCCTTACAAAACGTGGCTTTATCCTATAACTCCGATCATTTACTTAGTGATAGGTTCGGTATTCTGTATTTTGCTTTTAATCTATAAGCAGCAGTATACATGGCCGGGATTCGTGATGGTTTTACTTGGGCTTCCAGTGTATTATTTTATCAACCGAAATCAGAAGAATACTAAGCAATCATAAAATAGACTAATAAAAAAACCTTCTATTGGGTCGATGTATTTTTACGATATTTTCACTTTTTACATAAAAAATTATGCAAGGCTTCCGGATTTATTTGGAAGCCTTGTTGTTTAAGCAATATTTTTAAATTCTTATACCATGTATATTCGTGAAAATGATTAATTTGGTATTTCGTTTCAAGTAAACTAACACCACGAAGTAAAAAATAAAGAAGTTGATTTATGGACACACCAAATTACAGAATGCCTTTTGTTCCATCAACGTTAATGACCGAAGGCGGGAGTATTGATACCTGCGATATGGGAGAAAGTATTGCCCACAACATTATGCTGCTGATAACCACCAAAAAAGGCGAAAACAGATATGACGAAAATTACGGAAACGATGTTTGGAGTCTGGAATTCGATAATGGAGTTACAAGCGCCGTCTGGGAAAGCGTTTTCATTAAAAGCCTTAAAAGACAGATCCAGGAATATGAACCCCGGATTGTACAGGCGCAGATTGATGCCTACATACAGTTTGTAGAGCATAGTTACGATACCAAAGAGCACACCGAGATCAAAAAGAAGGTAAGAATTGCAATTAATGCCAAAATGGAAGAAACAGGAGACCGTTTCAGCTTTTCTACCGAATTGTTCTTAAGCCCGATGTCGATCGATTAATGTTTTAATTGTAACCAAAATTTATGAATTTAGATCAGAATATATATTCCAAAGAGTCCGTAAAAGCAAGAATGCTTCAGAATGCCACCAAAGTTTGGGGATTGAAAAGTCCACAGTCTTTGGATCCTTTCGTAAAATTACTGATTGATGCATTCAGTACTGAAGTTTTTAAAGCCAATAACGAAATCCAGACGGTCAATGCTCGGATTTTAGAAAAACTGGCAAAATTGCTTACGCCATCAATTTACACTTATCCCGTACCCGCTCATGCCGTAGCGTTTACGCAGCCTTATGAATCCTCCGAGGTACTTTTAGAGCACACCGAATTTTTTTTCCGGAAACAGATGACCTCTACGGTAAAATCGGAATCCGATAAACAGGTAAACATTCCTTTTACACCGATCGGAAATATACGAATCAATAAAGCCCAGACTTCTGTGATGTTTGTGGGAAATACATGCTACAGTATCGATGAAAGGCTGAATAAAATTCCTATTTCAAGATTTCAGGGACAGCCTGCAGATTACAGAAAAGTTACGATTGGAATTGATGTCAGTAAATATACCAATGAAAATTTCCCTAAATATTTAAGTATATTTTGTTCAAATCCTGCGTTTGAGCATTTAGACTTTGTATATAAACTGCTGCCTTACATTACGGTGTCCAGTAATGAAAATCCATTATTTGTAAGAGAAGGATTGTCTTACGTTAAAAACAATCAGGCGGAAGGCTATGAACAGATGTTCCGCGAGCAGTCTATACAAAATAAGGTCATTGAAGATATTAAAAGCATTTACCACCATAAATTTATCGAGATCACAGGAATTTCAAACAGTTTGTTTTCTGAACCCGGAAAGCTTCCGAAAAATCTTGATTTTCTTGAACAGAAAGAAGAGATCACAAAATACCTTGACGGCAAAAAATTCTTATGGCTTACTTTCGAATTTCCGCCACAGTTTTCTGCCGAAATACTGGATAACTTTTCATTTGTTCTTAATGCATTTCCGATGTATAACAGAGGCTGGAAAAAAACAGAATACAGCTTAGATATCATGGGGAATAATATTCCTTTGGTGACGGACGAAGGAGAACATTTTTTGTATGTGGATGAGGTTCAGGACGGCGAAGGAAGAAAGTATACAGAAATTCCTTTCACTCCATCGGATGATCTGAAGAAAGGTTTATATACAGTAAGAAAAGGAGGCATGGAACGTTTCACCAACAGGAATGCGGTGGATATGATCGCCAATGTTCTGGAGCTGACAAGAGATGAAATTGCTGCATTTTCTCTGTTAAACAGGGATAATGTGAAAGGCATCCTCAGCGAAATGTCGGACAAGATGAAGTCGATGGTACAAAAAGTAAATAATGCTAAAAGAACCATCAAGCAGGAACTGAATTACGTCATCATGGAACCTGTAGAAAAAACAGACCACACTTATGCTTCATTCTGGATCACACATTGCACGTTAGCCAATCATATGCGTCCGGGAACGGAACTTTCCAACCAGCTGAAATCACAAACTGTTATTCTCCTTACCGAAACCATTGGCGGTGCCGAAGAGCAGAAAGGAACAGACAGTATTCAGGCTTACAAATATGCATTAACTACGAGAGATAAGATCATTTCCCTGGAAGATGTGAAAAACTATTGCAGAATGGTGCTGAAAGATGAATTGAAAGAAGTAAGAGTAAGAAGAGGAACGATGATCAGCAATAAACCCAAAGAAGGTTTTGTAAGAACTGTTGAGGTGGAGATCATCCCACAGAATTATTCTTTCTACGGAAGAGTATATTGGGAAAATATGTCTAACATTCTTCGAAACCAGATTATTTTAAAAGCAATCGACGGAATAGAATATATTGTAAAGGTCAGCAATGAAGATGTTGATTTTTAAATAAGAAATAAAATAAAAGTAGGTAACAATATATAATTTTACATCTGCTTATTTCTGCTGTCATTCAGAATGTAACGAAGTGAAATGAAGAATCTGATCTATCAAAAAAGATTCCTCCTTCGTCGGAATGACAATAGAGGTAAAAAGGTATATAACCACCTAAAAATATTCCGAAAGACTTTGAGAATAAGTTCAACGTTTTTCGGAATATTAAAATAAAGGAGAAACTCTCCTTACATAAGCTGGTCCATAAGGATTACTTCTCTTTTTTCCAGTAAAGGAATAATCTGTTCTGCTACAAAGCTTGTATAATGCTCCGAATGACGGTGCGCCTCTACAGCATCAGCATCCGAATAGCCTTCAAATAATATCAGATTATTTTTGTCCGATTGGTTTTGATGTACTTTGTAAAATAAATTCCCTTCTTCCTGTAAGGTTTTACCGGCAACATGCTGCAACAATTCCAACACAGTATCTACATGACCATCCTTTACATGCCATTGTGCGTATACATAAACGGGTTTTTGAATCATCTTTTTTTTATTTAAAATTAATAAATATCAGATATAATTAAGCTTTTTTAGCTTCTAAAACAACAATCATTTTCTCACCAACCTCCTTGGCAGAAGCCGGATTTTGACCGGTTACAATATTTCCGTCGGCAATACTGTGTGCAGACCATGGCTCCGCAGCATGAAAAACAGCTCCCTGGCTGGAAAGTGCCATCTGAAGATCAAAAGGAACATCAGCTCTTGCATATTGATCTTCTTCCTCTGTCGTAAATGAAGTGATCTGTTTACCTTCCACTAAATAAGTCCCATCACTCAACACGACATTAAGAAATGACACAGGACCATGACATACGGCTCCTACAACACCATCGTTTTCGTACACCTGGGCAATAACTTTCTTTAGAAGTGGTGCTTCAGGCATATCTACCATTGGTGCTAAACCTCCCGGAATGAAAACTGCATCGTACTCATCTGCGTTGATATCAGAAAGCAAAGATGCTTTTTGCATACCTTCCCATCCGGGGCCTGTTAAAAATTGTAAGTTATCCGGATCATCGGCTAAATTCAGTGCATCCAGATAGGGAACTTCACCGGTTAAGCTTGCAAAATCTATCTGATATTTTGCTTTCTGAAATTCAGCATAGGGATGGGCTACCTCAGGAAGGAAAGTTCCGGTTCTTCTGTTGTTAGGTCCTATTGAATGGGCATTGGAAACAATAATTAATACTCGTGGTTTCATGACTTAAATTTTTATGAATTAAATACTCTTGTTACTCTCTTGAAAATGTTCTCAATTGATAGAGCAAATGTATGGCGAGCCGGGTCGCCAGGAGAAGGATTGAAGTCACAAAAAAAGTGTGATCGAGATCACACCGTCTATTTATTATTTGAATATAGTCTGCTTAATGTTTCCCTGCTTACTCCTAAATATTCTGCAACATACTTTTTAGGAATCTGGAGCATGAGATCAGGATATAATTTTGAAAACTCTTCGTAACGCTCTTGCGGAGTACTGGAAAGCAAAAAAGTGATTCTTTGCTGTAAGGCAATAAAACCGTTAGTCAGCTTTACTCTAAAGAAATGTTCCATGGTGTGAAATTCCGAGGCTAACTTTTCTCTTCCCTCCAGAGAAAGACATAAAACTTCTCCTTCTTGCAGGCATTCTACAAACATCGTTGCATTTTTTTGTTTGAAAAAACCTATATAATCCGTCATCCACCAGTCTTTTTTGGCAAATTGAACAATATGTTCTTTTCCATTGGCATCCAGGTAAAATACTTTATAAATACCCTCAAGCACTAAAAATTCGAATTTCACTTCATCTCCTTCATGAACAAGAAACTGATTTTTACGGACCTTTTTCAAAATAAAGAAACTTTTTATATAGTCAAACTCCTCATTGCTCAATGGCGTAATCTCTTCTATATGCTGTCGTAATCTGTCCATGCTGTTTTGTCCTGATTCAATTATGAAAACTCAATACGTTAAATAAAGCATAAAAGTAAGAAAAAAATTACGGCTCCTTATCCAGTAGAAGAAAGGAGAGACATAAATGACTAGCCACATCTGTTTTGTCTTAAAGTAATCCTATTTTAAGAAGATCATTTACTATAAAAATTCCATAAAATTCCGTAATTTTGCACATTGTGATTTTCAGGTAAGATCACTCTTACAGTATGAGCGAATCAAGAGAATATATAGAAGTTTACGGTGCTCGCGAGCATAATCTTAAGAATATTAATGTTAAAATTCCCCGCAATGAACTGGTGGTAATTACTGGTTTGTCCGGAAGCGGAAAATCTTCATTGGCTTTCGATACAATCTTTGCAGAAGGCCAACGCCGATATATTGAAACATTCTCGGCCTATGCCCGCCAGTTTCTGGGAGGTCTGGAACGTCCTGATGTAGACAAAATCGAGGGACTTTCACCCGTTATTGCCATTGAGCAGAAAACAACCAATAAAAATCCGCGTTCTACAGTAGGAACAGTGACTGAGCTTTATGATTACCTGCGTCTTTTATATGCAAGGGTTTCCGATGCATATTCACTGTCTACAGGAAAAAAACTGGTAAGCTATACCGAAGATCAGATCCTGGATACCATTAAAGAAAACTATAAAGGCGAAAAAATAATGCTGATGGCACCCGTTGTGCGTTCCAGAAAAGGACATTATCATGAACTTTTCGTCCAGATGGCAAAAAAAGGATATGGGCAGGCAAGAATTGATGGCGATCTTCAGGATATCGAATATGATCTGAAATTAGACCGTTATAAAACCCACGATATTGATATCGTTATCGACCGCTGGATCATTGGAGAAAGTGCTTCCGAGAACAGAATGGAGAAATCGCTTCGTACCGCTATGGAGATGGGCGAGGGAATCATAGGAATTCAAAAATTAGGAGGAACAGAGATCGAGTATTTCTCAAAAAACCTGATGGATGCTGAAACCGGACACTCATTAGCATTACCGGAACCTAATACATTTTCATTCAACTCTCCGAAAGGAAGCTGTCCGAATTGTAAAGGATTAGGAACGATCAAGAAAATCAATACGGATCATTTTGTAGAAAATACAAAATTGTCTATCAACCAGGGTGGTTTATTGCCTTTGGAAGATATTAAATCTAACAAATGGATCCTTGCACAGATTAAAAGTATTCTTGAGATCTTTGGTTTAGGATTGACAACGCCTTTTAAAGATATTCCTGAAGAAGCGTTGGATTATATCTACCATGGCTGTCACAAAGAATTTAATAAAGATCTTAAATACGCAGGTATTGCGAAAAAAATAAAAATCAGCTTTGATGGATTGATTCCTTTTATGGAAGAAATGATTGAAGAGAGAGAATCCTATGAAGCAATTCTGCTGGAAAGACATTTTACTACAGAAGAAACATGTCCTGAATGCGGCGGAGCCCGTCTGCAGTCTGCAAGTTTAAGTTTTAAAATTGACGGAAAGAATATTGCTGAGGTGAATGGCTTAAGTCTGGCCGATCTTAAAGACTGGTTACATGAGATAAAAGACAAATTCTCAGAGAAACATAAAATCATTGCCCACGAAATCTTAAAGGAAATTGAAACCCGCCTTCAGTTCCTGCTGGATGTAGGATTGGATTATCTGAGTTTAAGCAGAAGTTCAAAAACACTTTCAGGAGGAGAGTCACAGAGGATTCGTCTGGCAACGCAGATCGGATCACAGCTGGTGAATGTATTATATATTCTGGATGAACCAAGCATTGGACTTCACCAAAGGGATAATGAAAGACTTATCGCTTCATTGAAAAACCTTAGAGATATCGGAAACTCTGTTTTAGTCGTAGAACATGATAAAGATATGATCATGGAAGCTGATGAGGTACTGGATATTGGCCCAAGAGCTGGAAAATTCGGTGGTGAAATCCTGTGGCAGGGGAAACCTGCAGACTTGCTGCATGCCGATACCATCACAGCACAGTACATCAATGGAAAAAGAAAAATCGCTATTCCTGAAGAAAGAAGAGCAGGAAGCGGAAAAAGTATAGTACTAAAAGGAGCAACAGGAAATAACCTTAAAAATGTTACTCTTGATATTCCTTTGGGAAAACTAGTGGTAGTAACCGGAATTTCAGGAAGCGGAAAATCTTCACTGGTCAACGGAACTTTATACCCAATCTTAAACAAACATTTTTACAGAGCCGTTCAGGAACCTCTTCCGTACAAAAAGATTGAAGGTCTTGAAAATATCGATAAAATTGTAGATGTAGATCAGACTCCGATTGGAAGAACACCACGTTCAAATCCTGCAACCTACACAGGAATGTTTACCGATATCAGAAACCTTTTTGCAGAATTGCCGGAAAGTAAAATCCGTGGATACAAGCCGGGGAGATTCTCTTTCAATGTTAAAGGCGGAAGATGCGAAACCTGTCAGGGTGGAGGATTGAAAGTCATTGAAATGAACTTCCTTCCGGATGTATATGTTCACTGTGAAACCTGCAACGGAAAACGTTTTAACAGAGAAACCCTGGAAGTGCGTTACAAAGGAAAATCTATTTCCGATGTACTGGATATGACAATTGATGAAGCCGTAGATTTCTTCCAGCCGATTCCAAAGATCTTTAGTAAAGTAAAAACATTACAGGATGTCGGATTGGGATATATTACATTAGGGCAGCAGTCGACAACATTATCCGGAGGAGAAGCACAGCGTATCAAGCTGGCGACAGAACTGGCAAAAAGACAGACCGGAAATACCTTATATATTCTGGATGAACCTACTACAGGACTTCATTTCGAAGACGTAAAGATCTTGATGGAAGCTATTAATAAACTGGTAGAACTAGGAAACTCATTCATTATCATTGAACATAATATGGATGTGATCAAACTGGCAGACCACATTATTGACGTTGGACCTGAAGGCGGAAAACATGGCGGCCAGATCGTTGCCCAGGGAACACCGGAAGAGATTGTAAAATCTAAGAAGAGTTTAACCGGAAAGTTCCTGAAGAGAGAGCTGGAGTAATATAAAATCAATTGAATAATAGAAAAGAATTTGTGTAAGCAGATTCTTTTTGAGCCTTATCTTCAAGTGAAAATCCTGAAAATTTCAATCAGCAAGCTGTAATAAAAAGGATATATTTTCGTTTTAACTTTAACCTACAAAATTAAAACGATATGAAAAATTTAACAAAACTAAGCAAGACGGCATTACAATCAGTGTATGGCGGACAGCCTAAAAAGTATTGTGTATACTGCGAAAGAATCAATCAGGTAGTATGCAGCGAAGTTCCCATCGGTCAATGCCCTTAAAAAGTAAAGCTGCCTCTCAGGCGGCTTTTTTTAATTCTGATCTGAGATAAAATAAGCAAATTCCATACAATAATGGTTGTATAGATGAGGTGGCATAATTTTTCAACCGAAGGTTCATACTATATACCGATTTAGATTCTAAAGTTTAAAATAATTATCCCTATACTTCATAAAATTTTCTACATTTGAATAGATAAATAAACTCCTGTGAATTCTATTCTTGATGTGGCTGTACGCTCTCTATGCGTTTACCTTTTTATGGTGGTTGCCATCCGGCTGTTTGGTAAAAACCAGCTTTCTCAGCTTAATGCCGGGGATGTGGTATTATTACTTCTGATTTCCAATGCCGTTCAAAATGCAATGGTGGGCCCGGATACTTCTCTCCAGGGCGGAATCATTGCGGCTTTAGTACTTTTTGCCGCAAATTTTACGTTGAAACGATTAATGTTTTCCAATCGTTCCTTTGGATCATTCATGGAAGCAGATCCTGTGATTTTAGTAAGAGATGGTGTGATCGACCAGCGGGCATTAAATGAAGTGAAAATTACCAGAGATGAATTAGAAGAAGCTATCCGCGAACATGGGATAGAAAAAATAGAAAGTGTAAAATTATCCGTACTGGAAGTGGATGGAAATATCAGTGTGGTTTCCGAAGATGAAATGAGCAAGCAGACCCACTATTCAAGAATAAAAAGGAAAAACAAAAGAAAATACCATTAAATATAATGAACTACGAACTGAGACAAATGCTTCCCAGCGATAGCACGAAAGTGTTGGAAATATTCCAGCAGGGCATAGACGGCGGAATTGCCACATTTGATATAGCGGTCCCTAACGGCGAAGCCTGGAATATGGAATACTTTAACGACTGCAGGTGGGTGTTGGAAAATGAAAATAATGAAGTAGTAGGGTGGTGTGCACTGAGACCCATAAGCAAAAAAGAATGTTTCAAAGGAGTGGCGGAAGCGGTCATTTATTTCGATAACGAATATCAAGGCAGGGGTTTGGGTTCCGTATTACTTAAAAAGATGATTTTGGATAGCGAGGATCATGGATTCTGGACGTTGCAGGCAAATGTTTTCCCTGAAAATGAAGCATCTATTAAATTCCATCAGAAAAATGGGTTTAGAAATGTCGGAACCCGCAAAAAAATTGCAAAATTAAACGGAGTGTGGAAAGACCTTATCATGTATGAGAGAAGAAGCGAAATAATTTCTTAGATTGGATCAAATCATAAAAAATTATAAAATTTCAATAGAACCTAATAATAAAAAGAGTATTGGCATTGGTCTTGTAGGTTTCTAATGTAATTTGAAAATAGTTGATTTATGAAAATGCTGACTAAAATACTAGGACTTTTCTTACTTATCTTTTCTTTTGCTTACTATCAAGCATCACCTGTCCAAAGACGCCCTCACCATGGGCCACCGAGACATTATTATCACGGACCGAGACCACATTACAGACCTGTTGCCTATACATATCATAGACCTGTAAGGCATTATTACGAACCAAGATATTACAGACCTGTAAGGCCACATAGACATTATCATCACAGAAGACCGTATGTTTCAAGCAGACCTGTAGTGGTCGTAAGATTATAAATAAAAAAGCACTGATTATTTCAGTGCTTTTCTTGTATGTGAACTTGGCTTTAATAAACCTTGATCTCAATAAAATTATAATCTGGTTTTTTTCGGATTAAGGAAGGTATTGAATATCATTATTTCCTGTCCGAATTTCTTTTCAATGATTTCTGCAATATTTTCCAGTTCACTCTCAATAAAATCCGTTCGAAGATCCTCATTATCGAAGATCAGCAGAAGGTTATAATTTTTCCCGTCTTCAATATAGTCGCTGTGGACTTCCGATAGGATATATTTGCTGACATCCATTAGGTTTTCCGTCATTAAAACCAGTGTTTCATCAATATAATTTTCCCATTCTTCAATATTGTTTTTCGTGCAGTGGAAAGTTATACTCAATACGCTCATATTTTATGAATTTTTAAGATTTTTAGGATAAATTCTAGGGCAAAAATCGACAAAATTTTCGTAAATTAGCCCGTTAATAAAAATACAAAATAAATAATTTTCAGACCCACAGCTAAAAGTCTGACTATCATTATAATAAAATTTGTTTATGCAAAAAGAAGGAGAAAGACTGATTCCTATCAACATTGTTGATGAAATGAAGTCATCTTATATCGATTATTCGATGTCGGTTATCGTGTCAAGAGCGTTACCTGATGTAAGAGATGGCTTGAAACCCGTTCATAGAAGAGTACTTTACGGTATGTATGGATTAGGGGTTTTTTCTAATAGGAAATATTTAAAATCTGCGAGAATTGTTGGGGATGTTTTGGGTAAATATCACCCGCATGGAGATTCCTCTGTGTATGATGCAATGGTAAGAATGGCGCAGCCATGGAGTTTACGATACCCTCAGGTTGACGGGCAGGGTAACTTTGGTTCAATGGACGGCGACCCGCCTGCAGCAATGCGTTATACCGAAGCAAGATTGAAAAAAATCTCTGATGATATACTTTCAGACTTAGACAAAGAAACGGTTGACTTTCAGAATAACTTCGATGATAGTTTAACGGAGCCTACCGTGATGCCTACAAAAATCCCTAATCTTCTGGTAAACGGAACATCAGGTATTGCAGTAGGGATGGCTACCAATATGGCCCCACACAACCTATCTGAATCGATAGATGCAATTTCTGCCTATATTGATAACAAATATATTACCATCGATGAGCTGATGCAGCATATCACGGCTCCCGATTTTCCTACAGGGGGGATTATCTATGGATATGACGGGGTAAGAGATGCTTTCCATACCGGTAGAGGAAGAGTTGTTTTAAGAGCTAAAGTGAACTTTGAAGAAATAGGAAACAGAAGTGCCATTATTGTTACTGAAATTCCTTATCAGGTAAACAAGGCGGAAATGATCGCCAAAACAGCTGAACTGGTAAAAGACGAAAAACTTACCGGAATCTATGAAATAAGAGATGAGTCGGACAGAAAAGGTCTTCGTATTGTGTATGAATTAAAACATGATGCCATTCCTAATGTTGTTCTTAACTTATTATATAAATATACTTCGCTTCAGACATCGTTCAGTGTGAATAATATTGCTTTGGTACACGGAAGACCGGAGCAGTTGAATCTGAAAGATATCATCCACCATTTCGTAGAGCACAGACATATTGTTATCGTAAGAAGAACTCAGTTTGAGCTTAAAAAAGCGAAAGAAAGAGCTCATATCTTAGAAGGTTTCATGAAAGTGATCGGTTCTCAGGATTCATTAGACAGAGCGATTTCGATTATTCGTCACAGTGCCAACCCACAGGGAGCGAAAGAAGGATTGATCGAAGCGTTTGAGCTTTCTGAAATCCAGGCACAGGCAATCCTAGACCTTCGTTTGGCTCGTTTAACAGGTATGGAGCTTGATAAGATCCGTAACGAGTACGACGAGATCATGAAGGAGATCCTTAATTTGGAAGATATTTTGGCCAATGAAGAAAGAAGATTCCAGATTATCAAAGACGAATTAGCTGAAATTAAAGAGAAATACGGTGACGAAAGAAGAACCGAAATCGACTTCTCAGGAGGAGAAATGTCTATCGAAGATATTATTCCGAATGATTCTGTAGTGCTTACCATTTCTCACGCGGGATATGTGAAGAGAACTTCTCTTTCAGAATATAAAATTCAGAGCAGAGGTGGTGTAGGAAACAGAGCAGCAACTACCAGAGATGAAGACTTCCTGGAATATATTGTTTCTGCAACGAATCACCAGTATATGCTGTTCTTCACAGAAAAAGGAAAATGTTACTGGCTGAGAGTATTTGAAATTCCTGAAGGTTCCAAAACGGCCAAAGGAAGAGCGGTGCAAAACCTTATCAATATTGAGCCGGATGACAAGATCAAAGCCTATATCAGAACCAACGACTTAAAAGATTCTGAATACATCAATCAGATGAGTGTGGTGATGATTACCAAAAACGGTACAATCAAAAAAACATCTCTTGAAGCTTATTCAAGACCGAGAGTCAATGGTATCAACGCGATTGAAATCCGTGATAATGACCAGTTATTAGGAGCTTGGTTAACCAACGGAACTTCTCAGATCATGATTGCTACTAAAAATGGTAAATGTATCCGTTTCCCTGAAGAAAAAGTAAGAGAAGTGGGAAGAGGATCTATCGGGGTTCGTGGAATTACCATGGAAGACAACGATGAGGTTATTGGTATGATTGTTGTGAACGATGTGGAGAACGAAACCGTTCTTGTAGTTTCTGAAAAAGGATACGGTAAGAGAACAGCGGTAGAAGATTACAGAATTACCAACAGAGGAGGAAAAGGAGTGATCACTTTAAATATCACCGAAAAAACAGGAAATCTGATCGCTATCCAGAATGTAACGGATGAAGACGGATTAATGATCATTAACAAATCTGGAGTGGCTATCCGTATGAATATGGATGAAATGAGAGTGATGGGTAGAAATACGCAGGGTGTGAAAATGATCAACCTTAAGAAGAATGACGAAATTGCAGCCATTGCGAAAGTAGAAATGGATAAAGATGTTGAAGATGACACTGAAATAAATGAAGAAGGAGTAGAAATTACACTTGATAACCAGGAAAATACAGCTCCTCAGGCTGAAGCAGAAAACAATGCTGAAGATAAAACCGGGGAAACTGAAAATTCTGATTCTGAAGAATAAATTGTACAATTAATATAAAATAGTTATTATGAAGAAACTGATTTTAGGGATGGCTATTGTAGCATCAGCTTTTGTCTTTGGACAGAAAGGAGATGTGAATACCCAGCTTCAAAGTGCTAATAAAGCGGCGATGGACGCATATAACTCAAAAAATTATGCAGCTGCAGCACCTAAATTTTTGGAGGTTTACAACTTGTTGAAAACAAGCGGTCAGGATGATAAAACCTATATGTATTATGCTGGTCTTAGCTATGCATTGGCTAATAACAGCGACGAATCAATTAAAATCTATACAGATTTAATTAATTCAGGATACACAGGGGTACAGACTACCTATACTGCAAAAGAAAAGAAGTCTGGAGAAGTAAAACCTTTTGATAAAGCAACTTGGGACCTAATGAAAAAAAGTCCTGATTATACAGATTTCAAAACGGAACAAACTCCAAGCGTAGAGCCGGACTTGTATGAAACATTGTCTACTTTGCTTCTTAATGCAAAAAAAGGAACTGAAGCTGTTGCTATCGTTGAAAAAGGATTGGCTAAATTTCCAAACAATGCAAAATTAAAAGAAGCTCAAAGCACTGCGTATTTCCAATCTGGAAATACAGAGAAATTTGTAGCCACTTTAAAAGAGCAGTTAGCAAAAAATCCTACAGATGCTACCAACTGGTATAATCTGGGAGTAATGCAGTCTAAAGATCCTGCTACCGTTAACGATGCTATAGAATCATTCAAAAAAGCAGTAGAGATTAAACCTGATTTCGCAAATGCACATCAGAATTTAGTATTTACCATCATTGGTGATGACTCAAAAACTGTTGAGCAGATCAATGCTTTGAGAAAAGATAAGCCGGATGAAGCGACTAAGCTGATCGACGGAAGAAGAGAGAGATTTGGTAAAGCATTACCATACGCTGAAAACTGGTACAAAGCAGTACCTACAAGTGTTGATGCAGTTTCTGCATTAAAAGACATCTATGTAGTGACTAAAAACCAGGCAAAAGCCTTAGAAATGAAAGCTAAATTAGCTGAACTTGAAGGAAAAGCTGCTAAATAACAGCAATAACTAAACTATAAAAAGAGCCGGAGCATCAGTGTTCCGGCTTTTTGTTTTTAGCCTGAAACGATCTCTGTATTTGTAGAGATTATCATTAAATTTCGCCTTAAAAATTCTCTGCAATTCCGTATCTTTGAGAAAAATTTTTACAAGATGATTGAGTGGAAAACCGTCAAAGAATACGAAGATATTACCTATAAAAAATGCAACGGTGTAGCAAGAATTGCTTTCAACAGACCAGAAATCCGTAATGCATTCAGACCCAAGACAACTTCAGAATTATATGACGCTTTTTATGACGCTTCTGAAGATTCTTCAATAGGCGTTGTTTTACTTTCAGGAGAAGGGCCAAGTCCTAAAGACGGAGGTTGGGCTTTCTGCAGTGGAGGTGATCAAAAAGCCAGAGGGAAACAGGGATATGTAGGAGAAGATGGAAGACATCGTCTGAATATTCTGGAAGTACAGCGTTTGATCCGCTTTATGCCAAAAGTAGTAATCGCAGTAGTACCAGGTTGGGCTGTTGGTGGTGGACATTCACTTCACGTGGTATGCGATCTTACATTAGCAAGTAAAGAACATGCAATTTTCAAACAGACAGATGCAGATGTTACCAGCTTTGATGGTGGATATGGTTCTGCTTACCTGGCGAAAATGGTAGGTCAGAAAAAAGCCCGTGAGATCTTCTTTTTAGGAAGAAATTATTCCGCTCAGGAAGCATTAGATATGGGAATGGTAAATGCAGTAATTCCTCATGCAGAATTAGAAGATACAGCCTACGAATGGGCTCAGGAAATTTTAGCTAAATCTCCAACTTCTATCAGAATGCTGAAATTTGCCATGAACCTTACCGATGACGGAATGGTAGGACAACAGGTATTTGCAGGAGAAGCAACCCGATTAGCTTATATGACGGAAGAAGCTCAGGAAGGAAGAAACGCATTCTTAGAAAAAAGAAAACCTGACTTCGGAGAAAATAAATGGATATCTTAAAAATGTACTGAAGTATTCACGTAAAATGTATTGATGAATTGTCATTTTACGTGAATACATTGTACATGAATACAATAACATATGACTGACTGGATAAAAGCCGCAAGGCTAAGAACACTTCCGCTTTCTTTAAGCGGGATTATTATGGGTGCTTTCATTGCTAAATGGAGACTTTGGGGTGAAGGCGGAACCTGGGATTGGAAAATATTTGCATTGGCGCTTTTGGTGACATTGCTCTATCAGATCTTATCCAACTATGCCAATGATTATGGTGACGGAATCAAAGGGACTGACGCAAAAAGAAGTACATCAGCCGAGGCAAGAGCTGTAGCATCCGGAAAAATTACTGCAAAACAGATGAAAAATGCGGTAATCCTGTTTTCAGTATTGTCTTTTGCAGCAACAATAGCTTTGTTGTATGTAGCTTTCATACCGCAATACATGACAGAATTTTATATTTTCATAGGATTGGGTGTAGCCAGTATTTTAGCAGCCATTGGATATACGGTAGGTAAAAAACCTTACGGATATATGGGATTGGGAGACCTTTTCGTATTTATCTTTTTTGGATTGGTTTCCGTATGTGGAAGCTACTTTTTATTTACAAAAACGTTCAGCTGGGATATTCTGCTGCCGGGAACTGCAGTTGGAATGATGAGCATGGCGGTCCTTAACCTGAATAATATGAGAGATATTGAAAGCGATAAGCTGTCAGGGAAGAACAGTCTCGCTTTGAGGATTGGTTTTAAAAATGCAATGATCTATGAAATGATCCTGCTTCAGCTTCCTTTGATACTGATTCTTATATTTTTAGCAATAAATGGTTTCATACAGTCACAAAACTATTATGTGTTTATTGTCATGATTCTGATCATTCCTTTTGCTAAATTAAGAAGAAGAATTATGTCTGTAAAAGAGCCTAAAGAACTCGACCAGTTTTTAAAACAAGTTGGTATTCTTACCTTTACGATGGCTGTTCTTACCGCAATAGGCCTTAATTTTTTTAGATAAAAATATACCATCATGAATGCTACTGCGTACGTTGAAGCTCAGATGCTGATCAGAAAACCCATTGAAGATGTTTTCGAAGCATTTGTCAATCCTGAAATTACCACTCAGTTCTGGTTTACAAAATCTACCGGAGTATTGGAAGCCGGAAAAACAGTAACCTGGGAATGGGAAATGTACGGTGTGAAATCCGATGTAAAGGTAAATGAGATTATTCCCAATCAACTGATCAAAACAGAATGGGGAAATCCTTCAACACATGTAGATTATGAATTCAGGAAGATGGAAAAAGGAACATTTGTAGTGATTAAAAGCTATGGCTTTACCCAAACGGGAGAAGATTTGCTGAAGACCATTAATGACAATACAGGTGGTTTTACAACCGTTTTAGATGGCTGTAAAGCTTATCTTGAGCATGGATTAAAACTGAATTTGATAGAAGATAAATTTCCGCAGAAATAGATTTTCCCGGAAATAATATATTTAAATAATGACCGTTTGCGGTTAATTAAAACACAAATAACACAAATCTTTTCACGAATACTATTGAGTTTTTTGTGAAACTATTTGAGCTATTTGTGTTTAACAATTTTAAAAATAAATTAAAATGAAAATACAATTCTTAGGACAGAACTGTTTTCTGTTCACGTATAAAGACAAGACGATTTTATGCGATCCTTTTTACAATTACAAAAAGGCAGAGTCCGGATTTGATATCACTGCTCAGAAAATAGATTATATTCTGCTGACTCACGCGCACGGAGATCACATTGCTGATGTTGAAGAGGTACTACACCATTACCCGGAAGCAGTAGTGATTGGAGTTCCTGAAGTGTGTGCCTATTTTAAAACGGCAAAAAACAAAGACGATGTGAACTTAGGAGGGTCAGCAAAAATCGACGATCTTAAAATTTCAATGGTACCGGCTCACCATACAAGTTCTTTTCCGGATGGAAGCTATGGAGGTGTTCCTGTAGGATATATTTTCAGACTTCCTGAAGGTAAGAACATCTATTTGGCAGGTGATACAGGAGTAATGGCAGATATGGAGCTGTTTCCAAGGCTATACGGAAACTTAGACCTGTCGATCCTTCCGATTGGAAGCCATTATACCATGTGCCCGAGAAAAGCAGCCTTTGCCGCTTCAGAATTATTGAAAACTCCGAAGGTCATCGGATGTCATTTTGATACTTTCCCTGCCATTGAAATTAATCATGAAAGTGCATTGAAGCATTTTGCTGATAAAAATGTAGAACTTGTGTTGCCAAAACTGGGAGAGGAGTTCGAATTTTAATTGAGATTGCGGTAATTTGAAAATGAGAATAAAGATGTTTAAGATATTAAAACAAAAAAAAGATAATTATCAAATTACCTCTCTTCACTTTAAGACAAAAAAAATGGCAAGCTACCTAAATCACACCGCTACGACCAATTACCTTTGCTGTGTTCCCACCCTGGAGGATTCTCAGGAGCTGGTTGTTTAGGACTTGCCGTTGCAAAGGTAGGAATAAATTATAAACTTCAAAATAAAATTACAGAAAATTCACTTGAAAAATCCTCTGTCAATGCTAAAATGCTGAATGGTAAGGGAATAATTTTTCAACTTTTTTCTAAAAAATTAAATATGACGAAAAGTCCATCAACATTAGGAATTATACTTTTTATAGCCACGATGACTATTTTTTTTATCGTATACGGCTTTTTCTCCGGAATTAATTATTTCGATATCTCTCTAAAAGCCAATGCATTCGTGCTTCCGCTGATTTATGCAGGAGCTGCTTTCTGGTCTGTGAATACCTTTTGGAGAGCTCATAAAACAGTAAGTTTTAAACAAGCGTTTAAAAGAGCATTTGTGCCGATGTTCACTGGGGGAATCCTTTCAATTATCAGCATTTTCGCCTTTTTAAATTTCGTAGATACCGATGCAAAAAAACTGTTGAACTACCAATATGTTCAAAGACAGAAATCAGAATTGGATACCGAATATACTTCTGCGAGGAAGATATTGAAGCATCAGAAAGACATTGATGAATTAGATCAGAAATATAACGAAAGAATTCAAAGCTTTACTCCAGAAGCGGTTAAGGGAAAAGATATGCTTACGCTGAGTCATTTTTCCGGATATTTTGCAGCAATTCTTATATTTTACGTAGTTTTGTCAGTATTTTTCGGAGCGTTTTTCAGAACGAGAACGGTGCACCAGGAAATAACAAATCAAGAATAATTTTATTAAAATTAAATGAATCTATCTATAGTTATTCCGTTACTTAACGAAGAAGCTTCTCTGGAAGAACTTTTTTCAAGGATCGATTATGTCTGTAAAACAGACAATTTATTGTATGAAATTTGGTTCATAGATGATGGAAGTACGGATTTATCGTGGAATATTATTGAAAATCTGAAAGTACAGTACCCTCAGATTCACGGGATTAAATTTTCCAGAAATTATGGGAAATCCCAGGCGCTTCACGCAGCCTTTGAAAGAGCGAATGGAGATGTAGTAATCACCATGGATGCTGATTTACAGGATTTTCCGGAAGAAATTCCTGAACTCTATAAAATGGTTGTCGAAGATAATTATGATATTGTTTCAGGCTGGAAAAAGAAGCGTTTTGATAACGTAATGACCAAAAATGTTCCTTCAAAACTATTCAATGCTGCGGCAAGAAAAGTGTCCGGAGTGGAACTTCATGATTTCAACTGCGGTTTGAAAGCGTATAAAAAGCAGGTAGTAAAATCGATCGATGTATATGGAGATATGCATCGTTATATCCCCGTGCTGGCTGCGAACGCCGGATTCAGAAGAATTACCGAAAAAGAAGTGAAGCATCAGGCAAGACCTTACGGAACTTCTAAATTTGGAACGGAAAGATTTATCCGTGGCTTTTTGGATTTGGTAACACTTTGGTTTGTTAGCCGTTTTGGAGGCAGACCAATGCATTTCTTTGGAGCAGTTGGAACCGTGATGTTTATCCTGGGTTTTCTTTCTGCCCTTTGGCTTGGGGTTTCCAAACTGATTGATGTGGCCAGAGGAATTTACGGACATCTTCTTACCAATAATGCATGGTTTTTTATTGCATTAACCATGATGATTATGGGAACTTTACTTTTTATCGCCGGATTCTTAGGGGAAATGATTATCAGAACCAATCGCGAGCATAAAAATTATAATATTGATGAAGTGATATAGGCATGGATGATCAAACGCCGAAAATATATTCTAAAAAAGCTATTTTAGGTTTTTCTATTTTTATGTCAACTCTTTTTGGAGGCATTTTATTATATCAAAATTTAATTAATGTCAGAAAGAAGAAAGAGGCTTATATTGTTCTGGGAATTTCAATACTGCTAACTATTATCAGTATAATTATTGTAAATATACCCGAAAATCCTAAAAGCTATCTTGCATATGTATGTGGTTTTGCAGGAGGAAGTTTACTTTCAAATTATTTTGTTCCGAAATATTTTCCGGATGAAGAACAATATCCTAAAAAAGAAATTTGGAACCCCCTGATCATCGCTGTGATGATCACTGCAGCTTTTATTGCACTCATGGTGTATGCGGCATCCGTTGAGAATGGTTAAAAAATGTGTTGATCTTAAAGATGAATAAAAAGAGTTGTCTAAACTGCGGTTACCCGGTTTCCGGTGAGTTTTGTTCTCATTGCGGACAAAAATCCGATACCGCAAGAATAACTTCACATTCTCTCTTTAAAAACGATATCCTGGGATCGATTTGGCATGTTGAAGCAAGATTTTTTCGAACGATACAGCATGTTTTATTGGGCCCCGGGAAAATGGCAACAGACTATATTTCGGGCAAAAGGATTACCTATTATAATTTGTTTTCCTTACTCCTTATTTTGTTCGGATTCAATGTATTGGCCCTTCATTTTTATCTGGATCTCAACCCTGCTGAAATTCCTGACGGAAGTACTAATATTATAGGTTTTTTCTCTAAATATTCTAAAACAATCTTATTTGGATTAATCCCTATTTTTGCCTTCAATGGATGGATTCTTTTTAAACGTATTAAGCTGAATCTTGCAGAGCATGTAATCCTAGCATCTGTAATTCTTTCAGGAATTTTACTTCTGTTGTTACTGGATGATATAATTAGTATTATAGGAATATATAAACCCTTATTGAAAATTACGGATGTCATAGATAAAATGTTTATTTTAAGTATACTTTTATTTCCGGCCTTTACTTATTGTAATGCTTTTAGAAGTTCATATTCCCATTTAGAGTTAATTGGGAGGATCGCTGTGTTCTATTTATTAATGATCATAGAGATTCTACTATTTATTGTACTGTTTTATAAAATTTTTTAAATTCAATGAAAAATATAATATACTCATTAGCGATTCTTTCCGTTATCTCCTGCGGGAAAATTTCTCCGAAAGGAAATATTGAGAAAAAAGATGTAGATGTTGCAGAATTCGTTAATCTCGACCTGGAAGGGAAGTTCCGGGTATTTTATGCCAGAGGCCCAAAGAATTTCGTTGAAATTGAAACCTATCCGAATGTTGCTGCCAACCTTGATGTTGATGTAAAAGATAAAACCCTTTCTATCAAAGAAAGCAGAGGGACAAAAGGGGTTGATTTTTATAATGTAACCATCTATTCAAAATATAACCTTGAAAAAGTTTCTGTTGCAGATTCTGTAGAAATGAATATTTCAAGTGAAATTAAAACCGATAATTTTAGGCTGAATTTAAAAAATAACGCTACTTTTATGGGATCGGTCAATACGAGAAGAGCAGAAGTAGAAATGCGGAACAGAAGCCGTGCCAATTTTCTTGGAGAGACTAAAAATGCAGTGATAAAGATCTCAGATACAGCGAGTTTTATTGCGCCATACTGGAAGATTACCAACCTGAATATTGATTCTAAAAATGGGAATTATGCAGAAGTTAATGTAAAAGATTCCTTAAAAGGACATGTTCAGAATACGGCGAAATTCATCTATTATAATGATCCTATCAGAGCTTTTAAAATTGATAAAACAACCAGGGTAGAGAATAAAAAACTGGATTAATAAGAAGAATAAATTACAGTTGTGTGCAAGAAGTAGTAAATACAATAACTTCCATCTTCAAGCATCCGGCTTACAACTAAAAAAATACGAAATATACATATGACAACACTAGAAAAAGCGAAACTTTGGTTAAGTGACACCTTCGATCAGGAAACAAGAGATGCCGTACAATTATTAATAGACGGCAACTCACCGGATTTGGAAGATTCTTTTTACAGAGAATTGGAATTCGGAACAGGAGGAATGCGTGGAATTATGGGAGTAGGAACCAATCGTTTAAATAAGTACACGTTAGGTCAAGCTACACAGGGACTTGCGAATTATATGTTGACGCAGTTTCCTAACGAAGAAATAAAAGTGGCTATAGCTTATGACGTACGTCACAACTCCAAAGAATTTGGAAAATTAGTGGCTGATGTTTTAACAGCAAACGGAATTAAAGTTCTTCTTTTCAAAGAACACAGACCAACCCCTGAATTATCTTTCACAGTGCGTGATAAAAAATGTAATGGTGGAATTGTATTAACGGCTTCTCACAATCCGCCGGAATATAATGGCTATAAAGTATATTGGAATGACGGAGCTCAGATCGTTCCCCCTCATGATGAAGCAATCATTAATGAAGTATATTCTGTAAAATTCGAGGAAATTAAATTCAACGGAAATGATGATTTAATTGAATGGATCGGAGAAGAGCAGGATGACGTTTATATCGATGCCTGTATTGAAAATTCTACCTATCAGAATGTAGGAAAAGAAAACTTAAATATTGTTTTCACCTCAATCCACGGAACTACCTATACTACGGTTCCAAAAGCATTAGAAAAAGCGGGCTTCAAGAAAATTGATCTTGTAAAAGAACAGATGATTCCTAGCGGTAATTTTACGACGGTAGAATCACCAAACCCTGAAGAACCTGCTGCATTAGAAATGGCAATGGACCTGGCAAGAATTACCAATGCAGATATCGTGATCGGAACAGATCCGGATGGCGACAGATTGGGAATTGCCGTAAGAAACCTTGATGGTGAAATGCAGTTATTGAATGGAAACCAGACCAATACCATTCTTACGTACTATATTTTAAATGAATGGAGAAAATTGGGTAAAATTACAGGTAAAGAATTTATAGGTTCTACCATTGTAACTTCAGATATATTCTTTGATATCGCACAGAAATTCGGAGTAGACTGTAAAGCAGGACTTACCGGATTCAAATGGATCGGAAAAATGATCCGTGAAGCGGAAGGAACAGAAAAATTTATCTGTGGAGGAGAAGAAAGTTTTGGATTCATGACCGGAGATTTTGTCCGTGATAAAGATTCTTGTGGAAGTATTGTGCTTGCCTGCGAAATTGCAGCCTGGTGTAAAGCAAACGGAAGAACCATGTACCAATATATGATCGAGATTTACCAGGAAGTAGGAATGTATTATGAAGGATTGGTAAACCTTGTGAGAAAGGGCAGAGACGGAGCAGAAGAAATTCAGAATATGATGAAAAACTTCCGTGAAAATCCACCTAAAGAATTAGCGGGTTCATTGGTAGAAGAAGTAAAGGATTTCAAAGAACAGACGAACTTTGTGGTTTCTGAAAACGCGAAGAAGGTAATGGATGGCATTCCAAAATCTAACGTACTGATTTATTATACCCAGGACGGAACTAAAGTTTGTGTAAGACCTTCAGGAACAGAACCTAAAATTAAATTTTATATCTCTGTAAAAGACAGCATCACTTCAGAAGCAGACTTCAAAGACAAATTGAAAACATTGGAAGCTAAGATTGAAGAAGTAAGAAAAGATCTGAAGCTGGATTAATATCAGATCTATAGAAAATGATGAGAAAGAGCTTAGCAGTCTGTATGCTTTCCGTACTTATTTTTTCATGCAAAAAAGAAGCATCTAAAACAGCAGAAGGAAAAACAGCCAATGATTCAATTGCCAGAACAGAAATGGAAGAAGACCTGTTTAAGCCGATTGATACAGCGTGTTCACCTGCTAACAAGACGGAGGATTATATGACTGCTCTTCAATGGTACCGTACAAAGGTTGACAAGGAAATAGCGGAAAACAGCCCGGAACAGAACGACAAAGTATACGAAGATTACCTGAAAATAAGAGAAAAATATACAGACTGTCTCAATGGTCTGCATACAGATATATTAGACAAATATATTGATTATCATACAGGACCGGATACCTATGATCTGCCCGACAATGTGAAAAAAATGGCTGCAGAACTGAATAAAGTCGGTCTTGAATTTCGTGTAATGGGCGAAGGTCTTACCGAAATTCATTCATTACCGGGATATTATGAGTCTGTGTTTAAGAATAAGGTGACTCCTGATTATGGTGCTTATATTTCACAGATGGCAAAAGATAATAAGGAAAATTATGCCATCAATGGAGGTCTGATGATAACCTGGGAAGAATTAGGTGACCGATTGATCGTATGGGAGAACTTTATCAATAAATATCCAAAAAGCCTATTGATCAAAAGAGCGAAAAATGATTATGATAGTTATTTGTCTGATTATCTCTTGGGAATGGATAGTGATCCGATTTATGACAGCGAAGGAGGAAAAATTTTTGATGACAAAATGGAAGAATATAACCGGATTATCAAAAAATATCCGAATTCCAATACCGCAAAAAAAACTAGAGAACTAATAGCCGCCTTTGATGCCCATGTACCTGTGGATCAAATAGGAGAGAAAATCAATGTAAGAAGATAGTATTAGTAAATTTTAAATAAAAATAAAGTGAAAGTTTCAAAATTAGCAGCGAACCTGATCGGTTCTGAAATTGTAAAAATTGGTAATGAAGTAAATGATTTAAAGGCAAAAGGAGCAGAAATAGCCAACCTTACCATTGGCGACCTGAATTCTAATCTGTATCCGATACCTGTAAAGTTGAAGGAAGAAATTCAGAAAGCATATCAGAACAATCTGACAAATTATCCGCCAGCTAATGGACTTCTATCATTAAGAAAAGAGGTTGCAAGAGACCTTAAAAACAGATGGAATCTTGAGTATTCACCCAATGATATTTTGATCACTGCAGGTTCAAGACCATTAATCTATGCAGTATACAAAACCATTGTTGATGAAGGAGATAAAGTAATTTATCCAACTCCATCTTGGAATAACAACCACTATGCTTATTTAACGTCAGCTGATGCTGTAGAAGTAAAGACGACCCCTGAAAATAACTTTCTTCCCACTGCAGATGATTTAAGACCCCATCTGAACGGAGCAGTATTATTGGCATTGTGTTCTCCACTGAACCCAACCGGAACTATGTTTACAGAAGAACAGCTTTCCGAAATCTGTGAAATGGTGTTGGAAGAAAACAAAAAAAGAGGAGAAGATGAAAAGCCTCTATACCTGATGTATGACCAAATCTATTCTTGTCTTACTTTTGGTGCGAAACATGTTGATCCCGTTTCTCTTTTCCCGGAAATGAAAGAATATACAATTTATATAGACGGTATCTCTAAATGTCTGGCAGCCACTGGAGTTCGTGTAGGATGGGGATTCGGTCCTGCTCATATTATCGATAAAATGAAGGCGCTTCTTACCCACGTTGGAGCCTGGGCACCAAAACCGGAACAGGAAGCTACTGCTAAATTCTATGAAAACACTGAAGATGTAGATACTTTCGTAAATGATTTCAAAGGAAAGCTGGAAACCAGCTTAAAAGTACTTCACAAAGGAATTCAGGATCTGAAAGCTAAAGGATTGGCCGTAGAAAGTATTGAGCCTATGGGAGCGCTTTATCTTACCATTAAATTAGACTATATCGGAAAAACAAAACCGGACGGTACCGTAATCGGAAACTCTTCTGATCTGGTATTTTATTTAATCAACGATGCCGGAGTAGCATTGGTTCCTTTCTCTGCTTTTGGAGAAGAAAAATCAGAACCTTGGTTCCGTGCTTCAGTAGGAGGATTAGACGTTCACGAAATTGAAGTCATGATGCCGAAACTGGAGAACGCGCTGAATGCTTTAAAATAAAACATCATTTTTATGAAATACCTTCACAAAGGTTTTTTTATAATTGCAGCATTGAGTTTAATCTCTTGTAAAAAAGAGGATTATGTGCTTTATCCTATTGATAATGCATGTGATTCTATGGTTGTAAAGCATACGTATTTTAATTCTTATACGGTCACCAATAAGTATAGAACAGTAGATGCTCAACTTATTAAAAGAAATGACAGTTCCAAAATTTTAGAACTGGATTTAGGACCGAATGTCAGAATTAATAAAATACTCATGAGTAAAGATACGTATGCTTTATATCCAGGAGTAATGGATGGAAACGAGTTTATTGTTAAAAAAGATGGTGAAAAGCTTAAGGCTATTTCTGATTCAGAATGGGGATTACTGAAGAATTGTAATTCTACTCTCGAAAGATTTAAAAAATTTAAATTTAATAAAGATGCGCAGCTATTTGAATTTGAAGCGTTAGGACTTAATGATGTTTTTACGTACAAAACCAAAGACTCCATTACCTATCAATTATTTTTAAAAATAATAAAACCTCCGGATTTTAAATCTCAAAAAAAACTCGTCTATGATACTGATTTTGTATCGATTGAGTGTAAGCTTTTAGCCAATAACATAATGAAAGGTACGTTTTACGGGTTTAAAATAAAAGACAGTAAAGAAATACAGTACTTTAGCCATAGATTATCCGGTCCTGAGACCGTTTATTTCTATAAATACAATAATAATTAATATACAATAAGATGAAAATCATCGCTGTCATTCCGGCACGGTACGAAGCAAGCCGTTTTCCTGCAAAGCTTATGCAAACGTTAGGAGACAAAACCGTGATTACCACCACTTATCATAATGTAGTGGAAACAGGTCTTTTTGACGAAGTTTTTGTTGCTACAGATTCAGAAATTATTTTCAATGAAATTGTAAATAACGGAGGAAAAGCAGTGATGACCGGCCAGCACGAAACAGGAAGCGACCGTATTGCAGAAGCCGTTCAAAATATTGACTGCGATATCGTGATTAATGTTCAGGGAGATGAACCGTTTCTGAAATTGGAGCCGTTACAACAGCTTATTGAAGTTTTCAGAGAAGATGATAATCAGGAAATCTCTTTGGCTTCTCTAAAAATAAAACTGGTTGAAAAAGAAGAAATTGAAAATCCGAATAACGTAAAAGTAATTACCGATAATAACGGTTTTGCGCTGTATTTCAGCCGTTCTGTAATTCCTTTTCATAGAGAAATCTCTTATAATGTGGACTATTTTAAACATATCGGAGTCTATGCTTTTAGAAAGCACGCGTTGCTTCAGTTTTCAAAACTGGAAATGAAACCGCTGGAAATATCAGAAAAAATAGAATGCATTCGCTATCTGGAGTATGGAATGAAGATTAAAATGATTGAGACCAATTTCGTTGGAGTAGGAATTGATACTCCGGAAGATCTGGAAAAAGCTAGAAAATTATTATTCAATTAATTGATAAATCGTTAAACCGATACATTCATAAATTAATAAAACCCTATATTTGAATTTATAAATTGAGTTAATGAAGAAATTACTGTTAGTATTCGTCCTGATTTGGTCACAAATATCTTTTGCACAGACCGCAAAGGAAATTATAGATAAAAATATCGAACTGTCAGGAGGATTAACGAGTTGGAAGCTGTTGAATTCAGTACTGCTGCAAGGCAAGGTTATTTTAGGAGTTAAAGATGAATATCCTATAAAAATATACCAGCAGCGCCCGAATCTTACCAAAACGGTTCTTACCATCAATAATAAAGATACAGCCATCGAAGGATATGACGGAAACAAAGGGTATGCAATGAATTATGCTACCAATAAACTTCAGGAATACCCGGATTACGTGGCCGAAAGCTTCGATAATGATTTTATAGATTGGGAAAATAAAGGATTTGAAGCCAAATATTTGGGAAAAGAAAAAGTAGGAGATATCTACTGTCATAAAGTAGAACTTACCAAAAATGTAAACAAAAATCTATACTACTTTGATACTAAAACCTATATGCTGGTAAAAGAAGTGAAGAAAGACGAAGCATTAAGCTATTTCGATTACAAAAAAGTAGGAAATATGATGATGCCTTTCAGAATAGAATCATCAAGCGCTAAAAAAGACGGTGATTACGTAATGATTATCAATAAAATAGATGTTAATAAAGTTTTTCCTGCTAATATTTTTAAATTTTAATAGGAGAGTAGAACTTAATCAAAAATACAAAGGAACAGACTGTAAATTCTGTTCCTTTTTTATGTATTGTAAGATGATAAGGATAAGTTGCAACAGGGATTATCAATAGAATGCAATAGATAATATTGCAAGTTTTTTAATGGTTACATAAAATATATTTTGTAACTAGCAGTGTGAAACAAGGATGTAAAGAGATTCAGAAACTCTTTTGAGATATAATAATAAATATAAAATATTCAAATGAAAAATATTTTTTTAATGCTGCTTTCTTTTACCGCATTTTTGCAAAGCTGCACCAATCAAAAAAGTGAAATTTCTAAAGCTAAAACCACCGAACTTATGGGAAAAACAATATATGATTTCAAAGTTGAAAGCCTTGATGGTAAAGAAATTAACTTTGCAGATTTTAAAGGAAAGAAAATTCTTATTGTTAATACCGCTTCCGAATGCGGATTTACTCCTCAATATGCAGATCTTGAGAAAGTATACGAACAATATAAAGATAAGTTGGTCATCGTTGGATTTCCAGCTAATAACTTCGGCGGTCAGGAACCGGGAACGAATACTGAAATTGGAACATTCTGCCAGAAAAACTATGGGGTAACCTTTCCTTTAGCAGCTAAAGTTTCTGTAAAAGGAGATGATACAGCACCTATTTTTAAATATCTGACAGAAAAAGATTTGAACGGAGTAAAAAATACCACGATCCTTTGGAATTTCACCAAATTTCTAATTGACGAAAACGGAAAATTAATCGACACCTTCATAAGTACAACAAAACCTACTGATGAAGCAATTACTAAATATTTGAAATAATATTCATATAACTTCGGGCATTCGTGGACATTTTTAATAGATTTGAGGCTTGTATATTGAGCGGAGCTATTGGTGATGCCTGGGGAAGCAGTTATGAAAACGAAGTTATCGTTGATGATTCTAACATTTATTACTTAGGAGGGAAAAGTACTAAACCCCGGAAATGGTGTATTACAGATGATACTCAATTGACCTTGGCTACTTGCGAAGCTTTATTAATTGAAAATTTTGATCCCGAAAAACTTATTGATACGTTTATTACCTATTACAGAAGTAATAAGTTAACAGGAATAGGAGCAGCGACACTTAAGGCTATTCTAGATAAAGAAGCTGGATTTCATTGGACTCAAGCTGGACGTACCGGAGAATACGCAGCAGGAAATGGAGCTGCAATGAGAATAGCACCACTGGCATTTTATTCTAATATAACAAGAGAAGATGTCTTTAACGCTTGTGCAATTACTCATAAAAATGATGAAGCTTTTGCAGGTACTTTAGCGGTATATTTATCCATAAAAGCAATTTTAAATTCTGAATGGGATGGAATCAATAACCTTTTTGATATTATCATTCCTCAACTTCCCGATACGAATGTAAGAGACCGGTTAATTGAGATTAATAATTATACTTCAAAAGCAACAATTCCTGAGATAGCTAAATTGGGAAATAATGGATACGTTGTCAATTCTATTCCCCTTGCAATTTTTTGTTCAACGAAAATTTTGGATCTGGGATTGGAAAAAATGTTTCAGCAAATAATTAATTCTGGAGGAGATACAGATACTAATGCATCTATTGCTGGACAAATTTCAGGAACATTGATTGGGACTGAAAATATACCAGCAGGATTATTATCAAAGCTTCAGAGTTTACATGAATACAGTTGGATTAAAGAGGTTATAGATAATAGCCGTTTCAATTAAAGGCTTATAACTTTCACAAAAATCAAGTATAATATTTAAAAACACGCACTTTATCATGAAAAAATTGACATTCGCCGTTTGTATATTGGCTTCTTTTGTATTTGGATTTGCTTTTAAATCGGTGACAGAAAATGAATCTGGCAAAGATGTAAAAAGAGTAACTGGTATCGGAGGGATTTTTTTTACCTGTAAAGACCCTAAAAAAATGAGACAATGGTATAAAGATCATTTAGGTCTTACCACCAATGATTATGGAGCAGTGTTTGAATGGTATCAGGGTGCAGATAATTCTAAAAAAGGATTTACACAGTGGAGCCCTTTCAGTGAGAAAACAAAGTATTTTCAGCCTTCTGAAAAGGATTTTATGATCAATTATCGTGTAGAGAATCTTGAAAAATTAGTTGAAGAACTTAAAAAAGAAAATGTCACCATTGTTGATAAAATTGAGACCTACAAATATGGGAAATTTGTTCATATCATGGACATGGAAGGCAATAAAATAGAGCTTTGGGAACCTAATGATGTAGAATATGAAAAACTTGGTAAAAGTATGGGAGCTACCACTACAAAATAAATAACAAATCAAAAGGATTAGTCATACAAAGAAATTTTGCAGTTATCTTCCCTTATTGTAATTTCCAACAACCAACAACCAACAACCAACAACCAACAACCAAGAACCAAGAACCAAGAACCAAGAACCAACAACCAACAACCAAAAATCAATTACTCATTACTTTTCTCTGCAAAACAAAAAATATTTCCAAGTTTAATACTGGAATAGCCATTACTTTTTATTTTTGAAGAATTGATCATAGCTTTTGCTAAAACATCGGTGGGAAGCGGTCTCTGACTTTCTAAAAGTCCAATTTTATTGGCAAATTTGATGATTCTGCTTCCTAAAACTTCTCCGGTTCTCTGGGAATCTTTTCGTTCCAGCATTCCCGGTTTGAAAACTGTAATTTTGTTGAAATGGAGTTGTTTTACAGCCTCTTCAAGTTCACCTTTCATTTTAGAATAGAAAATTTTTGATTTTGGATCTGCACCGTATGCTGAAACTAAAACATAATCATCAACATTATTATCTTTAGCTGCTTTGGCAAATTCATACTGATAATCAAAATCTACTTTTCTCTGGGCTTCTTTACTTCCGGCATCTTTCAAAGTCGTTCCCAGACATGAAAAAGCGACATCGCCTTTCACAGCATTTTTCCATTCCTCAGGTTTTTCGAAATTAACAATGTGGACGTTTAATTTATCATTCTGAATATCGATGGGCTTTCGTACAAAAACATCTACTGCCTCAAAATCTTTATCATTCAGCAGCTGCTGAACCAGATCTTTTCCCGTAGCACCAGTGGCGCCAATAACTAAAGCTTTCATAATAATTGAGTTTGTAGATTGAATATTTTAAAGATACACCTTTAAATTTACAAAATTTTAATAATATTGACTTTTGAAATTTTTGAATAGTAAGAATTAAGAGACAGGAATAAAGAAGTTAGACATCAACTTAACACACAGGCCAAACACCAAACACTAAAAACCAACAACAGACAACTAACAACCAAACCCCAACAACCAAACCTATGGACGCCAACGAAATTTTAGACTATTGTCTTGCAAAAAAGGGAGTGACAGAAACTTTTCCTTTTGATAATGAAACCCTTGTGATGAAAGTAGGAACAAAAATGTTTCTTCTGATGGGGCTTGAAAGACAGCCTTTAGGGATCAATGTAAAAACTGATCCGGAATGGAGTGCAGAACTCCGCGAACAATATCCGCAGATCACGGGAGCTTACCACATGAATAAAACCCATTGGAATTCGGTTTCGGTAGACGGGTTGAAAAGAGATCTTATTTTTAAAATGATAGATCAGTCGTATGAACTGGTTTTTAATTCATTAACGAAAAAAGCGAGAGAAGAAATTAATCTTTCCTAGAAATGTTCGGGAAATAATCAGCCTTTCTTCATGGAAAGTGAATTGCGCTTTTGCTGCAACTGGATCATTAAATTCTTATATCCTAAGGCTTTTTTCTCTACCAGATGCCATGAAAGATATCCCATTAAAAAAGAGAGTATCAGCGAACATATCATTAATGGGATCGTATCCAGTTTAAAGAAATACATTAAGGTTTGCTGGATAGGGAATGAGTAGATGTATATTCCATAAGAAATATCCCCTAAAACATCACCTACTTTATTGATATATTTTGTCGATCTTTTACCAATAAGAATGATCAGAATAGGCAAGGTAAAATTACAGGTATAAATAGATATTTTCAGATAAATACTGGCTATAAAGACAATAAGAGCGGCTATTATTACAATATTCTCCAACTTCTTACTACGAATATCTAAATAGGTAAGCAACATTCCACCGGTAAAGAAACACATGAGATTATAGAAGATTGAACTATTCAATTGCAGCCTTACTAAAATTCCATATAAAAAATTAGGATAAAAAAGGGATAAAGCAAAGCTTGAAATGAATAATGAAAATACGACAGTCTTAACAAAAGATTTTTTGCGGATAAAAAACAGTAAAGACACCATAATATACATACTGAACTCATAGCATATTGTCCATAAACTCCCATTGATACTGCCTTTGTATGGGTTGTTCTCAAAGACTCCTTCAATTTTAGATTGAAGAAAAAACAAAGATATATTGTGGGGAATATAGGTAAGTACAGATTTGTTTTTCAAATAAGGAATGGAACTTTCATAAACCATTGGCGCCAGTAAAACCGTCAGGAGCAGAATAACAATTAATGCCGGAAAAAGTCTTAAAACTCTTTTCCAGTAAAAATCAAGAAGATTATCACAACGAAGAAGACTCTTAAAAATCAAAAATCCTGAAATAATAAAAAATCCCTTAACCCCGAGGTAAGCAAAAGATATTTGGCCGGAAGTCATTCGGTTTAAAATATCAGACTCCAGCATCCCGGATAAAGGATAAGAATGGGTTATAACAACAGCACTGGCAAAAAGCAGTCTTAAAAAATCAAAATTATTAGCTCTAGAAACCATAATTATTAGTAATTTTTTTATCCTCGTCCAACCTTTCGATCAGCTTGTCGAGCCCTTCAAATTTAATTTCGTCATGAAGGAAGTCCCTGAATTGTACGGTGATGTTTTCACCATAAATATCTTCATTAAAATCTAAAATATAAACTTCAACCGTTAATGAATCTCCATTCACCGTAGGATTGGTGCCAATGCTCAGCATTCCTTTATAAAACTGTCCTTTTACATAGACTTCAACAATATAAGCCCCTTTTTTAGGAAGCAATTTGATGGATTCTGTTCCAATGTTTGCCGTAGGATAACCAATCGTTCTTCCGATCTTCTTCCCATGAACCACTTTTCCGGAAACAGAGTAGGTGTATCCCAGCATTTCATTCGCTTCTTTAATATTGCCTTCTAAAAGTGCATTTCTCACTTTCGTAGAGCTGATATTATTTTCATGAATGTTGATGGCTTCCATTTGATCGACTTCAAAATCCAATTCTTTAGATAATTCCTGAAGAAGAGCAAAGTTTCCGCTTTTATTTTTTCCGAAAGAATGGTCGTATCCTATAATAAGATACTTTACGTTCAGCTGATCAACCAGGATTTGTCTCACAAATTCCTCACCCGTAAGATTTCTGAACTCGTCGTCAAATTCTTTTAGAAATAAATTATTGACGCCATATTTTTCAATCAGTAATTTTTTTTCATCGATCGTATTCAGCAGTTTTAAATCTTCATTAGGATTAAAAACAAATCGTGGATGGGGCCAAAAAGTAAGGATTGCTGTTTCTAAATTGTTTTGCGTACCCACTTTAGTTAACGCGTCAATAATACTTTTGTGGCCAAGATGCACGCCGTCAAACATTCCTAAAGACAATGCTAGAGGCTTTTGAGAGGAATAATCTTTAAAATTCTTGAAAACTTTCAAAACGGAAAAAATTTGACTGCAAATATAAAGCCTTTAAATTATCTATAATAATGTATACGAAGTTATTTTCTCTTATCATGTTTTATAGGATCAATTCATAATTTAGAATTGATTTTTGTGAAATGCTGCTCTTGCCGGTCTGATAAAAAGGCAATTACAATCAAAATCTCTATCATCTGTGAAGGTCGGGAAATGGAATTAACGTATAATTATATTTAAATTAATTCAAAATTCAAAAAAAATAGCCTCAAAATCTGAATGTTTTGTTCTTTAAAAAGTATGATAAAAATCTTTTTTTTACCAATTGTGGGTTTATTAAGAATCATTATATTTGCACCAAGAAAAAATTTAGCAATGGCAAACCAAATTAAAGGAAAAATTTCTCAAATTATTGGTCCTGTAATCGATGTAGTCTTCTCAAATGTGGAGGCAATTCCAAGCATTTATGATGCATTGGAAATTACAAAAGGAAACGGTGAAAAAGTAGTCTTAGAAGTAGAACAGCATATAGGACAAGATACAGTGAGATGTATCGCTATGGATGCTACAGACGGTCTTCAAAGAGGGCAGGAAGTAATCGGGTATGGTATGCCTATTACAATGCCAATCGGTGAAGCTGTAAACGGAAGACTATTCAACGTGGTTGGTGATGCTATCGACGGGCTTCAGAATATTTCTAAGGAAGGCGGACTGCCGATCCACAGAGAAGCTCCAAAATTTGATCAACTTTCAACTTCTGCAGAAGTTTTATTTACAGGTATCAAAGTAATCGACCTTATCGAGCCTTACGCAAAAGGAGGTAAGATTGGATTGTTCGGTGGTGCTGGTGTAGGTAAAACAGTATTAATCCAGGAGTTGATTAACAATATTGCAAAAGGACACGGAGGTCTTTCAGTTTTCGCCGGAGTAGGTGAAAGAACGAGAGAAGGAAATGACCTTTTAAGAGAGATGCTTGAATCAGGGATCATCAAGTATGGTGACGAATTCATGCACTCTATGGAAAACGGAGGTTGGGATCTTTCTAAAGTAGACTTAGAAGCTATGAAAGATTCTAAAGCGGCATTCGTTTTCGGACAGATGAACGAGCCACCAGGAGCAAGAGCTAGAGTAGCACTTTCTGGTCTTACGTTAGCTGAATACTACAGAGATGGAGGTGAAAGCGGACAAGGTAGAGACGTATTATTCTTCGTAGATAACATTTTCCGTTTTACACAGGCTGGTTCTGAGGTGTCTGCACTTCTTGGACGTATGCCTTCAGCGGTAGGTTACCAACCTACATTGGCATCTGAAATGGGTGCGATGCAGGAAAGAATTACTTCAACTAAAAATGGTTCAATTACTTCAGTACAGGCGGTTTACGTACCTGCGGATGACTTAACTGACCCGGCTCCGGCAACAACGTTTGCTCACTTGGATGCAACAACGGTACTAGACAGAAAAATTGCTTCATTAGGTATTTACCCGGCGGTAGATCCATTGGCTTCAACTTCAAGAATCCTAGCTCCGGAAATCATCGGTGAAGAACACTATAACTGTGCTCAAAGAGTGAAAGAAATTCTTCAGAGATACAAAGCGCTTCAGGATATTATCGCGATCCTTGGTATGGAAGAACTTTCTGAAGAAGATAAATCTGTAGTATACCGTGCCAGAAAAGTTCAGAGATTCTTATCTCAGCCTTTCCACGTAGCAGAACAGTTTACAGGTATTCCTGGATCATTGGTAGATATCAAAGATACCATCAAAGGATTTACTATGATTATGGACGGTGAATTAGATCACTTACCAGAAGCTGCTTTCAACTTGAAAGGAACTATTGAAGAAGCGATCGAAGCTGGACAAAAAATGTTAGCTGATAACGCGTAATAAATTAATTAGACACAAGATGTCAGATTCTAGACATGAGACTTTTATGTCTGAAATCTGAATTCTGAAATCTTTAAATCTAAATTAAAATGAATATAAAAATTTTAACACCAGAATACGTAGTTTTTGAAGGAGAAGTAAACTCTGTATTATTGCCTGGAAAAAATGGTGAATTTCACATCATGAAAAACCACGCAGGAATCGTTTCTTCTTTAGTAGGCGGTAATGTAAAGCTTTTTGTTTCATCTGTGGATGAAGCATACGCTAAAAACTTTACTCAAGAGGGCGGGAAAGACGCTGTTTATTCATATCCTATCAAAAGCGGTGTTGTAGAATTTAATCATAATAAAGGGATTATCCTTTGTGAATAATTAAATGAAAAGCTAAATATATTTTCAAGAAAGTGTAACTTTGGTTACACTTTTTTTATTGTGTAAAAGTCTGATTTTATGAAGAAAAGTACAATCATATTCTTTACTATTGTTCTGGGAATCTTGTGTAATGCCCAGGATTTTAAAACCAAAAGAGGTATTGTAAGTCTTGACGGAATACATGTTGCCAAAATCTCAAACAAATCCAATATCTATACTTTCATGGATCTGGGGGAAACCCCAATGTATACTATGGAGTTTATAGACAAAAGTGTGGTAGATTCGGTAAGAGACAGCTACATTAAGCTGAACAGGGTTTACAACAGAGATAAAACAATAGAACTCGACTATATTTCTCCGTCGGCATTTTCAGGCGAAGAAAAGTCGGCGGTGTATACATCCATAAAAGGATTAAAGGTTATTGATAACAAAGGAATCAATGTTAAAAATCTGGATGAAATTTTCAAAAATGTTCCGAAAAGAAAGCTGGACAGCAAAACAAAAGATGCCTATACCACAAGAAGCAAAATCGATAAGCTGAATATTGAAGTCAATAAAGTAGGAGAGATCATCAGCAACGGCGTTCCGGTAGGATACTTTACCAATCTTCCTGTAAGTTTCGGTTCAGAAGATACCATTACGGATAAAACCTTCATCGATATAGAAGTGTATGATGCCAAGAGTAAATATATTGGGAGATATATTACCACCACCAAGCAGATTAAAACAGCAAACGGAAAGATTTTTACGCTCTACCGGGAAATGTCCGGCAGGGCAGCACTATTAAAATTCCCGACCTATAAATCCATTGCAGAGCGGATAGCCATTATGGATCCGAGTTTTATCAAAGTTCAGGAAAAAGTAATCGTTGGGGATGTGGTGAAAGGCAATGCTGAAAAATAAAATTATATTGACTTTAAATACATTAAAAAATCCGGAAAATAAATTTCCGGATTTTTTATTCTCAATACATTCAAAAATTACAGGCTTAAAATAATACCATTTTCCTTCAATTGTTGCATAGGTTTTGAAAACCAGAACAACTCGAAATCTTCAAAGTATTCTTCAAACAGAACTTTAAGCTGCTGAAGAGTGATCTTTTTGGAATGTTCTATTGAATTTTCCTGCAGGATTTTCATCAACCATTCAGCTTTTTCCGGCTCCAGATCAATAGATACAATATTGGTTTTCAAATGAAAGGTAAGATGGGTATACGTCCATGAATTTCCTTTTTTTGCTTTTACACGTTCCTCACTGATTATATTTTTACTTAAGAAAATAACTTTGGAATTTCCTTTAAATGTAAAATTTTCATCTTCCAAAAGACAGTCATGAATATAATCCGGATGAATGGTTGTTTTTGGAATTTTAAAATCAAACCAATCCTGCAGGGGAATTTCAAAATTAATTCCATGCATATAATTGAAAAGAGATTTTTTCAATCCAAAACTAAACTTGTTATGATCGATTCCGGTGGTATCCGTAAAATCGATATCATTATTGGCAAATAAGATCTCCTGTTTGATAGGAACCACCCCAAATTCTTCCGGTTTCAATCCGACAGGTGAATGAGCGGTCATGGCAAACTGATGCCAGAATCCACTCTGTAAAACACCCATTTCGAACAGCTGCCTGATCATCTCCAGCGAATCCACCGTTTCCTGAATCGTCTGCGTAGGATAACCGTACATAAGATAAGCATGCACCATAACACCGGCTTCTGTGAAGTTTCTGGTAACCTGGGCTACCTGTTCTACAGATACTCCTTTTTCGATCAGTTTTAGCAGTCTGTCGCTCGCCACTTCAAGTCCTCCGGAAACTGCGACACAGCCTGATATTTTTAATAAAAAGCATAAATCTCGTGTAAAACTTTTTTCAAAACGGATATTGGTCCACCAGGTAACCACCAGATTTCTCCGCAAAATCTCCAAAGCAACTTCTCTCATCAAAGCGGGCGGGGCTGCTTCATCTACAAAATGGAATCCCGTTTCTCCTGTGGTGGCAATCAATTCTTCCATTCTGTCGACCAGGATTTTGGCTGAAATAGGTTCATAAATTTTAATATAATCTAAAGAAATATCGCAAAAAGTACATTTACCCCAGTAGCATCCGTGAGCCATAGTCAGTTTATTCCATCTTCCGTCGCTCCATAAACTGTGCATCGGATTGGCAATTTCTATGACAGAAATATAGTGGCCAAGCTGTAAATCCGTATAGTCAGGAGTGCCGATATCAGCCTGTTTATAGTCGTGTCTTGTGGTATTATTTTTATACGTAACCACTCCGTTTTCCAAGAGAAGAGTTCTTTTGTAAGCAGCATTTTCATGCTGATCCATATTTTCATGAAGTAATTCTATCGGAAGTTCACCGTCGTCTAGCGTAATGAAATCAAAGAATTCGAATACCCTGACATCTTTTACTTCTCTGAGTTCTGTATTGGGAAAGCCACCGCCCATCGCTATTTTTATGTGTGGATAATGTTCCTTAATAAATTTGGCACATCGGAAAGCTGCATATAAATTTCCGGGAAAAGGAATCGAAAAACAAACCAGTTTGGGTTGCACGGTTTCCAGGTTTTCCTGAAGGATCTGCAAGGAAATTACATCGATAAACGACTCGTCTCCTAACAGTTTTAAATATAATTCATCAAAAGAATTGGCGCTTTTCCCTAATCGTTCTGCATATCTGCTGAATCCAAAATCGGAATCTACATTTTCAACGATATAATCCGAAAGATCTTCAAGGTATAACGTGGCAAGATGTTTTGCCTTATCCTGAAGCCCCATATTTCCGAATGCATATTCCATATCATCAAGCTGATTGAAACGGGAGGCTTCCGGTAAAAAGTTCATGCTGCAAATCTGTCTGGCCAGTGTAGGATTTTTAGTCTGCAGAAAAAGAATAACCTGGTCAATCGTTTTTATATATTCCTCTCTCAATGCGTAAATACGCTGAGAATTTTCAGAAATCGTCTGGAGATCAATTTCTTTGCTGAATATTTTTTGAATTCCCTTTTTCGAAAATAATTCCAAAATAACTTCAATCCCCAGATCGATCTGATGACTGGAAATATGTTTGGTATTCAGAAAACCTTTTATGTAAGCTGTTGCCGGATAAGGAGTATTAAGCTGAGTAAAAGGGGGAGTGATAAGAAGCAGATCTTTCAAAAGAGAAGTTTTTTTAATTATAATAGAAGATAATGAAGCTGTTTGCAAATAAGCAATTTTAATTTTTTTTCAATTTTCTGCTGTCTGAAATAACATTCAGAGTAACCCCGAAAAGAATGAATACAATTCCTGCAAACAGATTACTGGTAAACGCTTCATGGAATATCAGGACACTTATCATCACTGCAACCACAGGCTCTAATGCGCCTAAAATGGAAGCCGGTGTAGGGCCGATATATTGAACGGCATACACTAAACATACACTCGAAATAAGAGTGGTTAGAAATGCAAAAGTAACAAAATTAAAGAAAATAGGTACGGAAGGAATGATAAATGAATCATTTCCGAAATATGCCTTGATCATAAAAAATACCGAAGTCGTCAGCATGGAATAAAACGCCAGCTTAAATCCCGAAATTTTCATATTGGATTTATTGACGATCACCATGTACAATGCATAGAAAAGGGAACTTAACATTACAATGCCCAACCCTTTAAAGTTGATTTGAAATCCAGTACCTTGTAAGCAAAGCACAATGACTCCCGCAAAAGCAAAGAGCAAAGAAATGACAGAAAGTGACGTCAGTTTTTCTTTATACACAAAAAACATGATTAATGCGACAATGATAGGATATATGAACAACACTGTGGACGCAATTCCGGCACTGAGAAAATCATATCCTAAAAATAAAAATTCGGAAGAAAGTGCATAACAAATTCCCAGGCAAGCCAATATTAAAGTTTCTTTTTTATTTAAAGTAAAATTTTCTTTAGAATAGATAAGGTAACCCCCAACCATCAATGCTGAAAATAAAAAACGATAAAATAAAGTGACATCCAATGAGAAATGAGACCGTTTGATTGGTAAAATAAAAATAGGAATCAGGCCATACGAAATAGCAGATATAATACCTAATGCATACCCTTTGAACTTCATTGACTATTTATTTTATAAAAAACCACTGAAAATACATCAGTGGTTTTTTTATGATATGACGGTATCAAGTATTACATTTGCTTGTACTCGATATTCATTTGTTTTTCCATTTCTGTGTAATGTCCGGAAGTTAATTTTTCACGGATGCCGTCAAAAGCAGCCAGTGTTTCATTAATTTCTGAATCAGTATGCGAAGCTGTCGGGATCAATCTTAATAAGATCATTCCTTTTGGAATTACCGGATATACTACCACAGAAGTGAAAACTCCGTAATTCTCTCTTAAATCTTTCGCTAAAAGTGTAGCTTCAATCGTTGTTCCTTCAATAAAAACAGGAGTTACACAAGTATTGGTATTTCCAATGTTGTATCCTCTTTCTTTCAATCCGTTTTGAAGTTTGTACACGTTTTCCCACAATTTAGCTTTAATTTCCGGGCGTGTTCTCAACAGTTCCAGTCTTTTTAAACCTCCGATTACCATTGGCATGGTTAAAGATTTAGCAAAAATCTGAGAACGAAGATTGTATTTTAAAAATCTGATGATGGTTTCATCTCCTGAAAGAAAAGCTCCGAAACCAGCCATAGATTTGGCAAAAGTAGAGAAGTAAACATCAATCTGATCTTGGCATCCCTGTTCTTCACCTGCTCCGGCACCGGTTTTACCTAAAGTTCCGAATCCATGAGCATCATCCACCAATAATCTGAAATTGAATTTTGATTTCAGATCACAGATTTCTTTAAGTTTACCCTGCATTCCTCTCATTCCGAAAACTCCTTCCGTAATCACCAAAATTCCACCTCCGTTTTCTTCTGCTACTTTGGTTGCTCTGGCTAAGTTTTTCTCTAAACTTTCAATATCATTGTGTTTGAATGTAAAGCTTTTACCCATATGAAGACGAACTCCGTCTACAATACAAGCGTGAGAATCAGCATCATATACAATTACATCATGTCTGGTTACCAAAGCATCAATGGTCGAAACCATTCCCTGGTATCCAAAGTTTAATAAATAAGCAGCTTCTTTTTGAGTGAATTCTGCTAATTCTTTTTCCAGTTGCTGGTGTTGTTGTGTTTCACCGGACATTGCTCTTGCGCCCATCGGATAAAACATTCCGAATTCTGCAGCCGCTTTTGCATCAGCTTCCAGCACTTCCGGATGGTTACACAATCCTAAATAGTCATTGGCACTCCAGAAAATTACATCTTTACCTTGGAATTTCATTCTTGGGCCAATAGGACCTTCCAGTTTTGGAAAAACAAAATATCCTTCAGCATAATCTGCAAACTGACCAAGAGGTCCTGGATTTTGTTTTATTCTTTCAAAAATATCTAACATTTTATTAGTGATTTTTAAGTAAAAAAGCCTTTTGTGATCTACAAAAAAGGCTTAATTTGTATAATTAATTTATTATTATTTGATGAATTCCGTTTTGAAGACTTCGTCATAATTATGAACGCAGTTATTAACAAAACCTTGTTCAGCCATCCATTTGTCGCTATATACTTTCGTGATATACCTTGAACCGTGATCCGGATAAATTAAAACAACGATATCATCTTTAGAAAACTCGTGAGAATTGGCATACTGTATTAATGCCTGGGTAACGGCCCCTGTAGTGTAACCTCCCATAATGGCTTCTTTCAAAGCAATTTCACGCGTTCTGTAAGCAGACATTTCATCATTTACCCTTACAAATTCATCTACCTTGTCAAAAAGAAGAGCAGCAGGAATTAAATTTTTCCCCATACCTTCAATCTGGTAAGGATGCACATCTTCCTTATGAATTTCTCCCGTTTCGTGGTAGCTCTTTAAAATAGAACCGTCGGCATCTACTCCGATTATTTTGATATCGGGATTTTTTTCTTTTAAAAATTTTGCCGATCCTGACAACGTTCCACCTGTTCCAGTGCATGCAAAAAGATGGGTAATCTTTCCTTTTGTCTGCTCCCAAATTTCCGGTCCTGTAGACTGGTAATGCGCATCAATGTTCAACTCGTTAAAGTATTGATTGATGTACACGGAATTGGGTGTTTCTGAAGCAATCCTTTTGGCAACTTCATAGTAAGACCTTGGATCATCTGCGGGCACATTAGCAGGGCATATGTACACAACAGCTCCCAACGCCTTCAGATAAGCGATTTTTTCGGGTTTTGTTTTATCACTTACTGCAAGAATACATTTATATCCCTTAATGATGCAAACCATTGCAATAGAAAATCCGGTATTCCCGGATGTAGTTTCTACAACTACTGAGTCTTCTTTTAATAAACCTTTTTTCTCGGCGTTTTCTATAATATGAAGTGCGATTCTATCTTTAGTGGAATGTCCAGGATTATATGATTCTAACTTGGCATAAACAGTTGCAGGAATATCTTTTGTAACAGTATTTAGCTTTACCATAGGAGTGTTCCCTATTAGGCCAAGGATATTATCGTAAACATTACTCATTATTTGTTATTTTTCAATAAAAATCTGACCGCAAAAATACAAAAAAATAAATAATTTCTAAACTTTTGTTTGATTTGTAAGCATAGATTAAACAAAAATCATTTTCTTATTTGCAATCTTCGGTGTACTATGGTTTCAAATACCACGCCATTTTTTTTAAATTTTGTTAAAATCAATCTAAAATGGTATAAAAGCCTTATTTTCGCATAATTGATTTAATACTATGAAAAATTGGACTTTTAGGCAATGGAACACCGCTTTAGGATGGGTGATTTTCGTCATTGCATTTTTCACGTACTTGTCGACGATAGAACCCAATTTCAGTTTTTGGGACTGTGGCGAGTACATTTCTTCAGCAGTAAAGTTAGAGGTAACGCACGCTCCAGGAGCGGCTTTATTCCAAATTGTGGGTGCCGTTGCAGCCATTTTTGCTTTGGGGAAAGGGGAAAATTATTCTATCGTAATCAATGCGATGTCTGCATTATTCAGTGCATTTACTATTTTATTTTTGTTTTGGACGATTACTCATTTTGTAAGAAGACTCCTGAACAAAGATTTTGAAGAAGTTACCATACACCAGGAGATTTCGATCTTATTTGCCGGTGCAGTGGGAGCTTTATGTTTCACATTCTCGGATACATTCTGGTTTTCTGCTGTAGAAGGAGAGGTGTATTCAATGGCTTCAATGTTTATCGCATTATTGGTCTGGTTGATCACGAAATGGGAAAACGAATATCAGGCGCCGGATAATGAAAGATGGATTATTCTTATTTTCTTCATTTTAGGACTTTCTGTTGGGGTGCACATGATGTGTATGCTTGCTATTCCTGCAGTTTGTTTAGTATATTATGCAAGAAATTATACGTTTACCTGGAAAAACTTTCTTTGGGCAAACCTTATTACCCTGGGAATTTTGATTATTGTTTTCAAAATTATTTTCCCTTTAATCATGACGATGTTCGGAAGACTGGAAATATTCTTTGTGAATGGTCTTGGACTTCCTTTCCATTCAGGAACGATTGTAGCCTTTATTTTAATGGTGGCGATCTGTTATTTCATGATTAAATATGCAAGAAAAGCAAAAAGAAATTTATACCAGACTGCTGCATTATCTGTAGTGTATATGATGATTGGGTTCTCTTGCTGGATGGTAATTCCTATCAGAGCGAATGCTAATCCTCCAATGAACCTTAACGATCCTGATACTGCTATCGGTATGCTGGACTATTATAACAGAGCTCAGTACGGAGACTGGCCTACTATTTACGGACAGAACTATACAGCTTTCCTTGATGCCAATGGAATCGAAAAAAATGAAGACGGAAGCTTCAAGACTGAGAAAAGTGGTGATATCTACGAAAAAGATGAGAAAACAGGAACCTATAGAAAGACAGGAGACCGTTTTAATTATGTTTTCAGTAAGTCTCAGATCAGTTTGATGCCAAGGATGTTTAATGAGGATAAGGATGTAATGGCTAATTATATCTCTATGTATGGGGCACCGGATTTTACCTTTAACTACGGCAATGAAGAAGTTGCTGATAACCCTCAGGCTAAGCAGATTTTTGAAGAGCTGAGAGGTAAATATGAAGATAAATCGATTACCGCAGCAGATTATTTAAAGGTAAAACCTTATAACCTGATCAATGTCCAGAAGCCTTCTCTGGCTCAGAATATGGATTATTTCATTACGTTCCAGAACGGATATTATTTTGCAAGATACCTGATGTGGAACTTTGTCGGAAGACAGAATGACCTTGAAGGAAATATGGAAAGCACAAAAGGAAACTGGATCTCCGGGATTTCTTTCATTGATGATGCTTTATATGGAAATCAGGAGAAAATGCCGGCGAAATTCAAAAATGAAAGTACGGTTACCTTCTTTTTCTTACCATTATTATTAGGATTAATAGGATTCTTCTTCCAGCTGAACAGAGACTTTGGAAGGTTCTATGCGATATTATCTTTATTCATTATAACAAGTGTAGGGATTGTCTTCTATACAGGAGTAAAACCTTTTGAACCAAGAGAAAGAGATTATGCAATGGTAGGTTCATTCTACGCATTTGCGATATGGATCGGGATGGGAGCCGGAGCAATTCTATGGTTCCTGCAATCTAAAATAAAATCAAACGGGGCGAATATCGCTGCAGGAGTAATGTTATTGGGAGTACCTTTTATGATGGGCTTCCAGAACTATAATGTACATGATAGAAGCAATAGATATACAGCTTATGATTATGCATATTCAATGTTAAAATCATTACCGAAAGATGGAATCCTGTTCGTTTATGGAGATAACGATACTTACCCTGTTTGGGCAATTCAGGAGACTGAAAGATTCAGAGATGATGTGAAAGTGGTTAACTTTACTTTAGCTTCAACTCCATGGAATTTAGATCAGGTTAAAAGAAAAACATACAATGCGCAGGGAATTCCAAGCCAGCTAACTCACGAAGATTACAGAGATGGTGTTAATGACCAGATCTATATGATGAAGAAAGAGGATTGGCAAGGTGTGTTTTCTATGCTTAAAGAGCAGGGAGCTCCTGAAACGGAGTTTGCTGAATTCAGAAAATACCTTGTTCAGGATTCAATGTCATTGAAAGAGGCTATTAATTTCATTAAGCATAAGTCTCCAGCCAAAGATGAACTTCTGAAAATGTATTTCGGAGAAGAGAAATTTGAAAAATATAATATTCTTCCTGTTAATAAATTCATTTTACCGGTTAATAAGGATAATGCCTTACGAGCTGGAATCATCAACCAGGCAGACCTTCCAAACGTAGCCAACCAAATTATGATTACTTATAAAGGAAACACTTTATATAAGAATAATCTAATCATGATGGATCTATTGGCAAACTTTGATTGGAAGCGTCCGATTAACTTCTCTTCAGGAGGAGTGTATGACAGCGAAAACATTTTTTACCTAAATGAGTACCTTCAGTTTGATGGATTTAGCTACAGATTGGTACCTATTCATACACCTCCAAGTGCAGATGGTGATATGGGAAGAGTAGATCCTAACTCCCTTTATAATGTAGTGAAAAACTATAGATGGGGTAATTTTAAAAACCTGAATGTTCATTTCGATGAAACAGCAACATCAAACATCATCAGCTACAGAATGTCAGCAAGCAGAGCCGCCTCAGCGCTGGCTCTTAGTGGTCAGAAAGCAAAGGCACTGGAGTTATTAGATCTTGCTGCCAAAGAAATTCCTGCGGAAAAATACAATGATCCACGTTCATTAAGCTCCATTGTATCGGGATACATCATTGCCGGACAGGAGCAGAAAGGATTGAAACTGGCAGAAGTTCTTAAAAAAGGTATTTTTGACGAGTACGATTATTACCTGAGTCTTTCCGCGTCAGATCAAAGCTATCTGAGAAGACAGATGAGAACAAAACCTATGGAATATTCACTTGTAGTTTCAGCGGTTACAGATGCTTACAATAAGATAGGACAAAAGGAAAAAGCTTACGATTATCTTGTGAAATCCATTGAGCCGATCGACAAAAAGTTTAATGTCTTTATAAAAGATCTTCAGCAGATGGGTAAAGAAAAAGCAAGAAAAGAATCTGAAAATATTCAAAAGATTACTCCTTTCTACCAATATTTATTTGATATTATGGAACCTTTTGATTCCACTTATTCGAAAGAAAAAGAAAGTCAGATCACCACAGCAATTATTAAAGTCACACAATAATAAATGACTAAAAGCGGAACTTCGGTTCCGCTTTTTTTGTATTGGGATTCATAAATTTTAAGATTATATTTGTGGAATTAAAAATACACAATGTCCGAAACCAAAATTAGCAGACTCCCTATCTATGCCGTCGCAACAACGGTACTATTCAAGCTCCTTTTTTTATTAACCCATTATATTCAGGAAGATGCTTTTATTACTTGGCGCGTAGCCCAAAATCTATTGGATTATGGCGTAATAGGCTTTAATGGAGATACTAAAATTTCGGCCTCTACAACCCATTTGTATGTTTTCGTTTCCTATTTTTTCAATTTGATTTTTGGTAAAGAACATTTCATTGAACCTCTTTTGATCTTCAATTCCATTCTTTTTACTATTGGAACATTATTCCTGTCGAATTTAGTATTAAAAAATCCATGGCATAAAGCTATTTTTATATTTTTATTAGGAATTCTGCCTCCAGGTATCAAGATTTCTATTCTCGGAATGGAATATGGAATTCTTTTCTTCTTAGAAATGACCTTGCTCTATTATGGTTTCCATCAGCAGAAAAAATGGGCCTTTATCATCCTTCCGATTTTGATATTATTTACAAGAATAGATACCGTAATTTTCCTTGGAATTGTATTTTTAGTGGATCTTTTTTGGAATAAAAAAATCAGGTGGAACTATGTTTTAGGAGGTATTCTGGGTGTTTTAACGACGGTGGCATTCAACTGGTTCTATTTTGGAGAACTGGTGAACAATACGATTGTTGCCAAAAAGCTGCTGTACGATCATTCTTTTAACTTTCAGCAAAATCTGAATTACTTCATCATAAGTTTCGGAAATTTCTGGGGAATGCTGAAGCTTCCCGGGAATTTTAATATCATTACTATTGTTGTATTGATTTTCGAACTTGTATGCTTTATCTATCTGATAAGGCAAAGAGACAAAAGAAATTATTTCTTATGGATGATTTTCATTTTTGGATGGGCAAAACAGCTTATTTTCCTTTCTCAGAAAAGCCTTTTTGATTGGTATTATTGGGTGCCGCAGCTTCTGCTTTTCGTTCCTGTTCTTATTTTTGTACTGGAGCAGAAAGAAAAAAGAAACTGGTGGATTTCTTCTCTTGCCGTTTTTTATATCCTTCCAATGTTGGCTTTCCAGACGGTTCATTCCATTGCAACAGGAAACGGGGAATGGAATTATCGAAGAACGATAGGACTCTTTTTAAATACCTATGAAAAAGATAAAAATCAGTGGATTTTACTTGAACCGGCAGGCTATGTACCTTATTTTTCAGGATTAAAGACAATAGATGAAGTAGGGCTGGTAGACAAACAGATTCAGGCAGAAGCCATAAAAGACAAGAAACATTATTGGATCAATACTGTAGAAAAGAGAAAACCGAAATATCTGCTTTCCTATGACAATCTATTTAAAGGGAAAGACGCGGAATACTACCAGATTCATTATAAACTATTAAAAGAATTCAGGGTAAAAGATCATTTGAAGAGCAACAATAAGATTTTGGAAAAGATCTATATTCTGAAGCCTTCCGGAACGGATTACAACTTGTATGAGAGGGTGAGAGATTAGGTTTAATAAAATTTAAAGATTAAAACATTTGAAGATTTAAGGATTAGTACTTTCACCAAACACCAAACACCAAACACCAAACACCAAACACTAAAAACCAACCCATGAAATACTGTGCTTTTCTCCGTGGAGTCAATGTAAAAGGAACCAATATGAAAATGGCAGATGTATGCCAGGTTTTTAAAGAAGCCGGAATGCAGGATGTTGGTTCTGTGCTGGCTTCAGGAAATATTGTTTTCTCTTCCGATAAAAATATTGCAGATCTAAAAAAGATCCTTGAAAAAGCGATGTCAGACCACTTTTCTTATGAAGCTTTTTTATTTGTGAAATCTCATGATGATACGGAAGCTTTTTGGTCTGGAAATCCTTTTGAAAAAAATGAAGATCTTCATACTTATGCTTTTGTAGGAGCTGATGGAGTAGAGAATATCCTTGTGGAGGAATTTGAAAAAGCTTCCAAAACTGAACATGAAAAAGCAACCGTTGTTAATGGGATTTTTTATTGGCAGGTACCGAAAGGAAATACGTTGGATTCCTCTTTTGGAAAGATTTTAGGCAGGAAAAACTTAAAAGACCAATTCACCAGCCGGAATATCAATACTTTTGAAAAAGTTTTGAAGAAAATGAGCTCATAAGGTTCTGAAACAATATATATTTTTTAATGATATTTCTCGCAAATTGTACTGATTTTGCACATGATTATGTATTATTTTTTTATACAATATATAATAACAGGCTTAATCTAAAGTCTGAGATCTGGCATCTGAAATCTTCTATCTAATCCACACCATCTATTCCTCTCAAATAATTTCCGATTCTGAAACTTTATAAGTATTTTTACTGAACTTTTTAATTTTAATAAAATGATTCAGTATTTAGATAATATCCACCACAAAGATTCAAAAAATTTCTTTCTTATTGCAGGACCTTGTATTATTGAAGGCGAAGATATGGCTCTTAGAATTGCCGAGAAAGTAATTGAACTTACCAATAAATATAATATTCCTTACATTTTCAAAGGAAGCTTCAAAAAAGCCAACAGAAGCCGTGTAGACTCATTTACCACTATTGGTGAAGAAAAATCACTGGAGATTCTTAAAAAAGTTGGAGAAACTTTTAATATTCCTACGACTACAGATATTCATGAGAACGAACATGCGGCTTTGGCGGCACAATATGTAGATGTTTTACAGATTCCTGCATTTTTGGTGCGTCAGACCGATCTTTTGATAGCTGCGGCAGCCACTGGAAAATGTGTTTCTCTGAAAAAAGGCCAATTTCTTTCTCCGGAATCCATGAAATTTGCAGTACAAAAAATTACAGATTCCAATAACCCGAAAGTTGCAATTATTGAAAGAGGAAATTCTTTCGGATATACAGATTTGATCGTGGATTACAGAGGAATTCCTACCATGAGAGAATATGCTCCGGTAATTTTGGATGTTACCCATTCTTTACAACAGCCTAATCAGACTTCAGGCGTTACAGGTGGAAGACCGGATCTTATAGAAACTATTGCCAAAGCAGGAATTGCGGTAGGAGCAGACGGAATCTTTATTGAAACCCATCCAACCCCTGAAACCGCTTTATCAGACGGCGCCAACATGTTAAGATTAGATTTATTAGAAGATTTGTTACAAAAATTAACAAGAATCAGAGAATCAATTTTGTAATTGTTAAAAAATACCTATTTTTAGAAATTCTTAAAATATTTCTTTTGAAAAAACTAGTTTTACCGTTGAGCCTTATGGTTCCCATGCTTATTTTCTCTCAAAATAAAAAAAGAGATACCGCAGCAAAAGTAACCGATATTGAGGAAGTCGTTTTCCAGAAAAAAGCAGTCGGAAGAACGAATGACATTACCAATGTCAAGATTTCAGCGAAAGATGCTAAAAATGTAGCGACTATTGGTGGCGGGATTGAAGGACTTTTGAAGACACTTCCTTCCGTAAACTCCAATACCGAACTTTCGTCCCAATATATGGTTCGTGGTGGAAACTATGATGAAAACCTTATCTACATTAACGATATTGAAATCTACAGACCTTTCCTGATCAGGAATTCCCAGCAGGAAGGAATGAGTATCATTAACCCGGATATGGTATCTTCGGTTAACTTTTCAGCAGGAGGATTTGAAGCTAAATATGGAGATAAAATGTCTTCTGCCCTGAATATTTACTACCGTGAACCTGAAAAATTTGAAGTTTCAGGCGAGGCGAGTTTAGTAGGAGGTAGGTTAACCGCTGGTTTAGCCTCAAAAAATAAAAAATTAACCGCATTATTTTCAGGAAGATACAGAAATACCAATCTTGTCCTGAATACACTGAATGAGGATACGGATTTTAATCCGACGTATTGGGATTTTCAATCCTATATCAATTACCATATCAACGATAAATTCTCTCTTTCTTTTATAGGGTACTATTCTAAGAATGATTATGAGATGATTCCCAAACAAAAAACGGTGAATTTTGGGAGTACTTTACAGCCAATGACCGTAAATATAGGCTACGGAGGTAGAGAAGATGATATGTATAAGAATATGATGGGAACTTTTTCAATGAACTATAAACCATCCGACAAATGGAGGTTTACATTGGATACTTTTTCCTATCAGAACAGAGAAAAAGAATATTATTCAATAGCTTCCAGCTATGAAATCCAGACTTTTGATCCTGTCACTAATAATCCGGTTGCCACATACGATGGTGGCGGACAAATAGAACAAGCCAGAAATGATTTGTTCGTAAGAACCTATGGAACACAGTTCAGAGCCCATTTTTCACCTAATGTCAATACAGATATTGAAGTAGGTTTTAAATATGAAAAAGAAAACCTGAAAGACCTTACCAATGAATGGAAGTTGGTAGATTCTGCAGGGTACAGCCTTCCGTTGCCTATAAATGATCCAAGATTTGGGACACCGGGAGACCTTGATCTTTTTTACCATATCGCCGGGAAAAACAGCATTGAACCAACAAGATTATCGGCATACGCTCAATATTCTCAAAAGTTTTATTGGGGAGCCAGTAAAGTATTTCTGAATGCCGGTGCGAGAGTTTCAAACTGGAGTTTTAATAAAGAAACCATATTCTCACCAAGAATTCAGTTTGCGATAAAGCCGGACTGGGAAAGCGATATGCTCTTTAAAGTCTCAGGAGGGGTGTACTATCAGGCACCTTTCTATAAAGAAATCAAGGATCTGGATGGTAATTTTAATTCCAATATCAAGTCTCAGCGTTCGATCCAGTTAATTCTTGCGAATGACTATGAATTTCAGATGTACGACAGGCCATTTAAGTTAACAACAGAGTTGTATTACAAGAAAATGGATGACCTGATCCCTTATTATATGGATAATGTAAGGATTCGTTATTCCGGTAAGAATAATGCTACAGGATATGCCTACGGAATTGACACCAGATTGTTTGGTGAATTTGTTCCAGGAGTAGATTCATGGTTGTCTGCCAGTTATGCAAGGACATTCGAAAATATTGACGGACGAGGAAACATTCCAAGACCTACCGATCAAAGGTTCAGATTTTCTGCATTTTATCAGGATTATATGCCACAATTTCCTTCCATGCGTGTAAACCTTACGTTAGTCTATGCAATGGGACTTCCGAATGGAGCGGCTGTTTTCACAGATCCTTACCAGTATCAGGCTACATTGCCGGCTTATAAAAGAGTAGATATCGGACTTTCAAAAGTATTCATTGATTCGAAAGATAAGAAAAACAGATATGGATTCTGGGGTAATTTTGAAGAACTTACATTAGGAGTACAGGTTTTCAATGCATTTAATATAACGAATAGAGTTTCAAACCAGTGGATTACCAATTATAATTCAAATACAATGATTCCGGTTCCTGTTAACCTTACAGGACGTTTCTTCAATGTAAAATTAGAATTCAAGCTGTAATACAATATTTGCAACAACATACAAAACTCCTGAATACGTTCAGGAGTTTTTTTATTCCTGAATTCTATAACAAGAATACAGAATTTTATAACAAGGGTCTCAAAGATATTTTTACCTTTGTACAAGCCAATGAAAAAGATTCTTGCCATACTATTCTCTATTTTCTACTTCGGATTTTCTTCCGGGGCAGCTTTTAGCGTTCACTACTGTATGAAAGAAATGGCTTCTGTAAGCCAGAAAGTGGATGATCTTTGCAGTAAATGCGGGGTTAAAACTAAAAAGGACTGTTGTAAGACAGAAATTAAAGTGGTAAAAGTAGATAACTCCCAAAAGACGGATCTGCTGACCATAAATTTTTTACAACAGCTTCCGGAGGTTCCCAATCATCATTTTTTCTTTGCAGACCGGTCTTTTTCTGCTACAAAAGCTACACAGATACAAATCAATGCACCGCCTGAATACAGGCCGGTTCCCATCTATCTGAATCATTGTAATTTTAGAATTTAGAATTCGTCAGTCGTCTGATATTGATATCACTAATGACGACAGGACTTGTCGCGTTCTTGCGGCTTCAAATTATTCTTTATTAATTCTAAAATTTAAAACAATGAAAAAGTATATCATTACAGCAGTATTCTCTTTATTTTCAATAATTTCTATAACCGCTCAGTCGAAATCTGATGCTCAGGTTTCAAAATTATATCAAAATTATCTTACGATTAAATCAGCTCTGGCTTCAGATGATGCAGACAAAACATCAAAGGCAGCCACAGAATTTATTAAAACTGCTTCAGCCGTTGATTTAAAAGTAGTAACAGAAGGAAACTTAAATACATTAAGAAAAGATGCAACCGTTATTTCTGATGCCAGAAGTATTGATGCTCAAAGAGAAACTTTTTCCAACCTTTCTGACAATATGATTGCTTTAGCGAAAGAATTCAAGCTTTCAGAGAAACCTATATTCGTACAGTATTGCCCAATGGCAGATGCAAGCTGGCTGAGCAATGAAGAAAAGATCGTAAATCCTTACTACGGAAGTTCTATGCTTTCTTGCGGAAGTGTAAAGTCCACGATTAAATAACTTCCCTATCTCTCTTTAAACTAACAGATTGTATCACTTCATGTCACTTTATTTTGTGATAAAATAATGAAGCGGTACAATGTTACAACTTCGAAATATTATGAAAAAATTGATAATGTTTCTGATGCTTTTGTTTTCTGTTTTCAGTTTTGCGCAAACGACAAAAATATATTACATCTGTCCTATGCATGCTGAAATGGTGTCTTCAAAACCTGGAGATTGTCCTAAATGCAGCATGTCTTTGGTAAAAAAGATTGTAATCATGAAACCTAAGGCTACTCCAAAAGTGGAGACTAAGCCGATATCCAAGACAGTAACAAAAGCTACAGAACCTAAAATACAGATTTCTAAACCTAAAGTTAAGACTGAGGATAAGTCTAAATCTAAGTTGAAACCGGAGGTTAAAGCGAAGATAAAACCGAAAACTAAAGAAATTCACGGGGAAAAGCTTAATGGAAATGGGAAGCCTAAATCTGGGATACAACCCCAATCAACAGTCCAATCTCAAGCAAAATATACCTGCCCAATGCATTCTGAAGTGATTTCCAATCAACCTGGAAAATGCCCGAAATGCGGAATGGATCTGGTTGAAATAGAGCGAAATCAGCCTAAAACAGAAAACAGTGAAAAAGAAGCTCAGTCTGTTTTAAAAAAGAATACCGAAAACGGAAAAATAAGCTTTGGTGGTAAAACAGTACGCTATGATTTATATGTAAAAGATACCATTGTCAATTTTACAGGAAGAAACCGACGGGCAATTGCGGTCAACGGAAAGCTGCAGGCTCCAACCTTATACTTTACGGAAGGAGATACTGCGGAAATCTATCTTCACAACATGCTGAAGGAAAACACTGGATTTCACTGGCATGGGGTGATGTTGCCCAATGAGCATGATGGTGTGCCTTATCTGACTACAAAACCTGTACAACCCGGCGAAACCCATTTGTATAAGTTCAGGATTTCCCAAAATGGAACCTACTGGTATCATTCCCATGAAGGACTTCAGGAGCAGATAGGAATGAATGGTATTTTGGTTTTCAAAAAAAGGGAAGGTGAACCTAAAACGGAATATAATGCTGAAATCCCTGTTTTATTGGGAGATTGGAGTGATGATGATCCTATGCAGATCGCCAGAAGGCTTCATATGGCCAATACCGACTGGTATGCCATTAAAAAAAATGCCGTTCAAAGCTATTGGGAAGCTATAAAATCCGGCAATTTCGGAACCAAGGCCCTCAACGAATGGAAAAGGATGGAAGCGATGGATGTAAGTGATGTTTACTATGACAAATTTTTAATTAATGGACAGCCAAGTTCTGATTATTCCGGCCTGAAAGCGGGTGATAAAGTAAGATTGAGAGTGGCCAACGGAGGATCTTCCACTTATTTTTGGCTCAACTATGGGGGTGGAAAAATAAAAGTGGTTGGAAATGACGGAAATGACGTGGTTCCGGTAGAGGTAGACCGTCTTATTGTTGGTGTTTCGGAAACTTATGATATCGAAGTGACGATTCCTGAAAATAAAAGTTTTGAGTTTCGGGCAACTTCTGAAGATCGGGTAGGACACACATCACTTTGGCTGGGAGCTGGTGAAAAAATGGAAGCTCCGAACCTGCCAAGACTAATGCTTTTTGAAGGAATGAAAATGATGAACGGCATGATGGAAATGAGCGGAAATATGAAACCGATGAATATGACGATGGGAAATCAAATGATGGATATGAACGAAGTGATGTATCCTGAACTTCCGGAAAGTCAGCGGAAAATGACCATGAAACATATGAATGAAATGATGGGAGTCAAAACAAAAGACTCTGATGCGGCAGAAGATCATTCACAGCATGTAGGAATGAACATGAAAGAAGAAAAGCCAATAAAAAGGCTTTCTTATAACCTGTTGAAATCTCCTGAAAAGACAATTCTTCCAACTGATAGTGTAAGGCAAATGAAATTTACCCTCGAAGGAAATATGAATCATTATCTCTGGACACTGGACAATAAAACTGTGACGGAAACAGATAAGATCCTGATCAAAAAGGGAGAAGTGTTGAGAATTACATTGTATAATAACTCAATGATGCGTCATCCTATGCACTTGCATGGCCATGATTTCAGACTGATCAATTCAAAAGGAGAATATTCCCCTCTGAAAAATGTAGTCGATATCATGCCCATGGAAACCAGTGTTATTGAATTTGCAGCCAATCAGGATGGTGATTGGTTTTTCCATTGTCATATTTTATACCATATGATGGCTGGAATGGGAAGAGTTTTCAGTTATGAAGATTCTAAACCTAACCCACAGCTTCCGAATAGAAAACTGGCATGGAAAGATTTTATAAAAGACAATAAGATGGTAAGCTCAATGGCAATGCTGGATGTGGCAAGTAATAAAATGCATGCTGAAACCATGACGATGTTCGGACCAAGATGGGCTAACCTGAATGAATTTCATTCGAATTGGGATTTTGATCATTTTGACGGAAATTTTAAAGTGGGGAGATTCTTAGGGAAATTTCAATGGGCGCTTCCTTATGCAGGATTCAGAGTGCAGAAAAACCATGAAATCATGGAAAGACAGATGGCGAGAGAATCAGGAATGGAAAATCACGGTAAAAAGACCTGGTTTGGACAATATAAAGCTTCAAAAGACCGGTATGCATTTATTGTGGGAGCTCAATATCTTCTGCCAATGCTGATTACAGCTGATGCAAGTGTAGATCATAACGGAAAGGTGCTATTAGAGTTAAGCAGGGAAGATATTCCTATTTCCAGAAGAATTAGAGGAAATTTCAGTCTTAATTCTGACGGAGAGTTTACAACTGGGCTCCGGTATATTGTACAAAAATGGTTTTCGGTTTCCGGAAATTATGATAATGAAATGGGCTGGGGAGCCGGGGTTACTTTAACCTATTAAACCATGAGACTGCTTCCAAGAGGCGGTCTTTTTTATTGAATTATTACTTGTTTTTTTAATTACCACAGATCGGCACAGATTTTCACAGATTAAAAATAACGCAAACATCTGTGTTGATCTGTAAAATCCGTGGTTTAATATTTTCATATGATTTTATTAAAATAGATAAATCTACTATAGGTATTGTTTAATAATGATTAGTATTTTCATTTACCACAGATCGGCACAGGTTTTCACAGATTAAAAAATAACGCAAACATCTGTGTTGATCTGTGAAATCCGTGGTTTAATATTTTCATATGATTTTATTAAAATAGATAAATCTGCTATAGGTATTGTTTAATAATGATTAGTATTTTCATTTACCACAGATCGGCACAGGTTTTCACAGATTAGAAATCACGTAAACATCTGTGTTTATCTGTGAAATCTGTGGTCTAATATCTTCTTGATCAAATTGCAATTAAATATTTTAAAATAATTAAAGATCTACAGAGTTTTTACTTTTCCAATCGGATAATTTTTTCAGCTAATTTTTGATTGACGCTTTCCGGGAGAAACCTCATTAAAAAATTCCGTATTGAATTTCCACGTTCCCATTGGGATATTTCACCAATGGTCCTGCTTGTACGAACAATATAGTCTACTTTTTTTCTTCTTATGGTCTGGAATTCTTCAAAGATCTTATCATACTCGGTGTGAGTTTTCAGAAGTTCTCCGATGATGTAGGCATCTTCAATGGCCTGACAGGCTCCCTGACCCATATTAGGGGTTGTTGCGTGCGCTGCATCTCCAATCAGGCAAAGATGTTCAGAATACCATTTGGGAATAGGAGACAGGTCTGTAATATCATTCAGAATAATATGTTCGGGTGGAGTAGCCTGGAGAATTTCCGAAACTAAACCATTAAAATCCTTGAAAACAGACAATAAATTTAGATCCTTGCTGAAATGTTTTTTATTTACTAAAGCATACCAATACAGACTTTTGTCAGACATCTTCACAAACCCAAACCGTTTTCCTTTGCCCCACATTTCCATGGCTTCCTGATGATATTGTTCGGGAAGATCAAAGTTAACCCAGCCACGCCAGCATTTTTGACCGGGCATTTCGGATGGTTCCGGTTTGTAATATTTGATTTCTTACTTTTGATTGTATGCCGTCTGCTCCGAAAACGATTTTACTTTCAACAGTATTTCCGTTTTCAAAAGTCACGTGGTAATTGTTTTTCTTTTCAATCTGCAGCAGCTTGTGGCCAGTTTGTATCTTTTCCAGACCTATGTTTTCCGCTAAAATTTTTTGAAGGGAAGCCCTGTGAATAGCGACATTGCAGGAATTATATTTCTTTTCCAGTTCAAGAATACGGGTTTTCGAAATATTTTTTAAAGACTCATCTGTAATGGTAATCCCATGGATTTTATTTCCTGCATGCTCAATTTTTTCTTTTAATCCCAGCTTGTCAAATATCTGCATCGCATTGATAGACATCATGATTCCAGCATCTACAGGTTTAATTTCCGAGGCAGATTCATAGATAGAGAAATCCAGCGTTTGTTGTTTCAGGATATTGGCAAGACTAAGTCCACCGATTCCCGCTCCAATTATTGAAATGTTGTTCATCAGGATCGGTTTTTGGTCTTCTTAAAGCGTTAAAATATAATTTTCAGAGACTTTTTTAAATCCGTACTTATTGAAAAAGTGATGCGCACCGGTATTATTAATTCCGCTTTCTAACATGATAAAGCTGATGTTCCAGTTTTTGGATTTTTCTACAGCTTTTTCCAGTAAAGTACTGCCAAGTGATTGTCCTCTAACGGATTGGTCCAGCAGCATATCTTCCAGTACTGCATAATTTTTGAATCCGGTAATTATATTGAAAATCAGTATTCCTATAATCTTTCCGTCTTCATTTTCAGCAATCAGAATATTTAGTTTTGAATGCTGATCAGCAGTAAAACCGGAATTAAATTGTGCCGTTAATATGGCTTTAAGATCAGGATTCCAGTGCTGTGAATCCAAAGCTCTTCCGGAGATGATTTCGCCGTGTGAGATATAAGAATCTGTTTTATGGGTCATAAAAAAATCAACCAGTTCTTCAGTTCTTTTATTATCGGTAAGCCATTGTGTAGTATAGTTCATGATTTTATTTCAAATTTTTCAGTTCATTCAGTAATTGATTCTGTTTATTGATGAAATTTTCCAGGCTGTCAGTTTTTAGGGGATGAGCACTCTGGTATTTTTCGATCTCTGGAAGCGTTTTTTTGATCTTAAAAGCTACATAGCAATTATAAATATTTTGACTATTGCGATTCATTTGAAAAGTAAGCTCTTTTAGTTTTTTAGTTTTTAAATAGTATTTATCCGAACTTTCTTTTACTATACTGATAATTTGCTTTTTTAAAACAGAATCAATAATGCTGTTAGCTCCATATTCAGCATCAGAATAGTATTCATCGTTTTTGCGCAGAATATCATCATAGAGATCTTTAACTTTATGACTCTCTTCGCGTAATAAATTAATCTTTTTATCTAACTTTTTTAAACTTTCATCATTTTTGATTTGTTCATAATAAATTGCATCAAGCATATTTTGGCTTTTGCCATATCTTGTGGAGGAGAATTTAGAATCTGTATTGTCAACGGCATTTTCTACAATTGGTTGATTTTCATGCTTATTTTCTGAACAGGAAAGTAATGATAAGATTAAGATAGAGGAGAAGAGTATTTTTTTCATAATTTGTTTTTTTAAGTTGATGGTGTCATTTCGATGATAAGAGAAATCTCTAATAATCTTACATCTTAATGGCTAATTAATAATTCATTGCAGAGATTCTTCACTCTGCTGCTCTTCGTTCTGAATGACAAATGTGATAGCTACTTGTTATTTCAATTAGTTGAAGATCATGTGAAAATTGTTACGTTGAATGATGTAAATAGTATTCTAGATCGAAATCTATTGTATTAAAATCTAAAAATATCTTGTACTTTCCACTTGTTATTCCTTGTCCGAAAGTACCTTGTATTCTAAGTTTTCCATTTACTCCGAATTTTGAATCAAAAGAAATTTTTCTTGAGATAAAAGGAAAAGTTTCATTACTGTTGCTTATTTGTAAAATAGGCTGGGCTTGCCTCAATGGTTTATTAAAAAGCAAAATAAAAATTTCATTATCTAAAATTATAATGTCGGCCTTATTACGTTGATAGCTAAATGCTAATTTCCCGGAAGAATCCATTTCCATATCTACATTTTTAAATAAAATGTAGTTTTTACCTTTTAGAGATTCAATAAGTTTTTGATGCATTTTCTTATAATAAAGATGAATCCCCAAGTTTCCAAAAATAAAAAAACAGAACATTCCTGCGAAAATATAATACATTTCCATGATACAAAAATAAAAAAACGGAGCCTGAAAACAGACTCCGCATACATTGTTTTTACGCTAAAATTTATTTACCTAAGTAAGATTTCAGGATCTTGCTTCTGGTATTATGTTTTAGTCTCTTAATTGCTTTTTCTTTGATCTGACGGACTCTTTCTCTTGTAAGATCGAAAGTCTCCCCAATTTCTTCTAAAGTCATTGGATGTTTTCCGTTCAATCCGAAGTATAATCTTACTAAGTCAGCCTCCCTTGGAGTTAAAGTATTCAATGCTCTTTCAATTTCAATCTGAAGAGATTCAAGCATTAGATCTTTATCCGGACTAGGAGATTCTCCTGAACGCAATACATCATAAAGATTAGAATCTTCACCTTCTACAAGAGGTGCATCCATAGACAGGTGTCTACCGGAGTTTTTCATAGATTCTTTGATATCTTCCTCACTCATATCAAGAACTTCAGCCAATTCTTCCGGAGAAGGAGGTCTTTCATTTTCCTGTTCAAGGTGAGCGTATGCTTTATTGATCTTGTTGATGGAACCAATTTTATTCAATGGCAATCTTACAATTCTTGACTGTTCTGCCAAAGCCTGTAAAATTGACTGACGAATCCACCAAACCGCATAAGAGATAAATTTGAAACCTCTAGTTTCATCATACCTTTTGGCTGCTTTCATGAGTCCTAAGTTACCTTCATTGATTAAATCGGGTAAAGAAAGACCTTGATTTTGGTATTGTTTAGATACGGAAACTACGAAACGAAGGTTGGCCTTGATTAATTTTTCCAGTGCAGCTCTGTCGCCTGCACGGATTCTCTGTGCCAAATCTACTTCTTCGTCCGCAGTGATCAGTTCCACTTTACCAATTTCCTGCAAGTACTTGTCTAATGAAGCAGTTTCCCTGTTGGTAACCTGCTTAGTGATTTTTAATTGTCTCATTTATTATTCCTCAAAATAGAGTTACTATATATTATACGCTTGAAAGGGTAAAAAGGTTACACGTACTTTAATTATTTTTTAAATTAATGCATTGTACATTCTTTTTTTCCTGTTTTTCCGCTTTACAAATACAACTTTTACACCATTGAAGAGATATATAATAGAGATGGGCTATGCTGAATTTTACTATTTTAAATGATATTAAATATTTGCATATCAATCATTTATGAATAAATGATATAGTGGAATTTAAGGCTAATCTTTACTGTATTTATGAACTTGAAAAAAAAATTACACAAAAAAAAGCGAAACCGAAGTTTCGCTTATGTATTATATTAAGAATTATTTTATTTGTATGAAGATAAAAGATGTTTTAAAATACTACCTTCAACTATCAACTAAAACAATTCATTAAGCATTTTTGCTAATCTCAATCCACCATATAAAAGTTGTCTTTCCATGGTATCATTGAATTTATACTGGTAGTCATAAGATAATTTTGAATCATTCGGCGTTTGTGCGTAGATTTTGTTTGCGATCTTATGAGAATCATATAACCAGTCTTCCAGAGTTCCGGATTGGATCTGTTTTACTTCATCATTAGATTTGATATCCAGTAATTTAGAATATTCTGTATAGCTGTATTTCTGAGAATCCACTAACTTTCCATCCCATACAGAGTGTAAATTTGTTTTCTCTCCGAAATAAGTTACATTAATTTTGTTTCCTCCTAAATCATCAGCTCTTCCTACATGTAGTGGCTGAGCCAGATCTCCCATGATGTGAATCAAGAAGATCAATGCAATTTTTCTGTCTTTTTCAGAAGTATTTTTGTCTTTAATCTGGCTGGATAAAGTTTTTGCCTGTGTATAAAGACTTGGACCTGCCTGAGCTTTAAGATTCTGCTCAAAAGCTTTAAAATCAACCTGTGGATCAATATTTACATAATGCCATGATGAAGCCTGTTTCCATGCTCCTGTGGTATCAGATTTAATAAAGTCCGGCCAGTTTGCCCAATAGGCAAGACGTTCCTGGCCCATTATTTTTCTGATTTCTCTCCTTGCTCTTCCGGAAAGATGATTTTCTGCAATTTCTGCAATAATTCTGTGCCCGGTCAATCCCCATGCATAAGAATACAGTGAAGAGGAGATGAATGCTAAAATCAGAATTTTAGAATAAATACTTTTCATTTTAAATAACATTTTCAAAGCACAAAGATACGGCTCGCTTTTCTAACTCGTGTTAGGATTTGGCTAATTTATTTCGTTTATATGCGTTAATAAAATTTAATCTAAATAAGACTTAACCTTACAACTGAATTTTATACTTCATTCCGTAATTTGATTTGATATTAATTAAAAGGTGAACAGCTTGATAGACGACATCATTTTTGGAGATCTGATTTATTAAGATTCTTATATTCCCTCTGAAATCGGTGCTTTTTATTCAGTTTTTTTATACATTTATTGATCTGATTACATTTTATTCTTTGTGAATTCAATTAATTAGCATTTTTAAGTAAAATTAATAGCCAAAATATTTTTCTACCTTACGAGATATATTATCTTTACAAGTCATAATCACGGAAACACTATGTATGAGAACAATATTGTAGATATGCATTACAATAAGCTTCAGACAGATTTTAAAGCTGAAGCGGTAGCCGTTAATCTTTTGAAATACCAGAGAGCGGTAAGTAATATTTTTATAGAAAGGCTCGGCATTAATGATCGTGCCTATTTAAAGGATATCAAAAGTATTTCGAGCAGTTACCTGGGGTTTGATGAAGAAGTTTTCACAATAGAAACCTATAGGGAGGGAATCTATGATTATCTTCCTGAAGGACTTTTTCATCCGCCTTCACTGGGTGCTTCAAGAAAAAACGTAGATACGGTAGTAAGAGAGATCCGTAAGCAGAAAAGGGTAGAAGAGGATGCCCGAAAATTTTTCCAGCCCTTCGAATTGGAAATATTTTTCACGGAAATCAGCTCTCTCCTTAAAGAGTTTGATTTTGAGATTACCAGTGACACGGATAGTTTACTGGAAACAGTAAGTGAGCTCTGGCCCTTGGTAAGGATGCTGGACAAGCAGCATGCGTACATTTTCATCTATATTTTGCCATTCTTTCATCAGATAAGAGGCGACAAAAAATGGTTTGAAAGGTGCATGACCGCCTTTTTACAGATGCCGGTGGAAGTAACTTTCACTCCAAATGTAATCGACAGAATAGAGAAAAATGACGATTCTATGTTATTGGGAAATTCTACCTTGGGCGTTACCTATATTCCGAGTGGAAGGCATATGGACGGACAGCGCAACTGGGTAGTGAATATCGGACCGATTCCTTATGAAGAAATGACAAAATATATTGACGGAAGTCCATTCAGAAAAGTACTTCAGGCTTTATATGATTATTTTCTTCCTGTAACAGTAGATGTTGTGGAAAATTTTGTTACCGATAAGAAAGAGTATTCATTTAGTCTTGAAGATGACGGAAGAAATGCAAACCGTCTTGGATACTCTACTTTTCTGTAGATTATTTTATTATATTTACAATCACCAACCAATTTTAATTTTGAAAAGAAACAGATGGAAATTTCTTCAGTAAAAGGTATCTTTCTTAGATATATTTTAATGCCTTTAATCGCTGTTATTATGATGTTTATCCTTGGGATAATCAGACGAAACAAACCTGCGATTAAAATTAAAGTCATCATTGTATACGTTCTTCTATGCAGTTTATGTCTTGCCCTGCCTGGATTTTTCGGGTTTGCAGGGAATTTGTTTAATCCTTACTGGTATCTTATCGCACAGATTATTTACCTTATTTTTGGGATTATCCATGTTAATCTGCTTCATAGATATTTCAAGAAACATATTGATTCTTTAGCAATGAACATCTTGTTTGAATCAATACTTACCCTTACCTGTGTTGTTTTCGGAGGATTTCTTTTTACATTGATCTTCAATTGGATGAGTAATGGAATGGGATATGCTGTAATGTCAGCAACAAGTATACTTATTTTCTTTGTTCCCATGGTATTTTATTACTGTTATATCCAGCTTATCAGTATTCCTTTTGATATTTATAAAACATGGAGGTATTCACCTGATCAAAGGCTGCCGGACTTTGAAGGCGTTGATTTTGACCGCCTATTGGTACTTAATGTTGAATTAAGTAAAAAACTGGAAGATGCCAACAGATTCAGGATTAAAGCCAAAACATTACCGACGGGAGTTACTTTCGGAGATTGGTTTTATAGGGTTGTTGATGATTACAATCACAAAAATCCTAATTCGATCATTCACCTTACAGATCAGGAAAAAGAGCCATATTACTGGATTTTCTACACCAAGAAGTCCTTTTTCAGCTTCAGAAAATATATTGATTTTGATCATGATATTTCTACCAACAGTATTTCCGAAAATGAAGTGGTAATCTGTAAAAGGGTGATCCAGCATGAGGAAGAAGGAATTAAAAGACGACCATAATCACACAAAATTTTAAAAAGTATTACTATGATACAGCCTATTAAACATTTTGCTATCAATTGGGTAGATGGGATGAAAGTTTCCCAGAAACACCTTAATGATCAGGATAATTTCTTAATTGATACTATTAGAGATTCCAATTCACTTGGGATCACGACATACAATTATGGGCTTTTGCCCATATCCAATGAATTTACAGACAGAACTATTTTTGATGTTCACAATACGGCAACCAATGATGTTCAGTTGGTTATAAAGCATTGTACAGCTGTTACCATGGCAGGGTACCGAATCGAACTTAACGATAGAAGAGTTAGTGTAAAATCATTAGCCAGATCTATGAATGAAGAGCAGGCAGATGGGGAATATTACATTTTAATCTCAGTAAATCCTTTTGATAAAGTGCCTTTCGGGGATATTGATCCGGAAGAAATTCCGCCACGTCATCCCAGTGCACAACCTAACCATCATATCGAATTGCTTCCCGTAACTTCTTTGAACAGCAGTTATTCGGGTGGAAATTATTTGATTATTGGTAAAGTAGACTTAAAAGGGAATATTGCACAGGTAGATTCCAACTTTATTCCGCCTTGTACCTCTATTCAGAGCCATCCTGCGTTGCTGGATTATTACAACAGTTATGCAAAAGCGATTGGTAATTTGCAGCAATACGCCTTTAAGATCATTCAAAAAGCATCTCATAAAAATCAAAATACGGCATTAGCGCAGAACGTTAAATTTTTGTGTACCACGATGGTCAATACCTTTGGCGATATGTATTTCCAGTTCAGAAATATTATCCCTTGGCAACCGCCGGTATTTTTAATTGATTCTTTTGCGAAATTAGCGCTTCATCTTTATAATTCCACGCAGGTTCTGGTACCTGCAGAATTGGAAGAAATGCTGAATTACAGCTTAGAATGGAGTGAAATAGCACCTCATACGATATTGAACCAACTTTCTATTGTTGCAGAAACCAACTATGATCATCATAATTGTGGAGAACCTCTTTTATATATCAATCAGATGCTGAAGAGTTTAGAAACTATTTTCTCCAAATTAAGCGAGCTTGATTATATCGGTCAGAGAAAAGAAAACATTATTGTTAATGAGCAGGAAGTATCCTCAAACAGCAATCCAAAGAGAGGCTGGAGTGTCCTGGATTAATTTCAATACCTTAAAAATAAATCCCGTTATGCAAATTTCGGGATTTTTTGTGTAAAATTGTTACTCTATATACAAGTGAAATTATTGACAATTTTACCGATGAACATATATTTAAAAGAGAAAAACGATATAAGATGGACATACATTCAATAAGAAAAGATACTAAAGGACTATCTGATAAAATTTTTTTAAACAGTGCCGGCTCATCGCTGATGCCGGAAGTTGTAGTAAAAACAATGACTGATTATTTACATCAGGAAGAGATGTATGGCGGTTATGAAACTGCGAATCGTAATGCTGAATTAATCAGCGGGTTTTATGAAGAAACGGCAAAATTAATTAATGCTAAAGCTTCAAATATGGCCTTCACATCAAGTGCTACTGATGCTTACGTAAAGGCTTTATCAAGTATTTCCTTTGCAGAAGGAGATTGTATCATCACGACGAATGACGATTATGTTTCCAATCAGATTGCTTTTATTTCGCTACAGAAAAAATATAATATAGAGATTATCAGGCTTAAAAATCTTGCTGACCATGAACTCGACTTAGAAGATCTGGAGAATATCATTCAAAAACGGAATCCAAAATTAGTTGCGGTTACCCATATTCCCACCAATTCAGGATTGATTCAAAATGTGGAAGGAGTTGGGAAAATCTGCCGTAAGTATGACGTTCTTTATCTTGTTGATGCTTGTCAGTCGGTTGGTCAGATGGTAGTAGACGTTGAGAAAATAGGCTGTGATTTTCTTACGGCTACAGGAAGGAAATTTCTGCGTGGACCCCGTGGAACCGGATTTTTATATGTCTCTGACAGAGCAATCGCTCAAAACCTTGCCCCTTTGTTTTTGGATATGAGCGGTGCGGTCTGGACAGGATTTAATGAGTATGAATTGATCAAAACAGCGAAAAGATTTGAGCTTTGGGAAAATTCATATGCAGCATTGCTTGGGCTTACCGAAGCCGTGAACTATGCCAACAATATCGGATTATCAACAATTGAAAATTACAACCAAAAATTATCCGGAAAATTACGGAATGAACTTCAGAATAAAGGTTTCAGAGTGTTGGATGAAGGGAACAATCTGAGCAGTATTATTACATTTTGCACTCAGGATGGCAGTATTGAAAGCATTCAGAAAGTATTAAAAGAGCATAATGTATACTTTTCAATAAGCCCGAAAAACGGAGCTTTAATTGACTTTACCCATAAAAATGTAGACGGTGTGATTCGTTTTTCCCCACATTATTTCAATACTTCTGATGAAATTGAAGCGGTATTGGAAATACTTTCAAAATAATAATATTGGTAAAGAAATTCCTATTTTATTTCTTTACCAATATCTTTTCAGTAGCTTTTTTACTGATAATTTCTCTTTTGTCACCAATTTCTATGGTCATCGATTTATCAAAACTTTCTGTTTTAATCACTTTTATCTTGGTATTCAGAAGAAGATTTCTCTCAGTGAGATAGCTTAAAAAGCTGTCGTCAGAAAGAGTTACTGAAGCAAATACTACCGTTTCTCCATCTTCACAGTTACTCAGTTTTTGCAGATCCTGGGCAATAATATTTCCGTCTTTATCAGGAATGGGCTCACCATGAGGATCAAATTTTGGGTAATCCAGAATTTCATCCATTTTATCAAAAAACAGCTGTGAGTGTACATGTTCCAGCTGTTCAGCAATCTCGTGCACATTTTCCCATCCAAAATTCATGGTTTTCACCAAAAACATTTCAGTCAGTCTGTGCTTGCGGACAACTAAAGCGGCCTCCTGCTTTCCTTTTTCTGTGACAATCAATGGTTTATAGGTTTCGTAAATAACCCAGTTCTTATCCGCGAATTTTTTCATCATATTATTGACGCTCGGCATTTTTACATTTAAAAATTTGCTGAGTTCGTTAATCGTCACTTTCCCTTCATTGTCAACTAAATGAAACAAAGCCTTCAGATAATTTTCTTCTGTTAATGTTGTTCTCAAAATGTTAGATGATTTTCACTACAAATCTAACAAAATATTATTAAAATTTTGCTCTTGTTATTTTAACTTTTTTTAATTTTACAGTATGAAATTTTCATTTAAAAACGACTATTCAGAGGGCTGCCACCCTAATATTTTACAATCACTTTTGTTGAATAATACGGACCAACAGGCAGGTTATGGCGAAGATCAGTATTCTTTACAGGCTAAAGAATTAATTAAGGAAAGAATTAAAAGCCCCGCTTCAGAAATCTACTTTGTTTCCGGAGGTACTCAGGCTAATTTAATTGTAATTTCTTCCTTGTTAAAACCTTATCAATGTGTGATTTCCGCTTCTACGGGACATATTTTGAACAATGAAGCGGGAGCTATCGAAGCAACCGGTCATAAAGTTTTAGGTATTGAAACCGAAGACGGAAAAATAAGTCCTGCGGATATTATTCCTATCCTGGAAAACCATTCTAATGTACCGCATCAGGTGATGCCGAAATTAGTGTATATTTCTAATTCTACCGAGTTAGGAACCATTTATCAGGCTAAAGAATTAGAGGAACTTTCTGCTTTCTGTAAAGAACATAAACTCTATCTTTTTATGGATGGTGCAAGACTTGGACATGGACTGACTGCAGAAATAAGTGATCTTACTATTGAAAAAGTAGCCGAATTAACGGATATTTTTTATTTAGGAGGAACCAAAAACGGGGCATTGATAGGAGAGGCGATTGTCATTAATAATCCTGCTATTCAGGAAGATTTTGGTTTTAATATCAAACAGAAAGGTGCATTACTGGCAAAAGGAAGACTTCTTGGAATTCAGTTTTTGGAGCTGATGAAGAATGATTTGTATTTTGATCTTGCAAAACATGCTAACCAACAGGCTATGAAAATGAAAAATACCATGGCGGAAAGGGGAGTACAGTTTCTTTCGGATACCTATACCAACCAGATTTTCCCTGTAATCAGCAATGAAATGATTGAAATTTTATCTGAAAAGTTTGAATTTTATGTCTGGAAAAAAATCGACGAAAAATATTCTGCAATCCGTCTTATTACTTCCTGGAATACCAGCGATGAAGCAGTAGACAGTTTTAATGAAATGATTAACAGTGAATTATCATAAATAAAAAACAGCCTGATCAGGCTGTTTTTCTTTTTTAAGTTGACAAGAATTCTTAGTTTTCTTGACTGAGTATTTTTTTTATTCCCTCAACAACTTCATTTTCAAGCCTTTTTATCTTTTCTTTTTTCATCATCACATAAATTCCGATAGGGAAATACAGGATAAGAAAAAAACCAGAATCTAATTGAGTTTGTGTAGATATTTTTCCGGTTTCCGGATGTGCATTTATTTTCACATTTCCCGTCAGAGTAAAACCACTGGTGCGGACTTGTAATGATCCAAAATTTGTCTGGATTTTATATTGAGGAAATGTTTTCTTCAGTCCTTCAATAAGTTCAGTTTTTGAAAATGGTTTTAATTGTAAACGCTGCATAGTTAGTTATTAATAATTTGTTGTTAAGTGTGCGAAACTTTTTAATAGCAAATACCATGCAAGTATTTCATTTTTAAGGGAATTATATGTTTTAGCGAATTTTATTTTAAAGCTTTATTCACAAGAGTACAATCTGCGGAAGTCAATTTTTGTCCGCTGGCATAATTTATTTTTTTCTCATCAGCATATTTTGACTGTCCACTTTCTTCTTTGTGGTCGCCAATTCCCTCAGCCAATGTATTACCTTTCTGAATGAAGAAGATATCGCTTTTACTTTTTGAACCTTCAGCAGTAAATTCATAGGTTAATTTTAAGGTATCTCCTGATTTAAAACCCGTTATGTCACCTTTTGAGCTGTCTTTTTCGCTGTTTTTGTAGAATAATTTTCCGGTCACCGTTCCCAGATTATCATCAATAGATGCAAAAACAGTATCTTTTCCGGTTACTCCCATGTAACAGAATGATTTCGAACCTAGCGTATCTACTACCTTTTCAACGGTCGCTACAGAATCTGTCTCAGCTTTAGGAGCTGGAGTTTCTGTTTTTTTATTACAGTTCATTAAAAATACAGATAATGAACCCAATACGATCAATTTTTTCATACCCATTATTATTATGTTAAATTCAATTTCGTTAAGGCTAAATTAATAATAGTATTTGTATATGAAAGCAAATTATCTATAAATTAAAAACTATTTTTTGATTGTAAGCAATTTATAAGCGTAAGTAACTGAATATAAATGAGAAAAGATTAGCTATTTTCTAATCGCTGAGAATCGTTTAAAAAAAATATTTCTGTATCTTTTCCCGTACATCAAAAAATAAAGGTGGTAGAAAATATCCAAAAATAAGATAATAAATCTGCTCAACCTGTAAAATCCGCGGTCGATTCAGAAAACATGAAATTCCAATAATTTATTTTTTGCTCTTGCAGATCAAGCTGATTTCGCAGATCAAAAAAAATCTGCTCAATTTGCAAAATCGGCGAGAAAATTAAAATCTGAAATTCCGATAATTTATTTTAGCTCTTGCAGATCAAGCTGATTCCGCAGATTTAAGAAAGAAGAGTTTTGCTCAATGTACAAAATTGGCAAATCCCCAAGCTGAAAAAATTAAACTTTTAACATTCCTCTGAAACCTCTTGCAGCATAATAAGAATCTGCTCCGTTGTGATACATAAAAACCATATCGTAACGTCGGTCACAAAAAATCGCACCTCCAAGATCTCTGATATGTTGAGGAGTCTTTACCCAGCTGGAAGTTTTTAAATCAAATTTTTCTATTTCCTGAAGTTTCCGGTATTGTTCTTCTGTTAGTAATTCAATTCCCATTTCTGTCGCTCTATCAATCACGTTACTTTCTGGCTTGTTTGCTTTTCTGGAATCCCAGGCTTGCTTATCATAACAGAGACTTCTGCGTTTCGGACTTTCAGTAGAGCAGTCGGTGAATATATATTCGTCAGTTTTTTTGTCGTAACTTGTTACATCTGGTTCGCCTTCCGTTTGTTCCATTTCGTGCAAAGACCAGAGCTTTTCGGGTGAAGCTTCTAATTTTGGCTGAATTTTTTTCCAGTCAAGATCTTTATGACGTTTTATATTTTTCTCAAAACGGGTTTGTAGTATTTTTAATAAATCCTGAGCTTGTTCGGTAGATAATTTTTTATTGTTTTTCATAAGATTGGTTTTGGTGTATTTTAAATCTGTATTCAAATATATTAAATCATTTTTCGTTCTGCCGGTCTGAAATACCATGATATGATGGTAAGGACAAGAAGGAGCAACGATGCAAATATTTTACTTAAATTGTGATCTGATGCGATATGGGAAATAATAGCTCCGGACATTACAAAGAAAAATCCGGCATATGCCCATTCTTTTAATAATGGTGTTTTGGGGATGAGTATTGCAATCACGCCTAATATTTTCCATATTCCAATAAGGGTCATAAGATACAATGGATATCCCAGATGGGTAAAGTTTTCTACTTCATCTTTATTTTTCAGGAGTTGTACAGCTGCTGTTGAGAGCATTCCTAATGACAGCCATGCTGTGAAAATCCAGTAAATAATAGTGGTTCTTTTTCGGAATTGAGTGGGTGTTTTCATGGTTGAAAGTGTATGGTTAATCGTTAATTCCTTTTCCACGAAGGATTTGTGGAATGTATTTTTTAATCCTCGACTCGCGGGTTTTAGATTGTTTTGCCGCAGAAAAGTGGAGTAGGTAAGCTCTTTGTCTTCCGGGAGTTAGCGCTTCAAAAGCTGTTTTTAATTCAATGTTTTCATCTAATTGACGTTGAAATTCTTCAGGCATTTCGAATTCTTTTGTTTCTTTTAATACAACTTTCAATCCGGCTTTTTCTACTTCAACGGCTTCATACATATACATTTTTATTGCTTTTTCCAGATCAGTAATTTCCTGAAGATTAGTGAAGCGAATCTGTCGGGAAGCCTGCACATTTTCAGACTGTTGAATCAGTATTTTTTCTGAATCATTCAGTAATGCTCCTTTGAAAAATAGGAGAGCACAGTATTCTTTAAATCCGTGGATTAAAAAAACATTTTTCCCATGATAAGTATAGCACGGACATCCCCATTTTACTTCCTCTTCAAGTCCGGTGTCCAGCGCAATGGCTCTTAATTTTTCAAACTCCTGTTGCCATTGTTTGGCCTGATCGAAAAAGAAATCTACTTTTGGATTCATAATATTGATGTTAAAATGATAGACTGTTATTTCAATGTATTCCCGATTTCCTGCAGGCGATTATGAGCCATATTCAATCCTTGTGCAAAAGGAAGTTTCAGGATTTTATCTCTGTAATCTACTGACTGATAGATGGTGTGAATGGTTATTTTACTGGTACTATCAGTGATTTTTTCAAAGGTTAAAAATTCCAGTTGAACCGGAAAAGGGGTGTTTTCTATCTGGAAAGTTCGGGTTATTTTGTGATCCGGGAGAAATTCATGGATGGTTCCATTGGCCCGGAAAACAACTTCACCTTTAGGATTTGAAGTTTCAAACTGATAACTGCCATGTGGTTTATTTTCAAGTTTCAAGACTTTAGTTCCCATCCATTGTTCTACAATTTCTGATTCTGTATATGCTTTGAAAAGAAGCTCTACCGGAAGATCAAACTCTCTGGTGATCAGGATTTCCTGTTTGTTATCTTCAGCGTGGATTTTGGTTTTGAGTTCCATTTTGTGTTGGGTGTTTAGTATTTTGGTGTTTGGTGTTTAGTGTTTTGGAACGGAGGGTGATGTTTTATTAATGAGGCACTTAAAATTTCGAACCTATATTATGCTTTATAATTTTTCATTACACTTTCCAACGTATTGAACCGGTCGTCCCACATTTTGCGGAATGGCTCTATAAAATTAGCAATTTCCTTCATTTTGTTTGGGTTAAGATGGTAAATCATTTCACGTCCGTTTTGTTCCTGAGTCAATAATTCACATTCTGTAAGAATCTGAAGATGCTTGGAAACGGTAGGTCTCGCAGTATCGAAATTGGAAGCGATGGCACCGGCCGTCATAGATTGTGCAGCCACCAGCATCAGGATTGATCTTCTGGTAGGGTCGGCAATGGCCTGAAATACATCTCTTCTTAAATTCATCGTGTAGCTATTTAACTACAAATTTAAATGAAGTTATTTGACTACGCAAATATTTTTTTGAAAAAAAATTATTATTATGAAGTAAGAATTTATTTTGCGTAAAAATTAAAAGTATAAAAGATAAAATTTGGTCGAAACTATATTATATCGTAATATTGCGATATATAATTAGAAGATGGGCACTACAAAAACAGAACATTTCACGGATGAACAAAACCAGATTGCAGCGATTGCTAAAGCATTGGGGCATCCGGCCAGAATAGCGATTATTGAATATTTGCTAAAAGTAAATGCGTGTATTTGCGGAGATATTGTGAATGAACTTCCATTGGCCCAAGCTACGGTTTCTCAGCATTTAAAAGAATTAAAAAATGCCGGACTGATCAAAGGAAACATTGAAGGAACCGCTATTTGTTACTGTATTAATGAAAATACTTTTGAAATTGTCAATGCCTATTTTTCAAAAATCATCACTACAGTGACTCACCAAAAGTGCTGTTAAGCATTTTTTTTGCTCTAATTATCGTAATATTACGATTTAATAATATATTAAAAAATATGAAATTATCTGAAATTAAAGAAATTCTTACCACATTAGAAAATGTTGAATTTCAATTGGAAAACGGAACTTTTGTACCGGAACATTTTCATGTAACTGAAGTCGGGACGGTAACCAAACAGTTTATAGATTGTGGCGGAACAATCCGTACTGAAAAAGCAGTCAACTTCCAGCTATGGAATGCTGATGATTTTGAGCATCGGTTAAAACCTGCTAAACTTCTTAATATCATTAAGCTATCTGAAGAAAAATTAGGAATTGAAGATGATGAAATTGAAGTTGAGTTTCAGAATACCACCATTGGAAGATATGATTTAGGTTTTAATGGAAAAACGTTTGTACTCATCAATAAAACGACTGCCTGTTTAGCTCAGGAAGCATGTGGTATTCCCGCAGCAAAGGCAAATGTGGAAAATTCGAAACTTTCTTCTCCTTCAAATTCCAGCTGTGCTCCAGGGTCAGGATGCTGCTAACCAATCGATTGTCATACCTAATATATAAAGCCTATGAATTTGAAACTATTGCAAACGATAGAATTCTTAAAGAATTATAAAATAAGTGCAGAAAGAAAATTAATGCTGCACCCTTTAATAGATTGTATCCAGGACCACATTCAAAATGAAAAAGCGATAGATATTGTTTTCATTTGTACTCATAATTCCAGAAGAAGCCATTTGGCTCAGGTTTGGGCACAAGCGATGAGTTTTTATTACAATATTCATATAGTTGACTGTTATTCAGGAGGTACAGGAGATACAGCTGTGTATCCTAAAATTATAGAAACGCTTTCTGAACAGGGATTTGGAATTCAGAAAATAACCGATACTAATAATCCGGTATATGCCATTAAGTATGATAAAAACTCGCATCCTGTAATCGCTTTTTCTAAAAAGTATGACGATGAGTTCAATCCAGCAAACGGATTTATAGCGGTAATGACCTGCTCGGAAGCTGATGGCGGATACCCGTTTATTGCCGGTGCTGATCTTCGAATTTCTCTCCCTTTTGAAGATCCGAAAATCTCTGATGGCACCCGTGAACAGGATCAAATTTACAATGACAGAAGTCTGCAGATAGGCGCAGAAATGAGATATGTTTTTTCACAGATTAATACCAAATAATGGATCCAAAATTGAAATTTTTAGACCGGTATCTTACCCTGTGGATATTTCTTGCCATGGCTGTGGGGATAGGATTAGGATATATTTTTCCGGATATTTCAAAAGTTATTAATGCTTTATCAGTGGGGACTACCAATATTCCGCTGGCCATAGGATTAATAGTAATGATGTATCCGCCATTAGCAAAGGTTGATTATTCATTACTTCCCATCGCATTTAAAGACAAAAAAGTAATCAGCATTTCACTGATCCTGAATTGGATTATTGGTCCTGTTCTCATGTTTGTACTGGCATTATTATTCCTGAAAAATGAACCTGATTATATGATAGGTTTGATCCTCATTGGTCTCGCAAGATGCATTGCTATGGTAATTGTCTGGAATGATCTCGCAAAAGGAAGTAGGGAATATGCCGCTTTATTGGTTGCCTTAAACAGTATTTTTCAGGTATTTACGTACAGTTTTTTTGTCTGGATATTTATTAATGTGCTGCCACGGCAATTGGGAATTGCCAATTTCAATGTTACGGTATCGATGAAAGATGTCACGGAAAGTGTATTGATTTATCTGGGAATTCCTTTTCTTGCTGGTTTCTTAAGCCGTTATTTTCTCATAAAATCAAAAGGAATAGAATGGTACAACAGGAAATTTGTCCCAAAAATATCCCCTGTTACTTTATATGCATTATTGTTTACCATTATTTTGATGTTTAGTCTGAAGGGTGAAAAAATAATAGAATTACCAATGGATGTAATACAAGTAGCAATACCATTAATCATTTATTTTGTTGTTATGTTTTTAGTGAGCTTTTTTATCAACACATCTTTACAAGTTCCTTACGACAAGAATATATCTATCGCATTTACTGCTACTGGAAATAATTTCGAATTGGCAATTGCTGTTGCAATAGGGGTATTCGGGATTAATTCACCCCAGGCATTTGTGGGAGTTATTGGTCCTTTAGTAGAAGTTCCGGTATTAATACTTTTGGTAAGAGTAAGTTTGTGGCTGAAGAAAAAGTATGATCATTAATAGATAAAATTAGAATTCTAGACTTAATTTTATGCTCGCGCTAATTATACAGATTTTCACTCTCATTTTACCACAGATTATACAGATTTCACAGATGATTATGGTGAATTAAATGTATTTAAAATCTGAAAAGAGACAAAACTAAAATAATTTACTATTTGGAGGCAGAAGCTGATGACGTAAAGTGATACTGTCACAATTTAACATAATATACAGCCCTCATATATCATAATGAGGGCTGTTAACAGTTAGACTTTCTTTATTGAAATGAAGGTTTGTAAGATAACGGAAATAACTATAAATGAGAGTCCTATGTAAAATGCGCCATTAACTTCTTTGCTTTCATTAAAGAATAAAAATGCCATAATGATCGCATAAACAGGTTCCAGATTAAAGGTTAAGTTAACAGTAAATGCCGGAATTTTTTTCAAAACTTCCGCAAAAGCCACATATAAGCCTACAGTACAAAAAAGTGATAAAACGCCCAAATAAGCTGCATCTTTTAAGTCAGGTATTATGCTATCTGACGGAAAAAAAACAAGGTAAATGGGCAAAAATGCTCCTAGGCATAAGGTTCCGCCAATCATTTGGTAGAAGTTAATTACCTTAGTATCAAAATGCCTGACCAGACGATTATTGTAAATCGTATAAAGAGCTCCTAAAGCAGAAGAAATAATCCCTAAAATAATTCCCAGCTGGTAAGAGGCATCGAAGTGAAAGATCAGACTGATCCCCAGTAAAGTTAATGTACTGAGAAGGAGTTCAGAGATCTTAAACTTCTCATTGTCGAGCAAAGGTTTGAATACAGCAGTGAAAAAACTGGTAAGACAATAGCAGACTACGCCAATCGAAATATTAGAATATTTGATACTGGCATAGAAAAAAAGCCAGTGCATTGTGATAAGCAGTCCAACTTTCATTATACGGATCTTTTCCTGTGTGGAGAGGTTATAGGGGATTCTCAGCAGTTTTAGAATAACAAATAATATGATTGAGGAAAATAAGAGTCTATACCAGACTAGCAATCCTTCATTAAGAGTGATTAATTTTCCGAATATGCCTGTGAATCCGGCCAGTATCACGGCCAGATGTAATAATAAATATGATTTTTTCATGGAGAATGAACTGTAAAGATTTTGAATTAATATTTTTCATCAGAATCTGAAGCATAACAATACGAGTAGTTAATAAGTTAACAACATAAGTATACTTCAAAGCAATTTGAAAATATTAAGGTGCCGGAGGAGGCAGACAGTTCGCGCGGTTCATATTTATTTGTTGTAGCTCAAATATAGGAAAAATATTTTTTAAGCTTACATATAAAAAACATTAAACTTGTGACCGTCGGGATCGGCAAAAACAAAACCATAATAATTTTCTCCGAAGCTCTCAGGTTCTGAAATAATTTTTCCGCAGGATTTTTCAATTTCTTTAGCCCACATATCTACCTGATCCTTGCTATCAGCAGATAAAGTAAAAACTATTTCGTTGGCTTTCTATATGTTGTAAGAAGAAATGAATAATAAAATCTTTTTCCCCGAAAAAGAAGCTTACCAGCTGATCGGAAGTATGCGGACCATTTGGTGTAAATCCTAATTCCGTATAAAATTTGTAGGTGCGTTCCAGATTGGCTACAGCCAGATTAGACCAGATCATTTTAGGTTTCATATTATTTTATTTTTGGGTAGGATAAAGTTATGATGTTTTAGGATAATAGAAGTTGTCATTTGGCAAGATAACCAGCTTAATGTTTGAATTATACTTTATCCTATAATTTATATTATGTTAAATAGAATATGATCACGTATTTGCTCTTCTTCATTAAAAGCTTATTATTTAATTAATTACTATCACAATTTACAATAAAGGTTTGTATAGATATTAGAAGATCACATCTAGATATTACACAAAAGTGTAATTGATTAACAAATATATATTGTGCAATTTTGATATAATTAACGGAAACCATATTTGTTGCTGTACTATCATCTTCAAGCTATTGAAGGACATGTTTAGTATTAAAAAATAGTAGAAAAATCTAAAAGTTTTATCTACTATTTTTTAATTATTCATTTTTGTGATCAATTAAGAGCCTAATTTATTCACCTTATCAAAATAAAACTTTCCTTCTTTAAAATATCCGGAAATAAAGTACCTATTATCATTTGCAGAGAAATAATCCTTTTCCTTATCATTTGATACCATTATTTTTTTATCAGAAACAGAATAAAATTTAGTTTTATCTGTCAAATTAATCTTCACATTGAAATCAATCTTATCTACTGAAAAATCAGCTTTTAATGTATTCTTATTGTTAGGGATGATTTCGTGATCATTTATCTTTTTTATAATAAAATTATTCAAGGTAAAACCTTTAAACTCCCTTTTAGAGAAAAATTCAAGCTTTTTTTCATCAGTCATATTTTCTAGATCCTCCACATTAACGACACCTTCGGAATGAGAAATTGTAGTATTTTCTTTTTTGCAGGAAATAGTAAAAAGAAAAACACTCAAAGAAATTAAATAAAACCTTTTCATCATTTAAAATTTATTTAATCCAATATAGTAAAAAATGTTTTAGCTATTTTTATTGGTATTGAATTTAATCCCGAAAATGTTTATATTGTTTTATAGGTATTTAATTCTTTACTTTCCATGAGTTTTTATTACTGTCATTCAGTATTTTATACAATTTAATAACTAAGAATATTCCATAAAAAAAACCGCTCTTTTCAGAGCGGTATACCTTATAAATTCATTACTAATCTTAACAAGTGGATCCACATGAAAGAACCTGGATGTGTACTACTCCATTGATAACGCACTGTACGTTACATAGAGTACCACTTACAACACCACCTAGGCCTCCTACTACACCTCCAACTACTCCACCAACGCCGCCAATAGCACCGCCGATTACTCCTCCTACACCTCCTATTGCACCGCCAATAGCGCCACCAAGGCCGCCTACTACGCCACCGATATTGTCAAATAATCCATTTCCTGAGATAGTTTTCATCTCGTTTCTGTTTAGTTTTTTTAAATTTTTCATGATATAAATTTGTATGATTATTACATCACTAAGATATGAATAATAACAATACAGCAATATGTTTTCGAAAAAAATAATTAAATATTTTTATAATTTAATATTCCATTAATATAAACGATATTTAATGAATATATCATTATATGAGTTATTTCGGTTATTTGATTGATTTTCTTGATATTAAATGAGAATTTCAAAAAGAACGGTTTTCCCGTCTTTGATAATTTTTAGAAGATAAAAAAGCAAAGGATTTCAAAATTTACTGAATCTATGGGGTTTTATAGGCTTCCAGACATCATTTTCTAAGCTCTAAAGTTGGTGTTATCTTTAAAGTATTTGTATTTTTACCATTCTAATTTTTAACAATGTCAATTTTTTCAGATAATATAAGGCTTTTGAGGGGTAAGCAGGGAAAAACTCAACGTGAAATAGCCGAACATTTACAAATTACCCGTTCACGATATATTTCTTATGAAAACGGAAGATCCCGGCCCCCAATCGACGTACTGATTACAATGTCAAAATTTTTCCATGTAAGCATTGATCTTTTATTGTCTGTCGACATTACAAAATACCCTTTGGAAGACATGCTGAAACTTCCGGATAACAGGATTGTACTGCCGATTGTAGTAGATCAGGCAGGAAATGAAAGTATTGAGATTGTTTCCCAGAAAGCTTCAATGGGGTATTTGGCGGGTTACAGTGATCCCGGATACATTGAAGGCTTGCAGAGAATTTCTTTTCCGTTTCTTAAAAATGGGAAATTCAGGGCATTTCCTGCTGATGGAGATTCGATGCCGCCGTTTAAAGACGGTTCTTTCATTATCGGAAAATATGTTGAAAGCATCAGTGAGTTGAAAGAAGAGAAAACCTATGTGTTTGTAACCTCGAATGACGGTATTACATATAAAAGGTTCAAAGGGAAAAAAGAATACTCCATTACTGTTGCTGCGGACAATTCTTTTTATGATCCGTATGATATTCCTTTGGAAGACATTCTGGAAATATGGCAGTATGCTTCAGGAATTTTTCCAGAGGATTTTTAATCTACATTACATCATACTATATATACAGCCGTTTCTTATTTTTGAAGCGGCTTTTCTTTTCTTTTCTGACAGTTTAGAAAAGGTTTGAAATGATTTTATAAAGAAGAGATATACACTTCTATTTTGGTTCCGTCATAATTAAATGTTCCATCCGGATTTATTTTTCCCAACACCCATTTTAAATCTACCGGTACAGACCAAGCGGTTCCCAATGCCAATCCATTGACTGAGCGGATTTCATTTCCGTTTCCGGTACTTATCGCTGAATGAAACCAGGTTTTATCAATAAGCCTATAAAAACCTATCGCTTTTCCTTTTGGAATGACAGAATATCCATTCCATTTTTGTCCTCCGGAGTAATTAAATTTATTCAACCACTTTTGCCCGTATAATTCAACCAAATCATCGGGAGCTATTCCGGAACCGAGCATGTATAATGCGTATCCTACCACATCGTGGCATACTCCACTGTTGTATTTTGAAATATTTTCGGCACCTGATAACATTGCATTCGCAATCGGTAGCCTTTCAGATTTGGATAACTGAGCTTTTCTAGCTCCCTCTGCTGTTACAAATGACATATGCTTAAGTTTTAATTAAAGAAATAATGCTTACTGGTAAATATAGTTCTTTTAAATTAAATCACATATGTTTGATTTTTATAGGATTTTAGCGATAATAATTCCTGCAATAAGAGCCAGAATGATAAAAATAATCTGCTTTATATAATTGGGTTTATGAGTATTCAGCTCTTGCTGAAGCTGTGTATTTTCTTTTTGATAGGTTTCCAGTTTAGCATGTAAAGTGGCTGTTTTCTCATTCACGGCAGACTGTATATTTTTCTCATGAAGGGAGGCGATTTCCTTTTTATATTGATCCATTTCTTCATGGCGCTGCTTCTGCTGATCCTGGAAGTTTTTCTGTACATCCTGAGCCTGCTTTGCGGATGCTTCCTGAAATTTCTGGAATTCATCATTCTTTTTTGCCAACTGTTCGGAAAGCATTTTCAGCTGTTCCCCATGTTTTTCAGAAAGATCCTTTTTTAATTTTTCGACTTCCTCATTGCGGAGCTTTAATTGGTCTGTAAAAGCTTTATTCTGATTTTCAGCCTGTTCTTTAAATGCTTTTTGAGCTTCTGTGAATTCGTCATTCTTGTTCTTCAGCTGCTTTTCCAGAGTGGTTACCTGTTCCAGAAACTGCTTTACCATGTCTTTCTTCACTTCTTCAATGAGTAAAGCTCTGGAATTGGATTTTTCATGAGAAAGTTTTTCTATAATGGAATGAAGTCCGGCACCATAATCATGAGGCAGATGGAATCTTCTGTCGGCAAGTTTGTCTAATAATGTTTCATCAACCGTATGGCCGATGGCTGTAATGGTAACCGTGTTGAGGGAAATAAATGTTTCGGACAGTTTCAAATCGTTGAAAGCTTCGAGACTTTGCCTGTCGCCCCCTCCTCTTACTAAAGCAATAATGTCATAATCCAGTGCAGTGATTTCCCCTAACTTTGATAGAATGGAAGTAGAAGATGTGATATTACAGGTATATTCTGAAATATGAAAAAAAGCCTGTGAGACATCCAGCCCTTCTTTAAAATCTTTCTGAACGATAGCATTGTGCCCGTAAATGTTGGCAATTCTTATTTCTTCGTTTTTAAGGATTTTATCTCTGATCACTGTTTCCAAATCTTTTGATCCCTTTTCAAGCTTTTTCTGGATCAGTTCATAACGTAGCAGTTCTTCTTCCGATATGGCTTTTTCTTCCTGCTGGATGATTTCATCAACAACAAAACGAAGTTCTATGCTTGAGTTTTTTATACTCTTCTCTATAAATCCTTTTAAAGTATAAATTTCATTATTGATAATTGTACTCCGCATCAAAGACGATATACGAACTCCTATGCTGGTATTGTCTCCTTCAGAATACAGATAGTCATAATAATAATTCCCATATGCCTTGCCGCCACCGTAAGAATATTTTCCTTTCAGGTAAATGAGATTTACCGTTGCAGGCAGTTTTAATGCATTGCTGAAAAGCCCAATGACTGAAGCCGGCGAATAAATGGGGTAAGTAATTTCGTTATCTGACATTTGATGGGTATACCCAAGAGTTTAAAATTTCTTGAAGTATTTATTTTCAATGGTGATCTGCAAATATATTATTTTCTTTTGTTGAAAAAAATACTATGAAATCATAAAATATATTGAAAATCAATTTCATTCTTCAGAGCTCTGTACTGTTGCTTTAATTAACAGTTTACCACGAATAATCGGAAAGCTGTAAATAGAGGCTGGAAGAATAAATAAAAATATTATATTTATTTCTCAAAAAAAAATACTGGTTATGCCGACTGAAGCGTCTCACAAGCTGATTCCTATGACAACCTTTGTGATTGAATATTATTCACACGAAGGATATGCTGATTTACAAACATTAGCTTTGATGAATAATTATGCTAATTTCCTTAAAAAACCACTAACACTTGGAATGTTTGTTCCTGTAGATCCAAAAGGAAACGTGCTGAAAATGCCCAAAAACTACACCATCTGGAAAACACTCGAACATAACAATGGAACAGATGATGAAGGGGTTGGATCTGATGAACACAGAATGTATCAAAAGGCCGAACAAAAATGTTTTTTTGAAGAATTCAGAATTGATTATAACGGCTATTCAGTGGTAAGAATCGTAGCCAACTATGATGATTCTATTGAACTGACTTTTAATAAAAGTGACTTAAGGTCTCCAACATTTAAAGATATTGAGTCCTTTACTGTTTTTGAAGAAATATATTTAACGCACGCTGCTTTAAAAGCTATCGGCATTAAAAAATAATAAGAAAAACCTAAAGGATAAGATGGCATAAAGCCCACAATAATATCCCAATTAACATATAAAAAGAGCTAGAGTTGAATATCAATATAGCTCTTTTTTATTTACAATATGTTGAAAACATGTTGAGTCAAGAACTTTCACAAAATATTTGAAATACTACTGAACCATTATTTTGCTGGGCCATGTAATTTGATAAATCTGGATCTATAAAGTGGTTCAGAATGTTCCTACTTTTGTGCCAATAAAATACAAGATTTATGAAGGATTCATTCAAAATTCCACAGTTTCTGTTAAGGTTTGCATTGGGGATTACATTTTTAACACCGGTTTCAGACAGATTAGGACTTTTAGGACCAGCAGGTACGGGAAATGTAGAATGGGGAAATTGGGATAATTTCATTAGTTACACTACAACGCTCATGCCTTTTTTAGACAGACCGATGGTCAATGTAATGGGTGGAATCGCTACTGTATGTGAATTGGTGATCGGCATCCTTTTAATCATAGGTTTTAAAACAAAATATGCTGCGATAGCGGGCTCATTGCTGACGCTCACATTTATTGTGTTTATGACTCTTTTTGTCGGAATACAAAAACCAATCAATTTTGGGGTCTTTACAGCAACTGCTGCAAGTTTCCTGCTTTCCCGTATACCTAATTATGAATGGAGCCTGGACAATTTTTTTAAAGGTAAATAACGCTCCCATTCTTTTAGAAAGTATTTACATCCAATAAAACACATATAAAATAATAATAAAATGGCAACACGTATTAAAATTGATCAGGCAGAACCGGCAGGATACAAAGCGATCCTGGGTCTTGAAAAATTCATTGAAAGCACTCCCCTTACGGCAACGCATAAGGATTTAATAAAAATCAGAGCTTCACAGATCAACGGATGTGCATTTTGTATTGATATGCATACAAAAGAAGCCCGAAAATCCGGTGAGACGGAACAACGTATTTATGCCCTTAATGCCTGGCGTGATACTCCTTTTTTCACTAAAGAAGAACGTGCGATATTAGCCTTAACTGAGGAAGTTACTTTGATCAGTAATCATGTAAAGAATCAAACGTACCAGGAAGCGCTGGAAGCTTTGGGAGAAACGTATCTGGCCCAGGTGATTCTAGCCATCATAACGATCAACGCATGGAATAGAATTGGTATTACCACCCAATTAATTCCTGGTTAGAATAATCATTTTTTATCTGAATTATCACTGTTTCCTTACTTTATATGGAAGCAGTTTTTTATAGAGTTTTACATCTATTAATAATTTTTTTAATATAAATTACAGGGTAAAATAAAAATACCTGACCTGGAATGTTACCTTACAAAACACTGATACAGCTTAACAGAGCATCAAATATTTCATTGTATATTCAGCTGTGCAATAGCTTTATCAGCCTGATTACCGATGGTACGCTGCAGGCTGGAGATGCATTGCCCAGTACGCGGACGCTTTCGGAATTAACCGCACTCAACCGGAATACAGTGAAGCTGGCCTATGAAGAACTGGTAAGCCAGGGCTGGGCTGAATCCATCGAACGTAAAGGCATATTTGTATTGTCTAAGCTGCCTGCCCTTTCTAAAAGTAAAAAAAATAGTTCTACCCGGGATTTGGATCTGCCAAAGGAATCATTTATATGGGATAATCCCTTTATGGGAAAGAAAGAAACTGAGAATTTCCAGCAATCAGTTTTAACGATTGATGATGGATTTCCTGATGTAAGGCTGACACCGATAGATCTGCTGATGCGTGAATATCGAAGCATCTCTAAAAAATTTTACGGGAAAAACTTCCTGAAATATGGATATCCACAAGGTTCGGAGCATCTTCGTAATGCCCTGTGCCGTTATCTGGCGGATACGAGGGGCTTAGTAGTTACTCCTGAAAATCTTCTGATTACAAAAGGCAGCCAGATGGGTATATATCTTGCCGCCCAGCTTTTACTGAAAGCATCGGATCATATAGCTGTAGGAGTATCCAATTATCGCTCTGCTGATGAAATTTTCAGATATACAGGGGCTTCTCTTTTAAGAATTCCGGTAGATGATTATGGGATGGATATTGATGTTCTTGAGGAAGTTCTGCATCATCATACCATTAAAGCGGTTTATATTATTCCGCACCATCATTTTCCCACTACGGTAACGATGAGTATGGAAAGGAGACTGAAACTTCTGAAGCTCGCCAAAGAATATCGTTTTGCGATCATTGAAGATGATTATGATTTCGATTTTCATTATGATAATAAACCCTATATTCCGTTAGCGAGTATAGACCACAACAGAAATGTTATCTATATCGGGTCTATTACCAAAACCTTTGCGCCTGCTCTACGAACAGGATTTATGATTGCTGAATCGGGTTTTGTGGAAGCTTCATCTTCATTGAGGCAGCTGATCGATAAACAAGGTGATTCCTTACTGGAAGAAGCGTTTTCTTCTTTGTTTGATAATGGAGAAATGGAAAGGCATTTCCGTAAATCGTTGAAAATATACAGACAGCGCAGGGATTTATTTTGTGAAATACTTCATAGCAGGTTCAGTGATGTGATTGACTTTAAAATTCCTGAAGGCGGCCTTGCTGTTTGGTCCGTATTTGATGCCTCCATTAACCTATCCGAGCTTTCACAATCTGCGGCAAAAAAGGGATTAAAAATAGCTGACGGCTCGTTTTATAATAATGAAATATTTATACCCAACGGTCTTAGACTGGGATTTGCATCACTTAATGAACAGGAAATTGAACAGTCTCTTGAACTGCTACGCAAAATTATCTGATCGATTGACATTTGATTCTTTAGGATAAAAATATAATTTTTGATTACCTTTAAATTTCATTATAACCTATAAAAGATTTGAAATTACCGTTTTCTTATTATCAAAATCAGGACGTTGTTTTTCTGGCAAAAGACCTCTTGGGAAAAGTACTTTTTACTGAGATTGAAGGAAATATCACCGCAGGCATTATCGTAGAAACAGAAGCGTATTTCGGGGTAATGGATAAGGCTTCTCATGCTTATGGCGGCCGACGAACTGACCGAACTGAAATTCTCTACAATGATGGTGGTCTTTCCTATGTGTATCTATGCTATGGCATTCACCATCTCTTCAATATAGTGAGCTCTGTTAAAGACGAGCCTCATGCAGTACTGGTGCGGGCTGTTGAGCCTTTACTAGGTATAGAGATTATGGAGTTCCGGCGGAATATGCCTGCTTCTAAAGCTGCTATTTCTTCCGGTCCAGGTTCTGCTGCGAAAGCTTTAGGCATTGACCGTTCTTTCAATACCAAAGATCTAACCGGAGAAGAGATATGGATTGAAGATCACAACATTCGGTATACACCGGATGAGATTACCGCCGGACCTCGTATAGGAGTTGCCTATGCCCAGGAAGATGCATTCTTGCCATGGCGTTTTTTTGTAAAAGGCAATAAATATGTGAGCAAGCCTAATAAATAATAGTAAAACAAAATCTATAGAATCTCCTTTAATTCAAACTATGTTAACCGATATCATCACCAACGATCTGACAGTCCTCTTTTGCGGAATTAATCCGGGATTAAAATCTTCGGACGACGGACATCATTTTTCAGGAAGAAGCAACCGTTTTTGGAAAGTTCTGCATCAGGCAGGATTTACCCCTTATCAGATTGAAGCTGAAAATGACACCAGTATTTTAGATTTTGGATATGGACTGACGACTGCCGTAGCGAGGGCAACATCCCGTGCAGATGAGCTTTCCAGTGAAGAATTTGATCATTCCCTTGAAACTTTCAAAAATAAAATGAACCAATTTCAGCCTAAATATATTGCCTTTCTCGGTAAAGCGGCATACAAAGCGTTCTCTGGAAAAAAAGAAATCCCCTGGGGACCTCAGGATGCAGATTTTTGTGGGGCTAAAGTTTGGGTATTGCCCAATACAAGCGGCCTGAACCGTGGCTTTGGTCTTGAAGATCTCGTAACTTCTTACTCAGAATTTTATAAAAATATCTTTTAACTAAGGATATGCTCTTTGTATAAAATAAAAATTCCGCCTCAGAATAACTTGAGGCGGAACTTTTTTATTGACATTCTCCGTTCACCGGATTGGCAAGAAAATCTTTATCCTGCGGAGGTTTCACAAAATAAGGCGTTCCATAGCTGTTTCCCGGTTTGAAAAAATCGGTGGATACCACTTGTGCCCCACTGCTGAAGGCAGCTTTTGAACGGGTGGGATCATTTACTTTAGCTTCATAGGTTTCAATATCCGCTCTTGTTCTTACCATAAATCCTTGTTGTACCATCTCTTTAATTTCCTTCTGACGGACCAGAGCATTATCTCTTAAAATAAAAGCTCCAAAATTGTCGTCGGGCTCGCTTTCCATGAACATAAGTCTTTTTTCCAGAGAACCGTTGACCAGATACGGATTATCTTTAGTAGATCGGGTTCCGGCACTTCCAGGAAGGAGCATCAGGATAAATTTGCCTCTGCTGTCTTCCAGCTTTGGCCAGTTACCATGAATAACCGCCTCACGCAAGGTGGGAAATGTCCCCTGAACCTCTTTGGGAGTAATGATCTTATTTTTTCCAAGATATTGAGAGATTTCCTTGTCCAGATCATCATAGGCTGTCTGATCGAAAGGTAAAACCTGAGTACTGTTGGGAAAAATAGGAAAACCTGAATCTTTAGCTTCGACCATTATAAAAATTGGGGTATGCTTCGGATTTTTATCAGACCACTGACGAAGTTCTGTTAATGCAGCTTTTAAAGTCGGATAATGGGATCTGAAATCAATATCTGCCATATGCAGTACTTTGAAACCTGGTTTGTCCAATCCTTGAATATTATGGGGAGCAAGATCTTTAACTCCTTTTTCGTTCAAAACACGATACGATGCAGGGTGATTAAAACGGTTTCCGGTAGGATCATAATACACATCCAATTCGAGACTGCGGAGATGGGCATTCAGCTGTTGAATAAAATCCGGATGATTGTAATTAAGCGCTTCATTAAAATCTAATCCGTTGGGGTGATATTCCTGAAATTTTGCTTTTTGTTCCGGAGACATCCCAGAATCATAGCTTTTCATGGCATTTTTGATAATGGGAGCTACTAATTCAAGCACTTTGGGATCCACAGGTTCTGCATAGGAGTTATGCGTTCCGAGCACCTGTATCTGATTGATTTTAATATTCCGGCATTTTTCCTGCGCATGGAATAACGTTGCAGCTGCTATGGCAGCAGTACAGATATATTTTTTCATAAAATTGAAGATTATTGTATTATTAAAAATTGAAAGTTGCACCCATCTGACCCCGTATCCCCGAATACGAAATATTTTCTACCCTGGATTTAATGCCCATATAATAGCGGTTGGGTTCATTGAAGATATTATTCAGTTCTACAAAAAGCCTTATGTTTTTGTGAATGCTGTAGGAAGCCGAAGCATCTACCGTAAAGTTTTTATCGAAATGCTGATAATGATCCGGACCTGCAGCAGTTCTTATTTCGCTTACATAGTTTCCTTTGTAATTTCCTGCCAGCCTGAGCATAAATGAACCGGTTTCATAAAATAAAATGGTATTAAAAATATGCTTGGCCTGGTTAGGAATCGTAGTTTTCATGGTTCCTGTCTGGTGGCCGTTTTCATATACCGGCATTTTCATTTCTGAAGCAATAAAAGTGTAGTTTCCTTCGAAACCAATATGTTTTAGAAACCCCGGAAGCCCTTCAAAACGTTTGGAAATCCCGACTTCAAAACCATAGAGTTTTGCTCCTTCCAGATTTTTAGGAGTGGTAAAGGTATAAGGCAGCCCATTGAGGCTGACAATCGATTGATCTTTATAAATCAGATCGGTAATATCTTTATAGAAAGCCCCGGCAGTTACAAGGTCAAGTTTTCCAAAATAGTTTTCTAACATCAGATCGAAATTATTGGAAAATGTAGGATTCAGCTGGGTATTTCCCTGCGTTATCGTGCTGGAGAGATCATTCACGATAGTACCGGGATTAAGGTCATTAAAATCCGGTCTTGCAAAAGATCTTGTGTAAGCAGCCCTCACAATCTGATCTTTACTCAGATTCCATTTCATATTGATCATCGGAAGAAATACATTGTACTTTTTACTGTCTTTAATGTCCTCTGCTGCAATTCCTGCCTGAGTGGAGACTACTTTTTTACCGTAAAAGGAAATATCGTTATATTCATTCCGTACACCGCCCAGTAACTGCAGTTTTTCATTAACTTTCCATGTACCCATAAGATAAGTTGCCCAAACATTCTCCTGTCCGCGATAAGAGCTGGTGATATTGGAACTGCTGTTTTTCCCGCTTACCTGCTGAAGTCCGAGACTGTTTTGGGTATCGGCATTGTAAAACTGGTCAATCTGGGTATTGGTAATCTGATTGATGATAACAGATTGATATGGATTTCCAAGAGGGTTCATAAAGCCTCCGTTCAATGGAAAATCCGTCTGTCCAAACTGATTCATATAACTTATTGGTGCGCCCGGAATTCCTAATGCTGATTTGGGCATCCATACCAATACGGCAGCATCTACCACTTTTTCCTTATTGTTGAATTTGGTTCCAAACTGTAATTTGAAATTTTCTGCAACCATATATTTCAGATCCACCTGGCCCCGCAAGTCTGTTTCGCTGTTGCGGTTCTGGCTGAGAATAACCTGGTTCAGCTTTAACTGATTGCCTGAAATGGTATTTTGATTATAGGGTAATGTATACGCTGTCTGATCGCCGACGCCATTGGGAGCGTCCATTGCAAAATATTTTCTGCCATCGGAAGCAAGATTTCCATAACCCATGGGCTGTATAAAATTAATAATAGGATATACCCTGTCATGTTCATCCAGCTGGCCCGGAGAATTGAATTTAAAAGCAGATCTTGCCTTCGATGCAGACCAGTCTATTTCCAGTCGCTGCCCTACCTGATGGTTTCCCCCAATCTGCATAGAATACAGATCTGTAAGATAATCCGCATGCCTTGCCTGCAGCATCACATTTTTACTGTCAAAATTAAAATATGTTTCTCTTACCGACTGCTGATCTTTGTATTGGCTGTATAAACCTTTGAAATACAGCTTGTTTTTACTGTTGATATCATAATCCATGGCATAATTGAAACCTAACGTTCTCCTGTCAGCCAGATAATCACGCAACTGCAGCTGATTGATAGAATTAGATGCAGTCCCACCCAGACCATAGTTGAAAATATTACGCATCTGGTCTATCGCGCTGGATCGCTGCCATATCACTGCCGAGGAAATGAACTTTAATTTGTCTGTAATTTTATTTCCGTAGACAATAGAGGAATTAAAAGTAGGCGATCTGGACATATTCACATATCCGGTGGATGTACTGATGGCGAGAGTTTCTTTGTTGGGTGATGTTTTTGTAATAAAATCTATGCTCCCTCCAATGGCATCTCCGTCGAGATCGGGAGTTAAAGCTTTGGACAAGCGTACATTTTGGATAAGTTCTGAAGGGAAGATATCCATCTGCAGCCCTCTGTTGGCATTATCACCACTGGCACTCGGCATTCTGTTGCCATTGAGTGTAGAAGAAGTCCATTGTACCGGGGTTCCCCGTACTGCGACAAACCTCCCCTCGCCCATATCTCTTTCAATGGAAACTCCCTGCATACGCTGTACAGCATCGGCTGCGTTACGGTCCGGAAGCTTTCCAATGGCGTCTGCACTTAAAACTTCCGTAATGGTATTGGAATTTTTCTTCATGGTAATCGCTCTGGCCTGAGATGCTTTATAAACACTGGTTACCACAACTTCCTGAATTGTATTTTCCTTGGCTTTGTTTTCTCTTATGCGGATCATCCCAAGATCTACAGGTTTTTTATCGCTAATAGTGAAAGGCAGATAGGTAATTTCATAGCCGGTATATTCAACGACAAGTCTGTAATTTCCGTCCGGAATATTACTTAGAATAAACGATCCGTCTGTATTGGATGTTATTTTTTCACCTTTATTTTCAAGATAGACCAAAGCATTGGGAAGATTCCCCTGATGATCTGTTACAACCCCATGTATGGTGGTTTGGGCTACCGCAAAGCTGCCTAATAAAAAGACGGCAGCGGTGGTTAAAAAAAATCTTCTTTGTAACATATTTTAAATTTGATGCAAAGATGTTTTGCCCCGAAAAAAAATAAGTTCATTTAAATTTTAACAGACTAAATTTGTATGTGATTGTTTTTAAGTAATTGATTTATTGGTATTTACAAATATTAAATAATTGTAACATCATCAAAAAGCTAAAAGGCATATTCTGATGGAAGGCAGTTAAATTCCTTTTTAAAATACTTGTAAAAAGTAGATTTGGATTTGAATCCGCATTGATACGCAAGATCTGTTACATTCGCATCTGGTTCTTCCTCAAGCATCCTCCTGAACTGCAGCACGCGGTTACGATTGGTATATTCATGAAAATTAGAAGAGAGATATTGACTGAAAGTAATGGTGAGATCGGTTTTGGAAACTGAGAGGTACTGGGAAAGCTGTTCCAGGGTAAAGCCTTCATCCAGATATACCCTGCTGTTGCTGTAAAATTCGGAGATGGAATGCTTTATATCCTCAAAATTTATTTTAGAAAGATCTTTGTATTGGTATTTTTCTTTAACAGTGATTTCTTCAGCGATGGCAGCAGCCAGTTTCTTCAGCTGTTCCTGGTACGTTAAAATATAAACGTACAAAATCCAGGCAAATTGAACTAAAAACAGAAGGCTGTAAATTTTTTGAAATAACAAAACGTCCAGTCCTAATGTAAAACTTCCCCAAAATGCCAAAGCACTCAGTAAAACAAACGATAAAAATAATCTGAATTTTTTAGCAAAAGGATTTTTGGTGCGGTTCTGAAACACATAAAGTAGGAAAATACAAACGCTGAGACTTCCGGTCCAATAATAAATATAAAAATTGAAGAAACAGGTCTTATACAGATGTAAAAGTGAATCTGCTTCTTTATAGCCGAACAATTTTATAGATAAGGCAAAGGTGTGGAATAAAACGATCATGCAGAAAGGATATAATAGATACTTCAGCTTATCCCGCCACTTGCTCTCAATAAGGTAAAGGGTAATGTACAGAAAAAGTAACCCTTTGAAGATTCTTAAGCTGCAGGGGATTTCGTAAAGAACAGATTCATAGCCGAATCTGTTGATAATAAAGTATTCATAGCCCATATCCAGGACTACGGTCACAATATAAAGCAGTAACATATTGTGAAAAGAATTTCTATTTTGCGCCAGGCAAAGTAAAACTGCCAGGGTAATAAAGGCCTGGAGAATAACTACAATAAATATGTACAGCATAAACGGTTAAATCTGTTCAAAATTATCAATAAAGAAGAAGTCTATTTTTAACGGAGCATTAAATTATTGATAATACTTCCTCTTTGAGAATCTCTGTATTTAGAATATGAAGTATCCTCCCCTTTTTGATTCTGAATTTAATATGTATGCAGGGAAAATGGCTTGATTTTAGATAATAAATAATTCATTATTCTTACTTATTATGTAATAATCATATTGTTGAATCAAAATTATAGATTTATGGAAAGATTTAAGAAAATAATTTTGAAAATTCTAAAATGGACTGGAATTTCAGTTGCATCAATTCTATTTCTGATGTTTATCATTCCTATTTTATTTCCCGGTACGATTTCTCAACAAGTGAAATTATTTGCCAATAAACATCTTGCCGGAAAACTTGATTATAAGAAAACACATCTTACTTTTTTCAGGCATTTCCCTTCCCTAACGGTTTCTGTGGATGATCTTATTTTAAATGGGTCGAAACCTTTTCAACAGGATACTTTATTAGCGGCAAAAGAAGTTTCTGTAGGCATCAATTTAAAAAATCTGATTTTTAACCGCGAAGTGAAGATTGATGAAATATATGTAACGGATGCTTACGCCAATGTTTTTGTGAATACCAAAGGAGAAGCCAATTATAACGTCTACATTTCCAAACCTTCCACAACGCCGAAAGACAGCAATGAAAAAGGAGCATCCATAAAACTGGATCTTATTAAGTTCAGGAACTGCCATATCAGATATAATGATCATGCAGCAAGAGTTTTAGTAGATGCAAAAGGGTTAAATTATACCGGAAAAGGAGGATTAAGTGAAGATATTTTTGATCTTAAAACGAATCTGGATATTGATAAAGTGGATTTTAGTCTGAACAGGATTTATTATGCGAAGCAAAAAACACTGCATGCCGACCTGATTACCAGAATCAATACGAATGCACTGACTTTCGTTCTACGAAAAAATGAGTTAAGAATCAATAATTTGCCATTAAAATTTACCGGAGATTTAAGTATTCTTAAAGATGGATATGATCTTAACATCAATGCAGCATCTGAAAAAACCACGATTCGCGATATGATTTCCGTATTGCCGCCACAATATCTGGACTGGGCAAAGGATACGAAAATAGAAGGTAACAGTGATCTGTTTTTCAGTCTGAAAGGTAAATTCAGTGAACCTAAAAAGCTTAAGCCGAGACTTATTGCCAAGCTGGTTGTAGAAAATGGATTTGTATCCAGCGGGAAAGCTCCAGTTCCTATGAACAACCTTAATATGGATCTCAATGTGGATCTTCCGTCATTGGACACCGAGCAATTGGCTCTGAATCTTAAAAAATTAAGTTTTGATCTTGGCCCGAATAATAATTTCCGGGCGGTAGTAAAAACGAAAGGACTGAATGAAATGCAGATCAAAGCAGATGTAAAAGGAGCGGTTAACCTTCAGACATTAGATCAGGCATTAGGATTAAAAGATATCGACATAAGAGGTCTTATCGATACCAACATCAAAGCAGACGGGATCTTCAGCCTCGATAAAAAGCTGTTTCCCATTACCAATGGATATATCAATCTTAAAAACGGTTGGCTGAAGACCAAATATTATCCTAACCCTATCCAAAACATCAGCATGGCAGCCCATGTTAAAAATACCGATGGTACTTTCAAAAGCCTTGGAGTACAATTGAATCCTTTCCAGTTTGATTTTGAGGGAAACCCGGTTTTTGTGAATGCTGATTTACAGAATTTTGAAGATCTGCTGTATAAAGTAAAGGCAAAAGGAGTTTTAAATGTAGGTAGAATTTATAAAGTTTTTGCTAAAAAAGGATTAGATATCAGTGGATTGATTATGGCTGATCTTTCTCTTAACGGACGACAAAGTTATGCCACTACAGGTCAATACAGCAAACTTGATAACAGAGGAACTCTGGTATTAAAGGATATCAAAGCCACTACAGAATATTTGCCGAAGTCATTTTATATTAAAGAAGGAAATTTCCAGTTTGAAAATGAAAAAATGTGGTTCAGAAAATTTTTTGCCACCTACGGGAAATCAGATTTTGCACTGAATGGTTATCTTCTGAACACGATTAATTATTTTATTGAAAGAAAAGGGACGCTTCATGGAAAGTTTGTCATGAACTCCAATTATATTCTGATAGATGAATTTATGGCGCTTAAAAATGGTGACAACACTGACAAATCTATAGAAGTTGAATACGCTAAAGCCGAAAACCCAAAAAGCAGCGGTGTAGTAATCGTTCCGAAAAATCTGGATGTAGCGCTGGAAGCCAATGCAAAAAAAGTAGAATTTAAAGGTTTAGGGCTTAATCATCTTAAAGGAACGGCTTCTGTAAATAAAGGAGAAGTTTATCTTAAAAACACCTCTTTTGACATTATTGGAAGCCGGATGAATATTCATGCCCGTTATCAGGACGAATCTCCGTTAACCGCTAATTATGATGTAGCACTTAAAGTTCAGGATTTTAATGTAGAGAGAGCGTATAAAGAGATTGATATGGTTCGTGAAATGGCGACTGCTGCAAAAAATGTAAAAGGAATTGTATCACTGGATTATAAGCTGAAAGGTGATTTTGATAAAAATATGAGCCCTATTTATCCATCACTGGAAGGCGGCGGTATTGTAAACCTTCGTGATGTGGAAGTAAAAAACCTGAAAATGCTTTCCGCAATTGGGGATGATATTGGTGCTAACGCGTTTAATAATCCTGATATGAAAGGAGTGACTATTGAAACGTTCATTAAAAATAATCTGATCCATGTTGATAAATTCACCTTCAAGGTTTCTATTTTAAGACCTTCTATCAGCGGAACGACAAGCTTCAACGGATTGCTGGATCTCCGGGTAAGAGTTGGATTGCCGCCTGCCGGATGGATCGGTTTTCCGGTCGTGGTAACAGGAACCCATGACAAACCGAAAATAAAAATTTTCAGCAAAACCGGACAGGGAATCGTAGACGCTTTATACAATAAAAAATCCAACAAAGTAATCCGGGAAGAAAGAAGAGCTGAGAAAAAAACGCGTCAACAACAGCGTAAAGACAAAGAAGCTCAGGAGAAAAAAGCGGAGAATGCCGAGAAACAGGTCAAAAAAGATCTTAAGGAAAAATAATTTATTAGTAAATAGTAAAAGCCGGAGCCCAGATATGTTATCTGGGCTCCGGCTTTTTAAGTTTTAAATACTGAAAATAATTTTCTTAGATTTTTTCAGAGTATAACTGTCTTTATCTTTAGAAAGTTCGTAAGCTCCTTTTTTGTTTTTATATACCGTGGTATCTCTGTATTCAAGAGCTCTGGTAAGTATGATGCTTCCTTTGGCATCAGGCATAAATACTTCTGCTTTCTTCCCATCTTTACTCAAAATAACCACCGCATTGGCTATATAGGATTTTTTGGAGTCAGCTTCTTTTAGCTGTATTTTTTCTTCAAAAAGCTTGATGCATTTATCTTTTACCACCGAAAAAGTATAGCCTGCCGAACCGATGCAGCCATGTTTATCTTTATCAGAACCTACTGCTTTTGGAGTTGTTTTCTGTGCAAATCCTGCTGTGGCAAACGTTACGGTCATCATCGCCGCCAGTAATAAATTTGTGTTTTTCATATATTGAAATGTTTAAGTTAATATTCTAATATTACGTAAAATGTTTTAATTCCCACCAATAATTAATTTATCAAATGAATCATTCTGATGAGAAAAATAATTACTTTTCTTTTTGTAATTCAATCCATACAGGAGCATGATCGCTGGTCTTTTCCCATCCCCGGACATGGCGGTCTACTCCACCCGATTGTAAACGGGAAACGAGATAAGGACTTAATAAAATATGATCCAGCCTTAATCCCGCATTCCGGTCGTATGATTTGTACAGATAATCCCAAAAAGTATAGATTTCATCATCGGGAAATAAGGTACGGATAGAATCAAGCCATCCTTTTTTAAGCAGTTCCTGATAGGCTTTTTTTACTTCAATTCTATACAGCGCATTATCTTCCCACCGCTCCGGATGATGAGCATCCAATGCCGTAGGAATAATATTGAAATCACCAATGATAATGGCGGGAAGTTCCATGCTGATGAGTTCATTCGTCCGTTTTTTCAGACGTTTAATCCATGACAGTTTATAATCGAATTTCGGTCCCGGATAAGGATTACCGTTGGGAAGATAAAGACAGCAGATGACCATTTGATCAATAATGGCTTCAATATACCTGCTTTGAACGTCTTCAGGATCTCCGGGCAGCGTATTCTGAACTTCTGTGATTTCAAGATCTTTGGTGAGAATAGCAACCCCGTTCCAGCTTTTCTGTCCTTTCCAGATCGCCTGATATCCGGCAGCGTTAATTTCTTCTATTGGAAAACGTTCCTGTGGAGCTTTCAATTCCTGAAGGCAGACAATATCGGGTTGTGCTTCCTTCAGCCATTGAAGTAAGACCGGCAGCCGCCCGTTGATTCCATTCACATTATACGTTGCTATTTTCATGATTTGGATAAATTATTAGATCTCTTTTGGTCATAAGGCAATAATTATTCCATCAAAATATATGATTAAATGAAAAATTATCAAAATAACATATTGGAATTCAAAGTTACTGGTTGATCAGGGTCATGAAAGAAAAATTGGTATCACGCATTTCCATTTCATTTTTACTTGATTCAAGCTGGGCTTCCAAAGCATAGCTAAACATTTTCTGTTCATAGTCGCTGATCGCATCGTGCAGGGTTGCAAATGTGCCATTCGTTAAGTTATCAGATAAAACAGAGGCATCAATCAGTCCCGTATTCACGCCCTGTCCTGCAAACGGAGGCATCAGGTGGGCAGCATCTCCGATAAGGGTTATCGGCAAAGAACGCTCTGTTTTCCATGGTTTGCCTAATGGCAGTTTTCTGGTCGGGAGTCCAACAAAGAAAGAAGTTGCACGGAATACTTGTTGGTACCGCTCATCCCAGTGTGAGAATCTGCTGGAAAGAAAGGTAACAATACTGTCCTTATCATGAAAGTTTAATCCATTATGATCGCCCCATTCTTCAGGCTTTTTAAAAATGATTCCATAACTTAATGCATCATTATTTCGTGGATTGGCAACAAATAGATTTCCTCCATGAGCAGTCATTAATCTGCTGCCATTGCATAACTGGTAAAATTCAGGGCAGTTTATTTCGGGTTCCGGAACATCTCCCTGGATGATGAAAGTTCCTGTATCTTCAACCTCGGTATCCGTAACATACTTTCTCAGCTTTGACATTCCTCCATTGGCTATAATGACAACATCTGCGGTAGCATCGGGCTGGTTTTCAAACTGCAGGTGCCATCTTCCCTGTTGTTCATCAAGGCTGGTTATTTTGCTGTTCCAAACAACTGTACCGCTTTTTAAACTGTCAAAAAGCATTGTTCTTAAATCATTTCTGTTGATTTCCGGATTATCATATTGGTTTTCAGGAGTAATTTCTTTCGTGAATAAATGATTGGCATGTTCGTCTGTAATGATGATTCCCATTGGTATAGACTTTTCGTAATAGCTTTCCAGCAGTTCTGCTTTTTTCAAAGCTTCCTGACCTGAACCTTTATGCAGGTCAAGCGTGCCACCCCAAATTCTGGTTTGTGCATCGGTATCCCTTTCGTACACGGATACATCCACTCCTTTTTGCTGTAATAATATAGCCATGGTTAAACCTACGGGTCCGGCACCAATAATGGCTACCTTTTTATTGTTAAGTAACATATTTTGTCTTGTTTATTGGTTACAAAATTCTGAAATGCTCCCGGATCAGGATTGTATAAACACGACAAAATCAAGATCTCTGGTTCTTTTCATTTTTTTAGTAAACTAAGAGCAAAACCATTTCCCCCAACCCTGAAAATAAATATATAAACAGCGGCTTACGTCTATTAAAAATAAAAACACTCTATTTTGGAGTGTTTTTGAAAGAATAAATTTTATTTAAAATTCTATAGAAGGCTTATAAGTTCTGCCTATCGGGAGTTTTTTGCCGTTTACTTGCATCATATTTGCGGATTTCACTTCAACTTTAGACTTGGAAATAATATATGATTTATGAATCCGTATAAATAGCTTGGGATTGAGACTTTCTTCTATTCGGCTGATAGGCATTTTAACCGTGAAAGTCTCGGTTTTAGTATGAATATGAATGTATTCTCTTAAGCTTTCGATATAAAAAATATCCTCCAGGGTTATTTTGATTTGCTTTTTTCCAATAGTAATGAAAATATGATCGCGGTCAGCAATTTCTAATAAAGCGTCTTCTGCTTCGAGGAGGTACGTAAACTTTCCGACTGCAGTAAGAAATCTGCAGTAAGGAATGGGTTTCATCAGATAATCTACGACATCAAGTTCATACCCTTCTACCGCATATTCGTGATAGGCAGTGGTTACAATGACAAATGGTGGATTTTTTAATTGTTTCAGGAAATCAAAACCTTTGATTACAGGGAGATTGATATCCAGAAACATAAGATCTACTTTGTGGGTATGTAACAGATTGCTTGCATGCACGGCATCGGCACATTTTCCCACAAGATGAAGGTTTTCGTCTTTGGAGATGAAGGTTTCGAGGATTTCTGCTGCAATAGGTTCATCTTCCACGATAATGCAGCGGTATTTTTTAGAGGCTGGATGTATCATTAAAATCAATGCTTAGTTCTACAATATATCGGTCATTTTGATCTTCAACGCTGAGCGTATGCCTGGGATATAATAATTCAAGCTGTCTGTGGATGTTTTTCAGTCCCATTTTGGTTGACTGTCCCTGAGATCTTTGCTCTTTGGAATTTTCAATTCGGTAGGTAAGAATTCCATTTTTCAGTTGGATATCAATACTAATAAATGAATGCCCCAGACTTTCAGAAACGCCGTGTTTAAAAGCATTTTCAACAAACTGAATCAATATCAACGGTGAAATTTGCTGTGAAGGATGATCAATATTTTCATTGAAAACTACAGAAAGCTGGTGATGGCGGATTTTCTGAATCTGTATAAAATCTCTAATATTTTCAATGTCTTTTTCTAGAGCGATACTTTTTACCGCAGCTTCATAAATATTGTACCGCATTACTTTGGAAAGCTGAAGGATGACATCGGGAGTTTCATCGGCTTTTTTTAATGCCATTCCGTAAATATTGTTAAGGGTATTAAATAGAAAATGCGGATTGATCTGGGCTTTCAGCATGGTGAGTTCCTGATCAAGCTTTTCTGCTTTCAGTATTGAAATTTGTTGATTCAGAAGGTTTTTCTGTCTGGTAATTTCTATTCCGAAGACCAAGCCAACCATGAAAATAAGATCCATAAATGCGTTGAACGCTACCAGTCCGTTAATAAATCCTGAAGGCTGATGCCCGTCGAGGGTTTCCGTTACTCCATAAATGAACGGATAAATGATATAATGAGTGAAAAACCGGTGTATCAGTACTCCCGTTACCAGAATAATTACGCATAAAAGATATTTGAAAATCCTGTGAATATTTATTTTTTCATAAACATACAACAGCGCATAGGCAAGCGGAATTTTGATCAGTAAGTATCCTAACTCCAGCATAACGGTATTCTGAAGTCGTACCTGCCATTTGAAATCCGGAAACTGGTACCTAGACCAATAAAAATCCAGATACACTTCCAGAAGTAAATAGAGTATCCAGAAAGTCAGATGGGTGTATAATTTAGATGATATATTGGGCTTCAAGGGAATTAGGTTTTACCATACAAAGTAATATCTTTCTACGTAATATAAAAACAGAAAAACTACGAAATCGTTGAATTGGTCTACGAACTGTGTGTTTTTGTACCTCCCAGGGTAATTTCAGGATACATAAGGTTGAGAAAGCAGAATATAAGCAGGAAGTTAAATTCAACACCATTGGTCCCACCGCCTACTACAAACCATCCGTTCTGAAGGTGAACATAATAGATCCCAAAGATAAAAATTAAGATATTACAGATCGCCACAGGTTTTATGTAATGGTTCATACAAAGTAATGGAGCTGAAATAAGATGGGTCAATTTAATGGCCCAGGCAAGATACAGTCCAAACGGACTAAAACCTATAGTATTGAGAAAGTGGAGCCCGAAATTATTAACGTCTCCACTTAAGATAGAATGTATGCTATGCATCAGTAAGATTACTGAAAGCGCCAAACGAAGGAAGAAACTCTTTTTCATGATCCAAAAGTATAGAATCAGGAAAATAAAGGATGTACATTTCGTATCAACTGCTCTTAAAGGTATACCAATGCTTTTTTAGGGAGGTATATTTTATGATTTAAAGATTTTTTTTGAAAAATAATTCCAACTTTTCAAAAGGGATGAGTTCTACTTTATCATATAAATCTACATGGCCTGCATTCGGAACATAATATAATTCTTTGGGCTCGGCAGCATGCTGGTAGGCATCTTCACTAAATTCTTTGGAATGTGCCTGATCTCCTGTAATGAAAAGCAAAGGGCGCGGTGAAATAGTTTCTATATCATTAAACGGATAAAAATTCATAAACTTTGTATTGCTGCTCAATGTAGGATGAGTGGTTAGTTCCGGAGAACTGTTTTTAGGGGTGTATTCACCTCTTGGAGTACGGTAGAAATCATAGAATTCCCTTTGGATAGGATGGGTATTTTCATCCAGCTTGTGGACTGTTCCACCGGTATACTTTATTTCTCCTCCTGTAAATTCTACATAGCGTTGTGCAGCAGCCTCTGCTATTAATTTCTTTCTTTGTTCCAGGCTTTGGGAATGTTGTAAAGCGTTACGGCTTGCTGATCCCATATCATACATACTTATCGTGGCAATGGCCTTCATTCTAGGATCTATTTTTGCGGCACTGATGACAAAGCTCCCACTTCCGCAAACGCCAATAACGCCAATCTTATCACGGTTTACAAACGAGCGGGTTCCCAAAAAATCGACGGCTGCACTGAAATCTTCAGAATAGATGTCGGGAGCAACAGCATTTCTTGGTTCGCCTGCACTTTCCCCCCAATAAGATACATCTATTGCCATCGTAATAAAGCCCCTTTCTGCCATGTGTGCTGCATACACATCAGCACTTTGCTCCTTTACGGCGCCCATAGGATGGCCTACAATAATAGCAGCATATTTTTTTTGGAGGTCAAAACTTTTTGGAATAAAAAGGTGTCCTACAACCTCCATAGCATATTGATTCTTAAAACTGACCCGATACATGCTAAGGTTGCTGTTTACTTTGAAGGTTGTATAAGCATCTGGTGAAATAAGCTTCATAGTTGTTTTTTCTGATTTTTCTTTTTGAGAGCTCTGTGCTGAAACTTGTCCTAAAAATAAAAGCGCTGTTATAATGACTAGTAATTTTTTCATCTTATGATTGTTTATGAATTGATTGAATGAATTTTGCTGGCACACCTCCTACAATGGTATTGGCCGGAACATCTTTTGATACTACCGCTCCTGCTGCTACCACTGCATTTTCCCCGATGGTAACTCCCGGAAGAATGGTAGCATTGGCACCAATCCAGGCGTTGCGTTGGATAACGATAGGTTTGGTGATGATTGCTCTCCGGTCTTCTGGATGCAATGGATGATTTTCGGTGATAAGATTGACCTTCGGGCCTATTAAAACATCGTCTTCTATGGTAATACCGCCCATATCCAGGAAGGAACAGGCATGATTGATGAAAACATTTTTACCAATGGTGATAAATTGTCCGAAATTGGTATAAAACGGAGGAAATATTGTTGTACTCTTTTCTATTTCTTTTCCTGTAATCTCGCCAAGGAAATGACGTATCTGTGCAATATCCGAAGATTGATTAAGCTGCTGAGACAGCTGTATGGTTTTGCTGACAATCGCATTGATCTTGGAATATTCAGGATCATGAAGATGAATGGGTTCACCGTTTTTTAACCTTTCTAAAATCTCTTTGTTTTGCATTGTTTATCATATTAATACAAAGCAAAATTATAGATAAAGCCTCACAATGGGTTTGCTGTGAGGCTCAATATATCTTTCTCAGAAGTGCATTTTTAAAGCTCTGCAGGTGGAAATCCGTACTGCTTTTTAAATGCTGTTGAGAAATGAGATGAGTTTTTAAATCCTACTTCCATTGCAACGTCCTGTACTTTTCTTCCCTCCTCTTTTAATTTAAAATAAGCTTCTTCAAGACGTTTTTTAATCAGCCACTTTTGGGGAGTCAGATCACTTATTTTCTTAAAATCTCTTTTGAAAGTTGCCAAACCTCTTCCCGTGTAAGACGCAATTTGCTCCATACTGAGATCATCCATGTAGTTTTGGTTCAGGAATTCTATGATATCTACTTTCCACGGTTCTGTAAAATCAAAAAGGATGGGATATAGAAATTCAGAATTATTAAGTAATGCATAAATTCCTTCCAGTAATTTTAAATGTACTACTCCTTCTGTGGGTTTTGTATTATCGTCAAAATAAGGTGTCAGCGACTGAAATAAACTGGTGATATCAGGACGGGGTTCTATTTTAAAAATATTTTTTTCAGAAATAGAAAGGTTTTCAGGGATTTCAGATTTCTTCATGTTACTGTAAAATTCCCTCAAAACGGATCTTTTAAACGTTAATGAAATACCTTTATACAAATCTTCGCCAATGCTGTTTTTATACATCAGTGTTCGGTGATCTCTTCGGATAAAGGCACATTCTCCGGCTTTTATGATCATTTTTTCTCCTCTGTCTTCAATAATCTGCTCTCCCGAATAGAGATAAACCAAAGTGTGTTCAGGCGTTGCATGAATGCATTTTTCACTGTACTCCGAAAAGCATGAGAGAAATATACCGGAATAGCTTAATGTTTTCAATTCTTTTTTTACTTCCATTTTTTTCTGCACTTTAATTAAATCTAACAAATTTACTCATTAACATGGACTACACTGTTATTGTAAAGCTCAATTTATGTTTCTGAGAAGCTCATTTTTTAATTTACAAAAGGTATATTTTTTAATCGTTAAAATAAATAGAACAGGAAATATTTTTGGGTGATCCATTGTATTATTAAAAAAGCTCCTCTTTAACGGGAGGAGCTGTTCTTACATTTTAGGGTTAATTATTTTTCAAATAATCACGCAATACATACTGCAGAATTCCCTGATTTTTATAGTACTCAATTTCTATGGCAGAATCTAGTCTGGCTTTAACCGTGAACTGAGTTTCTTTTCCTGAAGGATGGACTGCATGTACATTCAGAATCTTATGAGGAACCAGGTTTTCTTCTAAACCGGTAATGGTATAGGATTCTGTACCGTCCAAGCCTAATAATTCGGTATTTTCTCCCTCATTGAAAACCAACGGAACGACGCCCATTCCTACGAGGTTGCTTCGGTGGATACGTTCAAAACTTTCAGCGATAACTGCACGTACTCCTAACAGGAAAGTACCTTTTGCAGCCCAGTCACGGGACGAACCTGAACCATATTCTTTTCCTGCCAGTATAATTAAAGGAGTATTGTCATTGTGGTACTGCATAGCAGTGTCGTATACGGTTTTCACTTCTCCGGTCGGCAGATATCTGCTGTATCCTCCTTCTTTATCTGCTATTTTGTTTTTGATTCTTACATTGGCAAAGGTACCGCGCATCATGACCTCATGATTTCCTCTTCTGGAACCGTATGAATTAAAATCTTCTTTATTGACGCTGTTGTTTTTTAAATACCCTCCGGCTGCAGAATCTTCTTTAAATGATCCAGCGGGCGAGATATGATCGGTTGTTACAGAATCTCCCAGATACAGCAGTACCCGTGCATTTTTTATGTCGGTTACCACATCAGGAGTAGCATTGATATTTTCAAAAAAAGGAGCTTCTTTAATATAGGTAGAATCTTTTCTCCATTCAAAATTCTGATCAAGATTCACTTCTAAATTCTGCCAGTCTTCTGCCCCGTCAAAGATCACATTATATACTTCTTCAAAATCTTGCTGTTTCATACATTCATTAATCGTTTTTTGAATCTCTTCCCGTGAAGGCCAGATATCTTTTAAATACACAGGCTGTCCATTCGGGTCATAATCAATGGGATCATGGATGAGATCGATGTCAACGTGTCCTACTAAAGCATAGGCTACAACTAACATCGGAGACATGAGAAAATTCATTTTTACCTGCGGATGAACACGGGCTTCGAAGTTTCTGTTTCCTGAAAGTACTGAAGCGGCAACCAGTTCTCCTTTATCAATCGCTGTAGCAATTGCAGGAGGAAGCGGCCCTGAATTCCCGATACAAGAAGTACATCCATATCCAACGGTATGGAAGCGAAGCGCCTCAAGATCTGTATTTAATCCGGAACGGTCCAGGTATTTTGTAACGACTTTAGAACCTGGTGCTAAAGATGTTTTTACCCAGCTTTTAGTTCTGAGGCCTTTTTCAATAGCATTTCGGGCTAGCAGCCCTGCTCCGATCATTACCGCAGGATTTGAAGTGTTGGTACAGCTGGTGATTGCTGCAATAACAATACTTCCATCACTCAACGTAAATTCGGAATTATTATGTTTGATTCTTACGGTACGCAGAGAATCCTGAATAACTTCAGAATGCAATTCTCCTTCAATAGGTACTTTTCCAAAGGTAAATTCAGTTCCTGATCCACCATCGGCAAGCCATGCATAGTCTGTTCTTTTGGAAATAGGCTCATATATCCGGTGGTGTTCATCTATTAACACTTCAGAGAATTTATGACTGAGATCTTTTACTAAAATTTTATCCTGAGGACGCTTAGGTCCAGATACGGTAGGCTCTAATGTTGAAAGATCAAGTTCTGCTACGGAAGAATAGATGATTTCTTCGGTTCCTGTTCTCCATAAAAGATTTTCTTTGCAATATTCTTCAACAATCTGGATCTGTTCAGGGGAGCGGTTGGTAGAATGCATATACTCCAATGTTCTGTTGTCAATTGGGAAATAAGTTACCGTACAGCCAAACTCCGGAGACATATTGGAAATAGTCGCACGGTCGGTTACCGTCAGATGGTCCAGACCATCCCCGAAAACTTCAACAAATTTCCCTACCACTCCTTTATCTCTCAATATTTTTGTAATAGAAAGTACCATATCAGTTGCGGTACAGTGATCAGGGATTTTACCTGTCAGTTTTAACCCCACCACTTCAGGACAGGTAAAAAAGATCGGCTGTCCCAGCATTGCGGCTTCTGCTTCTATCCCTCCGACACCCCATGCAATCACTCCAATTCCATTCACCATGGGTGTGTGAGAATCTGTTCCTACCAAGGTGTCCGGGAAAAGCCAGCCGTCTCTGCTGATGACTCCTTTAGCCAGATATTCCAGATTTACCTGATGGCAGATGCCCATACCGGGAGGAACTACCGTAAAGTTATTGAGCCCATGCTGTGCCCATTTTAAAAGCTCGTACCGTTCTTTATTTCTTTCAAACTCCAGTTCTACATTTTTATCATACGCATAATCTGTCCCAAAATAATCTACCTGAACAGAATGGTCAATCACCAGATCCACCGGGATAGCCGGATTGATCTTTTGTCCGTCTTTTCCCTGGCGCACAAATTCCGCCCGCAGGGAGGCCATATCTACAACGGCCGGAACTCCTGTAAAATCCTGCATCAGGATTCTTGCCGGTTTAAACGGAATATCTTTATCCGTAAATGCCGGAGTCCAGCTGAGTAAGGTATTGATATGTTCATCGGTAATACTGAAGCCATCGTAATTTCTCAGTACATTTTCTAAAAGAATACGGATGCTGAATGGAAGATGGCTGACTCCTGCCGAAAGGTTTTTCAGAGAGCTGTAGGAATACGTTTTACCATTAACATTAATTTGTTGGAGAGATTTTGCGTTTGAAGTGTTCATATCAGATGTTTTTTAGATATACTTCTAAGTTACCGCAAAAAAAGAACAGTTTACATACTATTAAGATACATTAACATTAAGAATATTGTTTTTTGTACTCGCTATCTTTCTAGACAGGTTATACGATTTGAATAGCTGAGTTTCTTAAAGGCTCCAGTTCTGAATCATCTGCCGGCAAATCTGTAATTAAAATATGAATATCACTGATACTGCATATTTTGAATGGCTCTGTACGGCGGAGTTTGTTTTGATCTGCTAGTGCAATGATTTTTTTTGAAGACTGGATCATTGCTTTTTTTGTCTCTGCATCCGCATCAGATGTTGCTGAAACTCCAAATACTCCGTCTACTGCGCAGGTTCCCATGATAAAAAGATCGGCAATGTATTGAGATGCTTCATGGCAGGTTGCCGGTCCTGCAGTAACAGCGAGATCTGGATCATAATTTCCTCCTAAAACCACCAGTTCTATATTTTTAAATCTACTCAGTACAGGGATGAGCGACATATTATTGGTAATCACACGAAGCTTGATATTGGCGGGCATATCATGGGCAGCGGCAGCAATAGTGGTTCCTCCATCCATGAATACCGTCATTCCGTCTCTAATGAAAGGCTGTACTTTTAAAGCGATCACATTTTTTTCATCTGTTGAAAATGATTGTCTGTCATGAAAGGAAAGAGGATCTTTTTCTCTTAGCATAGCACCACCCCTTACTTTTGACAGGAGCCCGTTTCGGTGAAGGACTTCAATATCCCTTCGTACAGTATCTTCAGAGACCTGAAGACCTACAGCCAGTTCTTCAAAGGTTACCTTTGTTTTTTCCTTTAATTGAGTCAGTATGATCTCAAAACGTTCTTCTTTTAGCATACCGGTGAGTTATTTCTGAATTTATAGAGTAATGCAACGACAATAAACAGCAAAGCTATACTTTCGAAGGCAACGGTCAAAGAAAAATGGTGAGCAATAAAGCCTAATAATGCCGGCCCTGCCAATTGTCCTGCGTATCCCATAGTGGTAATAGCAGGAATGGCTACCGTTGATGAAATCCCCGGAATCCGTCCTCCCTCACTGAAGAATACCGGAACAATATTCGCGGCACCCAGTCCCAGCAGGATGTATCCCAGTAAAGATAAACCTATCCATGGACTGAAAATTAAGATGAGCATTCCAAACGAAGCGACAAGGCTGCCTCCTATCACGACTACTCTGCTGCTTATCTTACTGACTAAAGAATCTCCCGATAATCTCATAACCGCCATTGCGACTGAAAATGCTGCGTATCCGATTCCTGAAAATGCAGGCTCAACACCTTTGTTATCTCTTAAAAATACAGCGCTCCAGTCTAGCATTGCTCCTTCGGAAAGAAATACAATAAAACACATCGTTCCCAGCAATATTATTTTTGAATTAAGCCATTGAAACCGTGTTATATCATTATTTTTATTGTCAGCATGCGAAAATTTTATAATGATTTCTTTCTCTTCTTTATATCCCAGCAAATACCTGAACTGAATGACCAGCAGAAAAATAAGAAGCCCGGAAATACTGACTGCTGCATAAATAGGATTAAGACCTATTTTCATTAAAAATCCTAATCCAAGTGATCCGAAAAGTCCTCCGACGCTGAATAATCCATGCAATGATGACATAATAGGTTTCCCATACTCATTCTGAATCTGTACACCGTGTGCATTCATGGCGACATCAATGGTTCCTATGCTGCATCCGAATGCAAAAAGAAAAACTCCCATCATGTATATGTTTGAGATCACCAACAACCAAGGCAGTAATAAAGCACTTAATACGACACTTCCGGCAATGACTTTTCGGGTTCCTGCTCTGTTAATGAGAATACCAGACAGTGGCATCATTAGCAATGCTCCACCTCCCAGTAAAAGAAGAAGCAATCCTAAATCAGCTTCGTTAAGTCCAAGCCTGTCTTTGGCTATTGGTACCATTGGAGCCCAACTTGCTATGCCCAATCCGCATACTAAAAATATGAGTTGTGTGGCTCTTTTTGCTTTGATTATTCTAGGTGTTGCCATTCAATTATTATTTTATTTTGCAAACTTATGCAAATTTGCATAAATTTGCAAAATGTTTTAACAACTAATTTTAATTAAAATTTTACAGATGAAATTTGAACACATGGCACTTTGGTGTCGTAATCTGGAAGTGATGCGATCTTTTTATATGAAATATTTTGCAATGAATAGTAATGAAAAATACGAGAATCATGCAAAGAAATATGCCTCTTACTTTTTATCATTTGATACTGATTCTTCTACTCGGCTGGAACTGATGCAGCGTCCTGACTGTATAGACAATAATGTTACGAGAGGTATGTTAATGGGCTATGCTCATCTGGCAGTATCGGTGGGCAGCAGAGAAAAAGTCGATCAACTGACTGAGAAATTACGTATTGATGGTTATTCTATTGTTGGAGAGCCCAGAACTACCGGTGATGGATATTATGAAAGTATTGTGGAAGATCCCGAGGGGAACTGGATAGAAATTACAGAATAAAATAGATCATCATATATCAGGCTCTGTTTTGAATATTTACAATATTTTCAAGGGGAAAATTCTGATATATCATTAAAATATCGGCTTTAATAAGTGGATAAAAAAGGCAAATCATTATTTAGATACCACACTTTACATTAATCCATTTTTAAGCTGAAAATAAATTAGCTGATATAATGATTATTCGATTTTAAATATATAATATCCTGCAAATCAAATATTTATTCCTTGTGAAAAATCATTGTTTTATGGTTGATTTTAAAATTTGAATACTGATTTTGAATGAATTTTGCCTAAAAATTCATGCATAATAATTATAAAAGGCACAAAATATGCTAGTATTAACTTATATAACTTTAAAAATTTACATTATGAGAAGTCTATTATGGTTAGTCGCCGTTATTTGTATTATTGTTTGGCTTTTAGGAATGTTAAATGTAATACCGGGAATCAGTACAGGTTATTTACTTCATGTTTTATTGGTAATAGCTGTTATTGTAGTGCTTTATAATCTTATTTCAGGCCGAAAGCCTCTTGATTAGATAAATACTCCAATGCTCAGGGACAAAATTAAAAGAATTTTTACGAAAAGAAAAACAATTTATTTGTAATGGATCAACTTAGTTTATTTAATGCAGATGAATATTATCAATTCCCTGAAGAGTTATTGGAGTATACAGAACATTTTCTATCAGCAGCGGAAGCAGCAATGCTTTACGAACTGCTGATAGAAAATGTTTCATGGAGAGAAACCTCTCAAAAAATGTATGATAAAACGGTTCTTACCCCCAGACTTACTGCCTGGTACGGCGAGGAAGGGAAATCGTACAAATTAGGAAATAATATGGTACATACCAATCCTTGGTCTCCCGAATTGTTGGCACTGAAGGAAAACATAGAAAAAAGTACGGGATATCAGTTCAATACGGTATTGCTGAATTTATACCGTGATGCCAATGATTCTGTTGCCTGGCACAGGGATAAAGATAGTGAATTGGGCATTCGGCCTGTTATTGCGTCTGTCAGTCTCGGACAGGTTAGGAATTTTGACTTTCGTAAAGTTGATGATCATCATAAAAAATATAGTTTGCCATTATTAAATGGTTCACTGCTTATTATGAAAGGAGATCTTCAAACTCATTGGGAACATCGGATCGCAAAATCCGTAAAACCCATGCAGCCACGTATTAATCTTACTTTTCGTTTAATCAAAGAATGATAAAAATAGCAATCGGTTTTACTGTATTGTTTTTTTTGTTACATGATCAATTTTGTCCGGATCGTTCAATTATTTTAACAATTGAATGATTACTTTACACTGAAACAGGATCGCTTAGAACAGCACCAAAATGATGATCAATGCATTGGCGGGCATTCAGGCACATCCGCAGCAGATCTTCTATATGTGTATTTTCAAAAATGAAATCATCCGAAACATCCATAATAAATTCTCTTACTTTTTCGGTATTAACTGCATTGGATTTTATTAAATCATCTACGTTCAGAGGTCTGTATTTTTCATTGAAAAAAGGCGGTTCGCTGGTAATGGATTTTTTAAATTGAAAAAGATGAATGGTTTTCATAAAGAAGAAAATTGCATTAAATGATTAAGAATATGAGTAGTGGGATAATTTTTTGGGAATTTATTCATACCCGCTTTTGATAATGGTGATCAGTATTTTAAGACGTTCATTTGCTTTAATACAATTGGATTTATGGGCAGGGATGATCATACACTGTCCGGTTTCTAAAAAGAAAGTACGCTCTTCGATAATAATTTCTGCGTTTCCTTCTACAACCTGTATGAAAGAATCAAAAGGAGAAATTTTTTCGGTCATTCCTTCACCGGCATCAAAAGATAAAATACTGACGCTGCCCGTTGATTTGTTTACAATAGTTTTGCTTACCACAGAGTGCGGAACATATTCTATCATTTCAACAGTATCGTGTACTTTTGATTTTTCAAGTTGAGTATGATTCATACAGCTCCGGATTATATTGAAGAAAGATTGATGTATTTTAAAAGATCGATTACCTCTTCCCTGTTCTTTCTCAATCTGTTTCCTACTTTTTCAACGAGTTCTCTTTCTTTACCCTCACTAAACAGCAAGTCCCAATCGGTTAAAACTGAAAATTTTTCTTTCAGTTGTTTTGACTGTGTTTTCCAGTCTCCGGTAATTTTAAAGGGGGTACGGGGTCTGTTGTGATTGGTTTCCATAATTAGGGTATTTATCATACAAAGATGACTCGTTTTAAATGGATGATGTTGTACAACATTATAATAAAGTTATATATATCCCATATATTTAGAGGTCTTCCAGATTATTTTTACGTTTGATTTTTAGCTGTTTATAGAAAGAAGGAGAAAGTCCGGTTATTTTCTTGAACTGATTGGAAAGATGGGCGACACTGCTGTAATTGAGTTTATAAGATATCTCTGTGAGATTGAGTTCATCATACAACAGCAGTTCTTTTACTTTTTCAATTTTATTAACGATGATGAAATGTTGAATGGTAATGCCTTTTACTTCTGAAAATGTATTGGCAAGATAAGTATAATCATATCCCAATTTTTCGCTGATGTAATCTGAAAAATTTTCTTTGGGCATTTCCTCAGAATAATGAATCATTTCGGTAATTACGTTTTTGATCTTCTCGATAAGAATACTCTTTTTATCATCCAGTAATTCCAGTCCGGATTTCAGCAGATTCTCTTTCAGTATTTCTCGCTGCTGTCTGGTGATATCGTCCAGTATTTCTACCATACCCAGATCTACAACAGCATGTTTTATACCCAGATTATTCAGTTCTTCGTGTACGACCATTTTACACCGAAGACTCACCATATATTTTATATACAATTTCATTGTATTGTATAAGAACTTTCAAGCAGATCCACCTAATATCGTAAATCAGTACACGTCATTATACCCAAAGTTACGCTTTAATGAATTGTTATCGCGCAAAAGGTTGATTTTATTTATATTAAAAAAATAGAAACAAGTAAGAAGTATGATTTATGCAACAAATGGAAAGATAAGTATAAGTTTTTTGGCTTTTAATAGGCCACCTTTACCATTAATAAAATATATTCCATTATGGCAAAAGAAAAAGACGGTAAAAAGAAATCAGATAAGACGCCAGCGTTGAAAACAGCAAAAGAAAAGAAAGCTGATAAGCTGACCAAGCGTCAGGATAAAGCAAGTAAACAGACTGATATATAATATTTCTGTCAATAATTTCTTTATCTTAAAAGAGTTAGAAAAAACAAAACCATATAAACTCTTGACGAGGAGGAAAGAAACTTTTCCTCCGGGGAATCTCCGGTATTTAAGCCTATTTCAAAGCCTGATCAGTCCTAATACTACATTTTACAGTCGTGACTAGTCTCTCCATTATATTACTATTTTGGAAAGAATGGCTATGTATAAATTCTAAATATACTGATTACTCTGTATCCTAAATTTTCTTCGTATTAGGAAAAAAAACTTTTATATTAGTGTATAGAAGAAATAGACCTTTAGAAATACAATATATGGATAAAGAATTTCAACCCGATGCGATCATCATCGGAACCGGACTGGCCGGCCTCACTGCTGCAATGGAGATCACCAACGCCGGAAAAAAAGTATTACTGATAGACCAGGAAACGGAACAGAATATCGGCGGACAGGCTTTTTGGTCATTTGGCGGACTGTTTTTGATCAATTCACCCCAGCAGCGCATAATGGGAATCAAAGATTCTTATGAGTTGGCAAGACAGGACTGGATAGGTACTGCAGGATTTGACCGTGAGGAAGATTACTGGCCTAAACAATGGGCTGAAGCCTATTTACAATTCGCAGCAAAGGAAAAATACGAATATATTTCTAAGATGGGAATAAAACTGATGTTTATGGTTGGATGGGCAGAACGTGGTGATGGATCTGCAGACGGCCATGGGAATTCGGTTCCCCGTTTTCATGTAAGTTGGGGTACCGGAACCGGAATTATAAAACCTTTTGTAGAAAAAGCTTATGCAGCAAAGGAAAAGGGATTGCTAAAGATGCAGTTCAGACATCGCGTTACCGAACTTATTACTGAAAATGGAAAAGTAACCGGTGTAAAAGGAGATGTTCTGAAAGAAGATGATCAGGAAAGAGGGGCACCGACCAACAGGCAGATTGTATCGCAATTTGCGTATCATGCACCGCATATTGTAATAGCATCTGGCGGTATAGGTGCTAATCATGAGCTGGTTCGGAAAAACTGGCCGGAACGGTTAGGCAAGGCACCGGAAAAAATGGTATGTGGTGTTCCTGCCTATGTAGATGGGAAAATGATCAGTATTGCAGAAAATGTAGGAGCTCATATGATCAACCGCGACAGAATGTGGCATTATACGGAAGGCCTGCAAAACTGGAATCCTATATGGCCGGATCACGGAATCAGGATTTTGCCGGGGCCGTCTTCACTTTGGTTTGATGCAAAAGGAAAACGCCTCCCCGCCCCTTTCTTACCTGGATTTGATACGTTGGGCACCCTAAAATATATACAGGATTCAGGATTTTCGTATTCATGGTTTATTCTGACTCAAAAAATTATAAAAAAAGAATTTGCCCTTTCCGGATCTGAGCAGAATCCCGATATTACCAATAAAGACTATGCACTGTTTTTAAAAAGGATCTTTGGAAAAAAGGCACCTGGTCCTGTAGAAGCATTTAAAGAGCACGGAAAAGATTTTATTGTTTCTGATACCTTGGAAGATCTCGTCTCAAAAATGAACATGCTTTCGGGAGATCATCTTTTAGATTATGAATATATAAAATTACAGATTGAAGCCAGGGACAGGGAATTGGATAATTCGTTTTCAAAAGATACTCAGGTAAATTATATACGTAGCACCAGAAAATATCTGGGTGATAAACTGGGTCGTGTAGCTGTACCGCATAAAATATTAGATCCCGGAAACGGACCACTGATTGCCGTTCGGCTTAATATTCTGACCCGCAAAACGTTGGGAGGAATTAAAACCAATCTTAACGGACAGGTTTTAAAGGAAGATAATACAATACTGGAAGGATTGTATGCTGCAGGAGAAGTATCTGGTTTTGGCGGCGGCGGAATGCATGGATACCGGGCATTGGAAGGCACTTTTCTGGGTGGATGTATCTTTTCAGGAATGAAGGCAGGAAAATATATTGCAGCATTGAAATAAGCATAAATACACCAAACATCTATTTTAATCATATAATAATCTGGATTACGGGGCATCTTCAGGAATTGGAGAAGCCCTGTTCTAGAATTTGCAGCATATTACTAAAGTTTAATTTTCCACATCTCATGAATTTTAGTTCGTACTTATATTAAAATAGGATATACTTTAACGTATTTACTTAGCTCCGCATTTTGAAAATACCATCACAAATTAAAATACGTTATATTACAGTAAAATATTGATAATAAGTGATTTAATCTCATGTTGCACTTTTTGATCGTATCTATGTAGTATGTCTAATTGTACTCATGAAGTATCTGCAGCGTATCTCATTCCTTTATTACAGCTCAAAATAAGACTAATCTTGCTTCTTAATTCTTAAGAGGTAAAAAAATGCATGTAAAGAAAAGCAGTTATAGTATAAAAAAAGCATCCAACATGCTTCTTTTGCTATGCTCTTTTTATAATACCAATGCACAATTATACATCAGTACAGGTGGTAGTCTACATATAAAAGACAGTATTCCTTTTCATACAGAGAAAAAAGATAGTCCGGTTTTATTATATGTAAAAGACATCACCACAATGCATAATCCGGAACAAATTTCCAATATCAAAGTGGTTGTGCTTTCTGTTCCTACTCTACAAAAATCATCACCGACCTCTTTTGCTAAAACCGTAAGAAAATCTAAAAGTCTAACAAAAGAAAAGACGGCTTTAAAATTGGTTTCCAAACGGGAAGTCTATATATCTGAAAAAAGAAACTCTGTTATAATTTCTAATGAGAAATCAGTAAATATTGCTGTTATCATAACCAATACTTTTAAGGAAAAACAGGGAGTATTACAGAACAAATACAAGATGTTTGTCGTATACGAAAATAAAGTTTTTCCAAAACAATCTTTCAAAGCAGGATTATTCGAAAGGACTTTTCTGCTAGGAATCCAGATCCGCCCTCCACCTTCTTTTAAATGCCCTATATAATAAAAACATAAATTCAAATATATCAACTTAGGAAAGGAGTAATTGTAAAACTCTTTTCCATTCTTCTAAAATTATTACACAAAATGAGAAATAAATTTTATACAATTTTTGCATTAACGATCGGTTCGTTAGCTTTCGGACAGGTGGGGATTAATACACAAAATCCACAGGGCGTTTTCAATATAGATGGTGGTAAAAACAATGCTACCACAGGAACTCCCACTGCAGTACAGCTTGCTGATGATTTTATTGTAACGAGCAAAGGAACAACAGGTATCGGTACAATACCAGACAATTATGCCGCATTGGATGTTAAATCTACCAACCAAGGCATTTTGGCGCCAAGGGTTAATTTAACATCCTCCACTATGGACCTTAATGCCGATGGAGATAATAATATTGGCAATCAGCCAAAAGGACTATTGGTATATAATAGTGGAACTATCCTTACAGGAGGATATTTTTTCTGGAACGGAACGGAATGGAGAAGAATAGACAATAAGTCTTCTGTTGCACCTAATGCAACATTACAATGCACACAAGTATATCTGGATCCGGCACAGGCAATCACAGGCGGAACTGCTTTTTCGACAGGAACCATCTTAAAAATACCTTATGTAGCCGGTAACGGGGGAAGTTATAGTGGGGTGACTTTACAGTCTGTTGGAAACGCTGCAGTAACAGTAACCCTAAGCGCAGGAACATTTGAAGTTGGATCTGGTACATTGAATTTTACTATCAGCGGTACACCTACTACTTCACAGGAGGCCCCTACCGGTATGACATTTGACCTTACGCCTTTTTATACGGCAAATCCATCAATTACCAATTCTTGTTCCAGTGTTACAGTGGGGAAAGAGGTTAAAGCTGATGTACAGGTGGCGGCTACCATGGATTTTCTGAAATATGTTGTAGATCCTAGTACTAATACCAGAGGTTTTCAGGTAGCCCTTACCACACCGGATGGTTTATATACTGTAAGAGCATTTCTGAGACATAGTGACCAAGCTTCTGGAACTGCTACCAATAATACCAATCAGGTACAAAATGCGGATGCTCAGATAAGAAGTAATGCAGCAGGAAACAAAACGTTGATGTACAATCACCTTGGAGGTTATGGAGGTGGAGTGACAACCAACTCTGGTAATTCTGTTGTACTTCCACCAAGCCAATGGGGAGGAACAACTGATAATACCTGGAATCAAGCTACAACATCAGTCAGAGGGAATTGGGGAGATCCTGGTATTTATCAGGGATCTAATAACGGACCGGAATTTAGATATTACAGCTGGATAGAACAGGGAACTACAAAAGTAGCATACCTTGTAACTATAATGGGTGGGGCTAATAATGGACCAACCGGAACTAATCCTAGTGATATGAAAGTGTATATAAAGATAGAACAAATTAAAGCTCCTTAAATTTAGTTTATCCGGCAGATGCATTCATCTGCCGGTTTAAACATACATCTATAAAATAGGTTTAGGCTAAGAAATCTGTAGGATTCTAAAAACACAAACAAATGAATTTTAAAGAGATTCCAATAGGACCTTTGATTGAAAAAGAAGTTGCAGCACGCGGGATAGAACTTTCCCGTATCTGCAATTTTATGAAATGTACGGAACAGGAAATAAAGGGAATGTACAAAGCAAAAAGTATAGAAACAGAAAATCTGTTGAAATGGAGCAAGCTATTAGAATATGATTTTTTCAGGCTGTATTCACAGCATTTGATCTTGTATGCTCCGGCAAATAAAAGTGCAGAAAGCAAGAAATACAAAAAAACAATCTTACCTCAGTTCCGAAAAAACATGTATACAAAAGAAGTTATTAATTTCATTCTGAGACAAATGCAATCAGGAGAAATGTCAAAAGTTGAAGTAATAGAACATTATAAAATCCCAAAAACAACTCTTTATAAGTGGATGAGCAAGTATAAAGATGAAAAAAAATAAATATAATTATCTGATGGAAAAATCCAAAAAATAGATAACAGAACTTCTTGAACAACACTTTAACTACTACCCCGCCGATTTCTGGTTCTATATTTTGCCTAAGCGTTGGCTGGGAAAAGTAAAAGTATTATTGCTGTATTTCAAAGAAGAAAAGGTATATGAAATTAAAATAAAAACGACTTATGGAGAAATTAATCCCTGATTATAAGAGAATCTATAACGACATCATTATAAAAGATTTTCCGGACAAAAGAGATTGCTGTATGCGATTATTACAGAAAGAAAGCTTATCTGTTGTAGATATTATAGAACTGAATGAAAAAATTTTCGGCTTCCCGGACAAAGCAACTTTTGCTGCCAACCAGAGACACCGTTCATATAGAAAAACAGATATTATTAAAATACTTGATTATCAGAAAAAAAATCAACTTAACAATACTCAACTTGCCATCCATTTTAAATTAAGCCGTAACTCGGTAACCAAATGGAAAAAACGTTTTTTCGTATAAAAGGGAATGCGGTTTTTCTTTAATAAAATGCATTCTGGAAATGTTATCTGAAGTTTTTCAAAGAAGACTTTTTATTATATTTTATTGATAAACAAATGTCTACAAACTATAATTTTTTTTTGATTTTACAGAAAATTAATTTTTAAAACATAAAATTTATCAATAAATAAGTATTATCTTTTTACAATTATTTATAAACAATGCTACGCCGAATATTGAATTATATAGAGAATCTACACATTGACCCAGATGAGGACGCCTTTAAGCGTCTTGATGCCCAAAGATTAAATTTATTCGCATTTTCTATAGGCATTATTTTGATTTTGAGTGGTTTCAGGGATTTACTATTTGGGTTCAAAGATTATTTTTGGGTTTTGTTTATATTGGGGGTTATTTTCCTTGCCCTTTTCTTTTTTACGAAGATTCGACAAAATTCTTTGGTATGCCTGATTAGTATTGAGATTTCCATGTTGCTAGTTTTCTTTTTTTCATCCACATCAGGTTTTGAAAATGGCATATCACTATATTATTTTCCGCTCTTTACTATTTCGCTGTTTATTTTTAATACAAGAAAAACTTCGAAATATATCATAATTATTTTTGCTACCGCATTTATACTTTTTTTCATAAGCCATTATTATGATTTCAGAATATTCAAGGTTGAAAGTGCTGAAAATTTAAAATATTTAAAAAATCGGAGACTTGTAACTTTTATAATGGTGTTTATATGGTTTGCAATTCTCGGATATTTTATCCTGTCAAAACACTTTACGGTTTTGGAATTATACCATAAGGTTCTTAGGAGTGAAAAAATAATCTCTGATATGCGTGCAAAGCTTAACAGAAAAGACGATATGGATTTGGAGAATCTAGTAAAACTGGCCATGAATGATGATATTGCTTTCATACCCAAAATAAAATCTTCATTTCCAAATTTATATGATAACCTCATGGAAATAAATCCGGATCTTACGTCCGAGGAGTTTAAATTATGTGCTCTTCTCAAGCTAGGCTTCACTACAAAAGATATAGCAGAATACAATCATATTTCTGTGCGGACCGTTCAGACAAGGAAAAGTAGGCTGAGGAAATCATTCGGAATATCTGCTGACATAGATCTGTACAAATGGATAGATACTTTATAGTTTGGAGTAAATATGTTTAAATACAATTCCTGAATTTCATAAGAACGGGCAGGCGTTCCGCTAAGGGGAATATAATTTTAAATTTCTTTTTGTAAAGCCAGTCCTTTGTCAAAACGTGTTTTGGATGAGGTTACCGATCTTCGCGGTTCATAATAACTGTTTCAATAATATGATTTCTACCTTATATCGGAAGCTTTAAAGCTGTTATATTCCTCGTCATTAACGGGTAAAAGCCATTCTGTTTTGTCTTTATCTGATTCCGGAACAATGGCAATGTGTCTCATCAAGCTGTTATGTGAGGCTCCGTGCCAGTGAACAATATTTTTAGGAATTTTAATAACATCTCCTTTTTGGATGATCTGAATAGGTTTTCCTTTTTCCTGATAATATCCCATACCTTCCACCACAAAAAGGATCTGTCCCGTAGTATGGGTATGCCAGTTTGTTCTTGCTTTAGGTTCAAAAGTCACGGTTCCTATAATGGTATTGTAGTCATCATCTTTTCCGATATTCAGATTGACCCAAACTGTGCCGGTAAAATTTTCTTTTGGTGCGTGGTTTCCTTTATCTGTAAATGAATTCATTTTTAAATTTTTATCGTTATTTTTTACTTGAGATTGTATAGAGTAATTATTTGCTAAAAAGAGGGTTATCCATAATAACTGAAAGTATATTCTTCGATTTTTTTTCATTTTTAAGGCCATCTTTCTGTGAACTATTTTATCTCATATACATATTTTCTCTGATGAAGAAGTGGAATAATTTTTCCCTTTTTGATCATTAATCAGGTCTGCTAATTCCAAGATTTTCATGAATATATAAGTCAGGTTCATGGATGAGCCTTGTCACAAAATGAGCAATACTCTTTCTGGAAACAGCAGTTCCGGACTCCGGTTCATTTTTTCGGGTGATTGCATACTCTATTTCATCGGCATTGGTAAACCAGTCGGGACGCAGGATTGTGTAATCCAGACCTGAGCTTTCAATAAGATCTGCAAGTTTCCTGTATGGAGCCAAAACACTTCTAAGAGGCTGATCATATATACCGATTGAGCTGATAGCAATGACTCTTCTGACGTGTTCTTCCTGCATGGCTTTAATAATATTTCCAGTCATTGTTTCAAGATCTCCGGCCAGATTGATATACACGATATCTTTTCCTTTTACTGCATTTTTAATATCTTCATATCGCTGTGCATCCCCTTCGATTACTTCGCATGAATCCGATAATTCTTTCGAAAGCTTGTTTTTATTCCTTACGAATAGAGTCAGTGAGGTATTTTCTAAGTGTTTACTACCTTCAATAACATATTCCGCAAGGCTTCCGGCGGCTCCTATAATAAGTACTTTTTTCATGGTATTATTTTATTTTCCAACTCTCTGCTGCAGATGTTCGGGATATCTGGCTCCTGAAATTTCTATTTTGGATGCAGCATGTTCTATTTTTTGTAAATCTTCTGAAGTCAGTGTGATAGAAGCACCGCCAATGTTCTCCTGCAGACGGTGGATTTTGGTGGTTCCCGGAATAGGAGAAATCCATGGTTTCTGAGCCAGCAGCCATGCCAGAGCAATTTGTGCAGAGGTTGCCTCTTTTTCTTTTGCAATGCTTTGAAGAAGGTTCACTAATGTCTGATTGGCTTTTCTGTTATCTTCTGAAAAACGGGGAACAATATTTCTAAAATCCGTTTTATCGAACTGTGTATTCTCATTAATAGCTCCTGTTAAAAAGCCTTTTCCAAGCGGACTGAAGGGTACAAAACCAATTCCCAGTTCCTCAAGTATCGGCAGGATTTCTTTTTCAGGCTCGCGCCACCATAGTGAATATTCACTTTGAAGCGCTGTTACAGGCTGTACGGCATGGGCTTTTCTAATCGTTTCCGTCCCGGCCTCCGACAATCCGAAATGTTTCACTTTACCCTGTAGGATAAGATCTTTTACGGTGCCTGCCACTTCTTCGATCGGAACGTTGGGATCTACCCTGTGCTGATAAAGCAGGTCGATAACATCTGTTTTTAATCTTTTTAAAGAAGCCTCCACAAATGAAATAATATTTTCCGGGCGGCTATCCATTCCCAAATCTGTTTTTCCTTCTTTAAATCCGAACTTGGTAGCGATTACTACTTCTTTTCTAAAGGGTTGTAATGCCTCTCCCAATAATTCTTCATTGGTATAAGGACCATAAGCTTCCGCTGTATCAAAGAACGTTATTCCTGAATCAAACGCTGTATGCAGCAATTGTATTGCTTCTTTTGTGCCGGTTGCAGGACCGTAGCCGAAGCTTAATCCCATGCATCCTAATCCTAAGGCAGATACTTCCAATCCGCTGTTTCCTAATGTTCTGGTATTCATATTTTTTTGTTTTTAATGTATAATGTATTTATGATAGATAACCCGGCATACAACATAAAGTGATGCGTTATGTTAATCAATAACAGAGTATAGTTTTAACCCTTTTTTATTTCCTTATCTCTCTATGCAAAGTTCAGCAGTAAAAGTGAACAGGCTTTTATACAGATTACTGTATTTATTACCAAAATCACTGTTTGGGATTTCAGGATGATAATCAGTGTTCTATAATATGTAGATTTGTACAGGCAAAATAAAAAATCATGGAAAAGATTATACAACTGGATAGTATTGATGTCTATAATAAAATACGTGGTGTGGAAACCCTTCATCCCTTAATCAGTATTATTGATCTGTCGAAGGCAGCAGCGATGCCCGCCCGGACCTTCCATTTTGGGTTCTATGCCATTTACTTGAAAGAATTGAATTGTGGTGAACTGAAATACGGACGCAATACCTATGATTACCAGGAAGGAACATTGGTTTTTATTGCTCCCGGGCAGGTAATGGGAGTACAGCCGAACGTGAAAACATATGATCCCAAAGGCTGGGCTTTATTATTTCATCCTGACCTGATCAAAGGAACTTTATTGGGAAAACATATTCAGGAGTATACTTTTTTTTCCTACGATTCCAACGAGGCACTTCATCTTTCTGAAAAAGAAAGACAGATCGTATTAGACTGCTTTGCCAACATCCGTGAAGAGCTTGAACAGAATATCGATAAGCACAGCAAAACATTAATTGCTTCCAATATTGAACTGTTTCTCAATTACTGCACCCGTTTTTATGACCGTCAATTTATTACCCGCGATAATGCAAATAAGGGAATTCTGGAACGTTTTGAAAGCCTTTTGAACGACTACTTTTCTTCCGATAAACCTCAGAATTTAGGACTTCCTTCAGTAAGCTGGTGTGCAGAAGAACTTCATCTTTCAGCCAATTATTTTGGGGATTTAATTAAAAGAGAAACAGGAATCTCCTCTCAGGAATATATCCAGACCAAAGTAATCAATATTGCCAAAGAACGAATTTTCGAGATTGATAAATCCATCAGTGAAATTGCTTATCATTTAGGATTTAAATATCCGCAGCATTTTACCCGCCTTTTTAAACAAAAAGTAGGAATGTCACCTATTGAATACCGAAGTTTGAACTGATCATGTGAAAACTGAATATATTGGAAATATTCATATAACACAGTCATTTTATGATTCATGATATATTTCATAAATTTACGGAACTGTAACAATTCGGTGACAGCACTAAAATGATTCCCAGGTGAAAATTCACAATAAAAAAAAGTACCTGAGCTTTCTAAAGTTTAAACGAGACTTTCAGAAATATGGACTTGAAAAAGCGCGCAGTTATGAGCTTATCCTGCATTGGCTGAACAATAGGCTCAGCCGTAGCCAGTTCCTGGTTCTATCGGGAATTCTGGTGGGATGTACGGCCGGTCTTGCAGGAGTAATCCTGAAGACACTGGTGCATAATATTCATTATTTTATTACCCACAAGGTTCATTTTGAATATCAGATTTTATTCTATATTATTTTCCCGTTTTTAGGGATCGTCCTTACGACAAGTATCGTTCTTACCCTGTTTAAAGGACAGGACCGAAAAGGGATTGGTGCGATTTTATATGAAATTGCCCAGAATTCAAGTATTGTTGCTTCCGTTAAAATGTATTCTCAGGTTATTCAGAGTGCAATAACGGTTGGATTGGGAGGTTCGGCCGGACTGGAAAGTCCCATTGCGGTAACAGGAGCCGCGATAGGCTCTAATTATGCCCAAACCTATAGACTGAGTTATAAAGAAAGGACTCTATTATTGGCAGCAGGCGCTACAGCGGGGATTGCATCAGCATTTAACGCTCCTATTGCCGGAATTATGTTTGCTTTTGAGATTCTGCTGACAGGCGTTGTATTTACCGATTTTATTCCATTGGTGGTTGCCGCGGTCTGCGGAAGTCTTCTATCCAGGATATTGCTTCAGGAAGACGTCCTTTTCAGGTTTTATACCAGGGAAGCTTTCAATTATAAAAACGTGCCCTATTATTTAATATTAGGAATTGTAACCGGCTTATATGCCCGTTATTTCCTGGTAATTTCTCAAAAAGTTGAGCATTTTATTAAAGGGTTAAAACTTTCAAGGATGCGTAAAGCGATGTTTGGTGGTGCCGTATTATCACTGCTCTGCGTATTGTTTCCACCATTATTTGGTGAAGGATATGAGACCGTAAAAGCCTTTACGAATGGCAACACCTACTCTATTATTGAAAACAGTTTTTTCAGGTATTTTGAGATCGGAGACTGGACAGTGATTATATTTTTAGTTTTGGTATGCCTTTTAAAAGCTTTTGCCACTTCTTTTACGATTTTCAGTGGCGGAAACGGTGGGAATTTCGCTCCTTCTCTTTTTGCCGGCGGAACAGTGGGATATTTATTTGCATTGATTTGCCAGCATTTAGGATTTGCAGACGTTCCGGTGACTAATCTTGTGTTGGTAGGAATGGCAGGAGCAATGAGCGGTGTGCTGTATGCACCGTTAACGGCAATATTTCTGATTGCAGAATCCAGTTTTGGATACGACCTGTTCATTCCTTTAATGATCGTTTCCATTATGTCTTATCTGATTGCCAAATGGTTTTCTCCCATCTCTCCGGAATTGAAGTTTTTAGCCGATCAGGGGAAAATTTTCACCAATAAACATGATAACAATATTCTTTTCTTATTGCGGACCGAAGATTTTATTGATAAATATTCGGAGACCATCAGTGAAAACGCACCCGTTACAGAATTATTTGAACTTGTGAAAAATGGAAATAAAAATATTTTTGCCGTAGTCGATGAAGCTAAAAAGCTGAAAGGAATTCTAACATTAGATGATATACGCCCTTATCTTTTTAATAAAGAAATTGATTCCTCATTATCTGTTATTCATATTATGAAAGCACCTCCGGCCGTGGTTTATCCGGACTTTAAACCGTTGGAAATCCTTCAGATTTTTGATGATACCGGAGTTTGGAATCTCCCTGTCGTCAGTGAAACTAATGGTTTCATAGGATTTATTTCGAAATCGTCTATTTTGATGAGCTACAGACAGCTTTTGAAAGAGTATTCAGATTAATAAATAAAAAAATAAGCTGTCCCAATGGATAGCTTATTTTTTTATAAAAAGTTGATAATGTACTGTTCCTTAGTGGCTTGCGGTATTCAGAAGATCAAGATCTTCCTTGTCAAGAACAAGCTTCGGAGCATTGAAAAGTGTGGTAAGCTGGGATTTGCTGGTTGCACTTACAATAGGAGCTGTAATGAGTGGATTAGCCAAAAGCCAGGCTAATGCTGCGGCTCCCTGAGTTGTATTATGCTTCTCACTGATCTGATCTAAAGCTTTGATGACTTCCAGTCCTTTAGGATTAAGATATTTTCTAACCCCCTCACCTCGCTGACTTTTTGCCAGATCTTCTTCATTACGGTATTTCCCTGTTAAAAATCCGGCTGCCAAAGACCAGTACGGAAATACACTCAGGTTATACTCTTCCACCAGCGGAGCATAGTTTTTTTCAAAACCTTCCCTTTCCATTAAGTTGTAATGAGGCTGCAAAGCAACATACTTGGGAAGATTATGTTTTTCTGAAACTTCGAATGATTCTTTTAAGCGCTCAGGCGAAAGGTTGGAAGCCGCAATATAACGTACTTTTCCGGCTTTAATAATCTCATCATAAGCTGAAAGAGTTTCTTCTACAGGCGTTTTATGATCATCGAAATGGGTATAATAAATATCAATATGATCGGTTTGAAGCCTTTGTAATGATTCGTCTACTGACTGTAAAATATGTTTTTTGCTGATATCGAAACCATGTTCTTTAGTTTCCGAGCCTACTTTGGTGGCGATTACAAGATCCTTTCGGTTAGAACGGCTTTTCATCCATTTTCCGATGATCTCCTCCGACTGGCCTCCTTTTCCGTTCACCCACCATGAATAAGTATCTGCGGTATCTATGAAATTAAATCCTGCTTCTGTAAATTGATCCAGTATGTCAAAAGACTGCTTTTCATCCAGTGTCCATCCAAAAACATTTCCTCCAAAATTGATTGGCGCAATTGATAAATCGGTGTTTTTTATCCTTCTTTTTTCCATAAATAAAAGTTCTTTTTTGATCGTATGATTAGGATGCTTAGATAAGCATCATCATGAAATTAGGAAAGAATACCTCTTGTACTCTATTGTAAATTTAGGGAAAAATATGTTCACCGATACTGAAGATCTCTTTATTTAAGATAATATTAATAGTATAAGTGAATAAAAAAAGCAACCTCTATCGTGAGATTGCTTTTCTTTTTTTAACAGAAGTTTACCTATGATGGCATTTATTATATTGTTATAGAAAGCTTTCTTATCCACTAAAAACAGCCCGGAATTCCAACGGAGCCATATTGGTTTTCTTTTTAAAAAGCGTACTGAAAGACTGTGAATGTTCAAAACCCAGTTCGTAGGCAATTTCACTTACGGATAAACTGGTGGCTGACAATTTTTCCTTGGCTTTAGAGATCAACTTTTCATGGATGTGCTGCTGCGTATTCTGTCCCGTATGAATGCGCAATAAATCGCTGAGATAATTGGGTGAAAGGTTCATAGCAGCAGCTATATGCTGAACCGTTAAAAGTCCCTTTTCCGATGGCTGCTCACTATCGAAATAATCATTCAGGAAACGCTCAAATTTTGTCAGAAGCTGATGATTGCTGTTTTTACGGGTAATGAACTGCCGCTCGTAAAAACGGTTGGAGTAGTTAAGTAAAAGATCAATATGTGATAAAATAATTTCCTGCGTATGCCGGTCGATATGCTGGCACTCCTTATCTATTTTCTGAAGAATTTCAATGAGATCTTCCTCTTCTTCCGCAGATAAATGCAGCGCTTCATTCACGGCATAAGAGAAAAATCCGTATCCTGAGATCGTATTTGCCAGTGGATGTTTCAATAAAAAATCAGGATGGAAAATCAGAAGATATCCGGATCCACATTCCATATTGTGAAGATCCAGATACTGCACCTGATTGGGGGCGGTAAAACTAAGCACTCCTTTATCATAATCGTAATGCTGCTGGCCATATCGTATCTTACCCTTTGCATCCTTTTTTAGGGCGACACAGTAAAATCTGTTTACAAAACCCTTCCAGATATCATCTTCCAGAAAAATGGTTTGCGACAGGTTGATAACGCTTACCAGCGGATGCCGGGGTTCCGGCAGCGAGAGCAGGCGGTGAAAAGCAGAAACAGATGTGATGGCATTCATATTACAAATTTAAAGATTAATCTAACAGCCCCATGCTGAATTCATCATAAGGAGCACCAGTATCTGTTCCTAAAGGCACAATATTTTCCAGCTTTACAAGATCGGCTTCACTGAGCTGAATAGTTCCGGCCTCAATATTCTGTTCAAGATACTTTCTGCGTTTCGTACCCGGTATAGGAATAATCCCTTTAATGATGATCCAGGCCAGGGCCAATTGAGAAGAGGTTACTTCTTTTTCTTTTGCCATCGCTTCGATGGCCTCTACCAATTCAATATTCTTATGAAAATAAGCTTCCTGAAATCTCGGAATTCCTCTTCGGAAATCATTCTCGGGTAAATCGTCCAGGGAACGGATCTGCCCGGATAAAAAGCCACGGCCCAAAGGAGAATAGGCCACAAAACCGATTTCCAGTTCGCGGAGTGTTTGCAGCACTCCCCGTTCTTCTGCACTGCGCTCAAATAATGAATATTCACTTTGTACAGCAGTAATGGGATGCACAGCGTTGGCTCTTTTTACTGTTTCAGAAGAAACCTCTGATAATCCTATGTACCGTATTTTCCCTTCCTTTACCAGTTCTGCCATGGCTCCTACTGTTTCTTCGATTGGCGTATTTTTATCAAGGCGGTGCATATAATACAGGTCAATATAATCTGTTTTTAAATTTTTCAATGACCGTTCAACCGCTTTTTTTACATATTCTTTGCTGCCGTTAATAGCCCAGGTTACCGCATTGTTGTCATCAATTTCCCAACCGAATTTGGTTGCTACAATGTATTGACTACGGTTGTTACCCATTGCTTTTGCAATAAGCTGTTCGTTTTTTAATGGTCCGTACAGGTCTGCCGTATCCAAAAAAATTCCGCCCAGCTCAAAAGACCTGTGAATGGTAGCGATCGCTTCTTGTTCGTCTGCTTTCCCATACATATCACCGGCTTCAAAACCTGTCATTCCCATACAGCCTAATCCCAGATTTGGAACGATAAGGCCCTGATTTCCCAATGCAGTTGTTTTCATTTTTATATTGTTGATTTTTAATACTTCAAAATTGGTCAGAAATCATGAATTTCCTGTATGCAAAATCCTGAACAATGTATGTAAATCAAGGATATAGAATTTAGCATCAGTTATTATTGCAAAAAAATAACCTCCGGTACAGAGGTTATTCATCAATTAAAAATTCTATTTGTCAGCCTGCGGAATTTCAACAGCCGATAATTCTAGTTGATAATGATCTAACTGCATCCTGATCGTTTTCAAACCCACTTTAAAAAAGGAAGAAGCGGTAAACAGATTATGGTAATATTCTATGCCTTCCAACAGGTTTTTTTTGAATGCATTCCATTTTTTTGCTTGTGATGGGGTGATTGGAATGAATGAATCAGCGATTTCTTTTTTCAGATAATCAATATACATTTTCAATTCGTTGATGAACATATTCGGTCGTTCATGATCAGCAAGAATATTGGTATTTCCATAAATATGATTTACCATTTCAGACAGGGAGACTTCCTTGTCAAAAAATGCCAGATTAGGTCCCGGACAGATCACTACGCCTTGTTTCTCTCCTTTAATCGGTAAATCCTGTTCCATATAAGCTGCATTCACAAGACCTATGCATAAACATGCTTTCTCTGTGATTGCTGCCTTTCTTTTTTCATATTGTTCTGGTGTTATAGTATTGTCTTCCTTCAGCTCCTTTAATTTGATATCCTGGTATTTTTTGGAGGCCGTACATGTCCCTTTTGGAGAAAATTCTTTGCTTAATGCTAATAGTTTTTTAGGGCAGGAACTTCCGAATTTTTGATGGGCTGCCTTTTGCTGTTTCAATATTTCGTTGGAAGTGCCCCGTACTGAATTAAAAGGAACTCCCAGGGGCGAAATATTACTCAGATAAAAGTCCTCCTGTTTCGACTGTAAAAGCAGTTTTCGGGTTTCGGTATCTACGGAAGTGGCTTCGGGAACCAATAGAAAAGGGGAACCCCAGCCTACACTGTCCACATGGTAGTTTTCCAACAAGAAATCATGTTCCTCAGCGGTTCCTACTCCGCCCTGAACGGTAATTTTCATTTCCAGAGGTTCAGCAACAGCTGGTCTCCCCTTTTGCTCTAAAGCATTGATCATTAAAACATGCGCAGACTGTATGAGGTCATTTTTTTTCTGTTTGAACTCCTCCATGATTGGTCCCAGCAGCATTCCTTCTGTCGCGAAGGCATGTCCGCCGCAGTTTAATCCGGATTCTATCCGATATTCAGAAATCCAAAGTCCTTTTTTAGCCAGAAAATTTCCCTGTATCATAGCGGAGCGGAAATCACTCACTTTAAGAATGATTTTCTTTTTTAAAACCCCATTGGAGTCAGGAAAAAAATCATCAAATTCTTCGATATAGCTGTATAAACGCGGGTTCATTCCTGCAGAAAGAACCATTGAAGAAGACAATTTACTGTTGGCGAAACCACGCAATGAAGCATGAGCATCATTATACATCACAGGAAGCTGTTCATTCTTTCTGAAATTGTCTTTGTCTACTTTCGTCATAATGTTCACATCGATACTTCCGGGCTGTAAATTATCTTCGATAAAGCTTTTTATCGCCGTTCCCCAGTTGTCTTTCTGGGCAAGGATATTCTGGAGCCCGTTTTTGAGATCAGAAGTATTGGGAAGTATTCCGATGAAGTTTTTCAGGGTTTCCTTATTCTTTGTGATTTCCTGTTTGAATGCTTCGAATTTCTCATTGACGATATCATCCATCATATCCAGGTAATCAGTAATTCTTTTGGCCCTGTAATCTTCAGTTTTTGTGCTGATTCCTAAATAATCTAAATTAAATTTTTTAGCATAAAAGTCTTTCATCCTTTCTATAATCTCATCATCTATAATAGAAATAACGGAGGAAATGCCATATTGGGCGACACGGATCGGGCTGTCTATCGTATAGGCCAGCCCCATTACCGGAATGTGGAAATTGTGTAAAGGTTTATTTGTCATTTTTATTAATTAAAAATCTTGTTTACGGAGTTTTACTTGTAATAAAATTATCTTTTAAATAGTAATTATGCATTAAATACCTTATTTAATGTCGAAAATATGTTAAAAATCAGTTTTAATAGAATATTTTATACCATAACCTACTAAAATATACCAAAACAGTATATTTTAAAAAGTAGCAATGAATAATATTTGTATTTTAATATACTTTATATTTAATAATTAGTATATTTGTATACAATTAAAAAAGCAGTCATGAACTTTACTCTATTAAAAGAAGTTATCAATCTTCTGGAAAATTTTGATTCTGAAAATAAGAATGAAGCTTATCCTTCTACGTTGAAAGGGTTTACAACATGGATTGCTGATCAGGAAACCGATTCTGTGCACATCAATGAAGAAGCAGAATGGGAAGGAAAAGAAAACGGAAGAACTCCGGAAAGCGTGATTGCCACCTCTTTGGTACGCCTTAACCGGTATGCAAAAACCTACTCCAAGTCTGCTATTGCGGATTCTGATTTTACCACTCAGGAAGATTTTATTTACCTGATCAATCTCAAAGCATTTGGGGGAATGACTAAAATGGAGTTGATCAAGAAAAATATACATGACAAACCGGTAGGAATTCTGATCATCAACAGGCTGATCAAACAGGGCTGGGTGCAACAGACAGATTCAACGGTTGATAAAAGAACCAAGGTTATTGAAATTACAGAACCGGGAAAATCAGCATTGGAAGCTCAGATGAATAAGATTCGCCAGGCCACCCATATTGTTTCCGGTAACCTTACCCATTCCGAAAAGATGGATCTCATCCGTATCCTGAATAAGCTGGATCATTTCCACTCGCCTATTTTTTCGAGACATATTGAAACCAAAGATCTTATAGAAACCGTATATAAAGAATATTCATTTCAGAAAAACTAATTCATGAAAAAGAAAATAGCCATTATAGGATCCGGTTTTTCGGGATTATCAGCGGCGGCCTACTCTTCTCAGCAAGGTCATGAAGTGCATGTGTTTGAGAAAAACAGCAGCTTAGGCGGAAGAGCTCGGAAATTTACTACGGAAAATGGTTATGTATTCGATATGGGCCCAAGTTGGTATTGGATGCCTGATATTATTGAATCTTTTTTTGAGGATTTTGGCAGAAGAACATCCGATTTTTATGAGCTTGTTTCTCTTGATCCACAGTTTGAAATGGTTTTTTCAGATGGAATCATGGCTGTTCCTCAAAATTACGAGGCTATGAAAAACCTCTTTGAAGCAACAGAAACCGGAGCAGGAAAAAGGCTGGATGATTTTATGGAAGATGCCCGATATAAATATGAAGTCGGCATGAAAGATTTTGTGAATAAGCCCTGTCATTCCTGGATGGAATTTATATCTCCTACCATTGCAAAATCTGCATTAAAACTTGATCTGTTATCGAACTTTCATCGTTTTGTACGGAAATATTTTTCACATCCGAAGCTTATTATGCTGATGGAATTTCCGGTAATTTTTCTGGGAGCTGCACCTAAAGATATTCCTGCTTTATACAGCCTGATGAACTATGGCGGCTATAAGCTGGGAACCTGGTATCCGATGGGTGGATTTTCGAAGGTTATTGATGCGATGGCAGCAGTGGCAAAAGACCAGGGTGCTCAATTCCATTGCAATGCTCCGGTAGACCAGATTGTGATTAAAAATAAAAAAGCAACCTCCATTGTGGTGAATGATACTGAAATTGAATTTGATACAGTTATTGCTTCCTCAGACTATCATCATACGGAGAAACATATGCTTTCGGAGGAATATAGAAATTATACTGAAGATTACTGGAAAACGCGCACTTTTGCACCTTCCTGCCTTATTTATTATCTGGGGTTTAAGGAAAAAGTTCCTAATCTAAAGCATCATACATTGTTCTTTGAAAATAATCTGGATCTTCATACTCATGAAATTTATGAAGATAAAAAATGGCCTACACAGCCTTTATTTTATGTTTGCTGTCCTTCAAAAACAGATCCCGATCTGGCTCCGCAAAATTGTGAAAATATTTTCCTTTTAATGCCTGTAGCTACCGGAATTGAGGATCAGGAGGAAATCAGGGAGCATTATTTCCAGGAAATGATCGGCAGGCTTGAAAAGCATACCGGTACTTCTGATCTTATATCGAAGATTGATTATAAGAAAAGTTACTGTATTAAAGATTTTAAGGAAGATTACAACGCCTATGAAGGTAATGCCTACGGATTAGCCAATACGCTGAGCCAGACAGCCGTTTTAAAACCTTCATTAAAGAATAAAAAAATCAGCAACCTATTTTATACCGGACAATTAACGGTTCCTGGACCAGGAGTTCCACCGTCTATTATTTCGGGGAAAATTGCAGCCAACGAAGCCAATAAATAAAATGTATTTGTATGAAAAAACTATTTGACGATCTTTCTTATAAGATAAGTAAACAGACGACAAAGCAGTACAGCACCAGCTTTTCATTGGGGATTTTGGCTTTGTCACCAAAGATCAGAAATTCAATCTATGCCATCTATGGGTATGTACGACTCGCCGACGAAATTGTAGACAGCTTTCATGGATATGACAGAAAAACCCTGTTAATGAGATTTCGGGAACAGACGGTTCAGGCATTGGATGAAAAAATCTCTTTAAATCCTATTTTACAAGCTTTTCAGGAGACCATTCACAAATATGAGATTGATATACAATTGGTCAATCAGTTTTTGAACAGCATGCAAATGGATTTGCAGAAAATTGATTATGATTCTGATCTTTATAAAGAATATATTTTAGGATCTGCTGAAGTGGTCGGTTTGATGTGTTTACAGATCTTTGTGGATGGAAATAAGGAACAGTACCAAAGTTTAAAGCCTTCTGCTATGAAATTGGGTTCTGCTTTCCAGAAAGTTAATTTTCTCCGGGATATGAAGGATGATTATCAAATCCTGGGACGTACCTATTTTCCCAATGTAGACATTTCTTATTTTAACAATACGATTAAAGAACAGATTGAAAAAGAGATCTATGAAGAATTTCAGGAAGCGCTTGAAGGTATTAAAAAACTGCCTAATTCTTCAAGATTTGGAGTATATCTGGCCTACAAATACTATATTTCTTTGTTTGGAAAAATTAAAAGAACTCCGGCTAAAAAGATCATCAATCAACGGATCCGGATTTCCAACGGCAGAAAGTTTTCATTGATGATGAGCAGCTATCTGCAGTACAAAATATCTTATCTGTAAACTGATTACAGTAAGTAAAATTCAAAAAAAATTAAAATGGTACATCAGCTTAAACGCGAGCAGCAACTATATTGTAATCTGGAAACGGCATGGAAATTCTTTTCTTCTGCCAACAATCTTTCAGAGATTACGCCAAAGGATATGAATTTTATTGTCCGTACAAAACTGGAAGATGATGAAATCTATAAAGGAATGATCATCGATTACTATGTTTCGCCGTTATTGGGAATAAAAATGAAATGGCAGACGGAAATTAAACAGGTTTCTTTTCAAAAAAGTTTTACCGATTTCCAGAATAAAGGACCGTATAAATTATGGAATCATTTTCATGAATTTATCCCGAATGAAAAGGGCGTTCTGATGAAAGACACCATTGATTATGAGCTTCCAATGGGATTCCTGGGAGAAATAGCTCACGGGTTATTTGTAAAGAAAAAGCTTGAACATATTTTCGAATACCGTAATGCAGTATTGGAGAAATTATTTAATCAGAAAAAATAAAACATATGAATTTTTTAACGGTTTTAGTTACTTTTTTCGTGATGGAAGGAATGACCTGGTGCATTCATAAATACATCATGCATGGTTTTCTGTGGACGCTTCACAGGGATCATCATGACCACAGCAATGAAGGACATATGGAACGAAACGATTATTTTTTCGCCATTTTTGCGGTTCCAACTATTGCGCTGATGTATTACGGAACCATTCATAATTTTAATATCTACTTTTATATTTCTATTGGAATTACGTTGTATGGAATGGCTTATTTTTTCGTACATGATATTTTCATCCACCAGCGGTTTAAACTCCTTAGAGATACCCAAAATCCTTATCTGCTGGCCATAAGACGTGCTCATAAGCAGCATCATAAGCATATGGGAAAAGAAAGAGGAGAATGTTTTGGATTTCTGTGGGTTCCTATGAAATATTTCAGAATGTATTTTAATAAAAACAAGGCTTAGATGATGCAGCAATATACCTACCTCCTGATTAACTTTTTTACGGTAATCATCTGTTTTATCTTTTCATTTCACCCGAAAATCAAATTTAACAGACATTTCAAGGCATTTTTAGGAGCTTCCCTGATCGTTGCCGTATTTTTTGTTGTCTGGGATTCGTGGTTTACAAAAATTGGGGTATGGTGGTTTAATGACCATTATCTTATCGGAATACGGCTTTTGGGATTACCTATTGAAGAAATCTTATTTTTTATCTGCATTCCCTTTTCCTGTGTTTTTACTTATTATTGCCTGGATCAGTTTTTTAAACTGGATTGGAAGCCGCTCCCTGAAAAGATATTTGTCGTGATTTCTATACTCGCTTCTTTTTTTCTTGCCTTGTGGTTTTCTCCTTTAATTTATACTTTCATGACTTTCCTTACGACGGGATTAAGCCTGTTTATCTTATATTTTATTTTAAAAGTACGGTGGATTGGTAAGGCTTTGTTTATTTATTTTCTTTTGATGCCTGGATTTCTTGCTGTAAACGGAATTTTAACCGGAACAGGACTTGAATCTCCGATAGTCAATTATACCCCGGGGAAATTTCTCGGAATACGAATTCTCACCATTCCTGTTGAAGATACCGTATATGGATATGAAATGATACTTTGGAACCTGTATTTTTTCCAATGGTTTAAAAAAGAAAAGAATACGGAAGAAGATAAAACTTCATTGCTATAAAACATTTGGCTATTTTAATTCAGCGTTCCGTACTCATTGTACCACTAGCTTTTAGTCTATTTGTATCGAAGATTAGCGACAGGTTCTTCTTCTTCTTGAAGCAAGGTTGATTGATTAGTTTTCGTTTCTGCTTCTCTTTCTCTTTTCTTTCTGGGAAACTTTCCTAATCTTTCATACACTTTATGAAGCTCATCAAGTTCGTCTTCAGTAAGATCTTCGATGTCTACAATGGTGTTGCTCGCCTGTTCATGGGCAGCGATTAATTCATTTAGTTTTATCTGAATAGCTTTAGAATCCTTGTTCTGGGCTTTCTGGATAAGAAATACCATTAAAAAAGTAACGATGGTAGTTCCGGTATTGATAACCATCTGCCATGTTTCAGAAAACTTAAAAACAGGACCTGTAACCGCCCAAATCAGTACCAGAACACTTGCTGCTATAAATGCGCCCGCACTTCCTGTGAAACAAACCGCTTTGTCTGCGAATTTGTCAAAAAATTTCTTTTCCATAATAATTAATTGCTATATAGTGTAGTTTGAAAACTACTGAGATCATAAACAGTGACGAATTCACTACTTCTAAATTAGTGAATTAATTATATGAAAATTATGACTACACGCATAACGAGCCGAAAGTTTTGGTGCTTTTTTATAGATTAAAAATCTAAGAATCCATCAGTAAGTTTTTTCCATTGGATTTTAGAAAAACCGATCATTCCGCCGGCAGCAATGAATGAATTACGAATTATATCGAAAAAAGAAGCATTAAAATTAGGAGATTCATTTCTGCCGTAAATCCCTGCCTGAATAGCATTTCCATTTCTGGAAATGATGAAAGTAGAAGTTGCTTCAGGAGTGTAAAAATGAGCGATATGCCCGTTTCCATTTATACCTGGAATCTTCGAAGGGCGGCAGGTAATCATTAAGCTTTCGGACTTAGTTCCCGTCAGCGTCTGATCATCAATTTCTGTAATTTCTACCCAGTCAAATCCTTTTGCTTCCACATTACCGGGACCCGGGATATCAATTCTTATAAAATCACCCGGTTGGGGATTTCGCTCAACAGCTTTCCCTGATCCATCATACAGTCTGAAATCTGCAAAACCTTTTCCGCAGTATTTTTTCCATTGATGTACAGAAAGAAAACGTCTTTTTAAAACAGCAAATTTTTGAATGGCTGTTTCTGTATCATTACAAATTTTCCGGCTTTCCGTATCATGGAAACCGCCCTTTTCCTGTTCCGGAACTCCGGGAATGTGTTTAGGTTTCATGCTCTTACTATTTAATTTTCATCATGAGGAGTATCTACAGGTTTAGACTGCGGAGATCCTTTCTCACGAAGCCAGATAGAAAGGATAACTAAAGAGGCCACAGCCAGAAATTCGCTTTGCCAGTTCTGGAAAGACTCAAACCAAAACTGAGAGTCGACGATATATTCTTTCCATGTAATAACCGCTAATTTTTTATCGATCTGTTCCTCATTGTAATTATTCAGACTGCCTATAAAATGAAAAATAAAACTCAATACAAATAAAATTCCTAATGAAATAGAAAGTGAATGTTTATAGACAGATAAAATAAAGCCGCCTTTTTTTACCGGCCACGGTGCTTTTTCATGCGGAACAGGTTCTTTGTCGACCTCTTCTTTTTCACCGATAGCTTTCGATTCGGCAGATCCTTTTTGCCTTAAAATAACGGTGAGCAGCACATACATTCCCATTTGCAGGAATTCACTTTCCCAGTTTTCAAAAGTAGCCTGCATAAAATGAGGACTCAGAAAATAGCGGTAGAGAGTTAATGGCGGAAGCTGGTGCTCGGCCAGTTCATCATTTTTCACATGCCATCCGGTGATCAGCTGGCAAAAAAGGAATATGAAAAACAAACTGACAATCACAATGCTCAGTCCATTTTTATATAAAAAACTATTTTTCGAAATTGCCATTACTGACTGTTTAATGAGTTAGTATGAGGTTGTTGCTGTTTATTTTAAAATTGATACCTGATTGAGTTCACTTTTAAAGCAGCCCAGTATAAATTCTGCATAATACCACTGAGCATTCTCTGCTTGTGTTTTATGATGCAGCTCAATTTTTTTGGAAAGAATCACTTCATTTTTATATCCGATAGAGAAAAAGGAGAATAGGTTATATCCAGAGCTTCGAATTGGGGTTACAAATCCGGTAACGGCTATAGACCAGTCTGTAGAAAACAGTTTGGCAATACTTAATGCCATTTTATCTGCAATGGTTTGCGAAACGCCATCACATTCTTCGGCTTCTTTTCTGTCGATATTCAAAACTTTTACTTTTTCATCAACGGTATAAGTCGTCATTCCCCCTTTATAAAATAAGGAAGCATTCTGCATCTGAGAAAATGAAAACTGGAGAAGTCCGGAAGTTACACTTTCTGCTACTGAAATCGTTTCATTCGTTGCTAATAACGAATGGCTGATATAATCTAATAAATTCTGTTGAAGTTTCATGATAACACATATTAAATAGGATTTTTTAGTTCTGATATATTTTATAAGCTATAATGAAGGGGGAAAAATTCTTCATTACTTTTTTATAGATAAAGGAGGTTTCGATATTTAAAAAATTCTCATTGAGCATTTTTTGCAGATGCATCTGCTAATACCGAAACCACCTTTTCACATTATATTTCTAATCTTTAAACCAGATTTTTCAACGTATTTACGCCGGATTATTTCTTTCTTTTTCTAATTCCCATACTCTATGGCCTGCAATCGCTTTGACAAATGCATCGTCTGCATCCTTATGATCAGCAATAATGATTCCGGGATCATCATGTTTTTTATTTTTAATATTACTTGCATTAAAAATAGCCTCTGTTTCTTCTCCAAAATAAAGAGCCTTACAGTGTTTGTAAGCTTCATTAACGAATAATAAAGTTCCCGGAAGGTTATCTTCATTCATAAGCTGTGCGGTTGATTTTTTTCCGCTGCAGATATATAACGCATCAAAACAAACACTTGCTGTACTCGTCAGAGAATGTTTAGGTTCAAAAACAGTTCCGTCATCTGCGGTTACAGGGGCCAGACTTCCCGCAATAATTTGCACGGTTGCACCTTTTCCTTCCAGTTTGGATTGAAGCGCTTTAACATCAGCTGCTTTTACCCCATTTTCCATGATAAAACCAATTACACGGCTTTCGATGGTATTTTTCACGGTATTGGCCATGCTTAATGCTTCAGAACTTTTGGTAGCTGGTTCTTTTTCAGGGCTTTGTAACGTTTTTGGATCTGCATCTGCCGGAATACTTCCGTTAGGCTGGTCCAGGTGAGTTACTTTTACACCTACTTTTTTCGCAACAGCAGCAGCAAGATCTTTATTGATAAAAGCAAGCTGTCCCACTACTCTTTCACGGATCGCCAGAATAGTTACTTTGGAAAGTTCAAAAATAAGAGCATTCTGAAGATGCTGTTTTTCAGGACCGGACTGGCTATTGTAAAACAGTTTTGCCTGTGAATAATGATCCACAAAACTCTGGCTTCTCGCACGGATTTTCTGCCCGTCTACTCTTTCGTTATGAGTACTGAAACCTCCATCTTTCATCATGGCCTGAAACGGACACCCTCCGCCGATAGAATTGGGTTCATAGCTTACCTTTCCTTTTACAATTTGCTGACGCATATGCCCATCACGCTGGTTGTTGTGAACTGTATTGATCGATCTGTTGATTGGAATTTCATGGAAATTGGGAGATCCGAGCCTTGAAAGTTGAGTATCAGTATAAGAAAATAATCTTCCCTGTAATAGCGGATCATTGGTAAAATCAATACCGGGAACGAGATGTCCGGGATGGAAAGCAATCTGTTCCGTTTCTGCGAAGAAATTATCTGGATTTCTGTTAAGAGTTAAAGTTCCCACTATTTCTACAGGAACTTCTTCTTCAGGAATCAGTTTGGTAGGATCCAGCAGATCAAAATCAAATTTGTGCTCATCTTCTTCCGGAATCAGCTGTACCCCGAATTCCCATTCCGGGAAAGCTCCGTTTTCAATAGCTTCCCAAAGGTCTCTTCGATGGAAGTCTGAATCTTTTCCTGATATTTTAGTCGCTTCATCCCAGGCTACAGAATGGACTCCTAATTTGGGTTTGAAATGGAATTTAACAAAATGTACCGTTCCTTCACAGTTGATGAATTTAAAGGTATGGACCCCAAATCCTTCCATCATTCTCAAACTTCTTGGAATCGCTCTGTCGCTCATGGCCCACATAATCATGTGCATGCTTTCCGGCATCAAGGAAATAAAATCCCAAAATGTATCATGGGCTGAAGCAGCCTGTGGAATTGCGTTATCGGGTTCCGGTTTTACTGCATGAATAAGATCCGGGAATTTCATGGCATCCTGGATAAAGAATACAGGAATATTGTTGCCTACCAAATCATAATTGCCTTCTTCAGTATAAAATTTGATCGCGAAACCTCTTACATCACGGGCCAGATCTGTACTTCCGGCACTTCCTGCCACAGTAGAAAACCGTACAAAGACCGGAGTTTCTTTTCCGACTTCCTGTAAGAATTTGGCTTTCGTATATTTTTCAAGACTTTTGGTCATTTTAAAAACGCCATGAGCTCCTGAACCACGGGCGTGGACAATTCTTTCAGGGATTCTCTCGTGGTCAAAATGCGTGATTTTTTCTCTCAGGATAAAATCCTCCAATAAGCTTGGTCCTCTTTCTTCTGCCTTTAAGGAATCCTGATTATTATTAATTTTTAGTCCCTGATTGGTCGTCAGTTTCTGATCATTATTATCGGTAGTATGATCCTGAAGCTGGTTTACTTTTTCATTGGGTGGTAGTTTGCTATTTTTCATAGTGGTATCTTAATATTTGGGTGTTATATTTTTTATATAGATTACCTATCTCATTTAGAAACAGGTTGTAATGATCTTTGAGGATCAATATTTTATTTTAGGCTGAATACAGTTATATAATCATGTTATTAGTAGAACTGACAGGCTTTTATTATCTCTTTTCTACTGTTTTAAAAAAAGCAATAATATTTAACATATTTTATTAAATGTAAATTGTTTTATGAGTTTTGTTAAATATTTTTTAAAATTACTTTAATCGAAGTTATAAATATATAACTGTATATCCTATGACTGAAGTCATAAGAGTTTTAAAATATTGATTATTTATTTCGTTGTTAAAGCATTTATTCTGCGCTGCATATAAATATCAATCCGATTTCATTGTGTGTTGAAAACGGATTGATAAACTACAGATAAAATTGATTATCTGCTACTTTTCACTGAATCTAGGTGGTGTGACGTACTGTCACTATGTGAAATTTTCATGGTGTCTGAGCTGGCAGGAACATCGGTCGTCGTAGAATCGGTAATTATGGTATTCGTATTGGTCTTTTCAATTACCCTCTCTTTTTTCGTACAGCTCAGGACGATGAATCCCAAACTGAGAATTGATAAGATGATATTTTTCATGTACTTTCTATTTTGGCGTGAATCAAAAATAGATAAAAATGAATCCCCTATTTTATGACCATAATCATATATTGGAAGAGGTTTCTGTATTTGTTCAGTTTTTGAAGAACTATAAAATTATCTCTGAAATTCTAAAATAAAAAAGCCGCTCAAAGATTTTGAGCGGCTTTTTTGAGTGTCAGTAACAGAAATATTATTCTGCTTTATTTTTAAGCATCATCAGAAGGCTATAAGCTCCTTTATCAACGATTTTTTTATTCTTTAAGAAATCTGCTTTTGTAATCTCCGTAAACTGATCATCAGAAATACCAGTAGTTATAGGAATCATTTTATAAGTGTGCTTTCCCATATCTTCAAAAACATAATTTTTATTTTCGAAAGAAACTACTGCTTCATTAGGTAACCCCAGTGTATATCTGCTGTTGATGCTTACTTCTGCGTTCATATACATTCCCATGATATATTCAGAATTGGGTGCAGAAAGTTTTGCAATAGCAATGGATGAACCTCCGTTTTCAATGTTCGGAACAATGCTGATGATTTTTGCATTGGATTTTTTATCGGGATTCTGATTGGTGTACACTGCAATCTCCTGTCCTATTTTAAGATCGTTGACATCATTTTCAAAAACTTTTAATTCCAGTAATAATCCGGAAGGATTGATGAGTTCAAACAACGTATCGGACGGATTGATGTATTGCCCGTTACTCACCGAAATTTTACTCACAAAACCACTAAAAGGGGCATAAATATTAATGCGGCTTCTAATACTTCTTGAATTCAGGCCTTTTGCATTAATTCCGATAATTCTTAATTTCTCTTCCAGGCCTTTAAGGGTGGCATTCAAAGTAGAATAATCTGCCTGTGCGGTCTGCAATGTTTTATCACTACTTGCCTTGCTGGTATTCAGATCTTTTTGCCGGTTAAGGTTGAGACGGGCAGATTCAAGTTGTGCTTTTGTCACCAGATAATCCTGCTGAAGCTGAATGAACTGCGGATCTTCTACGACAGCCAATACCTGTCCTTTAGAGAAATGACTTCCGTTGATAACATTAATGGATTTGATATGCCCACCCATAATACTGGACAGCAGACTGATGTGTGAAGGGGCAATATTCACCTTACCGTTCAGCCTTACCAGCTTTAGCATATTTTTATTCTGAAGAGTTGTAGTGGTAAGTCCTGCCGTATTGAGCTGCTGTTCTGATAAGTGAACTGTATTCTGATCATTCTTGGAGGATTTTGTATTCTCATAAACGGTCTTTTCTTCTTCTTTTTTTCCTGAGCATGAAGACAAAACGGCTATGGTGATAAGACTGTATATTGATATTTTTTTGAAATACATTTTGCTTTTATTTTGAAATTAAGAAATTAAGTTCTGTTCCGATCTGATTCAGGTTTTCCAGGGTTTCGATATAATCAACCTTTATTTTTACAGCCTGATTGGTGAGGATTACCCAGTTCAGAAAATCTATTTCTCCCGCTTCCATTTGTTTCTGAGCAGCCAAAAGAATTGTCTCTGATTTTGGAAGCTGTTTCTTTTCGTAATTTTCTACAATTGTAAGCTGGTTTGTATAATTATTTATCTGCTGCTTCATTCTGTTTTTAAGCTCAATTTCTTTTCTTTGATAATCATTCTCAGAGAGTCTGATTTTAGATTTTGCAGCTTCTGCCAAAGCCCTCTGTCCTTTTGTAAACAAAGGAATTCCCACTCCCAGCTGAACTGAATTAAAACGGTTGTTATTGATATGCTTCATACTTTGATTGGTATAACCTATCAGAAGATCCGGAAGAAGTTTGCTTTTCTCCAGTTTTGCTTCGGCTTCCTTCACTTTGATCTGCTGGTTCAGGAACTGCAGTTCCGGATGTTGTTGGATATCATTTTCTGAAACCTGTACATTCACTTTCATTATGGGGTGGTCTGCCACAGGCTGATAGGGTTGTTCGGACTGAAGTAATAACTGGAACTGTAATTTTGCAATATCAAGACTATTTTCAAGCCTATTCAGCTGGATTATGGCCTGTTCTTTTTGAATCTCAGCGGTAGATTCCTCTAAAATATTTGCCTCACCCTTTTTTAATCGTAAACCTGCTTTTTCTGCAAAACCATTATAAAGCCTTTCAATATATTCGAGTACTTTTTTCTTTTCCTGAAGGGTAATGATCCGATAAAATACCTCGGAAACCTCTTTGGTCAGTTGGGTTTTTGTTAATTTTTGATTAATTACACCCGCCGTCCATTCGGCATCAAGCATCTGTTTCTTTTTAGAATAAACAGTTGGAAAATTGAAACGTTGGGAAACCGAAATGGAATTATCAGTTTCTTCCCCTTGAATCTGTCCAAATCCGCCTGTAACTTCAAGTTGCGGAATGTCCAGGTAGCTGGATTTTAATTTTTCCTGATATTCTGAAACAAGCTTTGAGTTTTTTAGGGTTCCATTCTGTTGGTAGGCCTTTTCCAATGCCTGTTCAAGGGTAATCGTTTCCTGAGCCTGAAAGCTTCCGAAAGAAATAAGAAACAGGAGTATGGTCAGTTTTTGATGCTGGTTTTTTTTAGAAAATTTCATTTTTTTATTAGATATTCGTTCAAATAAGACATAAAGAATCGGTAGGACAAAGAGGGTTAAGAAGGTAGCGAGCATCAACCCTCCGATCACGACTGTTGCCAGAGGTCTCTGCACTTCCGCTCCTGCACCGCTGCTCAAAGCCATCGGTAAAAATCCTAATGAGGCCACAAAAGCGGTCATCAGGACAGGACGAAGACGTATTCTGGTTCCCATCATTACAATTCTGCTGGTATTTTTTATTCCGTTGTTTTTAAGCCTGTTAAATTCTGAGATTAATACAATTCCGTTCAGTACAGCAACGCCAAACAAGGCGATGAATCCTACTCCTGCACTGATGCTGAAAGGCATTCCCCTTAATGCAAGGAAATACACCCCGCCAATCGCGGATAACGGAATAGCCGTGTAAATCAGAAGACTATGTTTTACAGAACCGAACGCAAAGAAAAGTAAGAGGAAAATCATCACTAATGAAATAGGAACAGCAATTCCTAATCTGGCTTTCGCTTCATTTAAATTTTCAAAAGCACCGCCGTAAGAAATGGTATATCCTGATGATAATTTTAAGTTTTTATCCGCTTTCTGCTGAAGTTCTTCCACAATCGTCTGGACATCTCTTCCCCGAACATTAAAACCTACCACAATTCTTCGTTTGGTATCTTCTCTCTGGATCTGGTTCGGGCTGCTTTTCAGTTCTATAGAAGCTAACTGGTGTAATGGGATCTGCTCTCCGGTAGAGGTCGGAACCAATAGATTCTGAATGCTGGTGAGGTCTTTTTTATGCTCATTATCCATACGGACCACCACATCAAATTTTCTTTCCCCTTCATATAAAGCTCCGGCTGTTTGGCCCGCAAAAGCCATATTGATCACCCTATTGATATCTTTTACAGAAATATTGTACCGTGAAAGTGCCGGACGGTTGTAATCAATGACTACCTGCGGTGCTCCTACAACAGGTTCGAGATATAGATCCTGCGCTCCTTTTACGGTTGTAATAATGGCTCCTAATTTTTTAGCATATGATGCAAGGCTGTCAAGATCTTCCCCGTAAATTTTACAGACTACGTCCTGTCTTGCCCCGGTCATCAGCTCATTGAAACGCATCTGAACAGGAAACTGGAATCCGGTGGTTAATCCCGGAATTACTTTTAAAGCTTCGCTCATTTTTGCTGAAAGTTCAGGGAATGACGTTGCAGAAGTCCATTCTTTTTTAGGTTTTAAAACGATGATCATATCCCCGGCATCCATTGGCATGGGTTCAGTAGGTATTTCGGCACTTCCGATTTTCGTGACTACCTTTTGAACTTCCGGAAACTTTTTTAATAAAATATTGGCTGCCTGTGTGGTTACTTTTTTAGTTTCATTGATGTTGCTTCCCTGAAGGATCCTCATCTCAACAGCAAAATCGCCTTCTTCCAGCGAAGGAATAAACTCGCCACCCATTCTTGAAAGTGTGAAAACAGCACCGATGAAAAGAGTCAATACCGCAAGGATAATAGATTTCCTGTATTTAAGTGCTTTGATCAGCAGTTTTTGGTGTCCTGCTTCTACTTTTGCCATTACCTTATCCGAGATATTGTCTTTTTCTTTTTTCTTTCTGCTCAATACCAGGGAACTCATCATGGGGATATATGTCAGAGAAAGCAGAAAAGCTCCCACTAAGGCGAATGCAACGGTCTGAGCCATCGGTTTGAACATTTTACCTTCAATCCCCTGCAGGGTAAAAATCGGAAGATAAACGATTAGAATAATGATCTGCCCAAAAACCGCACTGTTCACCATTTTGGAAGCAGAATCTGAAACCTGACCGTCCATTTCCTTTGTACTCAGCATATTGTTTTTACCAAAATGCTTTTTGTGGGCAAGCTGGTGTAGGACGGCTTCTACAATGATGACTGCTCCATCTACGATAAGTCCGAAATCAAGGGCGCCCAGACTCATCAGGTTTCCTCCTACGCCGAAAATATTCATCATAATGATGGCAAAAAGCATTGATAATGGAATTACAGAAGCAACCAGTAATCCTGCCCGGAAATTCCCTAAGAATACCACAAGAATGAAAACAACAATTAATGCTCCTTCCATTAAATTGGTTTTTACCGTGCTGATGGTATTGTTCACCATTTTGGCCCTATCTAAAAACGGTTCAATAACAACGCCTTCGGGAAGCGATTCCTGAATTTTTTCGAGCCTTTGCTTAATATTTCCGATCACTTCATTAGCATTTTCACTCTTCAGCATAAGTACAATTGCTCCGGAAACTTCTCCGGTGTCATTAAAGGTCATCGCACCGTATCGGGTTGCAAAACCGATTTTGACATCAGCTACATCTTTGATATGAACAGGAATGCCTTCTTTTGTATTGGAAACCTGAATATTTCCGATATCTTCAGTGCTTCCTAAAAGTCCTTCACTTCTGATGAAAAGTACCGTTTCTTTCTTTTCAATATAAGCTCCTCCTGTATTTTGGTTATTCTTTTCCAGCGCATCAAAAACATCATTGATGTTGATGTTGAAAGCCTGTAGCTTATTAGGATTGATGGCAATTTCATATTGCTTTAATTTTCCACCAAAACTGCTCACATCAGCAACTCCTTTTGTTCCCATTAACTGACGGCGGATCACCCAATCCTGAATGGTTCTAAGCTCGGTTTCATCATATACATTTTCGTAACCTTTCTTAGCTCTTACAACGTATTGGAAAATTTCACCCAATCCTGAAGAAATAGGTCCCAGTTCAGGCTTTCCGATCCCTTCCGGTATGTTTTCCTGCACCAATTGAAGACGTTCCTGAACCTGCTGGCGCGCCCAGTATACATCGGTATCATCATCAAAAACGACGGTTACCAGGGATAATCCGAAACGGGAAAAGCTTCGGAGTTCTGTAATTCCACTGATATTGCTGGTGGCCTGTTCAATAGGAAAGGTAACGAGACGTTCAATATCTGCAGCACCATAAGACGGAGCAACCGTAATGACCTGAACCTGGTTGTTGGTGATATCGGGTTGAGCATCAATGGGAAGTTTTGTAGTTTCATACACTCCAAGGAGTATGAGCCCTAAAGTGAAAAGGGCGATAATGAGTTTATTCTTTACAGAAAACTCAATAATTTTATTTAACATGAAAAAATAGATTAATTGATAGATAACAAGAATTGACTGCCTTAAGCGTAAAACCTAAAGCATTAATTTTTAATGTAAATCAATTAAGAAAACCGGGGCGGTTGGAAAATCCTCGAGAGAAAGAGACTGGAAAAGCCTTTTTCCTGATAGATACTGTTGTTTTGGGAAATGATGATTTCCCTGGGTTTTTCTATGGTGAAAATAGTCTGTGGAAGCTGTGCATGAATCATCAGTACGACAGGCGGGTTGATGAATGGAAGTTTCTGATCGGTATCCCAATCCGAGTCTTCTTTATGATTGTCATAATGTTCAACCATAAACTCTGCAAAAGTACCTTCATATTCCATAAGATGTTCGATGAATACTGGTACCTTGAGCACTTCCGCCATATTGGTGGTAGCAAGTACGTAGATCATAGAGCATAATATCGAAAACCATTTCAGCATACGCTGCAAATATAAGGCTTAATTTTTTCCTGTAAAAAATGTACAGCATTAATTTTATGTAATAAACAGCCTGTACAAGCTGTTTATATAGATACCTGACGTAAAATGTTAGCATTATTCCACCTATAGCACATGAGCTTTGAGATTTTAATAAAAATTTGCATTGCAGTAGAAATAAAAAGTAATATTTCAGTTTTTTTTCAGATATTTGATTCTCAGTAATTTTAATCGATCTATGATTCCAATTAATGAGCTTTTATTTTTCGCCCTGGCGGCTTTTTTACTCGTAATCAGCCCCGGACCCAATATGATTTATGTAATTTCCAGAACACTTTCTCAGGGGAAAGTTTCAGGATTAATTTCTCTTGCCGGCGTTATATGCGGTTTCTTTTTCCATATTTTATTGGTTTCTTTTGGGATTACAGCCCTACTTTTTGCGGTGCCGTATGCGTATCTCGTCTTAAAGTTTGCAGGAACAGCGTATTTACTATTCCTTGCCTACCAGGCTTTCAGACCAAAAGGAAAAGATGTATTTAAAGTCAATGCTTATGCTCCGCACGATTCCCGTAAAAAACTTTTTATGGTTGGGTTTTTAACGAATGTTCTGAATCCTAAAGTCGCATTTTTTTATCTGTCGCTATTTCCTCAGTTTATTAAACCGGAATATGGTTCAGTGTGGATGCAAAGTTTAGAGCTTGGCGCATTACAGGTTTTGATCAGTTCGTCTGTTAACTTTATGATTGTCATTTCAGCAGCTGGAATTGCCTCTTTTTTCAACAAAAATCCTTTATGGCTAAAAGCTCAAAAATGGCTGATGGGAAGTGTTCTTACCTGTCTTGCCATCAAAATGGCTTTTTCCCATCCGAAGTAAATAAGAAATTGTATTCAAATAAAAAATTCCCGGACATCTCCGGGAATTTCAGTATCTATTTTACAGATTATTGATGCGGAATCTGTGCCTTTTCATAAATTAAACCTTCGTCCTTTAATTCACTCCAGAATTCTTCCGGAATGGCTGCGTACAGGCCATTGATATTGTCCTGAACCTGATCCGGCTTGCTGGCACCGGGAATGATCGCTGTAAATTCATCTGCGGCTAAGACAAAATGAATCCCGGCATGCATAATATCTGTTCCGTATTTTCTGGCAATTTCGGCTATTTTATCACGCTTTTCCGTCATTCCTTTCGGAATCACATCTTTATAGTTATACCGGTCTCTGCCTGCCAAAAACCCAGAATTATATCCCGCTCCTGAAACCAGCTTCACCCCTGCTTTTTTTACAGCAGGAAGCAAGCGGTCCACTGCATCTTCATGTTCTAAAATGGAATATTGTGTAGCCGAAAGACAGATATCGGGATCGGCAGCTTCAATACAGTCTAAAATCGGCTCTATCTTATTTACTCCCATTCCCCAGGCTTTTATCACTCCCTGGTCACGCAGGTCTGAAAGTACTTTAAATGCCCCTTTTTTAGCCTGTTCCAAAAAGTAGGGATAACGGTCGCCTACCTGATCTTCGGAAAGGTCATGAATGTATACGATATCAATATGATCCAGTCCTGTTCGCTGTAAACTGTCTTCAATGGATTTTTTGATGGCATCTGCGGTATAATCGTGTTTGAAATCGTAATTTAATGGTTTTTTCCACATGGTTGGCGGTACTTCAGATTCCGGTACTTCTTTAAAAAGTCTTCCCACTTTTGTTGAAAATATAAAATCGTCGTGGTCTTTATTTTGTAAGAATGAGCCAAATCTTCTTTCGCTTTTGGTAAGGCCATACCATGGTGAAGTGTCATAATACCGAATTCCCAGATCCCATGCTTTTTGCAAAATATCATATGCTTCTTCATCTGTAATGTTTTCAAAAGCTGTTCCGATGGCTACTCCTCCTAATCCTAATTTGTGTTCTTCTTTTAAAATGTCTGTTTTCATATCTTTATATTTAAAATTTGGGTTAGTCTATCAGATGCAAACATCATGCTGATGAGTACTTCCAAAACTTTCAGAAATGGTGAACGATAGGCTGTATATGAATTTTCAAATATTCGGATTTTGTGATATATGTAATTGCTGAAAAGAGAAAATAGTGATGATTTAGAGGGCAGGCAGCTATATTTCAGTATTTTAGATTACGAGTTTATTAATGATAGATTATTTAATGTTATGATTAATTATTTATACTTATTTTTATATGAAAATTTTAAATTCATATTGTTTTATATTTATCAATAAACTAATATCCTATGTCTATAGTAATCAGTGAAGAGCTGTTATTTTCATCAGGTGGAGAACTGATGCATTATGATGTCGATGAAACTATTTTTAGCGAAGGCGATTCGCCCCGATATTATTTTCAGATTATTACAGGGACGGTCAAGATTAATAATTATCATGAAGACGGTCGGGAAATTATCCATAGTGTACCTTTTGACGGGCATTGCTTTGCAGAAACTTTTATATTTTCAAATAAAGATTATCCAATCAATGCGATTGCAATGACGGATTGTAAGATGATAAGACTTGAAAAAAATAAATTCCTGAACATGATTAATTCATCTCCGGAACTGCTAATGAATTTATACACTTTTACGGCAGAAAGGATGCATTACCGATATATTATGCTCAATAATATGTCGGTGACAGATCCCAGAACGAAGATCATACGTCTGATAGACTGTTTTAAAACCTATAATGATTTCAACGGCCCATATTCCTATCAATTTCCATTTACAAGGCAGCAGCTCGCTGCTTTTACAGGGTTAAGCGTAGAGACAGTGATCCGAACGGTAAAGAAAATGGAAAAAGAAAAAATTGTAAAAATTGAAACGGGTAAGATATTTTATTAACTTAATATCCGAATCAGGATAATATCATAATATTAAAGTATTAGTTTGATATATAAAAATCGTTTTTAACAACTTTATATGTAATGCATAAAAATTATAGAAATCAAAAAATAATGATGTATTAATTGAATAAAACGTTATTGATATAAACAATTATTATTTTAAATAATATTAGTTATTATGATGTTTTGAATACTGCATTTTTTGTTTATATTTGCGGATCGAAATAATTTTTTTTCATCATTTGTGTTTTTTTAATGCTCCCATTCTTGGGGGCATTTTTTGTTTTAATCAATTTATAACCAATTATGTAGATTTTAGGTAAAAATACGGAATCGTTAATTTGGTATTTTATACGCTATGTTATTTCTCATTTTAGTGACAACTTTGTCATGTTAAACAACATAAAACTTTTACACCATGTCAAAATTCAAAATTAATATCGTTGCAGGTCCGCTTTGGAGCAACGATGAAGCACAAAAATTAGGTGGCCGTATCGCTGCTGCCCATTTAGGAAAATTTACAGGACAGTGGTCTACCATTGTTGAAGGAGAAATGAGCGTTATTGAAGTTGAGTACGATACAGCTCCTGCTGGAAGTACTGAATATACTATGGACGTTCTTGCCGGACCGCTTTGGAGCATTGAAGATGCTAAAGAAGTTTGTCCTGCTATCTGCGCTTCTTACGGAGGCAAATGGAACGGACAATGGACAACAGTTGTTGAAGGCAAAATGAGCGTTTGCGGCTGTGTATTTACATTCTAAGAATACATAAAAACGATGTAGAAATCTCCAGGGTAACCTGGGGATTTTTTGTTTTTAACAATAGGTTTATTTGATATTTTTTACAAAATCGGTAGGCCTGAACTTCATGACAGACTGAAAACTCCGGGTATACGCCTGAACACTCTTGTACCCTACTTCGTAAGCAGTTTCTGAAATCGTAAGGTGATCAGAGCTCAGCAGTTCCAGACTCTTGATAATGCGAAGCATCTGTTGGTATTTACTTAATGTTAAACCTGTTTCCTTTTTAAAAATCCGTTCCAGGGTACGCAAAGAAAGCAGGGCAATGTCGCTCAGATCTTCTATTTTGATCTCTTTGCTGTAATAATCATGAAGATAATCCATAGCCTTGGTGAGACGTTTGTCTTTGGGAAGGCTGATGTGAAGTTTTAAAGAATGGGCCACAAAATGCGGAAGTTCATTGAAAAGGGCTCCGAGAAATAAGGTTTCATCTTTATTTTCTGTTGTGTTCTTGGACCATTTTTCAGCGTATTTTATCATTTCTTTTAAAACCGGAGGCACTGAAAACACATTCACTTCATGGTAAAAAGAATCTTCGCTTTCTATATCAGCAAACATAATCATAAGCTTGATCTTTTCTGAGTGTGAGTTTGTTTTGTGAACAGCATCTGCCGGAATCCAGACGGCATGATTTTGAGGCAGCAGATATTTTTTTTCTTCAATCGTGATATACTGAAATCCGCTTTCAACATAGACCAGCTGGCCTTTTTTATGATGATGAAGTATGTCATCATGTACCCAATTTTCTTCAAACCAGACTAAATAAGGTTTGTTGATTTCATCTATAATAATTACATCGGCAGTATCCATGTCGTTTTAGGTTAAAACTTTGGCAAAATTAAACAAAACTACCGTATTAATTTTGTATCAAAATATTTTTATTATGATCATAAATAATGAAGCCAGAAAGAAATCCTCCTATGTTTTGTTGATACTCAATATATTAGTGGTGATATTGGTGTCAAGTAATCTACGGTCGCCGATTATTTCGGTTGCTCCAGTATTGAGTGATGTGAGGGATGCCTTACAGCTTGATAATTTTCAAGTGAGTATGCTGACTTCTATTCCGTTGTTTATGTTTGCTACTTGCTCGGTTTTGGTAAGCCGGTTTTCTCATAAATTTACGATCAGCCGTTTTTTGATGTATTCGCTTATTATTTTGAGTTTCGGTTTATTGCTTCGGATTACGGGATCACTTTGGACGTTGTTTGCAGGTTCATTATTTATCGGATTGGGTATCTGTATCGGAAATGTAATTACTCCAGGGTATGTTAAAAGTAATTTTCCTAAACAAATCGGTATGATGACGGGTATTTTTGCCGTTTCAATGAATCTTACAGCAGCATTGGCTTCGGGATTTAGTGTCCGGATTGGGGAATGGACGGGTTTCGGATGGCGTGGATCTTTGGGAATTTGGCTTGTGATTGCCGGTTTAGGATTATTAGTTCTGATGCTGGAAATTATATTCAATAAAAAGAATACTGATGAGAAGAAAACTGCTGTAAGTGTTTCGGATTTTAATATGTTCAAATCTGCTCAGGCCTGGAATATCAGTATTTTTATGGGGCTGCAGTCTTTATTTTATTATTGCCTGGTAACATGGCTGCCTTCACTGCTTACAGATTTCAATATGAAAGGTGACAGTCCGGGATGGGTTTTATTTTTCATCCAGATTACCATGATTCCGATTGCATTCTGCTGTCCTATTATTGCCAGTAAAATGAAAGACCAGCGGATTATGATTGTTTTTATCTGTACTTTAATGTTTACGAGCACCATGATGTTTGCCTGGCTGGGAGCTCAATGGGTGTATTTTAATGCTGTGATTATCGGTATTTCTAACGGTTTGTCATTCAGTTTATCGATATTATTTTTTTCTACCCGAACAAAAAACAGTGCCAATGCCATTAAGATTTCCGGAATGGCGCAGTCTGTGGGGTATCTTATTGCAGCATTCGGTCCGCCGGTATTTGGAAAACTGCATGACTGGGATGATTCCTGGAAAAGCTCATTTTATTTTTTAAGTATTGCGGTTATCCTGATGTTCTATTTTGGAATGAAAGCCGCCAGAAATAAAACGGTGGAAGATTAATGTACAGATAACAAAAAAGTCTCTTTCGAGACTTTTTTTATTTTATTAGTTTGAATGACTTTTTAAAGTTTAGAGTTTATGTCACTCTTTTTTTGCCGCTGGCAACTACCCAATGGTCTTTTTTACATTTTGGACAGCTTCCGGCATTTCCTGTTGTTTTGATTTCCGTATGTCCGCAGAATGTACAGGCATAATGCCCTTCTTTATCGATTACTGTTAAAATTTTATCCAGAGAACCTGGCATGATGGGAAGACCGTATTTTACCTCTTTTTCGTCATAATAAAAAACACTGATCTCTCCTGAAATCTCTTCAATTGCAGTTTCAACCTGTCCTAACTGGGAGATTCCTTTTATCCTTAATTCTGCAAAAAATTCATCGCTTCCAAGGTTTTCTTTTTTAAAATTATCGATAGCAAATTCACCGTTCTCAATAAGACAGATTGATTTTCCTTCCAACAGCTGCTCAAATCGTTTATGTTTTCCTATAAAATGCGTGATAATGCTATACAGAAGAATGATAACTCCAAAAACAATGATCGATGAAATAATCCCCACATCTTTATTAAACATGGGATCTCCTGCCGCCGAACCCAACCCTATGATAACCACCAATTCGAAAATGGAAAGTTGTTTTACGCCTCTTTTCCCCAGAATTCTCAATCCGATAATAATGGTTAAAAACATAATGGCTGTACGCAAGATGATCTCAATAATAAATGACCATTCTTCATGACCCATTAATAATTCTTTCCAGTTAAGGGTTAATAGAAATGTTGATAGAAGCATAGACCATTATTTTCTAGCAGGAGTTCAAAAAATAAGCCAACTGATCCCGATTAATAAAGGATTTCCATTTAACTTTAAAAAAACTTTATTGTAAACTTCAATAAGCAATATGCTATTTAACATTCTTTTAAAATCTGCTTAATTTGCTAGATCTGCGAGAAAAACATCTAAAACTTCCAGAATTTGGTCATAAATAAAATCCAATTCGTCTGAAGTTATACAATACGGCGGAACGAGGTACATCACATTCCCCAAAGGGCGCATAATAATGCCGCGCTGTAAAAATTCATGATAGATTTTTTTTCCTATTTCATTAAAATAAGAGGTTTCAGCATCATTTTTAAAATCCCATGCGATAATCGTCCCGATCTGGCGTACATTTTCTGCATGAGGATGTTCTTTAAGCCTTTCCGCAAATTGAGAATGCTGATCTGTAATTCGTTTAATATTGAGCTGAGTTTCTTCCTGTAATAAAAGCTCCATACTGGCCAAAGCAGCTGTACAGGCTAAAGGATTGGCCGTAAATGAGTGCCCATGAAACAGGGTTTTGTATTTATCATCAGATAAAAAAGCATCGTAAATGTGGTCTGCACAAGTTGTGATTCCCATTGGCATAGTTCCACCTGTGAGTCCTTTTGAAAAGCACATGATATCCGGTTTCTCCGAAATATAATCAGCTGCGAACAGTTTTCCCGTTCTTCCAAATCCTGTAAAAACTTCGTCCTGAATCATTAGGATATTGTGTTCTTTACAGCATTTCATGAGTTCATCTAAATCTTCAGCATTGTAGATCAACATTCCTGCAGCACCTTGTATCAGGGGTTCATAAATAAAACAGGCAATTTCATGGGCATGTTTTTTAATCTGAGCTTTTACATTTTCAAGATTTTCGGGGTTGGGAGTCTCTATAAAAATAACTTCAAACAGCATTTCCCCAAAAGGTTTTGTCCACACACTCCTTCCGCTCACAGACATCGCTCCGAAAGTATCTCCATGGTACGCATCTTTAAAAGCCAGAATTTTTGTTTTTTCTTTCCCTTGATTATAAGCTGACTGGATGCACATTTTCAATGCCACTTCCACTGCGGTAGAACCATTATCTGAATAGAAAACCTTCTTCTGGTTGTCAGGGAGCAGCTGCAGCAGATTTTCTGAAAGCTGTACAGCCGGTTCATGGGTAAATCCTGCAAAAATAACCTGTTCCAACGTCTGTAACTGCTCCGAAACACGTTGTGCAATGTAAGGATGGGCGTGACCGTGTAAAGTGACCCACCATGAAGACACCGCATCAATATATTTTTTCCCCTCGGCATCATAAAGATAAACTCCTTTCCCCTTAACGATAGGAATGATATCATCTGCGGCCTTCATTTGGGTGTAAGGATGCCAGTTGACGGCTTTATCTCTTTCTTTTAAATTTTTCATTTTGGTTGTTGGATTTCTGTTGATGGTTTTTAGTGTTTGGTGTTTGGTGTTTGGTGTTTGGTGTGAAAAGTTATAATAAATGATGATGGTGGGACATTGGTATTTGTAATTTTCAACTATCAACTATCAACTATCAACTATCAACTATCAACTATCAACTATCAACTATCAACCAAATATTAGCAATTAATGGATTCAGTCTTTTTCATCGGTTTCAGTCCTAAGGTCTGTAGCATCTGCATGTCTTCCGAAACGCCTGGATTAGGGGTAACAAGGAGGGTTTCTCTTTCTCCTGTAAAAATGGAATTAGCTCCTGCCATAAAGCACCAGGCCTGCTCAGATTCGGACATTTCGATTCGCCCGGCACTTAATCTCACCATGGAAGAAGGCATAACGATTCTTGCAGTGGCAATCATTCGCACCATTTCCCAGGTATCTACTTTTTCGTTGTTTTCAAGCGGAGTTCCGGCTACTCTTGCTAATGCATTGATAGGAACAGATTCCGGATGTCTGGGCATGGTAGCTAATGTTAACAGCATTGATATTCTGTCTCTGTGGGTTTCTCCAAGTCCGATAATTCCGCCTGAACATACGGTCATTCCGGCTTTTCTTACATTATTGATGGTATTGATCCTGTTATCAAATGTTCTTGTCGAAATAATCTCTTCATAATACTGCTCTGAAGTATCCAGGTTATGATTGTAAGCATATAGACCCGCTTCCTGAAGACGTATAGCCTGTTCCTCTGTAAGCATTCCTAAAGTACAGCACACTTCAAGGCCAAGCTCATTGACTCCTTTTACCATGTCTATAACCCGGTCAAAATCCCTGTTGTTTCGGACTTCACGCCATGCTGCAGCCATGCAGAACCGGGAAGAACCGTTATCTTTGGCCTTTTGAGCATGCGCAATAACTGTTTCCGTAGGTAATAATGCCTGAACTTTGATATTGGTGTGATATCGGGCGGCTTGTCCGCAATATGAACAGTCTTCTGTACATCCACCTGTTTTGATCGATAATAAGGTAGACATTTGTATTACTGAAGGATCATGCCATTCACGGTGAACGGTTGAAGCTTTATACACCAGTTCGAGTAAGGGCTGATGGTAAATTTCTTCTATTTCTTCTTTGGTCCAGTCATTTCTAAGGGTTGTTTTTGTATCCATTTCTATCAATTTTATAAATTATCTGCCTGCATTTTAATAGTTTCTTTTGTGATTGCAGACAGATCAGGAAACCTGATTATTTTTGTTTTTTGTTCTGTATAATTAACGATGATGCGCTCTGTGTCGGTTGGAAAAGATCCGTTTAAAATCAAATATTCAAGAGGAATATTTCGTTGTTTTAAGACCATAATTGATAACAATGTATGGTTGATACATCCTAAATAATTTTTGACTACCAGGGCTACAGGAACGTTTAGTTTTTTGATTAAATCGATCATAAATTCTGTGTCAGAAAGGGGCACCATTAATCCTCCTGCACCTTCTATGATGAGTTTTTTTTCTGTTTCTGGAAGCTGAAAATCTTCAACACAGATCAGTTTTCCCTCTTCTGCTGCTGATTGATGAGGAGATGCAGCAAGTTGTAAGCGATAAGTTTCCGGGTGGCAGTATACCTCATCCCCTAACCAATCTGTAATTTTCATACTGTCGGTATAATGCAGGTCTCCTGATTGTACGGGTTTCCAGTAATCAGCTTTATAATATTTCGTTAGGATTGCCGAACAAACTGTTTTTCCGATTTCAGTTCCAATGCCTGTTATAAAGAGTTTCTTCTTCATATTCATTTCTTAATTATTCAATTCATTTTCTCATTGTTTCAGGATTTCTGCAAGCTTTACAATCTCTTCTTCTGTATTAAAGCTGTGCAGACAAATCCGCAGTCTTTCTGTTCCTGCTTTTACGGTTGGGCTGTATATGGGATATGTTGCCATTCCTTTTTCTAAAAGTATTTGATGGGTCTTTCTGAGCCGTTCGTTATCCGGAATTACAATTGGCTGGATGGGACTGTTTTCGGAAGAAGGACTTAACAATCCCTGTTTCCTGAAAACATTGATGTTTTCCTGCAGTTGTACAGATAATCCCGGGTGATTTTTAATAAAGTCATAACTGGCTTTTATGACGGTCCACTGCATATCCTGAGCAGAAGTGGTGTAGATAAACGGGGATGCAAAATTGATCAGATACTTTTTGATCAGTTCACTTGAAAGAATGGCTGCTCCATGGGCTCCGAAAGCTTTTCCATACGTAATCACTGTAGCGAGTACTTGATGTTGCAGCTGATATTCAGTAACCAATCCATGTCCGAAAACGCCTAAAGCATGGGCTTCATCTACAATCAATGCCGCTCCGTATCGATCTGCAATGGCTGTAATTTCTTTAATCGGCGCCAGGTCTCCTTCCATAGAATAGAGGCTTTCTATAGCGATATAGCACAGACCGGATTGCTTTTTCAGGATTTCTTCCAGATTCCCGACATCATTATGCCTGAATTTTAATTTCCGGGCATGAGACATTCTACAGGCATCATGTACCGAACGGTGAATCTGTTCATCCACTATCAAAGTGTCATGACGTGTCGGCAGCGTCGAAAATAAAGCCAGATTCGCGTTGTATCCTGATGGAAAAAGTAATGCAGACGGATAATGATGGGTGGTTGCAATATACTCTTCTGTCTCCTCTGCTTCAGGACTGTTTCCGCTGATGAGCCTTGACCCTGTACTTCCGGACAATAAGCCAGGCTGCTTCATAACTTTTTTCAGGAGTATATTTTGCAGTTCTTCATTTCGTGCCAGGCCTAAATAATCGTTGGAATAAAAATCAATTCCTGTTGGTCTGGGCTTTAACGTTCTCAACGTTCCTGCTTCTGTTCTTTGCTCTAAAGCCAGTTGAAAATGTTGAAAACGATCAGGCATAGCTCAGCTGTGATACTTCTGCAATGATGGCATTGAGCCAGTTTTCATGGAGTTCTTTTTCAATAGTCAGGATATTTTCAGCATGGATTTTCCAGTCGTCTGAAAATTCGTCAAGCTGACTGATCATTTCTTCAAGATGGCCTTCTTCTTCCAGAATGATAGATTTAACCATGATTTTAGAAGATTCTTTGGTAAGAATGTCCTGATATACAGGATAAAGCTCATCGGCCCGTACTTCAATTGCGTAGGTCACAAAAAGATAGGCTGCATATTTCAATTCTTCTTTGGTCAGGGTAAAAGCTTTCTGTAAATATTTACATGCTTTTATGTCTAAAGAATGGAGATACTGCTTTGTCGCAAGCGGTGCCAGCAGTTCATTATTTGCATAGGTTTTACAACCATCTATATTCAGTTTTCCAATTTGTTTTTTAAGGTAATACGCATGACGGTGTTCTTCTGCGGCATGTTTCAACTGGATGAGATTTACTTTCACAGGATGTTCACAAAGGGATATTTTCCTGGCTCCTGCATTTTCCATATAAGATAAAGTATTCAGCCATTTGGCATGTACCTCATCTTTGAGGACGATACGCTCTAATAGGTTGTAAAATTCCATATATTTTTAATTTGAGTCAAAAGTAGTATATTGCCGGATGGTTCTATGGTGCCAGTTTTTATATTATGGATAGTCCGGTTGAAGTTCCTTATAAGAGTTTTATAAAAATTGATCGAAATTCTGAAACTGCAATGTATATGCAGGTGACTCATCAATTGATTAATGCTATACAGCGGGGATACCTTCCTTTTGGTACAAAACTTCCGGGAACCAGGGCAATGAGCCAGATGCTGGGAGTTCACAGAAATACAGTAGTTTCTGTATATGATGAGCTGTTTGCCCAAGGCTGGGTAGATAGCCGGCCGAATAAAGGGACATTTGTTTTGGGTAAAAATGAAGAAAAACCCACAAAAATTGCCGATGTAAAGCCATATAATCTTAAAAGTTATCCTGAATCGGCAGGTTTTTCTTTTAAAGCTTCTAACATTTTAGACAATCCTTTTGAATATTCGAATTGTGAATATGCATTCAACGACGGGGTTCCGGATATCAGGCTGACGCAGATTGATCAGCATTCCAAAATATACAGCTCTATACTGAAGCGAAGGGCTCATCATAAAATACTGGGACATTACAATCATGACGGAAGTGAGTTTTTCAAGAAAAATCTTTCCAATTACCTGAATCTTTCCCGTGGTCTGGCCATTTCAAAAAATAATCTGCTGATTACCCGAAGTACGGAAATGAGCATCTATATTGTTTCAAAGCTGCTTCTTTCCGAAGGAGACACGGTGCTTGTGGGTGCTTTGAGTTATTTTTCCGTTAATATGATTTTTCAGAAAGCGGGCGTTAACATTGTGTCTGTTCCTATTGACAGCGAAGGTATTGATGTGAATTCGGTACGGGAGATCTGTAAAAAACAAAAGATACGGATGCTTTATCTTACTCCGCATCACCACTATCCTACTACGGTAACCTTAAGTGCTCAACGGAGAATGGAATTATTACATCTTGCCCATGAGTATGGCTTTATCATTCTGGAAGACGATTATGATTACGATTTTCATTATGACAAGAGTCCCATACTGCCGTTAGCAAGTGCTGATACGGAGGGAATGGTTATTTATATTGGCTCTTTTGGAAAATCTCTGGCGCCAGGTTTCCGGACGGGATTTATTGTTGCACCGGAAAATCTGATGATTGAAATGAGGAAATACCTGGGAATTATTGACCGGCAGGGAGATGTATTAATGGAACACGTGTTGGGTGAGATGATTGCTGAAGGGGAAATTCACCGGTATCTTAAAAAATCTTTAAAAATATATCAGGAAAGAAGAGATTATTTCGCTTCACTGCTGGATGAGCATTTAGGAGATTTCATCAGCTTTGAAAAACCTTCCGGAGGTCTTGCCATCTGGGCAGAATGGAAAATTCCGGTGAACCTGATGCAGCTCAGCCGTGACTGTTCTAAAAAAAATCTTTTTATTCCTAAAACCCTATTGTACCAAAACAAAAACCTTACGGCCATGAGATTGGGATACGGAAGCCTTACTGCTGAAGAAATGAAAAACAGTATAGAAATTCTTTCCAAAAGCGTACAAATGTGATCATAAAAAAGACTGTCCAAATTGTTGAACAGTCTCTGAATATTTTTGAAATATAATTTACTTGTTTTTATTTAAGCGGATACTGTAAAGCGTAATGAATACGGTGATCAGTAAAAACAACGCACCAATCCAGGGTGTACTTCCCAATCCTAATGCAGAAGTTACAGCCAGTCCTCCGGTATAAGAACCAATCGCAATACCAATATTAAAGGCGGCAATATTAATTCCTGAAGCTACGTCTTCCGTACCCGGCAGTTCTTTTTCCGCAATCTGTACCACTAAAAGCTGTAATCCGGGAACGGTAGCAAAAGACAGTGCTCCCAGGAAGAAAAGCGTGATGATACTCAGTACCGGACTGCTTACCGTGAAATAAAAAGCCAGTAATATCAAACCCTGGGCTGCAAACATCCAAAGCAATACTTTAAGAGGATTTTTATTGGCAGCTTTACCCCCAATCAGATTTCCTAAGGCGATGGCAATTCCATAGACTAAGAGAATAATTGTAACCACAGATTCTTTAAATCCTGTAATTTCCTGTAAAATGGGTGATAAATATGTAAAAAACACAAATGTTCCTCCATATCCCATGGCTGTCATTAAGAAAGCAAAGATCAGACGTTTGTTGGCTAATACTTTCACCTGTTGTTTTAAGGATGCGGTTTTTCCTTTTTGTAAATTCTTTGGAACAAGAATCATACTTGCAATTAATCCGATGATTCCTAAAATAGCCACTCCGATAAACGTTGCTCTCCATCCGAAGTGCTGACCGATAAAAGTTCCCAGCGGAACTCCCGTAACGATGGCCACCGTTAATCCGGAGAACATAATGGATATGGCAGTTGCTCTTTTTTCTTCCGGAACTAAAGATGCTGCGATCGTAGATCCTATGGAAAAATAAACACCGTGTGCAAAACCGGTTAAGATCCTTGCAAGAATTAAAGTAATAAACCCGGGAGCAATGGTTGCCAGACCATTTCCGATCACAAATAACATCATAATTGCTATTAGTAATGTTTTTCTTGGTATTTTCCCTGTTAAAGCCGTTAAAACCGGTGCTCCTATAGCAACGCCTATGGCGTACAGACTCACCAAAAGTCCTGCAGATGGAATTGATATTCCCAAATCACTGGCAACGGTAGGAAGCAAACCTACAATGACAAATTCTGTGGTACCGATCCCAAAAGCACTGATCGTTAATGCCCAAAGTGCAGCAGGAAGTCTTTTAGACTTTGTTGTTGTATTTTCAAGTTTTGAACGGGAAACCTGTATTTCATTTTGATTGTTCATCGTTTCTATTTTTTATCATATGATTTTGATGCTACAAATTTCCGCCGAATTAATGTATTATAAAAATAACTTAAATAGTAGTTATGTATTATTATAATAATAGTTGATTTGTTTTGATTGAAGTTTGAAGAAAAAATAATTCAGATTTTACATATTCGTATAAAAAAGAAAAGTGTAAAGATGACCTTACACTTTTCGTAGATTTTATTTCTTGTATTTGCTTTTAAATGCTGATACAAGACAATCCGTTCATTATCAATAATTGTTATTTTTTCTTTTTCTTAGGCGTTTTACTTTTCTTCTTTTTATTCCACCAAATAATACATCCGGTAATTGGAAGTGATGCCGCAATAATGCCTGCAAAAAGATAAATGAATCTTCCGGTAGTTCCGAAGATACTTCCGGTGTGCAGGTCATAATTACGTTCTCTTAATGCAGTGCCATATCCTATATTCTTGTCTTTATAGAATTGGTATTTTATAATTTTCCCTGAGTACTGATCAAAATTATACTGTTCATTTTGGTATTGTTTATCACCGTAGGTTACCTCTGCATAATAAGTGCCTTCTTCCGTTCGTGGAAAACTGATTAACGCTGATTCTTTATTTTGCAGGCGTTGTTCAACTTTTCTCCCAATCATATCCAAAATATGTTTTGAAGCTGATAATTCCCCGGAAGGGATTACGCTTTTAGCTTTCTGCTCGGTAGGTGTATTGCCATTCAGTGTTTTCTTTACCCATTGGTCTATGTCTTCAAAATTCCAGATCACGGCAGAATATGAAATAAGAAGCAACGGAATGGCTGCATAAAATCCTAAGACATTGTGCACATCATAATTAATCCTTTTCCAGTTGGCTGATGTTTTGATGAAAAACATTCCTTTCAGCATATTCTTATTCATTTTGCGGGGATACCAGATGACCAGCCCGGAACAAAGGATAATGGCAAATATAAGCGTCACATATCCTGTAATTGCTTTGCCTATTTTTTCTCCCAGCAGCAATCTTCTGTGAAGATCCATGACAATCTCAAAAAAATCCTGTTTTGTATTTTCCAGTTCAAGAACTTTTCCGGTGTAAGGGTCTACATATACTCTGTAATAATAAATATATGATCCCCAATACGTTAATGCTCCATTGTCCATTTTCAACGACCGGAATACATAGCTTCGGGAGTAGTCAGCAGCGATTTCTACTCTGTTCACCTTTAATCCATCAGGCAGAGCCAGTTCTGCTTTCATTTTAAGATTGGATAAGGGCAGTTTTTGTTTTTTTATGGAGGTAACGAAATATTTTTCATGATAAAAGGTATGTTTTAATTCTTTTTCAAAAGCAAGAATACATCCTGTAACCGCTATAATTACCACTATGAGCCCGGACGTTAATCCGAGCCATAGATGTAATTGATAGGCAATTTTTCTGAATTTAAGTTTCATTTTTAAAATTTAAGGCTTACCTCAGCCACAAAATTGCGGGGCATCTGTGCTACGACAACACCCTGTCCTGCAAAATACTGTGCATTGCCCAAATTATTCATTTTAAAACCTAGTCTGTATCTTTCTTTTTCAAGAGATAGGGAAGCATTGATTAACGTATACGCCGGGAATGTAAACTTTCCGGTAGTCGCATTATCTACAGTAATCTGCTCACCCACACGGTTCACTCCAAAGCCCAGACCTAACCCCTGAAATCCTTTAATTGGTAATACATAACTGATCCATGAATTAAATACATTGGCAGGCCCTGCAGATGACGGGCGACGGCCATCTACTGTAGATGCAGCTTTTACAAATTTACTGTCGTTGTAAGAATATCCAGCCATAACATTCAGACCTTGGATTGGGTTCAGGATGGTTTCAATTTCAATACCTTTACTTCTCTGTTCTCCATCCTGGATCGTAATAGTATAGTTTTTCCCGTCACGAACCACTGCATCTACTCTTAACATATTATCAACTAAAATGTCATAATATCCTACCGTGAAATTCACTTTATTCCTCCAAAGATTTCCTTTTACCCCTACTTCCCACTGGTTAGACCTTTGAGGTTTGAAATCTCCACTATAATCTGCAAGCGGCTGAGAAACCGGAGCCGTATTACTGAAACCATTCATGTAATTGGCGTATGCTGATAAACGTTCTTTAAAGATCTGATACGATAAGCCTACTTTGGGAGACCATGCATTCTGATTGAATGTTCCCGTATTGATATTCGTATTCAGATCAAGCTGTCCTTTGCTTTCATAATGGTCAAAACGTAAACTTACCAAAGTAATCAAACGGTCTGTAATATACACCGCATCAGAAATATAAGCTCCATATATATTGCTGGATGCGGTATTTCTTACCAAAGGTAATTTACCTGCTTTGATAGCAGCTTCGGTAAAATCCTGAATTCTTTTCAATGCCAGATCTTTGGAGATCGTTCCATAACCGGCTAAGCTTTTCGCATCAACATTGTCAAATACGGTAATGGGAGAATGGTTATTATTCAAAGATTGATTTAAATAATCTAACCCGACAAGAACTTTATTTTTAACGGTTCCTATTTTAAATTCTCCGTTAAAGTTCTGTTGAACGCTGGTAGATGCCCCTTCGGAATTCTGCCACTGTACATTACGCTCTAAAAGTTCATCGCTTGTAACTCCTCTCATGAACTGATACTGATACAACCCTTCCGTTTTTCTGTAGTTTCTTGAGAGTAAAGTCTGAGAATTCCATTGATCTGAAATCTTGTAATTAACCTCAGCTTTTACATTGATAGAAGGAGATTTTAAAGTCATATCATTATTGGAATAAGACTTTTTCCAGTCAAATCCAAGCTCATCCGGAGTGGTTGCAATGAATTTTCTATTTCTGGGCAAAAAGATGATGGGAGTATTAGTCCCTTCATAGGTGTAAATCTGGGCGCCCAAATTGAACTTTAATTTGTCATTCACCTGATAGCTCAATGTAGGAGCTACAAACATTGATTTTCTAAATTCTGAATCTCTGAATCCATTCTGATACTGATACGCCGCATTCAAACGGAATAATGTTTTCCGGGAATCGGTAATAGGTCCGTAAACATCAGCCGTAACACGGTTCAGATTATAACTTCCCAGCAGGTAAGAAACCTCACCGCCAAAATAGTCTTTCGGTTTTTTAGTCACTACATTGATCAATCCTCCAAAAGAAGTAACTGCTCCACCATACAGGGTACCGGAAGGTCCTTTGATGACATCTATCCGTTCAATATCGGCAGGATCAATTTCTGAGTTAGTGGTGGCAGGAACGCCATCTACCATAGAAACTCTGGTAGGAAATCCTCTCAGATTATAATAAAAGCTTCCATCTCCGGCTCTTCCGGGACTTCCCTGCATTTTTACAATACCGGGAACATTTTTTAAGGCATCAGAAACATCATATACAAGCTGTTCTTTCAGGATCTGCTGATTGATACTGGTATACATCTGGGGATTTTCTAAATTTTTCAATGGCATTTTAGCAATCGAAATACTGTCCTTATCCAGAAATTTATTTCTGCTGAAGGCGTACACCGTAATTCCTTCGATGACATTGTTTTCTGCATTGGTGTAAAAAGTCGGGATTTCATAGACATCTTTCTCAATACGAATGGTTTCTCGTGTGAGTTCAATATCATTTAAAACCACCTGAAGACTATATTCTCCAGGTGGCACATTGTCAAAATAATATTCTCCTAAATTATTGGTTTTTGCCTGATATGGCGTATTTACGAGTCTTAAAAGCGCATTTTTTACAGGCACTTTCTCAGACAGCATTATTTTACCGTGAACACGTTCATTCTGCTGGGCAGAGATAATAAGTGGAAAGCAGACAAAAAGTAAAAGTAATATAAGGGTTCTAAATGTTTTCATGTTGTAATTCTTGTAACAGTGGATAGTTTATTTTTCCGTTTTGTGATAGAGGAAAAGATTCAATATACTCGGCACGTACATATTGGGGGTTAATACGCAGTTTATTTTTTATAGTCTCAGTAATTATTTGAGGATCAATGTCTTTGTTGTCATAGAGAACGATGATTTTTTTATCGTTGGAATTCAGGCAGACCACCGTGTTTCCGTTAAGTGCATTTTTAAGGATAAACTCTACCTCATCCAGATTAAGACGAATCCCGAAAAGTTTCATGATTCGTTTGATACGTCCTGTAATATAGTAAAGCCCGTTTTGTCCTTTTATGGCGGTATCTCCTGTCGGTAAAACGGCAGGCTGCTGATAAGTTTCCAAATCTTTCAGCGTATTGGCATAGCCACCAGATATTCCGGGATGTGAAAAGAGCAGTTCACCGGAGTCTTCATCAATGGTAAAGCTTCCGCCATGCACAGGGGTTCCGATAGAAGTTTCCTCTTCCAGAAGTCCGGCTGTTGTTAAATAGGCCATTCTTCCACCCGCTTCTGTCTGTCCGTACTGGGCAAAGAATTCTTTTTCAAACTGATGGCAGTAAGAGAAGATTGTTTTTCTGAGTGCTTCATTGATTACGCCTCCGGTATGGGTTAAATAGCGTAAACTTTTGTTATCTTTTGTGAAGAATCCAAGTCGGTTAAGATTTTCATACAGATAAGGAACTCCGCCCAGCGTACTGTATTCGAAAGTTTCCATCTCCTCCCAAAAGGCTTTCTGCATAATATCTTTATCGGTACAGACTATTTTCCCGGCGCGCATACAATTGGTCGTGAAAATAGATAATCCGTACACAAAATTAATGGGCACATTTAAAGGAACCACATCAGTCTCCCGGATAGGCATATACTGGAGAATGCTCAATGCATTCTGATACAGGTTATCATCCGAAAGTTTCACCAGTTTTGGAATACCTGTAGTTCCGGAAGTGCTCAACAGGATTTTTATCTCAGGATGAATGGTAACTTCATCCTGATACTCTTCTTTCACAAAAATGCTTATGGTTTCTGAGAAATCTTTTGTCTCGTAGCCTTCAATTTCACTTCGTCCAGGATCATAAATATATTTCGGACGGTATTCTTTTTCCATGCGGATTTTAAATTCCGGATGAAGCTTCTGTCCGAGGATGGCAATTGTGTGTTGCGTACCATAAAAATTAAGCAGGACTTCGATACTGGATACCTGATTATCGTTGTATAAAAAGATCAACCCTTTTTCTACAGGATTCAGGCCTAATGAACGGTACAATGTTCCTACGGGAACACTTTTACCACTGGAAGCCTCTACAAAGGAGAGGCTTCTGTTGGCAATGATGTTTTCTAACAATTTCATGCGTCTAAATTTCTATAAGTGCTTCGTATTTTTTTATTTTTTCACGAATTTTCCCAATCGTTCCCATATCAAATATGTCATCAAATTCGAATTTTATCTGGTAATGGGTTTCCACCGCTTCTACAATTAAGAGGTGAGACATAGAATCCCATTCAGGAATTTCCTGGTAAGCGAGATCCTCTCTGATGATTTCCGGTTGTACAGCAATGGCTGCTGCTATAATTTCATAAAGTTTTTCTGTAGTGTTCATTTCTAAATTTTTATTGTTTTCCATTTACCGTTTTTGAAGATCAGTAAGAAAAGTACGGCAAGTACAATTTCCGAAGACACAATCGCAGTAAATATTCCTTTTAATTCCCATTGAAACCTGACGCCCAGCAGATAAGCCAGCGGCAGTTGAATGATGTAAAACATGATGATGTAAAGCAGCGTAACCTGCATAATATTCCCGGCGGCATTCAGTGCCCTGCTGATCACCATGGTAAAACCAAGGAGCAGATAGGCCATGGAAACCACATGGATATACTGTACGGCATAGGCTGCCACAGCAGGTTCTTGGGTGAATATTTTGACAATAGGTTCTGCGGCCAGCTGCCAGAATAGAGCAACCGCTACCAGATACGTCATATTAATACCTCCCGCACGCCAAACTGTTTTTTCTGCACGGTCTACATTTCCGGCTCCCAGATTTTGTCCTGTCAGCACTCCGGCGGCATTTCCAATTCCCCAGGCAGGCATTGTAGCAATGGATGCCACGCGCTGTGCAATAATATATCCTGCCAGTGCCGTAGTCCCGAAAGTAGCAATGATTTTTACCATAATCAGCCAGCTGGAAGTTGGAATAATGTACTGAACCAATCCACCAAAGGCTATTTTTAATATTTTCTTCAGCAACGGAATGTCTGCTGTAAATGGAATCCATATCCAGATGCTTGTCCTGTTGGAAAGAAGAATAAAAAATTGATATATCACCGCCAGCAATCGTGAGGCTACCGTAGCATACGCCAGTCCCATCAACCCAAAGGCAGGAACCGGACCGAGCCCAAAGACAAGAACTACCGCCATCAGGATATTCGAAATATGGCAGATCCAGAGAGATTTCATTGCGAGATCAGCATCTCCTGCCCCTCTGAAAAGCCCGTTGATCGAAAGACGGATGATCACCAGCCCGATACTTAAAAATACCAGTCGTGAAAATGGAAGACCTGTGCTTACAATATCTGATTTAATCCCAAGGAAATCTACAATCTCAGCGGCAAAATAACACGACAGACCTCCTATCAACAAGGCGAAGACAAAAGCCAGTACAATGACGTACTGAGCCGTTTGTCCCATACCTTCCCTGTCTTTTTCACCAGCTCTCCGGGCGGTTAATGTTGCTGCGGCAATTCCTAATCCTACAGCAATGGCGTAGGCAAAATTGACATAGTTATCCGTAATCCCAACGAGTGCCAGTACTTGATCTCCCAGTCTGGCGATGATCAGCAGATTAACGCTTACAAAAACAGACTCCATCACCAGCTCCATCACCATAGGAATGGCTAAGCTGAATATAGAACGGTTGATGCTTCCGGAAGTCAGTTCAACCTTTTTTCCGGCCAGTGCTCCGTAGATAAATAACGGTCCTTCTCTGAGAAGCCGTAAGAACTTTTTCATATCGCAGCAACTGAGTTTATATTTTTTGTAGATACATGATACAGCGGATTAGGCAATGCTCCGTCTTTCTTTGGAATAGCAAAGGCTTTATTTTCACTGTATCCATTATTTTTCAGACGCAGACTGTTGATGTAAAATCTTTTGAAAGTCGGAACATACAGATCGTATTTCGCATACCTTTCCTGCAGATGCGGATTATCATTTTTATAACTTTCTATACAGTCATGAACCAGGTTCCAGAATTGGTCTTCCTGACAATCTGAAGTGCTGTGCAGAACATCCGATAAGTACCTGAAGAAGGCATCAAAAACTCCTAACAGGATAAATAAAGGAACATTGTCTTTATTTGAAGACTGAATCAGTCCGTCTGCCAAATGGGACGGCAGTTTCTCTCTGGCTTCTGTGGTCAATACGATATCATCTACAAAATCTTTGATGACAATCCTTTGTGGAACTCCATTTTTAAGGACCAGCATAATATTTTCTCCATGTGGCGTCACACATAAAGAATGGGTATAATAAATATGGAGCAGCGGCGTAAGATAGGCATCCAGATAACGGGTCACCCATTCTGTAACGCTTATTCCTGCCTGTTCAGCAAAAGCCTGTACCAGAGAAACTCCTTGATTGTCTACATACAGCAAAGAGGCCATGGTAACCATTTCTTCACCTTCTTTTAAGTAAGAATCTGCACTTTCACGCCACAAAGCACCCAAAAACTCATTATATTGATACGGAACACTCTGAATAGCCGCGTATTGTGGATGAAAATAGGTGGTAGCCGCTTCTTCTCCCAAAAATATGGTTCCTTTTGAAGCAAGATAAGCATCATCTTGTATCAGTCCTTTTACCCAATCGGTAATGGATGGAGCAATCGTCATTTGTTTAGGAGAAAGTCCACGGATGTTTCCGGTACTTAATATGGAAACCGCTGTTTTTAAATATCGCTTTTCAGGATGATTAACGTTGAATAAGGTCCGGATGCTTTGTTGCGGACTGTACGCATCATTTCCCTGTCCTAAAGGGATCAAAAGACCGTTGGCAATATCTCCCGCATAATGAATGATCAGCTTGTTTTCCCACTGCCACGGATGTACAGGAATCAGGTTATATTCATTAATTAACTTACCTTTCTCTGCAAGTTGCTGCTTAAACTGCTCATACAATTCATTTCCTATTTCAGAGCGGTAAAATTCTTCTTTATGAATGTGATTCAAGGCCTGAAAGCTGGATCTTGTTTCATGCGCTGCCAGCCATAATACCTGTACGGTCTGATCTGCCTCGGGAGAAAAAGCCTGCAGGTCGGTAGGAGAAAAACCTAATCGGCTTTTGTTCACAATTACCCATGGATGACCTTTCATCTGATGTTCAGTTGCCTGATATCCTGCTCCTGCCAAATCTCTTGAAGGCATAATGCCTTTTTCAAGGATCAGGGCATCACAATACAACGTATGAAGCAATTCTTCAGTATATCTGGCCAGTGTATGGGCATCCAGATCAAATACAGATTGCATTTCTACAAAGAATTCGGGAACATCGAGTGAAAAATCTGCTGTTCCGTTTTCCTGTTTTTGAATGCTTTCGGTGTCAATATGCCAGTAATCCATCAGTCTTTTCTGACCTCTGAAACTGTAGGCGATACCTTCTTTTCCTGTTTCAAGCCTGAAAACGGTATAGCCTTCTTCATCTTCAAAATCGATGACAGGTTTCAGTAGTTCTTCATGCATTAATTCTGCAATGGTTTTGGCCATCAGATCTCTGTTAGCCTGTTTCCAGTTTTTCTGGCTGATTGGGGTATGGTTTAACGTGTTATTCATAATAGTAAATTAAAAATGTGTGGTGGTTGGTAATGAAGCATATTTCTCCACATCAAAATCCTGGAAAGCGATCTTCTTTTCAATTTTATAATGCTCTCTTCCAAGGATATCATTGATGATGTAGGCATTCCGGTAAGCAGCCATTCCCAAATCGGTAGAAATGTAGCTGTGTGTATGAACCTCGGCATGCAGTACATAGATCTCACTGCCGTTCTGGTCGATTGTGTAATTCCGATTGACGCCATATAAGCCCGTAGAATTTCTTTTAATCCTGGATTGGATATTCTTCAGAAATGAAGGTTCATTATAACGGTATCCAGTTCCCAGAATGACGTAATCAGCTTCCTGCTCATAAGGTACCTGCTGCTCCAGTTGGATAAATTCAAGATTCATGGATGCCGGATTGCTGTTGTCTACTCTATTCAATTGGCTGTTGGGAATAATTCTGAGCCTCGGATCGGCATTATCAATATTCAGATCATAGATGAAATCATAAATATCATTGATCAGATCATAATTGATGCCTTTAAACTGGCTCTGCTGCTTACTCAAAATATCTTTTCTTGCCGTTTCTGTTCTGTTGAAGAAATATTCCACATAATCCGGTGAAGTCAGTTCTAAAGTCAGTTTCGAATATTCCATAGGGAAAAACCGGTCCGGGCGGGAATACCAGCCCAGCTCCGTATCTTCACTGCGGTTTTGTAAAAGATCATAAAAAACTTCTGCAGCACTCTGTCCGGAACCTATGACGGCGATTTTTTTGCCTTTGGATAAAAGCTCTTCTTTTCGGTAGAGATAATTTCCGGTATGGATGATCCGTGGATCTTCTTTTGGAATAAATGAGGGAATATGAGCTTGTGTTCCGGTTCCCAGCACCAGCCTTTCAGCTTTATAAATCAGGATCTCTTTTGTTTTGGTGTGCTGGGCCGTGATGATATACATCCCCTCTATATACTCAATATCAATTACCTGTGTTGAAAACTGGCACTGAGGCATCTGGGCAGCGACCCACTGGCAGTATCGGTTATATTCTTTACGAGGAATGAAAAAGCTTTCCCGGATAAAGAATTTGTACAGCCTGTCGGTTTCTTTAAGATAATTAAGAAGGCTTAAAGGATTCGTAGGATCAGCCATCGATACACAGTCACATAAAAATGGAGTCTGTAACGTTACATGATCGATCATTAATCCCGGATGCCAGTCAAAACCGTCTCTCTGGTCAAGAAAAAGCGTTTTCAGTTCAGAAATGGGATGACAAAGAGCGGCAAGACCCAAATTAAAAGGTCCTATCCCGATGCCTATTACATTATATACCTGTTCCTTATTCATTGGAAGGAGTTTTTATTGAAGTTTCTATGTTTTTATTTTGAGGAAATTTTTCCCAGTACCATTCGCGGTAGCAGAAATTAAGATTCGCTTTCTTATGAGGCATTTCAATGACCTTTTCGATCTTAAAACCAACATGCGCTTTATTCATCATGGAAGCTAAAGAATCTACCGAGCCCTCTCCTACCATTTTGCCCACTTCAGGCTGCGCAAATACATAATCTACCATAGACTGTGTAGAAGGTGATACATATTTTTTCTTAGGATCAATAGGCGCAATAAACTGATGCGTTCCGTAATCGGTAGGCAGCACTTCATAATAATCTCCCACGATATCTCTTGAAACCCAGTAGACTTCTATATTGCATGAAGGTTCACCATTGCTGAGGATAATATAGCTGTGAGCCTCATTTCCCGGCAGCATTGTGCGGTAATAGTCTTCAATAACCTCAATCGGCCAGTTCATTTGCCAGATCTTAATGGCATGTTCCCGGTTAAACCATTCATGAAGCATTTCCAGATCGGTATCCACATTCACAGGGCGAATAGTAATGGTTACATCTTCTTTGGCGAAATACCGGCTAAAGAAAACATCATTTCCTTTCGGCTGAATTAACTGATCCGAATAGTAGTATTTATGAAGAAGATTCGGAACTTTTGCGTAGGATAACGCCGCTGCATTGGCTCCGCCATCCATATCAAGAACCGCAGATTTCAGGTTTGATTTTGTTCCCCAATAGCGGTTTTCCACAGCATATTTTGTAAGCTCTGACGGATGTTCCTGATGGATTTTTTCAAATTCTTTGTATAGGATATTGATCAGTTTTCTTTCGGTTATCCATCCTGTTTTACCCAACGATGCAATAAGTGCGGAAAGATTGCTGACCAGAAGATGATGGGAAATAATATCTAAAAGACGTTCGTCTCTGATAAATAGTGTTCCAATTTCCGGATAATTTTGTAAAAGGATCTGATACTGTTCTTTAGCACTTTCCCGGATCAGATAACCCTGGCCATCCCTTACAAAAATAGTTTCAGGCATCAGCTGATCATCCAATGCAATGAGTAAATTCTGCTGATGAACTTCAGGAGCCATTCCATAACGGCTGAAAAGATGGTTTAAGGGAGAAAGTAATAAAGAAATATATTTTTCAAACCAATTGGTAACGGTCTCTTCCAGCCCTGTTCCTCGTTTTTCGGAAACATCTGTAAAGAAACGCTGAATGAAACTTTCATCCCCGGGTTCGTCCTGACATAACCTTGCCAGCAGCAGGACTTTATCTTTGGGTTGAAATGGATTTTCACGAATCAGCAGGTTAAGACTATCAACAGTTTCTCCATTAAAATAAACACTCACCGTTGCCGGCTCCAGCAATAATTTGAACTGCTCAAATTCTTTTTCAAACGGAACTCTTACATGGTTCCACCAGATGGATGATGCATACCCTCTTTTCAGATCTTTTTCACTGTTGATTCTTACCGAGCCCGTCAAAAGAACATGCATTGAAAATTTCAGCATCCAGTTGGAATTTTCGTTGTACACCGTTCTTATCGAAGAGGTTGAATAGAATTTTTCACCCAACGCCCCAACGTAAATCAACGTGCGGTATCTGGTCATTTCCGAACATACTTTAGTCGATAAAAAATGCTGAGCTTCCCAAGGATGACATGGAATCAGATAGAAATCAGAAAGCTGTTCACCATCTTTCAGCCAGGTATTTTCAAAATCTTCCGGCAGAGAAACCATATCTTGCAGAACCTTCTTTGCCGATTCTTGCAATACAGCATAGGCTTCTACATGATCTTTGCTGACCAGGAAATACTCCAGCTGCATTCCTTTTTTAAATTCCGGACCAAAATTGATCTGTTCCGCTTTGGAAAATCCCATTCTCGATTTCGTGAAAGGATGCAGATTGTGTCCCACCGGAAGCTCCTGTTCCGATTCTATAAACGAATAGGTTAATGGGTCATCGTTCTCTGAATAGACAGCCATCGTCAATTCCAGATTTTTGGTACTGCTGTGGATTCTTTCGATAAAACGATCGAATCCTTCTTCATTAAAGCGGTTTGAAAACTCTTTATAAATCAGGGCAATCAGCTGATCCATTTCCAGTTCAAAAACCTTTTCATTATTGCGGTCAACCGCCCAGATGGGAAATCCATATTCGTGGAAAGCACTTTCTGACCGGTAAGAAACAGGAGCAAATACCTGCAATTCACTTTTTTCACACTCAAATTTTATATGAAGCGGATACTTGCTTTTTTGAAGAGCCCGCGCAGTAAGAAGGTCATAAATGGGAACGCCTTCATAAAATTTACCGTTTCCTAATTCCCTTAGAAGCCCATTCAGCAGAATACGGAATGTAATTTCTTCTGCCGTCTGTTTAGAGGTGCTTACCTGCAATAAAGTCTTCTCCATGTAGTTTGATTTTAGTTAAAATTTGACGAATATCTTCTGTGGTTGTAATTGGATTGAGGAACGTAAACTTCAGATAGAAATTACCGTCCACTTTGGTACTGGCGACCAGAATTTCACCGCTGTAGAACAGTTTCATTTTTATGTATTGATTCAATGCATTCAAATCTTCTATATTGGATCTCAAATAGCGGAATACCAGCACGCTCAGGTCTGAATCAGACAGGAGTTCAAACTCAAAATCGTCTGTAATGATCTCTGCCACGTCTTTTGTCAGATCAATCACGGTGTCGGTATATTCAGCAAGCTCATCATTCCCCATCATTCGCAGGGTGAACCAAAGTTTTAAGGCATCAAACCTTCGGGTGCTCTGTATGATGGATTTATTGATCTGGGCAGGAATTTCTTCTTCATCCATTTCTTCAGGATTCAGATAATCTGCATGGTGTTTCAGAATTCGCAGTTCCTTCTTATTTTTAACAATAAAAGAACTGCTGCTGATCGGCTGAAAGAATGATTTATGATAATCAATGGTTACAGAATCTGCTTTTTCAATGCCATTCAACAGATGACGGTATTTTCCGCTTAATAGCAGAGCACAGCCGTACGCGGCGTCCACATGCATCCAGATGTTATGCTGAGCTGCTATATTGGCGATATCCTCCAAAGGATCAACATTTCCAAAGTCCGTAGTTCCTGCGGTAGCAATGATTCCGATAGGAATATTTCCCATCAGGATTTCTCTTTTCATATACTTGGTAAGCAGGGTGATGTCCATCCGGAAACGGTCATCTGTAGGCACTTTAACGATGGATTTTTCACCCAAGCCCATAATGGACGCATTTTTTGAATTGCTGAAATGTGCCTTATCGGAAATAAAGATCCGGAAACGACCTGCTTCAGAGGGAAGTCCGTCTTGTTTAATGTTATGGTTTAAATTTTTCTGAGAGAAACAGTCCCGCATCATCACCAATCCCATTAAGTTACTTTGAGATCCTCCTGCAGTAAAAACACCATCACTTTCAGTAGTGTAACCGATTTTTTCAGCGGTCCAGTCAATCAGTTTTCTTTCCATGAAAGTTCCGCCCGCACTCTGATCATAGGTATCCTGTGAAGAATTAATGGCACTTACAAGGATTTCTCCTGCCAGTGCAGGAATGACAATCGGGCAATTAAGATGGGCAACATATTGAGGAAGGTGAAAAGCAGTCGCATGTTTTACATAAATATCATCTACTTCGCTCAATAGCTCTTCATAAGAAGATAATTTCTGGTTCAGATCAATATGCTGAACCATTTTTTTCATTTTTACGGCTTCTATACCACTGAAAGGCTTATTATTTCTATAAAGAAACTTCCCTACTAGATCCAGCGTATCATTCAGTGCCGATCTATAATGATCATAATTATCCTGATGGAAAATATTCTCAAATTTCCCCGAAAAGTGAGTCAAGCTTTCATTTATCACCTCTTCGAGAGGTATATTTTGGTTGTTCATATCTTATTTGTAATGATGATTTATTAATTTTCAGTCGCATAGTTCATACTTAAACATTTTGCTTATATAGTTATAAGTCAATGTGTTAAAATTTAAAAAACATGTTTTTTTATTTGTTCATTAATGAATAATTCATAAATTTGACAACGCTATTGTTATTTAGAATAATTAAAAACAAATATAATATTTTAATCTTAACACAAAATTTTTTTTAATGAATTCTCTAAAAATTTTAGAAGAAAGCAGTCTGACAGAAGAAAGATTGCTTCCCGTAGCCATAAATATTACAGATGATGAACGTAGGATGATCAGAGAAGCGGCAGATTATCTTGAAAAGAAATACGGAAGTTTCGAAAACCGGGAATTTGTAACGCAGGTCCATCAGCTTGCCTCCTACTTCTTGCCGGATCGCCTTCTTAAGAAATTAGCCGATTTTTCCAGCGATTTTTCAAAGGATCAGTATGGAGCACTTATTTTCAAAGGTCTTTTTGATATCGATCAGGAGAAAATAGGAAATACACCTGCAAACTGGCAGTCAGCGGACTATTCGAAATTCAATGCATATGGGTTTGCATGTGCCCTGCTGCATGGTGGACTTCCCTCCAAACCTGTGCAGTATTACTCACAGCGTAAAGGTGGAGGTCTGATCCATGCAATCATTCCGGATGACAAGATGCGTGAAACCCAAACGGGATCAGGATCTGCAACTGATTTGTATGTGCATACGGAAGATGCGTTTTTGAAACATCAGGCAGATTTCCTGAGTTTTATGTATGTCCGTAATGAAGAGCAGGTACCTTCTACTCTCTACTCGATCCGCTCTCATGAGTCGATACGGGAGGATTTCAGGCCCTTATTCGATCCTATTTTTAAAATTCCCAAGGATGCGAATCTACAAAATGAAGAGGAAGAAACGGAAACACTGGATGCGGTGCTGTATGGGAATCAGAAGCTGCCTTTTATGCGTTTCGATGCTGCGGAGCAATTATTCAATCCCAGCATACAACAGACTGATCTGGCCCATCATGCCCTGAATAAGTTTTGGCAGGAAGCCAAGCACTTGATTTATTCAGATTTTACTCCTCAGGCCGGGGATGTTATCCTCGTTAACAACCATTTATGTGCTCACGGAAGGTCTGCATTCCGGGCCGGCGTGAAAAATGTAAATGGTGTTGAACTCAATTGTGAAAAAAGGATCATGCTCAGGATGATGAGCAAGGTAAGTTTAATGGACATGAGGGCTCATACACTTACGGAAGATCCATTTTTTGTGATCGAAGAACATCTGGGAAAAAACTTTAAAAATTTCCAGTAGATCTGAAATAGTTGATTTTTTTTAATAATAAATCCTTTTTAAACGTAATGTTTAGAAAGGATTTATTGCATCTATTTAAATATAAATAGTAAATCATAATAATCTGTAATTATATACTTTACTATTATTTATATAAAGTTATTTTTATCTGAAATATTTTTCAAAAAGTGTGAGCTGATTGGATAATGACTGGCTCCAATAAGCCGGATTATGTTCACCTAATGATTCGATATATAAATGTTCAATCTTAAGGCTTGTAAGCTTATTATGGAATTTCCTGTTTTGCTCAATCATCTGAGTATCTTCCGTTCCACAGTCAAAAATATAATGCTGATCGGCTTCCGCCATGATTTTTACTTTGTTATCTGTAATAAACCCTGCAGGCAATGATTGTATAGGTCCAAGGACTTTATCCACCTGATATCCTGTATATGCTTTTCCGAAAGAAGTCAGATCCAAAGCACCACAAGAGCTTCCTACAATGCCAAATGTTTTATTGTAAGAGGTACCGATATTGGTAGCTCCATAGCCTCCCATACTCCATCCTAAGATTCCGCGGGATTTTTTCTCTGCTTTCGTGGGATAATTTTTGTCTATAAAATCTACCAGCTCTTTTCCTATAAAAGTCTGATACTGGGAATCTTTCACTACAGGACTGTCTACATACCAGGAATTAAAGTTTCCATCCGGAAGAATGTATATGGTTTTGTATTCCTGTGCTTTCTTTACGAGATCAGGAATATCCTGCTTGATGATTCTGTCCGGATTTCCGCTATACCCGTGAAGAATGTATACTGATGGATAGGTGACATTGGGTTTAAGATCGGGAGTAATAATTACTATTTTGATCTTCTTGTTCATTTTTGCACTGAAAACTTCCTGATGGATTATTTTCTGAGCAAAAGTCTGGGCAAAGCTTATTGACACCCATACGACGGTCATTACCTTTTTCATATGATAACTGTTTAATAATTAATTGAATTCGCTGCTACAAACTTACCTCAGATAAAATATAAAAGCTTCAACATATGTTGAAGCTTTTGTGACTATATTTCTTTTTTTATACGGCTCAGCTGGGTGGGTGTAATTCCTAAATAGGAAGCGATATGGTGCTGTTTCAGCCGGTTGTACAATGATGTATTTTCAAGTAACAACAGATAACGCTGTTTTGCCGTTTCATATTTTAAAGATATTTCAAGGGGTTCTTTTTTGACGACCCAGTTTTTCTCTAAATAATGCATGTGAAATAATGCGAGATCATGGTATTGATGGAGTAAATCTCTATATGCTCTAGCCGGATATTGTATCACGGTGCAGTTTTCCAAAGCAATGATATTAAAATCGCTGGGTTCTGCTTTAATAATAGCCGAAGTTGAAGCTACAAAACTGTTTTCCTCAAAGAAAATTTTATAGATAGTATTTCCCTGTTCATCTGTTGTGTAATAGCCCACCAGTCCGGATTTAATGAAATAATACGACCTCGCCATTGCCCCGGATTCCAAAAGTAATGTGTTTTTATCGTATTTTTCTGTGGAGCAGATATCAGCAAGTGCGGCCACCGTTTTATCTGACAGCGGATAGTATTGATTAATCTGTTCTAAAAATTCTTTCACTCTATTTTATTTTAATCTACTACTTTTTTCATCATCAGATCGGTCTGTTCATCGTCACCCAGTACAAATATATGTTTGTCGAACTCTGTAAATCCATTTTTTCTATAAAAATTCAAAGCTCTTTCATTATGTTCCCAAACACCGAGCCACAGATAATATTTTTGTAAGCTGCGTGCTGTTTCCAGTGCCTGATCATACAAAAGCTGACCTACTTTTTTGCCATGATGGCTTTTTTTAACATAAATACGTTCAATTTCAAGACTGGTTTTATCCTGCATCTCTGTCTGCGCTTTTCCTGAATTTACTTTTAAATAGCCAACCGGATTATCTTCTTCCCAGGCAATAAAGAAATGAGAATCAGGATTATTTAATTCTGACTGCACTTTTTCTGTGCTGAAGCTTTCTTCAAGGTATTTTTTCATAGCTTCCTCAGAATTATTTTCTGAAAAAGTTTCAGAGAAAGTCTGCCTGCCAATATTTTGGATGGTTTCAAGATCTTTTATTCCTGCTGTATGAATGATGATTGATGACATTTGATCCATTTATTGCTCTAATGTATTAATAAGATTTTTTATTTCGGGTATGGTTAATTCTGTTTTTGTGTTTGTCTGTAAAATATTTTTCAAAGCCCTGGCATGCGCTGTTTGTAAAGCATTTTCAGCTTTTACTTCCTGATCAGGAATTACTCCTGTATGATTCCAGTTTTTATCGCTGATAGAAGCTGTTATTTTTCCTGCCGGAACAAGCAGTAAATATTGATTTTGTATGATGAAATCTGTTACCGGATTCGCTGCACCGCCTGTTTTTTCGCCAATGATTTCAGCTAATTTATACTGCTGCAAAAAGTAAGCAAGTGCTTCTCCTGCAGAAAAAGTTTTTCCGCTGGTAAGAATGTAGATTTTTTTATGAAGATATTTCTGCCCGGAAACTTTAGATTGTGTCCAGTTATGTACTGTTTGATTGGTATGTCTGAAATAGGTCGTATACAATTCTGTTTTTTGATCAAAAAAATAGCTGCAAAATAAAAGAAGCATCTCATTATCTCCGCCCCCGTTTTCCCTAAGATCAATGATCAGAGAATTGGTATTGGCCACAAAATCCATCGTGGCTGCTAATATTTTTTTGCTGGATTCAACGGTTGCAAACCCTTTAAAATTAATATATCCGATGTTTCCTTTCAAACGCTGAACTTGTTCAAAACCGAAATTTTAGAGGCTGTTGTGGAAATTATCTGATTGCTCACGTTCTTTTACATTGATAGGTTTTTCAGGGGTATAGTTTTCAAGATATTTTATGAAAAAGTGCTTATCATCAGTTACCGTTCTTAATTTTTGCGTGAGAAATGCTGCTAAATCTTTTTTGTTTAACTGAGTAAAGGACTCTTTTTTAGATTCGCTTTGAAATAAAGAATCCACCTTTTTGTAAGCGCCCGGATCCACATAGTAGTTCTTCACTTTCTGTGTAATATCAGAAAACATAGCTGCATCATTATTTCTCTGTGCATAAGAAAATAAGGAATGGAAAAGGAAAGCTCCAACTAACAATTTTTTCATTTGAAATTAGGTTATAATGTTTAGACAAAAGTATTTCAATGAAAACCACGAACATTGTAAAAATGGAAACTTAAATAAACAGCCAGATCGTATTCTGTTCTGTATCCACATGTTCAAAGAACTTTCCGGGACTTATTTTGGTCAGCTCTCTAAAATCTTTAATAAGATGCGACTGGTTATAAAAAAGATGTTCATAGGAAAGCTCTGTGAGGTTCCTGGACTTTTTATTTGAAATCAGCACGTTACGGAATCTCTGGATTTTCCTGAATTCGGAGGCCGGTTTTCCTAAATAGCGTTTCGAGATTTTATTGAGGTACTGCCTGGTAATGTTGTTTTTGGCAGCAATTTCTTCAATACTGAGTTCAGACTCAAAATCTTCAAGGATTGTATATGGCAATTTTAATGTTTTCTGTTGGAATTTTGAAATCCAGTAGTTTTCCAGCATTTCAATCTGTTTTTTCCTTTCAGTTTCCTTTAGAATATCTTTCATGATTTCTTTAAAATCTGAAAGGTGGATCTTCTGCCGTAGATCTTCAGCGCTGTCAGCTTCAAAAAAATGATACATCCCTAACGGTTTATAATAAACGGTAATTTCATTAACGGACTGCACATAACAAATTTCAGTAGGCACGGTACATCGGGAAACAAAGTCAATCACCACATTTTCCGAAGAAGACCTATGGATTTCCAGCCAGCCTTTATCCTGAGTAATAACTACATCCTGACAAGCCGACAGAATAAAATAATTATCCGGAAATGTGAGGTATCGGACCGGTTCATGAACTTCGTCTTTTTCCATGAAATAATATCCTTCCATATATTTTTTAAGAATAGGATGAACCGGCTGGTAAAAAGTAATTTTCATAGTGTGGACGAAGAAACGTAAAAATACAAATAGAAAATAAAATCCTGAAGTTTTTCTTCAGGATTTGTTGATAAATTATGAGAATAATATTTTCTTAAAAGCCTCGGAGGCTAAATGCACCTGTACTGCCCAATCATCTGCGGCATCGCTTCCTGCATCGTCTGAAATGTATTTTAAACACAGAAACGGAATATTTTCCTTCATTGCGACTAAAGCCAGCGGATAGGCTTCCATATCTACAATCGTATACTCTGTTTCGGAGTGATTCATTTCAAAACTGTCTCCGCTTCCACAAATTCCTTCGTGTAAACCTTGCATCTGGTAGCCATATTCCAAAACGGGAGGAATTCCGGACAGTGGTGTTTCATACAAACTGAATCCAAGTCCTCTGACATCCATGTCGCGTTGGATAAATTTTGTACAGCATACTACCTCGCCTTTCTGAAAACTTTGGCTGCCTGCTGAACCCAGATTGACAATTAACTGAGGTCTTCTGAGATGAATTTCTTTTGTCAGTTCGATAGCGGCATTTACTTTGCCAATACCGGTAACCAGTTTATTTTTATCATCAAAAACTTTTCCTGCTTCCGAATCTAATGCAAATACAAAAAGAGTATCTGAAACAGAGTATTGAAGTTCGTCGTTAATCTTTATCATCAATACAATAGATTAAATGCTACATCCATCGGCATCACATGAAGCACCGCCGTCAGAAAGATCTTTAAATGGACTTGCCGTTTCATTGTACGTCTGTTGCAGGGCGTTTACAAAAGTTTCCACAGGCTGTGCTCCTGAGACTGCATATTTGCCGTTCAGTACAAAAAAAGGTACGCCTGTAATCCCATTGTTTTGGGCATCAGCAATATCCTGATTAACCTCTTGATCCAACGTATCAGAACTTAAGACTTTTTGTGCTTCTTCTTTATCAATTCCCAGCTTTTCTGCAATAGAAACCAAAAGATCAATAGATCCCACATTTTCACCGTCAATGAAATGGGCTTCAAATAATGCTTCTTCGACTTCTGAAGAAAGGTTATGTTTTTTCGCCAAATGAATCAATCTGTGCGCTGGAAATGTATTGGTAATTAATGCTTTTTCAAAGTTAAAATCAATTCCTGCCATTTGTCCCATCTGTGCTACCTGGCTTACCATCTGGCTCGCCTGAGCTTCGGGAATCCCCTTTTTTTCCTTAAAATATTCTATGGTAGTTTTTACTTCGGAAGGATTCAGGGTTGGGTCCAGCTGAAAGCTTTTCCACTCTACTTCTACTTCATTTTTAAAGGGTAGTTTTTCAAGGGCTTTCTCAAAATTATGTTTTCCGATATAGCAAAAAGGGCACATTACATCAGACCAGATCTCTATTTTCATTTTTTCTTTTAATTTTAATTCTTGATCGATTTTTTAATCTTATCAAAATTAAGGCATATCATCCATTGTAACAAGAGTTATTACAATTTATTGCTGACAGGGAAGCATTATTTTTTCTCTTCTTTCCAAAACTGTTCTCACGATCATCATCAGGAAAGCCAGCAGGCCGAAAACAAATCCGATCCACGGATTATAGGCCACTCCCTGAGAGACAATCATCCAGCCGCCTAAAGTAGTTCCTAATGTAACTCCCAGATTTCCGAAGGAAGTGGCCAGGCTATTGGCAAATTCCATGGAACCCGGTACCGAAGATATCATGTAAGTGGAAGCATTCAGGAAGCTTGGAGAATACATAAATCCCCAGATGACTATACAAATCATATTACTGATTAAATGATCACCTGATATATACAGTAAAACAGGCATGATTAATGTTCCGGAGAGAAAAAAAGCAGTTGTTTTAGGAATACTTTTGCTCAACATTTTTCCGGCAATCCAGTTTGCAAAAACACCAACAATTCCGAACAGGAAAAGCATATAACTGACCATGGTCCCATCCATTCCTTTTGCCTTGTTCAGGTAATCTGCAAAATAGCTGTAGGTAGAAAACCATGCGGTGATCATGAAAAAATTCATGGCTGTACTGGTTATAAAAACAGGCTGCGTCAATATTTTCAGCTGACTTCCGTATGATTTTTTTTCTTTTACCGGCATAGAAGGAAGCGATATGTAAATTGCAGCCAATGCAATAATACTTACAATGGCTTGGATAATGAACGAGTATTCAAAAGTATACATACTGGCTACCCACGTTGCAAAAGGCACTGTTGTTACCATCGCGATCGCTACTCCACTGAACACAATCCCCATAAGCTGATTTTCATGTTTTTTATCTGCTTTGGAAATCGCAACTGATAAGGCCGTCGCAATATAAACCGGCTGTAAAAATGCAGGTAAAATCCTCACCAGCATCAGCAGCCAGAAAGGTGGTGAGAATGAGGAAACGGCTCCTGTAACAAGAAATACAGCAATGGCAGCCAAGATAAGTTTTTTACGGTCAAAACCTGAGGTCAGTAAGGTCATAAAAGGTCCTGTAAGTGCAATAATTAAGGCAAAAGCACTTAACAGATATCCTGCTTTATCAATGCTAATTTGATAATGTTCAGCAATCTGTGGCAGGATTCCAATAACTCCAAATTCGGTGGTGATGACGGCAATAAACCCTAAACATCCTATGTAAGCAAATTTCTTCATTTTTACTGTTCTAAATTTTTATGGGTAAAGACTGCAATTTCGTCTATAGCGGTTTTTGTTTCATTCAGAACAGCGCCCATGTGCATAAAACCATGCACCATATCTTTATAAAAACTGGTTTGCACAGAAATACCTGCTTCTTTCATATGCTGTGCCAGTTCTTCCCCTTCATCTTTTAAAGCATCATGTTCTGCTATAAGAACTAATGTAGGCGGTGTATTTTTAAAATCTTTTATTAAAATCGGAACGGCCAATGGATCCGGATTGTTTTTCCCTTCCGGATGATACCATTCCCAGGCCTGGATACCACCTTCCTTGTTTAAAACAGGCCCCGTTTCATAGATTTCCCATGATTTCGTATTGAGTTGGTTATCAGCGGCCGGATAGATTAGTACCTGAAATTTAAGCAGTTCCCCTACCTGTGCTGAAACACTCGTTGCAAGGGCTCCTCCTGCACTGTCGCCTATAATTCCGATTTGATCCCTGTCAATTCCCAAAGCTTCAGCATGATCGGTAGTCCATTTGACGATGTCGATACAGTCATTCAGACCTGCAGGAAAAGGATGTTCCGGGGCAAGTCGATAGTCTACAAAAATGATGACCGATTCTGTTTGATTGGCTAATTTCCGAACCACCGCATCATGGGTTTCAAAACTACCGGCAATGAACCACCCGCCGTGAATGTAAATAATGGCTGATGATTTTTGAGTGGTTTTTCCTTTCGGACGATAGATACGAATGGGAATCTGATGATTTTCCTGAGGAATATTCAGTTCTTCTATCATTGCAATCGGCTCCTTCTTTTCACTAAGCTGAAGCGTCATGGTTTCCAGATATTTCCGGGTATCATCTAACGGATCCTGTGCATTGAATGATTGTATTTTTTCTAAATGATTGATGATTTTATTGATAGGTGATGTTAACTGCATTATTGTTTTATTTTTATATTATTAGATTAAAGGAATGTAAGCGCTATGATTCCCCGAACTGCTGACTATTTTCAGTTTCTGAATACAAAATTAGATTTCAAGCCTTATATTTGCACTGTATACAGCTAATTGTATGGTACTAACAAATTTGTAAGCTATGGGGAAAATAAAGGAAAATTCTACGAATAACATCAATAAAAAGTACATACAGGAATGTGACCTATTGTATGCAGTATGCAGAATTGGTGGAAGATGGAAACTCTTGATTTTGAATAGACTTAAAGATGGGAAGTTGCGTTTCAGTGAAGTCCGCGATCGTATTTGTGGCATCACCGAACGAATGCTTACTCTACAATTAAGAGAGCTGGAAAAGGAGGCACTTGTAAAAAGGACGGTACATGCACAAGTACCGCCAAGAGTTGATTACGAGCTCACTGACATAGCCAGAGAGCTGATTCCAATATGGGAGGAACTGGAAAAATGGGGAAATAAGCACAAAGAATTACTTCATGGAAATAACCATGAAAATTAAAATTTAAAAAATGTACAATTTGTTGTAAGGCTAAGATTGAGATGCATTAACTCTTCTGCTGAACAGCACATGAGCGATTAATGCTAACAAACCAAAACTTGCTCCTACCAAACAAACGCCATCCCACTGGGCATAATGCCAGGCAACAGAGGCCAGCCAGGTTCCCAAAGAGCCTCCTATAAAATAACATACCATATACACAGTGTTCAATCTGTTGACTGCATTGGTTTTTATTAAGAAATAATTGGTTTGGTTCATAATATGACTTGATTGTACTCCAAGATCAACTAGGATCACGCCTACAATCAGCCCCCAATATGTTTCTCCTGCAAAATAGGTGAATCCCCAGCTTATTAAAACAATCAGCAATGCATATACAATGATTCTATTGATATCTAAATATTTCTGAAGCTTTCCTACTTTAGCCGCTGCTAAAGCACCTACAGCACCTGCCAATCCGAAACTTCCGACAACTGATGCCCCTGCATTGAACGGAGGTTTTTCCATATGAAAGACTAACGTTGTAAACAAGGCACACATCGATCCGAAAGCCATAGCTCCACGAAAAGATGCCAGCTGTAAAATAGGCTGTGTTCTTGCTAAATGAGCCACAGAGCGCATCAATTCTTTATAACTGCCTTTGAAATTAGGCTGCATTTCTGGAAGCATTTTATACACGGCCAGCCACACCAGGGTCATGAGTCCTGCGGCAATCCCAAACATGGCTCTCCAGCCCCAGACATCACCCACAATTCCGCCTATAAATCTGGATAAAAGAATTCCCAATAACAAACCTGACATTACGACTCCGATATTGGAAGATTTTTCTTTATCAGAGGAGAGTTCTGCGGCAATCGGAATGAATAACTGAGGGATCACAGACGTTGCACCAATCAATAAACTGGCTGCATACAGCATCCATAATTGAGTCGCGAACGTCATCCATAATAATGAACCGAACACTAAAAAAAGATCAATGAGAATCAGTCTTTTACGAAAGAATTTATCTCCCAACGGAACAATCATTAATAATCCAACAGCATATCCCACCTGGGTAAGAACAGAAATTTTACTGGCTGCACTTTCAGAAACTTTCAGATCGTTGGAAATAAGGGCCAGTAATGGCTGGTTGTAATAATTGTTGGCTACTACAAGTCCTGAAATAATTGCCATCAGCCAAATTACCGTTCTTGAAATACCGTTCGTAGAGCTCGCCTGCATAGTTATATTAAAATTTGAGCGCAAAGATAAGAATAGAATTACGGATTAAGGAGAATTTCAAATTGTTAATAATGAATGATCTTATTAATACAGTCGATTGAAAACACTCTATAGTAAAGCAATTCCGGACATTTATCATTAAATTTGTGCTATCACCTATTCTCAAACAATAACTATGGATTCTAAAGAACAGATCGTAAAAAGATCAATTGAAGCAAAGGAAATTTTCCTGCCCCACCTTTCTGCCGACCCGGTCATTTTTGGCTTTGACCAGAACGAAATTAAAGTGCTACTGATTAAGACAAATTACAGAAAACTTTGGCTTCTTCCCGGCGGGTACGTTGGAAAAGAGGAAGATCTGGATGAAGCTGTGGTAAGAATTCTTAAGGACAGAGCAGGAATAACAGCGGATGTATATCTCGATGAATTCGGTGTTTTCGGGAAAAGAAACCGGAGCGAACATTATTTTGAAGATTTTGATGAAACTCTTTTTCACAAGCAGCGGTTCATTTCCATAGGATATTATGCGCTGTATAATCCTTCGAGATTCAACCTGGTTCCTGATGAGTTTAGTGAAAGCTGCGAATGGATCTATCTGAGCAAGTTATCTGAAATCGAACTGGCTATGGATCATCGGGAAATCATTGAAAAAGCGCTGCTTACTTTGCGCGAAAAGATCTCTATAAAACCAATCGGTTATAACCTTCTTCCGGAAAAATTTACGCTTTCCGAGCTTCAGAAACTGTATGAAGCGATTTTAGGAAAAGAGCTCAACCGTGGAAATTTTTACCGGAAAATTAAAAATCTGGGTATTCTGAATAAGCTTGAGGAACAAAGACGCGGCGGTGCCCACAAATCTCCGGATCTGTATTCTTTTGATGAAGAAAAATATGCCCAGGCTTTGAAAAACGGATTGAATTCCTGGTAGTCAATCATCGTTTTTACCGATGGATGATATCGAAAAAAAAGGTTTTACAGATTTAGAAATATTGAGGAAATTTGCCTCATGAAAATCATCCCACTTAAAGAAGGCAATTTCTCAGCAAACAAAACGAAAGATTTTACTCTTTTAACGGAAGACAGTTTACCGACTGCTACGGGGATAAGAATGTCTGTTCAGCCTTTTCTTATCATTACGAAAAATGACTATATTCTTCTGGATACCGGTCTTGGATGGAAAACGCCCGAGGGAAAAACCGTACTGTCAGACCTTCTGAAAAAAGAAAATGTAAGACCTGATCAGATCACTAAACTGCTGCTTTCTCATCTTCACAAAGACCACCTTCAGGGAATTATAAAAAATACGGAAAATGGTTTTGAGGCTGCTTTTCCCAATGCGACCATCTATGTTCAAAAGCGGGAATTTGATTTTGCAATGGAAAACAGAGGGAATCCTTCATTCGATTTTGAAACACTTGACAGGCTGACCCAGCTGCCAAATATTGTCTGGATGCATGAAGATCAGGGACAGATATCCGATGAAATTTCTTACCAGGTAGTAGGCGGACACACTCCTTTTATGCAGGTCTTCTGGATCACAGAGAATGGAGAAACTGCATTTTATGGTGCTGATGATCTTCCGCAGGAGTCTTATCTCAAATACCATTTGGCCTATAAAAGTGATTTTAATGGCCGAAAAGCTAAGGAATTAAGACAGATCTGGGAAAAAGAAGCTGTTGAAAACAATTGGAAAGTGTTACTTTATCACGATCTGGATAAAGCTGTCATTGAATTCTAAATTTGTAGTAAACCGGCTTACAGATTATTAAACCATTTATAAATATCAACGTCAGAAGGAATACTGAGTTTTTTTCTAAGTCGGTTTTTCCGGTTTTGTATGGCTTTTGGCGTTACAAAAGTATATGTTGCAATTTCCTTAGTCGTAAGGTTAAGTTTCAGATAGATGCAAAAAATCAGTTCAGAATTTTTTAAATTGGGCTGGATCGTATATATCTTGTTAAAAAAAGCTGGGTATACTAATCTGGATTTATTCAATAGATAAGGAGAATTCCCTTTCGCCAGTGTCATAATTTCATCCTGGAAAAAAAGTTTTTGGCTTAAGTCTTTTATATTGAATTCAGGTTCTTGGTTATTCATAATATGTTCTCATCTCTGCTGATTTCTGTCACTTTTTCTATGTTTATCTGCATCAGTATACATTGTACTTTTCGCACGATGATTTACTATTCTTTATTATTTCTGACACGGATGCCGAAATGAATAAATATCATAGTAAAGCCCGCCATAATCTCTTACCATTGCTCTTTTATGGTTTGCAAAGAAATTTGTACTATTTAGATTCAGCAAAGAAAGAAAAAATGATTAAAATTTTATTGAATTATAATACCACATAGATACCACGATGGAGTCATTGTTGGCCCTTCAATAAAGCTTTTACAATCATCAGTTTTTATTTAATAACAAAAATAGAAGAATTGATCTTCCGTTTTTATGATTACAATCAATACTTTTAAAAAATTATCATTCTGTACCCTTATTTAAAAGCCGTTGTAAATAGTCTTTGTGGTATGTTTGTGGTACCTTATTATAATCAGATTGATGAAAATTATTCTTTCTTTATAGATCATAAAATTTGAAAAAAAATCACTCATATGATCCTTGAAGATCTACTGTTTTCATTTGGAGCCGAAATTATACATTACGAAAAAAATGAAATCCTTTTTCGTGAAGGAGACTTCCCATTGTATTATTTTCAGATCAGGAAAGGCAGCGTGAAGCTGAATAATTACGATGAGCACGGAAAAGAGTTTATCCAGCATATTGCTTCGGCAGGTGAAAGCTTTGGCGAATCCAATTTATTTATAGATCAACCTTATCCTGTTAATGCCCTATCGATCGAGAAAAGCATCATCATAAGAAGTACAAAATCCGGTTTTTTAAAGTTGATCAATACTCACCCGGATATTTTATCAAATATCAATCAATATCTTGCTGAAAGGATGTATGATACGTATATCAGGTTGTACAATCTCTCTTTCCAACATTCAATAGATAAATTAAAATTATTCCTGGATTATCTTAAAAGGCCTCACAACGATACAACGCTCTATTCTTTTCAGATTCCGATGACAAGACAGCAACTGGCTTCTCTTACGGGCCTCTGTGTAGAAACGGTAATACGGACGATCAAACATATGGAAAAGAAAGAAATGGTAAGGATACAAAACGGGAAAATTTTCTATTAAACTGCATAACAACTAATAAGATGAAATCACAATTTTTATATGGAAGTCTCTGGATGGCCAGAAAAATAGAAAACACGTATATTATCAGTATTAATGATGGGGCTTCCATTATCGCTACGCTGAAAGATTTTGTGCAGAGTCAAAAAATTAAAGCAGGAAAAATTTCGGGAGTTGGCGTTATCAATCACGTTTTGCTGCGATTTTTAAGTCCATTTGGAAAGAAATATATTGAGGGGAAAATCAATGCAACATCAGACGCTTCCGATATTTCCGGAAATATTTCAGAAAACGAGGGAAAACCGATGCTGCATTTACATGTTGTTCTCAGACTCAGCGAACATACCGTATTGGACGGTCTTCTTATGGATGGAAAAGTCCGCGGAAAAGCTGAGTTTATCTTACTTCCTATGGAAAATCAATTGGTGATTTCTAAAAACAAAAAGGGATTTCCTTCTTTTCATTTAAACAGCTTAAATTAATTTTCTATACAGCGAAGCCGCTGAAGGTAATCACGACAGCCTTCAAAATCAAAATATCTGGATTTCAATAGCTCAGCCTGGTAGTGTACGGGTAAGTAGATTCCCCATTTTGAGAAATCCAGCATTTTCGGAATATCTTCTGCCATATCTGTCATTATCTTATTCAAATTCATGGCTTCCCAATCGATATTTTTCATGATTGATACAAAGTCAGACTGGGAATGTTCGATTTCAAATAAAATATCTTTATCGAGATGATGATCAATTCCCAATACATTCATGATAAAGCTTAATGTTCTGTTGATTTTTGAACTGGTAAATGAATAAAAAATCAGCTTTTCATTGCTCGATAGCAAAGGTCTGTCCGTTTCAGGATGGTTAATGTCAAATATCGAAAACTCTTTTCTCAGCATGTTTACAATTTCCTGTCCGTCTTTATCTAAAAAATCAAATTCTTCTTTTGAAACAAGAACTTCCAGCATTTTTTGCCTTATTTGATGAGCCGTATCCGCACCGTCACCTAGAAACATAGGCTTCTTTCCATCTTTTGCAGGGATCACTTCTATTTTCTTTGTCTGATAATCGATATTAATGATCTTCCAGATCTTAGCCGATAAATAAATATTTTCATTCTCCCTGATCTGTGGTGACAAAGGTAACTCTCCGATTTTCACCCCCTGATTGCCTACTTTGAAGAAAGTGGGTGTATTAAAGAGGCTGTAAAAATCTTTAGTATTCACTACTTTTTCGCCTTCAATGCCAATGATATATTCATTTCCAAGCTTTTCAAGAAAATCTATTTCCCTGAGATGATCGATAATTTCTTCTGTTTCTTCTGCTGTAATATCCTTAAAAGTAGAATTGTCGGCAAAATCTTCCAGAAGCTCACGTAATGTGATTCCCGACCTGCCTTTAACAATGGAAAGTATCTGATGAACCAATACATCGTAAGGTTTTTTATTCACTGATATCGGTTCAATATACTGCTCTTTATATAAAAGCCAGCATGCCAGAGACTGAATTAGACTCCATTCAGTAGTGGCATATAAAAACAGGTTGCTGGCTTTATCTTCCCGTCTTCCACTTCGTCCTACTCTTTGTATTAAAGAAGCGATACTGTGCGTGGCATCGATCTGTACCACTTCGTCTACATTGCCAATATCAATTCCCAGTTCTAATGTAGAAGTACAGGAAATAGCAAAGTTTTGAAGTGTACTGTTTTTAGCGAAAAATTCCACATACTCGCGGACTTCTTTATCTACCGAAGAATGATGGGCAAAATAATTTTTATGTCCGCCCACTTTGTCGGAGATCTGTTTCAGCTTTACAGCCACTTCTTCTACACGGCCTCTCGTATTTGGAAAAATCAGAACTTTACTTTCTCTTGTTCTTACATACAGGTCTTTAAGAAGGTCCAGCGGAAGTTCCTCAACAGTGCCCGGGAAATATTTAAAAACGGCATTAATAGGCTTTGGAGTATTATCCCTGATGATCTTAGTATTCTCTGAAGTTCCCAAAAAATCTTTCAGTTCAATATACTGGTTGGCATCACTCACGGTTGCCGAAAGCCCTACAATACTGAATTTTTTATGATTAACCTTCTGTAAACGGTTCAGTAAAGACTGCAGGTGTACCCCACGGTCAGAGCCTAAAAAAGAATGAATCTCATCAATTACGACATATTCCAGATCGGAAAATAAATGCCTGACGTTATGTGGTTTGTTGACAAACATAGCCTCGATCGATTCAGGCGTGATCAGCATAATTCCAGCCGGATCTTTGATTAACCGGTCTTTTTGCCCTTTGGAAGCTTCACCATGCCATTTTGTAACAGGAACATCCAGATACATACAAAGCTGTTCTACCCTTGTAAACTGGTCATTGATCAAAGCAATAAGAGGAGAAATGTACAGCACTTTAACACCCTGTTCTTTGAAATTAACCTTTGAAAGAATGGGCAGAAAAGCAGCTTCAGTTTTACCTGAAGCCGTTCTGGATATGAGGACATAATTAGTGTCCGTTGTCATTATTTTTTGGATCGCGGCCTCCTGAATAGGCCGTAAGCTCTCCCACTTTTTATCGCGGATGTATTTCCGGATAGGCTCGGAAAGCATATCGTAGGCTGTCATAATTCTTCAATACTGTCTAATAGGATAAGGTCGCTTGGCCTTTCGTCAGAGATTTCAATTTCCCCGAATAGCCTTCTTTTATCCACTTCAGGATTTTGTCTGATGATGTTTAATATATTGAGAAAATCGCGAATTACTTCTCTTGGCGTCAGAAATTCTGATGCGCCGGGTTTATTGAACATTTCTTCCATAAAAGCAGAAATCTCTTCATCGGTAATATTGAGTTCTGTTTTATAATTGAAATCAAAAATCTCTTTTAATTTTTTCAATAATACAAAGATCTCGTTATGATCCATCGGAGCCAATGTAATGACAGGCTGTGCAAAATCCCTGATTTCAAGGGTTTCAAATTTATTCGTTTCCAGTCTTGATTTTAAAGCCTGATAACTGAACAGTCCTCTCCTTTCATTTTCTAGAAACTTCTTTGTTCCAGCAAAATTGATGAATAAGTTTGATACTTTCCCCTGGAAACAGTCGTTATAGATGGATAAAATTTTCTCGTAATTTTTCTCCCGTGCTGCGGCTGTTGAAATCTTGTACAGGTTAATGGCTTCATCCAAATTAATCATAAAACCGCTGTATCCCATGCTTACAAAAAGTTTGCAGAAATTTTTAAGCATATCATAATAATTTGAATCATTAACGATTTCCCGGACTCCCAGATCCTGCCTTGCTTCGGTTTTAGTTTTATATTCTCCTTTCAGCCATTTTAAGGCATTTCTGCGCAGCAATTCATTATTTTTAATGTAACCTTCATAGTATTTCACAATAACATACCCAAAATCGAAACCACCCACTTCCGTGATCTCGTTAATGGTTTTCATGATAGCATTCTGAATCAATCCGAAGTACTTTTCATTTCGGATCTCTGCCAATGAAATATAATTTTCTTCAGCTGTTTTGGTAATCACCTGCTCGATCCATTTTTCCAGTAACGTCTGTAAGGCGCCGCCTTCAGGCTTGGTTTGGATCGCAATATTGTCCATAATCGCAGCATACAGAATAACGCTCTTTCCATCATTTGAATACAGACGGTTGTCAGGAGTAAAATCTGCATTTGCAACTACGAATTTTTGTTTTAGGGCAACCGTATTCAGAAGATGAAGCATAAAAGATTTTCCGCTTCCGAAATCTCCAATCCAGAATTTTGCCATGCTGTGTCCGTTCTTTACGTCCTCCAAAGCGCTTATAAAAGCAGCAATTTCTTCAGATCTTCCTACGGTAATATGTTGTACTCCGATTTTGGGTACGACACCGCCTACCAGAGAATTGATAATTGAAGTGGCCTCTTTGGGCTTAATATTGTCAGTCATTGTTTAATAGTTTTTTATAATAATCTGTGTTGATGGTAAAGTATTCATCCTCTTCCTCGATTAAAATATCGTCCAGTATTTCGAAACAGCTGTCGTTAATAGAATCGATGGTGGATCCCATAAACAGGTTCTTAGCTTTGATAAATGGTTCAAATTCACTTTGAGGAACACTGAAACTCTGCTTCTCAAAAAGATCAAGGATCTCCTTTTGGATAGCTGTTAAGTTCAGTTCATCCAGATATTTTGATTCCTGAGGTTCAGGATTATGTTGGGTTATATTTATAGTTAATTCGTTCGTGTTGACGGCTTCTTCCGTTTTCACAGATGGCGTTTCATCTTCAGCATCATTAAGGTACTGTCCTAATAATTCAACCGTTCCGGAATGCTGCCTCTGAACATTTTCAATAGCTTCCCGGTTAATCACAATTTTCTTTCTCTTCGGTTCATACAAGCGGCTGGCCATTTCAATAGCGGTTGTAAGCTTTCGGTCTGCAATAAAACTGCTTAAAATCCGCTCAAAGTCATGCAGTTGTTCCTGAGTGGCAAATAAACTTTTCTGAATATTTTTTGCCAAGGGTTTGTTATCAAATTTCGGAGACTGCAGATCCTTATCCAAATAATGAAGATACAGCCGTAGAGAACATATTTTATCATGATCTGCCATGAATTTTGAAGCCTCAAAAAATAAGGCATCAACGGAAGGATTTTTAATATTTACATCCGCAAGACGAAATATTTCTCTTTCAAAAGCCAGCGGATTGGTATAGTCTTCTTTGAGAATATCAAATTTAATTTTCCATCGGCTGGTATTGTTTTCATTCAGAATAATATTTGTTCGGGCATCTGCATCCAGAATATAGTGTTGATTTTCCGGTAAGAAAACCTCAAGCCTGGAAACGATTTTCCTGTTGTACTGGTGCAGAATATCAGGATGATTATAAGTAAAGTCTGTATTTATTTTTCTTTTGATACCATAGACTTCTCTGACATTATTTTCGCATAATTTCAGGATATGATTAAAAATTTCTGCCTGTACAGACTGGAAAGTATAGGTATAATTCAGGCTTTCTTTTCTGTAATTATATTTAAGACATACAATGATTTCTGACAGCTCATCAATCACAGTGGGATATGATTTATTGACAGGAATACATTCGGTATATAGATATTCCACCGCTCTTAAAAACTGCTTTAAGATCTGGATCCTGCAATATTCGATCTCATTGAAAACATTCCCGGCAAATGATAATTTATCTAACAGCGCTGCCTGTTCATCCGTTAAATTAAGCTTTCGGGTATATTTTTTTCCTATTTTCCAGGAATCAGGATCATGAGGCTGGCTCGTAGTTATACTGGCAGCAGGAACCGGTGCTGAAATATTCTCATCAAAACGAATGGGAATAGACGCATTTCCCGAAACATCAATAATGAAATCGTCCTCATTGGCAAAAAAGGGGGTATTACTTGACATAGCAATAGGGGTATTGATTAATGAAATATCTGTAGCTTTTCTTCAAATTATTGAATAACAGCTATATTATCAAAAATACTCCCATGCAAAATTCCTTTTAATGAATTAATTGCTTTATCTGCTCTGGCTTTGGTGGTAACGATCTGTAGATCTGCATTTTCAAAATTAGTCATCTTAAATAAAATTGTGTTTATGATTTATTAGCTTGTTTGATATGAAATCAACTTACTAATATAGCAATATTATTACATCAAATATATCCAGGATTAAGAAAAGTCCCTTACGGTTTTCCGTAAAAATTCATTACATATCCAACTGGCGCTGGAATTCTTCAAGGTATTGGGCAATATGAAGACCATCAGCCAATCCATGATGAGCTTCTACAGAAACAGGTAAATATTTTTTACCCTTACGCACATTAAACTTACCAAAGGTAATTTTCGGAACAGACTCTGTGGGGTCAAAATTAGTGGGATGCAGCAATGCACTGAAAGAGTTCCATGGAACGGTAGAATGTCTTATCAGATCCTTTCCAATATCACCATTTTTCAATCTGAGTCCTGTTGAGTTTTGTACCGCTTGTATTTCGCGCTGCAATCTGTCATTGAAAACAGAAAAATCATTTGAAAAAGGAATATAAGCAAACCCGAAGGTACCGTCTTCCCTTCCAATGGTTGTTCCGGCATGAATGGTATCAAACAAAGCAACTTCTCCGTCAATAATTCGTAGCTTGAATGCATCTACCGTATTGACGGCAACCATTGATTTGTGGAGATAAGCAGCAAAAAAGGACACTCCTTTTTCTTTAGCGTTATGATAGGCTTTTGTACAGTCCACTTCCGTAGTAAACCCAAAATAAGGGCTCTGCATTTTTGAGAAAAAATCAAAATGTTCCTTTCTGTTCCAGTTCTCAAGATCAATAATCTTCATAAATAAGGATTTGTATACACTGCAAATTTCTATAAGTTTTATCGGTTTTACAACTTGCAGCAATGAAAAAATAGGCTAATGAATACTAAACACTGTGCAGTAATTTGAAATGGATCGGACTCATTTTCATCTGCTTTTTAAAATAATTGGTGAGATGACTTTCATCCGTAAACCCAAATTCATAGGCAATCTGCTTCATGGTCATCTGCCCGGATTGGATTCTTCTTTCAATCAATTTTACTTTATAATCCGTAACATATTTCCGGTAAGAAACATCAAAATTTCTTTTAAAATAAGCACTGAAATACGTTTCTGAAATATTGAAATGCTTGGCAATAACCTGTATTCTAATCTGATCCGGATGATAAATATTTTGGTGAATATAAGACGTCAGATCATCTTTTTGAGGAGCATTATTATCAACTCTCACGTTTAAAAATTTGGCGGAGGCTTCACGGATCAATCCAAATAGCGATAAAACCTGAAAAAAAACAATCGGTGAATCTGAAACTTTCTGAAATCGGTTGTATTCTATAATATTTTCAACTGTTTTTTTCAGAATGGTTTTACAAGGTTCATCAAAGATCAGCTTTTCCTCTTTCAACAGTGGATTCCGCATGATATCAGAAGGAGAAGCCGTCACCAGATTATCGGGAGAAAGATGTTTATTGCTTTCAAAATAGCTGTCATTGAACTTAATAAAGCAAAACTTGGTCAATTTTTTGATGTCAAAGAAATGTTCATCATCAGGAGAGATCAAATACAAATCTCCTGCTTTATAAGGAATCAGCAGCTGATTGATATGGTGATTGCCGCTTCCTTTGAAAATATAAACCAGTTCGTAATACGTATGACTGTGTTTGGGGAGAGGGAAAACATCCGTTTCAAAAGTATCAATTTCCAGCGGTTCAAATTGCTTTCGTTTCATCTCTTAAAATTACAATATGTTAACCGGTTTTTACAACCTTAAAATGATTTTTTTTGACAAAATTTGTATACACCTAAAGAAATAGTGGGAAGAATATAAAATTAAGGCTTATATATACCTTTTTCTTTTACCATTTAACACATACCTAACCTTAAATATTTGAATATGAAAATCCTAAAAGAACTATCAGTTATTGTATTTTCAGGACTATTACTGTTTTCCTGTAGCAAACAGAATCAGGAAGCATCAAATAAGGCCATTCTCCTTGAAAATGTACGTCTTATTGATGGAAACGGTGGCAATCCAATAGAAAATACAAGAATTTTAATCAGAGATGGGAAAATTATCCAGATTGGAGCTTCAGTTTCTGATAAAGATGCTTCAGTTGTAGATTTAAAGGGTAAAACAGTTATTCCGGCTCTGATTTCAGCGCATTCCCATATCGGCACATTGAAAGGGACTACCAGCAAAGCGGAAAATTATACCAAAGAAAACATACTTTCTCAACTTAAAAAATATCAGGATTACGGTGTTTTAAATGTGATGGCAATGGGCACCGATCGTCCTCTTTTATTTGAAAGCGGGTTGCGGGATCAATCGGCTAAAGGACAAATTGACGGTGCAAGAATTCATTCTGCGGGATATGGTTTCGGAACGCCGGCCGGAGCTCCACCACTGGATTTTGCCATGGATAAAGTGTACCGTCCCAATTCTGTATCACAGATTCCTGCCGAAATGGACAGCCTTAAAAAAGTAAATCCTGAAATGGTAAAAATATGGGTAGACGATTTTAATGGAAAATATAAAGCTAAAATGAAACCTGAAATCTACCAGGCCATCATTAATGAAGCCCACAAAAGGAATGTAAGAGTTGCCGCCCATGTCTATTACCTCTCCGACCTTAAAAAACTGGTTGCAGCCGGAATTGACGTGATCGGTCACAGTGTGCGGAGCGAAGTCATTGACGATGCAACAATTGCACAAATGAAAGCAAAAAACATCATCTATATTCCTACCCTTTCACTGGATGAATTTGCATTTGTGTATGCTAAAAAACCGGAATGGATCAATAATGAATTTTTCAAAAAATCATTGGAACCTGGTGTTTATGAAATGATCACCTCAGAAAAATACCAGAATGATTTAAAGAACTCCCCTCTTTTTGCAGTTAATACCAAAGCCTTTGAAACCGCAAAACAAAACCTGAAAAAAGTTTTTGATGCCGGAATTCTGGTAGCGATGGGAACAGACAGCGGAGCCATGCCGTTACGTGCACAGGGATTTTCTGAACATTTAGAACTGCAGTTAATGACCGAAGCAGGATTAACACCGCTTCAGGCCATCAGTGTTGCAACAAAAAACTCTGCGAAAGCCCTGAAAATTGATAAAGATTTTGGAACCATTGAAGTGGGAAAAACGGCTGACCTTATTATTGTAGATGCTGATCCTACCAAGGATATTAAAAATACAAGAAAAATCTTCTCTGTCTATAAAGCCGGAAAAGAAGTAAGCAAAGGCCCACTAGCAAAATAATGATATATGAAAAAACTTATTACAAGCCTGTGCATTATAGGGAGCACCACCTTTATTTCTGCACAATCGGATTCTGAAATCATTGCTAAAATTTCACCTCCCAATCCGGATCCTTCCGGTATTGCGGTGAGCTCAACAAACAGGGTCTTTTTAGGATTCCCACGTCATGCGGATAACCATTCAGCGTTTTCCCTTGCCGAATTGATCGATGGAAAACTGATTCCCTTTCCTGATAAAAAAACAGTGTATCCCGGCACTCAGCCTTACAAAGACTGGCTGGTGTCGCCTCATGGGATTTTTATTGATAAAAATGATATTCTCTGGGTATTGGACGATGGTAAAAGAGCCGGAACCAAAGAAATTCCACTTGGTGCGGCAAAAGTAATGGCAATTGACAGTAAAACGAAGCAAATTGTACATTCTATTATCATCCCTAAGCCTGTTTTATCGGATGACTCGCATTATAATGACCTGCGTGTTGATCTCTCTCACGGAAAACAAGGAACGATCTATATTGCAAATTCAGGTTTCGGAGAACGGTATTCACTGGTTATTGTAGATGTCGCAACAGGAAAAGCCAGAGAAGTCTTGCTGAATCATTATTCCACTTCGCCGGAACCGGGATTTATGGGATTTTTAGAAGGAAAACCTCTTGTTTATGATGTTAAACATCAGACTTTTCCAAGTGGCGGTACAGACGGAATAGCAATCAGTCCCGATGAAAAAAAGCTGTACTGGACTGCAATTACTGGACGAAAATTATACAGCATTCCGACTGATATAGTAAGCGATTTCAAGGCAACAGAACAGCAAATTGAGCAAACTGTACACTATGAAGGTGAAAGACCAGCCTGTGACGGCCTCGCCGAAGATGAAAAGGGAAATATATATATTGGTGCTTTTGAACAGCAATCCATCATTAAACGAAGTCCGGATGGAAAATACGATCTAGTTTCACATGACAAAGACAATTATGTCTGGCCCGATGGACTGGCCTACAGAAACGGATATGTGTACGTCACTCTCGGCCAATGGAACCGTCTGCCAGGATTCAACAATGGAAAAGACCTTAGAAAGCCGCCCTATCTGGTAGTAAGAATTAAGGTTGATAGTTGATAGCTTTTGGTCTTTATTTAAGACATTAAATTAAAAATCTGAAGTCTGGAATCTGACATCTAACCTCTACAACAGTCATTTATCCCAAAATACATTTTATATAATAAAAAAAAATGAAATACATTACACTCAACGACAGTATCCAATTACCCTACATCGGTTTTGGAACATACAAAGCAACGGAAGAAGAAGGCATTGTATCCGTAAAATTAGCACTGCAAAAAGGATACAGACTGCTTGATACTGCAGCCAAATACGAAAATGAATCTGCGGTAGGAAAATGAATCAAAGAAAGCGGAATTCCCCGTGAAGAAATCTTTGTTACTACCAAAGTATGGCGGGACAACTTAGGCTATGAAAACACCAAAAAAGCCTTCGAAGAATCTCTTCAGAAATTAGATCTTGAGTATATTGATCTTTACCTGATTCACTGGCCTGCTAATGCAAAGAATTTTGATAACTGGCAGGAAGTCAATGCTGAAACCTGGCGTGCTATGGAAGAACTCCAGACGCAAGGAAAAATACGATCAATTGGAGTCAGTAATTTCTGGCAGGAACATTTGGAAGCGTTGGCAAAAACAGCGAAAGTAATGCCTTCCATCAATCAGATTGAGTTCCACCCCGGATACTGGCAGCCGGAGGTTACTCAATACTGTAAAGATAAAGGAATTGTTGTGGAAGCCTGGTCTCCATTGGCACGAGGTAAGGTTTTTGATAATGAAGTATTGAAATCTATTGCTGCAACCCACAACAAGTCTGTTTCGCAGATTTGTCTGAGATGGTGTATAGAACATGATGCCATAACAATCCCTAAGTCGACAACACCGGAAAGAATTCAGGATAATATAGATATCTTCGATTTTGAATTAAGTCCGGAAGAAATTGAGCAGATCAACGCCATTCCTGAAATGGGTTTCAGTGGTGAACTGCCAAATCATTGGCCGGATATTGTATAATTTATCATTAAAAAAAAGAAAAAATGAACGCAGAAAGAATAGGATTTATAGGACTGGGAAATATGGGTTATCCGATGGCTAAAAATTTAGAAAAAGTAGGATTTCCACTTTCCGTTTACAACAGATCTCCGGAAAAAACGGAGGATTTTAAAGCAAAATCAATTGTTTGCAGCAGTGTTTCAGACCTGGTGAAGAACAGTGATATTATATTCACCATGCTGACCAATGATGATGCGGTACAAGCGGTTTATGAAGAGATCATAACCTCGCCTCTCACAGGAAAGCTGTTTATCGATATGAGTACCATTTCACCACAAGCTTCCGAAAAAATAGCAGATGCCGTCAAAATAAAAGAAGCTTCCTTTATCGATGCTCCTGTCGCAGGAAGCACAAAACCAGCCGCAGAAGGCACCCTGATTATTATGGCGGGCGGTGCAGAAAAAGATCTCGAGCGTTCGATGCCCTACCTGCAGAAATTAGGAAAGACAGTAAAGCATCTTGGTGAAAACGGAAAAGGAATTGCTGCAAAATTATCCGTGAATTACTTCCTTGCAGGGATTTATCAAGGACTGGCTGAAACCGTTTTATTCGCAGATAAGCTGGGAATAGAGCGTACAGAAATGTTGGAAATCATTAATGAAAGTGCAAGCGGAAGCGGAGCTACAAAAGTAAAAACACCATTGTTAACCACAGATCATTATGAACCCGCATTCGCCTTAGATCTCATGCTGAAGGATATTCTTCTCGCTAAGGAGGCCGGAGCAGATTTTCCTTTGTCAAAAACACTCATCGAAACTTATCAGTCAGCTCATGATGCCGGTTTCGGAAAAGATGATGTGATTGGCATTATCAATTACCTGAAAAAGAATAAATAAAAAGTTTGTAATCTTCCCAAGATTTTATGTCTCGGGAAGATTACATTTATCATTACAATAAGCCATGAAAGACTTTAAAACAACATTTTTCTTCTTACGCCTTCCTGTTGCCGTTTCATTAGCAGGACACGGATTGGTAAGACTTCCCAAACTGCAGACCTTCAGTGAATGGATGGTCACCACCATGGAAAAATCGGCCATTCCAACAGCTTTACTTGTACCGTTCAGCTATGTTTTACCCATTGCAGAAGCCATTATTGGAATAATATTATTGATCGGATTTAAAACAAAATATACCTTGTATGCAGGATTGGTGCTGATGAGTATCTTAATATTAGGCAGCTGCTCCATTGAAAACTGGTCGGCTATTGAGGCCCAGTTATTGCACTCATTGTATCTTTTCGGATTGTTTTGGATGTATAATAAATATGCAGCAGAAAAAACGAATTCATAAAAAATTATTCACGCTATTACCAACCTTTCATCAAAATAATATGGAATTTCAAAATTATAAAGGAAACCACTGGACTGCCAGAAAAGTGGATCACACCTACATCGTAAGCCTTCAAAACGAATCTGGAATTGTTGAAGCACTGACAGATTTTGTAACCCGTCAACACATTGAAGCCGGGCAGATTACCGGAATAGGCGCCGTAAGTGAAGCCACCCTCCGATTCTTTGATCCTGCGACCAAAAAGTATGTAGATAAAACATTCAATGAACAAATGGAGGTTACCAATATTTCAGGCAACGTATCTGAATTGGACGGAAAACCTTTACTTCATTTGCATATTACCTTAGGAAGACAGGATTACACCGCATTGGCCGGACATCTTCTGGATGCTAAAATCCGGGGTGCCGGAGAATTCATTTTCTATCCCTTACCTACCAAAGTGATTAAAGTTAAAAATGAGAAAGTCGGTATTAATTTCTATGATTTCGAAAAATAAGTCCTCCCTTTGCACCGCAAAGATTTTATGTAGTATTTTTGAAGAAATATTTCCTGATGTTTGATGTTCTGATTTCACATATCCAAAATAAAGTTGACCTTACCGAAGAACAGAAAAATGAAATACAGTCGTTTTTCATTCCTAAAAAGCTTCGTAAAAAGCAATACCTGCTTCAGGAAGGTGATCTCTGCAGAAGCCTTTCTTTTGTAGCCAAAGGAATTTTAAAATCCTATACACTGGATGAAAAAGGAAGTGAACACATCAACATGTTTGCATTTGAAGGCTGGTGGATCTCGGATTTCAACAGTTTTATCAATCAGGAAAAAGCAGTCCTCAATATAGATGCTATTGAAGATTCTGAGTTGTTGATGATCAGCCTGGAAAACTATGAGAAAATGACTCTTCTGATCCCGGTAATGGACCGGTATTTCAGGATTCTGTATCAAAACAGTCTCGTTACAAAAGACTATCGGCTTATTGTTTCCAATTCTTATACCGCTGAAGAAAAATACACCTATCTCGCAAAAAATAATCCGGACATGATCAAAAGAGTTCCGCATACTCTTATTGCTTCCTATCTTGGACTGACGCCGGAAACCATCAGCAGGATCCGTAAAAAGCTTTCAAAGCAATAGCACTTGATCTATATCAATAAAAATAAATGATACAGGTCAAGTTCCCTGGATTTCTGCCTCCATACCTTTGTAAAAGAAATTTTACAATATGGAAAATAGTAAAAATATAGCACTCGTAGTCGGTGCAACAGGAATTACAGGCAGTAACCTTGCCGAAGAGCTTATTTCACAAGGCTGGACGACCTATGGACTGTCCAGAAACCCCAACAATAATATACAAGGGCTTCATGCTGTAAAAGCAGACCTATTGGATGAACAAAGTCTCATTGAAGCATTAGAGAACATCGCTCCTACACATGTTTATTTTACCACATGGATGCGCAATGATACAGAAGAAGAAAATATCCGAGTAAACAGCGCGTTGGTAAGAAATCTTTTAGATGTTTTATCTTCAAAACAATCCGTAAAGCATGTTGCTTTGGTGACAGGACTGAAACATTATTTAGGACCTTTCGAGGCCTATGCTAAAGAGGGAGTTTTACCTGAAACCCCTGTCAGAGAAGAACATCCAAGATTACCCCTTCCTAATTTTTATTATGCGCAGGAAGATGAAGTATATGCCGCCGCAGAAAGGGACGGATTCACATGGAGCATTCACAGGCCTCACACGGTTATTGGATATGCGGTAGGAAATCTGATGAATATGGGAACTACATTGGCTGTCTATGCCAGTATCTGCAAAGAGACCGGAAGAAAATTCATCTGGCCCGGATCTGTTGCCCAATGGAACGGAGTTTCTGACGTCACTGATGCCAGAATATTAGCCAAACAACTTGTTTGGGCATCAACAACAGAAGCTGCTCAAAATGAAGCGTTCAATATCGTTAATGGAGATGTATTCAGATGGAAATGGTTGTGGAAAAGATTGGCAGACTGGTTCGGTATTGAAGCAGAAGGTTTTGACAGCATCGCCAGACCTCTTGAAAAAGAACTGGAACATGATCAGGATATCTGGACTCAGATCGTGCAAAAATATGGGTTAAAGGAAAATAATCTCGACAGATTAGCCTCTCCATGGCATACAGACCTGGATCTTGGAAGACCGCTGGAGGTTATGGTAGACATGTCTAAAAGCAGAAAACTTGGTTTCAAAGAATATCAGAATACAGAAGATTCTTTTACCGAACTGTTTGAAAAATTAAAAGCGGAAAAATTAATCCCTTAAATTACTCAGGAGCTGTTGATAACAGCTCCTTTTTTATGTAGTAATGGTACAGTTAACGAACATAAACAGCAACCGACAGAACTCCTCCAATGTCACAGGATTTTGTATATTCGTATTCACTTTAATAAGAATCAGGAGACAGCATATGACGGAACTTCTTAAACAAAACATCACCAGCCATATTTCTCTTTCTGAAAATGAGACAGAAGTATTCTGTAATCTATTTCAGCAAAATTTGATCAAAAAAAAGAATTTCTTACTGAAAGAAGGTGAAGTTTGTAAGTTTGAAGGATTTGTAACCAAAGGACTTTTCAAAGTATATCATCTTGATCAGAACGGCGTGGAACAAATCCTCTATTTCGCAGCGGAAAACTGGTGGATTACTGATATTGATAGCTTTACCAATGAAATCCCCTCTCAGCTTTTCATTGAAGCCATCGAAGACAGTGAAATTCTTCTGATTTCAAAAAAAGACAAAGAATTTGCCTATGAAAACCTTCCTAAAATTGAAAAACTGTTCAGGGTGATGACCCAAAAAACCCATGCTGCGTTGCAAAGAAGAATGGTAGATAACCTCAGTAAAACGGCCGATCAGCGATATGTGGACTTTATAGAAAAATATCCTCAGCTTTATCAGCGGCTTACCAATCTTCAGATTGCGGCTTATTTAGGAATCAGTCATGAATTTTTAAGTAGAATAAGAAAAAAAATAATCAGCAAAAAATAATTCATTTGTGTATTTATTGATCTTGTTCAATGTTTTCAGAGACTGAATGTTACCATCTTTGTACCATAACAATAATAAAAACATTCAAAATGAATCTACCAACACAAAATTTCAAAACCATTGAAGTTGGAAATCTAAAACTGGAAATCTACAATGCATCAGAAAACAGTTTCGGAGTAGCCTCTGTCATTATTTCAGGAAAAAATGATGCTGTATTAATTGACGCACAGTTTACACTGGCTGATGCAGAAAAAGTAGCGGAACACATCAGAAATTCTGGTAAAAATCTAACTTCAATTTATATTTCGCATACCGATCCTGATTTCTACTTCGGTCTGGAGGTATTTAAAAAATATTTCCCGGAAGTTACCGCTTATGCATCACCGGCGACTGTAGAGTCTATTAAAGCAACTGCTCAAAAAAAATTAGATATCTGGGGAGAAAGATTAGGCAAAGCAATCACCTCCAATATTGTACTGCCACAGGTACTGAAAGGGAATAGTATTATCCTGGAAGAACAGCCTTTAGAAATCATTGGTTTGGAAGAATTTCCATCAAGAACTTTCATTTGGATTCCTTCTATAAAAGCTGTTGTTGGCGGTATTAATGTTTTCGGAACAACATTTAACCTTTGGATGGCAGATTCACAAACAGCAGATTCAAGAAACAACTGGATTACTATTTTGAATGCAATAGAAGCTCTACACCCTTCCATTGTTATCCCTGCCCACGCTAATGCTGAATCTCCGTTTGACCTTTCCGCTGTGGAACATACCAAAAGCTATATTGAGTTCTATGAAGAAGCTTTAAAAACGAATAAAACTTCAGAAGAGCTGATAAAAGCCATAAAAACAGAATATCCTGACCTTACTTTTGAAACCGCTTTACAAATAGGCACAAAAGTAAATACAGGCGAAATGAAATGGTAAAATACCTAATTTTCAACCTGCCCATTGTTTTTATATTGTCGGGCTGCACTTTAAATAAAAATAAAATGACAAATCTTGAAATTGTAAAGAGCACTTACGAAGGGAAGACCTCAGAAGAAAACGGGAAAAATTTAGCCGCCTATGCAGCCAGTGATATTTCCTGGACGGAAGCAAAAGGATTTCCTTATGCAGGAACGTATACTGGGCTGGAAGAAATAAGTAAAAATGTATTCAGCCGGTTGGCCAATGAATGGATAGACTATACATTCACTCCGGAAGAATATGTTGCGAGTGAAGATAAAGTGGTTGCTTATGGAACTTATACGGGAACCTATAAAGCAACGGGTAAGCCCTTTGAAGCAAGAGTAGCCCATATCTGGAAGTTGAAAAATGGAAAAATTATCAAATTTGAACAATTTGTAGATAGTCAGACAGTCAATAATGCTATGAAATAAAAAGGACAAATAGATTTTTTCGTGATTGTACACATACCTTACAACGATCTTATTAAAAGTATATTGTAAACAAGAGATCAGTATTATATAAAAAAAGAGAGTGTTTTACCGCAGTAAAATACTCTCTTTTTATTTGTTTTCACTTTATTTTCCTTTTAAATAAATGATATTTCAGGAATTATGTAAAGCAATTTGGTTAGATTTTTGAATATTGAAATACAAACCAAATCATCATTGAAACTAATCAAATTTACAAACAAAGGAATCTACTGTCCGCAGGGTAAATTTTATATTGATCCCTGGAGGCCTGTGGATATGGCCGTTATTACCCATGGTCATGCCGATCATGCCCGCTGGGGAATGAAAAAATACTTATGCCACCAATTTACAAAGCCAATTCTGCATCAGAGAATCGGACTGGATATTGAATGCCAGACGGTAGAATACGGAGAAGTTCTCAATATCAACGGCGTAAAAGTTTCCTTTCATCCTGCCGGGCACATTATTGGTTCTGCCCAGATCAGAATGGAATACAAAGGCTATGTAAGTGTTGTTTCCGGGGATTATAAAGTTCAGTATGATGGACTGAGTACCCCTTTTGAACTCGTAAAATGCAATGAATTTGTTACCGAAAGTACCTTTGGACTTCCAATCTACAACTGGCTGGAAGTCGAAGATCTCAATAAAAAATTACAAAACTGGGTGCTAAGAAATCAGGAAAACAGTAAAACTTCCGTTTTTATAGGATATTCACTGGGAAAAGCACAGCGGATCATGAAAGCAGTAGAAGGACTAGGAAAAATATATGTCCACAACTCGATCGGGAGACTGAATCAAGCCTTTGAATCCGTCGGAATTGATCTTCCGGACTATGAAATTGCTGATTTTAAAGAAAATCCAAAAGAATTGCAGCATGAAATTGTTATAGTGCCGCCCGCTTTACTCGACAGCAATATTATCCGTAAAATACCCGATGCTGCAACCGCCATCTGTTCAGGATGGATGCATGTACGGGGTGCCAGAAGATGGCGCAGCGCCGATGCAGGTTTTGCGATGAGTGATCATGCAGACTGGAAAGGATTATTGCAGGCTATAAAAGCAACAGAAGCTGAAATTGTACACGTTACCCACGGTCAGACCGAAGTTTTTTCAAAATACTTAAATGAAATCGGTATCCAGTCCGATGTCGTGGAAACCCTTTATGGAGATGATGAAGAACCTTCTGAAAAAGAAAACCTCGAAAATCCTGAGCCATGAGACATTTTGCAGAACTGATCAACGCCCTCGAAAGCACCAATAAAACCAATGCTAAAATAGATGCCATTATCGACTATCTTGAGCGTGCTCCGGATGATGATAAAGTATGGTTTATTGCCCTATTCACAGGAAAAAGACCGAAGAGAAATGTAGGAACCAATTTTATGAAAGAATGGGCACTGGAAATCACCCGGCTTCCTTTCTGGCTTTTCCAGGAAAGCTATTCTTCCGTAGGTGATCTTGGAGAAACCCTTTCGCTGATCCTGCCGCCGCCTTCTGAAAAAATAGAGCGAACTCTTTCTGAATGGATGAATGAGATCGCTGCCATGAAAGATAAAACAGAAAGCGAAAAAAAAGAATTTGTTTTGAAATCCTGGAACGGACTCGATTATACCGAAAGATTGATTTTCAATAAATTATTGGGCGGAAGTTTCAGAATCGGAGTTTCCGGTAAAACACTCATCAATGCCCTTACCAAATATTCAGGACAGGAACCAAGCGCACTGATGCACAGCATGATGGGAAAATGGCATCCCAATGAAATTTCGTTTCAGGAATTGATTTCTGCTGAAAAAGTAAATGCTGATAATTCCAGACCCTATCCTTTTTGCCTCGCTTATCCGCTGGAAAAAGAACTGGCAGATTTGGGTGAACCCGATGAATGGCTGGTAGAATATAAATGGGACGGAATCCGGGGCCAGATCATTCGCAGGAATGATGAAGTATTTATCTGGTCCAGAGGCGAAGAATTGGTTACCGAGCAGTTTCCAGAGATTGCAGAAACCGTAAAAGCAATGAAAGGTAATTTCGTATTAGACGGAGAAATACTGGCTGTAAAAGAAGGTAAAGTTTTAAATTTTAACGAATTGCAGAAACGGTTAAACCGTAAAACCATCACCAAAAAAATGCTTTCGGAAATTCCTATTGAAGTCTTCGCTTACGATTTGCTGGAACTTGAAGGAACCGATTTGCGAGAAAAGCCCATTTCTGCAAGACGCGCCATGCTGATTGAGCTACTGCTCAATGAAAATCCGGAGAATATTAAACTTTCTCAGGCTGTTGACTTTTCACAATGGGAATCATTACAGCAGATCAGAGAAAATTCAAGAGATATCAACAGCGAAGGATTAATGCTGAAGCAAAAAAACTCCCCCTATCATGCCGGAAGAAAAAAAGGCGACTGGTGGAAATGGAAAATCAGTCCGCTCACCATTGATGCCGTACTGATCTATGCCCAAAAAGGAAGCGGAAGACGAAGTGCCTATTATACCGACTATACTTTTGCCGTAAAAAATGGAGATACGCTGGTCACTATTGCAAAAGCCTACTCCGGACTTACCGACAAAGAAATTATGGAAGTCAGCAAATTTGTAAATAAAAATGCGATCGAAAAATTCGGGCCCGTACGAACTGTAAAAGCAGAGCTTGTTTTTGAAATCGCTTTCGAAGGAATAGGATTCAGCAGCCGCCACAAAAGCGGTGTAGCCCTTAGATTCCCAAGGATTGTACGGTGGAGAAAAGATAAAACAGTAGCAGAAATTGATGATCTTGAAGAAATAAAAAAATTAATACAATAATTTGGCAGCGTTTGAAAATACCAACGGATTTACAATCATTCAGCAATGGATGGCTGGTAAAGACATTTCCCCTTTTGCCTTTCAGGTTGAAACCTGGAAGAAATTCGGCAACGGATATAGTGGAATGGTCATTGCTCCTACCGGTTTCGGAAAAACTTTTTCTGTTTTTCTAGCCTTGGTAACAGATTTTCTCAACCGTCCCGACCAATACAAAAAGGGGCTTAAAATGATCTGGGTTACCCCGTTACGTTCTCTGGCCAAAGACATTGCGAAAGCGATGGATGAAGCCATGAATGAAATTGGCCTCGACTGGGTCGTAGGAGTCCGAAACGGTGATACCGATCCTAAAGTAAGGCAGCAACAGATAAAAAGCATGCCAGATATTTTAGTGGTCACCCCGGAAAGTCTTCACCTTCTTCTGGCTCAGAAAAACAATCTCAGATTCTTTCAACATCTGCACTGTATTGCCGTGGATGAATGGCATGAACTCTTAGGCTCCAAACGAGGAGTCATGGTAGAATTAGCCGTTTCTCAGCTTAAACATTATGTTCCTAAAATCAAAATATGGGGAATAACAGCAACGATTGGAAATCTTGATGAGGCCCTTGAAGTTTTGGTTCCTTATCAAGGTAAAAAGACGAAAATTACCGCAAAAGAGCATAAAAAAATTGACATTATTCCGGTGTTGCCTGATGAGGTGGAAATTCTTCCGTGGGCCGGGCATTTGGGAAGTAAACTGGCTGATAAAGTGGTTCCTATTATTTTGGAATCAAAATCAACCATTGTTTTTACGAATACCCGAAGCCAAAGCGAAATGTGGTACCAGCTGCTGCTGGATGCCTATCCTGATTTTGCAGGACAGATTGCCATCCACCATAGCTCCATTGATGCCCATCTCCGCATCTGGATAGAAGAAAACCTCAGTAATGGAAAACTTAAAGCAGTAGTTTCCACTTCTTCTTTAGACCTGGGAATCGATTTTAAACCTGTCGATACGGTTATTCAGATCGGTTCCGCAAAAGGAGTTGCCCGGTTTTTACAACGTGCCGGACGAAGCGGCCACTCCCCTTTTGAAACCTCAAAAATCTATTGCGTTCCTACCCATTCTTTAGAACTGATTGAAGTTGCCGCATTAAAAGAAGCTGTGAAACAAAAGGTTATAGAACCCCGTGAACCTCAGGTTTTATGTTTCGATGTTTTAGTACAGTTTCTCATGACCCTGGCGGTTGGTGATGGTTTTTATCCGGATGAACTCCGTGAAAGAATCAAACAGGTGTACACGTTTCAGGAAATGACCGATGAAGAATGGAAAAGCATGATCGATTTCCTTACAATCGGCGGAAGTGCCCTGCATAATTATGAAGAATTTCATAAAGTAGTTGTTATGGAAGACGGCCTGCATAAAGTGATTTCCCGTAAAATTGCCATGCTTCACCGGATGAATATGGGAGCCATTGTAAGCGATGCCATGTTGAAAGTTAAATTTATTTCAGGCGGTTATATCGGCATGGTTGAGGAATACTTCATTTCAAGGCTTAAAAAGGATGAAAAATTCATTCTGGCAGGAAGAGTCCTTGAAGTCGCTATGATCAAAGATATGACAGTGTATGTTCGTCTGACGAAAGGAAAAGCGATGGCTCCAAGTTATCTGGGCGGAAGACTTCCTTTAAGTTCTAATCTAGGCCGTTTTTTAAGAGAAAAACTATCAGGAGCGCTTAATCCTAAAGCTTCTGAAAAAGAACTGAAATTTCTGCATCCTTTACTCGCCAATCAGGAAAAAAGATCCCACATTCCCAAAGATGATGAGTTTTTGGTGGAATTAATTAAAAACCGGGAAGGATATCACTTGTTTATGTATCCATTTGAGGGCCGTCTGGTACATGAAGTGATGGCAGCGCTCATTGCCTACAGAATTTCAAAATGGGCTCCTATTTCATTTTCCATGGCTATGAATGATTACGGTTTTGAACTGTTCAGTGATAAAGAAATTCCTGTGCGTGAAGATAATCTACATCAGATTCTTACAAGGGATAACTTAATGACAGACGTTATTTCCAGTATCAACGCTGCTGAAATGGCAAGAAGAAAATTCAGAGATATTGCCGTGATTTCAGGAATGGTCGTACAAAATTTCCCGGGAAAACAGCGTTCCAATAAAGCCCTCCAAAGCTCTGCAGGATTACTGTTTAAAGTACTGGAAGATTATGATCCCAATCATTTTCTTGTAAGACAGGCCTACACGGAAGTTTTTAATATGCAGCTTCAGGAGCAAAGACTGGTGGAGGCTTTTAAAAGGATCGAAAAATCGAAGATTATTTTAAAATATTCCAATACATTTACCCCATTAAGTTTCCCGATTAAAATAGACAGCTTACGCCAAACCCTTTCAAGTGAAAGTTTAGATGCGAGGATTAAAAAGCTTTTGATTCAGTCGGGTAAGAATTTGGGATTGGAGTAGAGAGAAGAGGCAAGATGCTAGATATGAGATTTCAGATTTCAGACTTTTAGCTATTGTAGAACAAAGAACAAAGAACAAAGAACAAAGAACAAAGAACAAAGAACAAAGAATAAAGATTGAAGACCAAAGACCAAAGACCAAAGACCAAAAACTAAAAACCAAACACTAACAACAGACAACAGACAACAGACAACAGACAACCAGATCAAGACAATGAAGATTGCTACTAAAAACATCACCTTTCAGGACGAAATATTTACTTTAACCAATCAGCGGGCTTTATACTGGAAAAAAGAGAAAGCACTGATCCTCTCCGATCTCCATATCGGAAAAACAGCCCATTTCAGGAAAAACGGAATTGCAATCGCGAATCAGGTGATGAAAAATGATCTTGAAAGACTATCAGTTTTGCTGGCTTATTTTGAGGTAGAAAAATTTATTGTAGTTGGTGATCTTCTGCATGCCGGCAACAATTCTGATGTGGATGACTTCTGCCGATGGAGAAATCAATATCCGGATCTGAAATTGTATCTTGTTGAAGGGAATCACGACCGGCTTACAAAATCATTAGAAGCTAAATTATGTCTCGATGTAAAAACAGAACTCTTAGAAATTGATCCTATTGTTTTTATCCACGATTTTGACAAAAAAAATCCACAGTTTCAAATTACAGGGCACATCCATCCGGGAACCGTTTTACATTCTGCTATAAAAAAAATAAGGCTGCCCTGTTTTGTCCTCACTCCCAATCAATTGCTTCTTCCTGCCTTCAGCGAGTTTACCGGACTGGATACCAAAAACATTCCTAAAAACGGGAAATTTTTCGTGTTCACGGACGCCGAAATTCATGAAATCTAGTTGAAATTAATTAAAAAATAGTGTTCCTTTGTAAAAAAGACCAACCGGTATCTTTATGAAAAAATCAGCAGCCACCCGTTTAAATATTCTTCAAAGAGCATTTCAACTGATCTATACCAACGGTTATCAGACGACCAGTGTTGATGAGATCATTGCGACGACCCAGGTAACGAAAGGAGCCTTTTATTATCACTTTAAAACCAAAGATGAAATGGGACTTGCTATTATTAATGAGCACTTAAAACCTACCTTCAAAAATACTTTTGTTGAACCTATACAAAGTGCTGTAAATCCATTAGATGGTATTTATCAGTTAATAGAAAATCTACTAATGAAAAATGAAATGCTTAAAGTTGAATATGGCTGTCCTGCATCCAATTTCACCCAGGAAATGGCACCGTGGCACATCGAATTCACCAAAGCTTTAAACGAACTTTCCCTTCAATGGAAAAATGCAATGATTGAGTCTATTGAGAAAGGTAAAAAAGCTGGAATTATACAACAGCAAACAGATGCTGAAGGCGTTGCCGTTTTTGTGATGTCAGGATATTGGGGCGTTAGAAATTTAGGGAAATTAGACAACAACAAGTCTTCGTATATCACTTATTTAAAACAGCTTAAGTCGTATTTTAAAACATTGCAATAATTTTTTTCTCAAAAAACATACTAATTAGTATGTTTTTTATTATACCTTTGCTGCAGGATAAAAAATTATGCCATGTACCAAACCCTTACCTTCCTGCATTCCACATTCCGGTGGCTGGTTCTACTAAGTCTTTTCTATGCTTTGTTCACAGCATACAGAGGATTTTTCTCAAAAAAAGAATTTTCAAAAAAGGCTGATTCTATAAGACACTGGACGGCAACGATTGCTCATATCCAGCTTATCTTAGGCATTATTTTATATTCTCAAAGTCCGATTATTAGCTATTTCTGGAAAAATTTCAATACGGCCAAAGCATCTTTTGACCTTTTGTTTTTCGGAATGATCCATATCTTTTTAATGCTAGTCGCGATTGTAATGATCACGATTGGATCTGCATTATCAAAGCGAAGAAAAACCGACCGGGATAAGTTCAAAACAATGCTTATATGGTTTTCTGCCGCCCTGGTTATTATCTTCATTGCCATTCCGTGGCCATTCTCCCCTTTTGCTAACAGACCTTATTTCAGATAATTATGATTGATTTATTCAAAACAAAGATTGGCCGCTTAAGAATTCTTGCCATTTTAGAAGGAATTTCTCTGCTTACCCTTGTGTTTATTGCCGTTCCGTTGAAATATGGGTTTGGAAACCCGTCTTTGGTAAAGATGATGGGACCCATTCATGGAACTTTATTTCTTCTTTTTCTGTTCAATACGCTGAGTGTGGGCGTTGAGCAGCACTGGAAGTTTAAAGAAACAACCTGGAAGGTGATCCTTGCCTGTTTTATTCCGTTTGGGACGTTTTATATTGATAAAAAAATTCTCAGTAGATTATGAAGAATATATTGGTTTTTTGCGGGATTATTCTCGCCGTTTACATACTGTACAAAGTGTATCGGTATCAGACACTGGATAAAGGATTAGATCAGCTGGTGAAAAACGGAGCGGTAGTTCTGGATGTAAGAACTGAAAAAGAGTTTGAAATGGGGCATATCAAAGGTTCCGTTAATATTTCTTTAGGGACGATCAGGGAAAGATATATTGAACTTGATCCTAAGAAAGTATATATCACCGTTTGTTCTCATGGGCTTCGCAGTGTAAAAGCGGAGAAGATTCTGAAGGAAAAGGGCTTTAAAAAGGTCTACAATGGCGGTGCCTGGAGCGATTTTCAAAAGACCCTGCCATAAATACAATTCCGAAAGAAACACAACATTCCTTCGGAATTGAAATAAATCAGTAAGTAATATAGCTTTCTGCTATTCGTTGATTATCCGGATCTAGAATCCATTATTTTTCATCATTAATCCATACTACTTTTTGCTCCGAATGATGTTCTTTTCCAAGAATATCTCTATATAAATCCGGTCTGCGGGCTTTGATGTATCGATAACCTCCAGCCTGCATCAACTTTTCAGGAGTTACAACAGCCGTTTCAAAACTGTCGTCAAAAGATCTACATTCCGCAATGATATCTCCAAAAGGATCAATAATCATCGAGCATCCGTTTTTAAGCTGATCCGCATCCATCCCAATCGGATTGGAAAAAACGATATATGCTGCGTTATCATAGGCTCTGGAAGGAAGCCATTTCATCAGCCAGTCCCGGCCCTTCATTCCATCAAATTCCAACCGCAGAGAAGTGGGATCCGCTTCCCTGTTTTCCCATAGTTTGGGATCGACAAAGCCTGCTCCGGGCCTTGTGGAAGGCGTACACATCGTTACATGAGGCATAAAAATAATATCTGCTCCCAAGAGTTTGGTCGCTCTTACATTTTCGATGATATTATTATCGTAGCAGATCAAGATACCGCATTTCCAGCCATGAATTTCAAACACACAATAGGCATTCCCTGGTGTCAGATTAGGATTGATAAATGGATGAAGCTTCCTATATTTTGCCACTAATCCGTTTTTATCTACACAAACATAGGCTTTGAATAGATTATCATCTTTATCCTTTTCAAAAAGTCCTGCTAATACGGTGATATCAAATTTTCGGGCAATTTTCTGGAGCCTTATAATACTGCTTCCTTCCGGAATATATTCGGCAATTTCAAGCATTTGATCTTTGGTAAGGTTTCGTGCAAAAGTATAGCCTGTGATAGAGCATTCGTGGAATGCTATGACATGAGAGCCTTTAGCCGCAGCTTCACCAGAGAGTTTTTCAATAATAGAAAGATTATAGTCTTTGTCTCCGCTTCGGTTTTCAAATTGTGCAGTAGAAATTTTGAGGTTGTTCATTTTTTTTCTACAAAGCTACCCCGCAGGATCATCTGAAAATTGTAAAAAACCGACATAAGTTGTTATCAGGGAAGTTCTATAAAATTGACGGCTAACTTATTTTCAGTTTTTAGGTACTGTGTTGGTGTAAGTCCTGTATTATTTTTAAAATCTTTAATGAGATGAGACTGGTCGGCGTAGCCTGCATGATAAGAAAGCCTGGTTATATTTTCATTTGTATTGCGGCTTTTCATAAGACTCAGAAAATAATGAAGCCGGGTAATATTGCTGTATTTTTTAGGGGAAATACCAATATAATGATCGAATTTCCTTTCAAGCTGTCTTTCAGAATATCCTGTAAAATTCTCAAGATCTTTTAATGAAATATTTCCTTTATTATGAAGAATGTATTGCTGAGCCGCCCTGATAAGATGGTGATCAGAATCTGCTTTTTTAGATAAAAACGCAGTAAAATACGTATTAAGTTCATGGATAATCACCTTTGGATCAACCTTGTAAAAAAGTTTTTCCTGAAAAGGCTGTAAGTCATTTTTTATGACATCTTCCACAGTGATCATCTGATTTTGAATCTCACGGGCTGAAACTCCAAGAAGCAGGTTGAGAAAATATGGCTGAAATACCACTACAATGAAAGAAAATGCACCTTTGGTAACGAGATCTTTATATTGTGTAGGCTGTCCGTAGAAAAAAGATAACGGTAAATTATTTTCCAGTCCATCCTGATAGATATGAATATCACTGGAAATAATAAGTCCGGTATTTCCGTCAGCAAATAGTCTCAGCTTTTTGATATCGTTTTCGGAGTTTTCCAAAAAGATATAATGTTTAATATAAGATGCTAAAGATGCCGGAGGTGCTATTTGCATCCATCAAAATTACGCAAAATAGGTTTAATGACGGTTAAATTCCTAAGAATATACCGTAACTGAAATATTATATTTTAAGCTTTTTCACAATCCAGGGTAAGGTAAGCCCCTGTCCTAGAAGAGAAATGAGTACCACCGCAATGGACAGGAAAATAATTTCATTACGCAACGGAAATGCTTCCCCATTATTAATTGTAGTAGGAAGACCCAATGCAATCGCCAGTGAGACAATTCCGCGCATGCCCGACCAGGTGATGATAAAACTCGTCTTGGAATCAAATAATGCTTCTTCGCTGATGCGTCTTTTCCCCTGAAAAGCTTTCTGCAAATTGAACTGCTGCAGATATACTCTTACTAATCTTATCAATAAAGTGAGCAAGACGATAACTAATGCATACCCTGCGTAGGTCCATACCTGTAGCTCAGGCATCTTTTTTAAAACAATAGGGAATTCCAAACCGATCAATAAGAAGATCAATCCGTTAAGAAGGAAAATAATGATATCCCAGAAATTGCGGGACTGTTCTTTAACGTTATCAGGAAATTTATTCCGGCTCAGCTTCGACATTCCCAATCCTAATACAACAACGGCAATCACCCCTGAAACATGGAAATGTTCCGCGATGAGATATGTTACAAAAGGCATTAAAAGAATGAGGCTGATCACCACCATATGATCCTTACGAAACAGCCCGATGATTAACGACAATCCTTTCCATATCAGCCAGCCGATCAAAAAACCTCCGCCTAAAACCTGTATAAATTCCAACGAAGCTTTCCAGGTGACAAAAGCAACTCCTGTTACCGCAGCTACTGCAAAACGGTACGCTACCAGTGCGGAAGCATCATTGATCAGGCTTTCACCTTCCAAAATAGTAATGGTTTTATGAGAAAGTCCCAATCCTTTCGTTACTCCCACCGCAGCAACAGCATCCGTCGCAGAAAGAATGGCTCCCAGTACAAATGCCAGCGGCCAGGTCATCCCGGGAATGAGGTAGTAAGCAAGTACGGCAATTCCGGCAGTAGTTAAAAATACAAGCCCTATCGCCAGCGTACTGATCGTATTAAGATTGGTTTTAAATTGTGGAAATGAAATATTAAAAGCGGCATCATACAGTAACGGCGGTAAGAAAAGAAGCATGATAATTTCAGGATTGATCTCTATTTCAGGCATTGCAGGTATAAAACCTATCAATATTCCTGCAATTAAAAGCAGCATAGGCGTGGGTATTTTAGTTTTACCCGCTAATCCGGAGATTCCGATCATTAATGCCATGATCACTAGGACGACCGTATAATTTTCCATGAGAATAGTACTGTATTTTGTAATAATATATACAGATAAACTTTTTTACCGTATAAATTGCAGTTAAAAATAATGATTTTAACCCATCGATACTATATTCTGCATTTTTTCTTTATCAACCTTTTATCATGAATATAATGTCAGCTTATACTCTGAAAAACTCATCACTGAATTTTTTTTCCGCCAATGCATACCACATTTATACTTTTTTGGTCGGGTTTTTGAAGTTTAGGTTATGAATGCAACTATTAATTTTTAGTTTATTTAATTCATAATATAAACCAAATCACTTAAAATATTTTATTATGTCAACAGAAAATCTTACTCATCTTGAGGCCATTAAAAAAATTAAAGAACTGTCGGAAAGCGCAAGAATCTGTATGTTTTGTACGGAACTGGAAACCCTTCCTGTGAATTCCCGCCCTATGTCTCTGCAGGAAACCGATGACAGTGGAAATCTGTGGTTTATCAGCAGTGCAGACAGCAACAAAAATTTTGAAATAAAGGAAGACCGCAGAGTACAGCTGTATTTTATGAACAACAGCGATTCACAGTATCTTTCAGTCTTTGGAACAGCCTCTATTTATAAAGACAAATCGACTATCGAAGAAAAGTGGTCGCCTATGGCTAAAGCCTGGTTTGATGGTAAAGACGATCCTAACGTTACCATTATCCGTGTAGAACCGAAAGAAACCTATTATTGGGATACCAAAGCCGGAAAACTGGTGAGTTTGTTAAGTTTCGCTGTTGCGGCCATTACAGGAACTAAAACCAATAATTCAGATGGCGTTGAAGGTAACGCAACTGTATAAATATAAAAAACGGCTTCGATTCACTCGAAGCCGTTTTTTTTGCTTTGTAGGAAAACTTTCAAATCTGCTTTATCAGCTCAATCTGTGTGCAGTACAATGTGATCTACTCCACTTCGAAAACAGCCTGTATTTCCACAGAAGAATTCACAGGAATAGATGATGCTCCCAGTGTAGCTCTTGCATGTTTTCCTTTTTCTCCAAACACCTCTACAGTAAGGTCTGAAGCTACATTCATTAAATCGGCATGTTTGGTATAATCATCTTTAGTATTGAAAATACCTGTCAGCTGTACACATTGTTTTACTTTGCTGAGATCTCCGCCAACCGCTTCATTTAGAACAGACAATACATTAAGCATGGTAGCTTTTGTAGCCTCTTTTACCTGCTGTTCATTAACATCTACTCCCAGTTTACCGGGATTTAAGATTTTCCCGTCTTTTAAAGCAACCTGATTGATAAAGATTAAATTTCCGGATCTTACAAAAGGTTTGTAATTCCCTGCAGGCTTAGGAACCTGAGGCAGGACAATATTCTTTTGCTGCAGCATCGCCTTGAAATCCAGAGGTTTTTCTATCGCTATTGTTTCTTTTTTACTGAATGTTCCTTTCAGTGCCACCGCCACTTTTGCAAAATTCCTTCCCTGAAGCTGAGCCAGAAGGCGTTCGTCTTTCGTAGGTCTTTCAACATCTTTTAAAGAAGCCATGCTGGTAATTCCTAACACTGAATTTCCTTGTGGAATAGCTTTGTTCATCGTTTCAGTACCGCGGATCCCGTTGGAAACCAATACCATCCCATGAACAGCCAGACTGTTCCAGAACGACTGCAATGCCAGCTCTTTACCTGCCCCGCTTCCTGCAGACATAAAAACCGTTGCCGGCATTCCTTCGAGTGAGTGTGTGGTCCACAAATTCACTGTTTTAGATAAAAATTCGCTCATTCCCGTGCTGATATTTCCAAAGTATACGGGCGAACCAAAAGCAATTCCGTCATAAGATGCTAATTCATCTACAGTAGCTACTGGAATGTTCTTTAATTTTTGGTTAGAAGATTCTTTCACTTGTTTAATAACGGCTGATGCATGGTTGCTGCTTTCAATCCCTGCGGCCATTTCTTTTGCCAGTTCATAGGTTCCTCCGTTATCCGAATGGATCAGAACCAATACATGCGCTTTATTGTCTTGTGCCATAATAGCGTTGATTTTTAATAATAAAATAAATACAAAAAGTGAACTTAATTTTTTCATTCTGAATAGGATATAAATATAGATACAAAAATAGTATTGTCGTTTTTATTAAATTTGCCAAAAATAATATACAGAACGACATGGAGAAATGCGGATTAACCAAGCAGAATGACAGCCTTTTCATTGATTCTATTGAAAAAGAAGCTTATGTATGGTGTGAGCACAACTGGAAACATGATGATCATGAGCACACTCATGCACGTTCGCAGTTAACTTATGTAGAAGAAGGATATCAGTATTTTCACATTGACCGCCGGATTTATCTGGTTCCCCAGCATCATGTGATCTGGATTCCCTCCGGAAAAGCGCACCGGATAACCTCCGAAGCAACTACAGTCAATCTGATGGTATTTTTGTTTTCTACAGTCTTCCAGGAACCTTTTTATCAGCAGGTGCATGTTTTTGCTGTTCCTCCGGTTTTAAAAGAAATGCTCTTGTATGCTTCAAAATGGAATAAATTACTGACCAATAATGAAGAACAGGATATCTTTTTTAAAGCAATCTTAAAAAGTCTTCCCAATTTCTGCAATGAAGGCAGCCATTTGGAAATCCCTGTACCCGCCGATATCCGGCTGATTCCTGTGTGTACTTATATCAATTCAAATTTTAAATATAATCTGGATATGGATCTTCTTGCAGAAAAAACACAAATGTCGGTAAGAAGCCTTCAGAGAACATTCAAAAAAGAAACAGGAATTACGCTTCAGAAATATCTTCAGCTGACAAGAATTTTAAAAAGCATTGAACTGCTGGATACCAGACGGTTTACTTTAAGTGAGGTAGCGTATAAGGTCGGCTACCAAAGCTTATCTGCTTTTACCGCCTCCTATTTTGCAATCATGAAGTCGAAACCACAGGCCAGAAAGCATTAAATGAGATTATTACTGCTGTTTTTTTATTGAAAATTAATTATTTATCCGTTAACAATCAGTCCGCCGTTTGGATGAATGACCTGACCCGTGATCTGTGCAGCATCATTACTGGCCAGGAACAGGAAACTTGCTGCAATTTCTTCCGGACTTGCATTGCGTTCGAAAGGCGGTTGATGGGTATTTTCCTCTTCTTCACCAAATGTGGCTTTGGTAAGCGGTGTAGCAACGGGTCCCGGAGCCACCGCATTGATACGGATTCCTTTTGGTTTTGCCTGCAGCGCCAGAGAACGGGTAAAAGAGACAATTGCTCCTTTGGTAGCCGAATAATCAAGCAGTTCGGCATGTCCCTGATAAGCTGCCGCAGAAGTTGTATTTACAATGCTGCTTCCCTCTTTTAAATGCGGAAAAACCACCTTAGTCAATAAAATCATGCCCACAATATTAGAATCAAATGTTTTTCTGATATTGGATTCTTGTAAATTTTCGATATTGTCTGAAGGAAACTGGACTCCTGCATTGTTGATCAGAATATCAATACCACCAAAGGCCTGGATCATTTCATCAACTGTTTTCTGGCAAAATTCATAATCATTAATGTCTCCCTGGAAAATCATACATTTTCTTCCCAGTGCTTCAATTTCTGATTTAGTCTTTTTGGCATCTTCTTTACTGGTGTGATAAATAACTGCAATATCAGCACCTTCCTGTGCAAAAAGCAAGGCTACTGCCTTCCCGATACCACTGTCTGCTCCTGTAATAAGAACCGACTTGTCTTTTAATCTTAATCCGCCCATAAAAAACTATTGTAAGATCAGTAAACGGTTCATCTCACTTTTAAAACAGCCCAGAATAAATTCTGTATAATACAATTGAGCATTCAGGGCCTGAGTTTTATGATGCAGTTCCAGTTTTTTTGTCAGAACAATCTCTCCTTTGTATGAAAAAGAAAAGTAAGCAAATATTTTATAATCAGACTTCTTAGTTGGCGTACAATATCCTGTAGTCGCTATAGACCAGTCGGACTGGAATAATTTTGCGGCCTGCAGTGCCATTGTTTGTGCTATATTTTCGGAAACACAATCGCATTCTTCGGCTTCTTCCTGATCAACATTCAGAAGTCTTACCTTTTCAGCAAGCATATAGGCCGTCATTCCTCCTTTATAAAATAAAGAGGCATCCGGCATTTGTGAAAACGCAACCTGCAAACAGCCTGAAGTAACGCTCTCTACAATGGAAATGGTTTCGTTGGTAGTTAGGAGCGACTGGCTGATATATTCTAATAGGTTCTTTTGAAATTCCATAATAATAAGTGATTTTGGTGTGGTGTGGGAAATTTATTCGAGAGCTTCCTTTTCAACCCCTAAGGTGCTCAGTAGTTTATTCAAACATTCTTCTTCCTTCAACACTTTATAGTAAGCTGTTTTTGCATACAGGGTAAAAGAAGGATTGTCAATCTCTATTGCTGAATCTTTTTCATATTCAATAACAGCACTTTCATTATGATACTCACGGATATGGAGAATATATTCCTGAATGTAGGTATCAATCACGTTCTTCATAATGTCACATTGTGCATTGCTTTTTATTTTTTCCAGAGACTTGATCAAAAATGCTGTAACTCCGTAAGAATTAATAACACTCGGAAACAAAGATTCATTCTCGATAACATTATTTTTATCGTGCAGACTCCAGAATTTTAATGTGTCGTTTTCAAAAATCATAGTTTTTCAGGTATTAATTGTCAGAAATTTTTAAATATTTTTCAAAATAATGAAGGTCTTCTTTATCCTTGATGGAGAGATAAAACATAATCTGCTCCGGCTCTTTGGTTCCTATGCTGCTGAAACAATCAAAGTGGGCAATCAGTGCCTGAATATTTTCAATATGAATATCCTTCAAAATCACAAACAGCAGAAAAATATTTTCTTTGATCTCTTTCGCATAAATAGTAGCACCCTCTCCAAACCAGGAGCCTTCGTTATTCACTCTGATGAAGTTTTTATGCTTCAGTGCTTTTACTATTTTTTGACCCTTCATGAGTTGAGTTAGTGGTTAAAATAAGCCACATAGAGAAACTCCACATGACTTATTATTTATTGCGATTGTTTTTTAATATATATCCCGGTATTTTTCTACCTTAAGAACTCTATTTTTATTTATTATTTTGATACTGAGTTCTTTCTCAAATATACAACTCTATAATTCACTTTTTTATGATCAGGATCATAGCTGCCGCTTTTAATACAGAATTTTTCTGCTCTCCAGAGACAATATATTCTCTTTTTCCATTTTTTTCAATGCTCTGATAACAGTTTCTACTCTCAGACCGGTAAGGCTGGCAATCTGTTGCCTGGTGAGTTCCACATTAAAGGCCTGCCCGCATTCTCCGTCATGATAACTCTTAAGATAATCCATAAGACCTTTCAATCTTGACACCGGACTTTGAGATGCCATACTCTGAATCATAATCGCTTTGAAATAAAGCCTGTGTGACAGGCAGGCATTCATGGATACCGATAGATGCGGGTGTTCTTTCAGAAGTTCGAGGAAGTTGTCTTTAGGCACTCTGATGATTTCAGACGGCAACAGACAAACAGCATTCATTGGATAAGCCTTTTCCAAAAAAAGCATTGAATCTCCAAAACTCTGATTCTTTGCTAATATATTATGAATGAATTCTTTTCCATTTTCATCATAATTGTTAAGCTTTACTTTTCCTTCTTCAATCTGAAAATAATACATTGCATGATCATCTTCCCTGTATACTAACTCTCCTTTTTTGTATGATTTATCCTCGGCACCGAAAGCCCGCAAAAGACTTCCATCGATATTCATACAGCTTATTGTTTTCATAATAATGTGTTTTTTAGATTTTAATCATACAAATTTGCTTTTTAATATAAAATTTTACGATCTTTAATTTTAACGATTTTATCTCTTTCCATTCCTTTTATCGTTCTTATGGCCGTCTCTACACACAGTCCTGTAAGGCTTGCCACCTGCTTTCTTGTGAAAGGAATCAGGAAGGAATACGGCGCATCACTTCTTCCGTGAAAACTTTTAAGATAATCCATGAGCCCCCTGATCCTTGTGGCAGGATTCTGAGAAGAAATATTCTGCATCATAATAAATTTATAGTACAGACCCTGAGACAGAAAAGTACTTATTTCCAGGAACAGTTGTGGGGTTTGATTCAATAAATCAAAAAACTGCGCTTTAGGAAGTCTCAGAACCCGGCATTCGGTAATAACTTCTGCATTCATGGGATAAGGCTTGCCAATAAAAAGGATTGATTCTCCACAGCTCTGTCCGGCCGACAGAATGTTCTGAATAAATTCCTTTCCATCTTCACTATAATTGTTAAGCTTCACTTCTCCACTTATGATCTGGTAGTAATAAGTGGGTACATCGCCTTCGCTGAAAATATATTCCGAGGGACTGTAGCTCATCATGCTAGCTCCCGCTGCGCGTAAAATATTCTCATTAATAACCATAATAATTTGCTTTTTTAATGTTGGGTTAAAGTTTTTAAGTCAATTATTCTAGTAAAAACAAAATTGGAATTGAACTATCCCTAGCAAATCTTAAACCGATTTTTTTATTTTATTGTTAAAAAAAGTTAATTTTATTACATAAGTTAAATATTTAAAGATTATTTGTCTGAATCTCACTGAAATAAGAAATTATTTATTACATATTTACAAATAATTCATATTATTATCTTAAAATATTCCATTTTTTTACTCTATGAATATTATCAGTAAAAAATCCATAACGATAGGTTATGGATTATAATAAATACATTGAAGTATAAAACAGCATTAATACATATTATTTAGCAAATTTTTTGGTCCCTGCTACACACAGAATAACCCCGACAGTCACTCCCAGCATTCCCATACTCACCTGCTCATGAAGAAAATAAGCAGCCAGCGCCAATCCGAAAAACGGCTGTAGAAGCTGTAACTGACCCACGGTTGTGATACCGCCCTGTGCCAGCCCTTTATACCAGAATATAAATCCTATAAACATACTGAATAAAGAAATATAGGCCAAACCAAACCATCCGTTCGCCGTAACGCCTTGTATGTTATCCGGAAAATAGATGAAGAATAATGGAATCATCAGCGGTAAAGACAGCACCAGCGCCCACGAAATTACCTGCCATCCTCCTAATGTTTTAGAAAGCTTAGCACCTTCGGCATACCCCATCCCACATAAGATTACGGCTACCAGCATCAGAATATCTCCTATAGGCGATGCAGAAATTCCCTGAGCAATTGCATACCCAATTACTAAAAGACTGCCCACAATCGAGAAAAACCAAAATACAGGATGTGGCCTTTCTCCACCCCGGAAAACTCCAAATATGGCTGTTGCCAGAGGAAGCATTCCCAAAAATACAATAGAATGTGCCGAAGTTAAATACTGAAGTGCCAATGCGGAAAGAAGCGGAAACCCGATCACACATCCAATTGACACCAATATCAATGGAAATATCTGATGTTTTGCCGGACGCTTTTCTTTATAAACCAATAAAACACCCAATGCAAGGACACCGGCAATTCCAGCACGGGCAATCGTTACAAAAATGGGACTCATATCCATTACCGCTAATTTTGTGGCCGGCATGGATCCGCTAAACAGTAAAACGCCGATAAAACCGTTGATCCATCCGCTTAAAGCCTGTTCTTTTGATATTTTTTCTGTGATCATCTGATGTACATTTTATTTATTGAAGCAAAATTAGAAAGGATAAACGGATAAACACAGTATCAGTTTTGTATATTTGCATGAGCACAGTTGAACTATGAGTAAAGAATTTTTATACACAGAAATAGCTAACGGGATTGCAGCACAGATTAGAAGCGGTGCTTTAAAATCCGGTGATAAACTTCCATCCGTAAGAACGTTATGCAAAGAGCACCAGATTAGTATGAATACGGCAAAACGTATTTTCCTGGAACTGGAATCCCAATCGCTTATTGATTCAAAACCGCAATCGGGGTATTTTGTCAGTGCTTCTCTTGCGATTACCTTACCTCTGCCCGAAGCCAGCCGTCCTTCTTTGATTGCTAATCATAATGAACCTGATGAACTGATCAGCACCGTATATGAAAATATGGGTAAAAATGATCTTACCCTTTTTTCTATTGCCATTCCATCCGGGGATCTTTTGCCACTGGCTAAGCTTAAAAAAGAAATTGTAAGCGCAACAAGAGCATTAAAAGCAGGGGGAACGGAATACGAAGAACTTCAGGGTAATCTTAAATTAAGAAGAATGATCGCATTGAGATCATTATCATGGGGTGGAAATTTTAATGAAAACGATCTGGTGACCACCAATGGCGGCATGAATGCTTTATCCTTCTGTTTAATGGCCTTAGGGAAGCCAGGAGATACCATTGCCATAGAAAGTCCATGTTATCCTGGTATTTTACAGTTAGCAACCGGTTTAGGGCTTAAAGTACTGGAACTGCCCACACATCCTTCAACAGGAATTGAAATAGAAACGCTGAAAAAAGTAATTCCTATCATTGATATCTGCCTGTTGATCCCCAATTTCAATACCCCTCTGGGAAGCTGTATGTCCGATGAAAATAAAAAAGAAGTGGTAAGATTACTGGCAGAACACAATATCCCTTTGATTGAAGATGACGTCTATGGAGATATTTATTTCGGATCCCATCGTCCGAAATGCTGTAAATCTTTTGATAAAGAAGGAAACGTTTTATATTGTAGCTCCATATCAAAAACATTAGCCCCGGGATACCGTGTCGGATGGATTGCTCCCGGAAAATATAAAGATAAAATCCTGAAACTTAAACTCCTCCACTCCACTTCCTCTATTTCGATTGTGAATGAGGCTGTAGCCAATTTCCTGAAAACAGGAAGGTATGAAAAACATCTTCACCTGCTGCGGAAAACGCTTCAGAGTAATTATCAGAATTATGTGCAGACCATCGCCGAATCTTTTCCCGCAGGAACAAAAACCAGCCGGCCTCAGGGCGGACTTTCTCTCTGGGTTGAATTTGATAAAAATATCCAGACCAGAAAACTGTATGACCTGGCCATTAAGGAAAATATAAGCATTGCCCCAGGCAGGATGTTTACTCTCCAGGATCAGTTTGAAAACTGTATGCGTTTGTGTATAGGCCTCCCATGGTCTGAAGAAACCCGGCTTAAACTCCAGCAGGTCGGAAATATGGCTAAAAAAATATAACGGTTATTTATCCGGAACAAAGTTCTTTCTGGCCAGTTCTTTTCTGACACGGCTAAGACTTTCGGGAGTAATACCAAGATAAGAAGCGATCATCCATTGCGGCACCCTAAGCAGTAAATCAGGATACATTTTGATGAACTTCATGTACCGCTCTTCTGCGGTTTCACCAAGCAAAGAATTGATTCTGTTCTGAAGACTTCTTATATGCTTCTGTAACAGAATATCGCTTCGTTCAATACTGTTGGGAAACTGCTCAACCAGTTTGTTGAAAAAATCAGGATGTAAAAATAAAATCTCAGAATCTTCAACTGCTTCTATATAATAATTGGATTTTTCATTGAAATAAAGACTACTTCGGTCTGAGATCAGCCAGCTTTCAGGAGCAAACTGAATAATATGCTCCTTTCCGTTTTTATCAATGGAATACATTTTTATAAGGCCTTTTTCTACAAAAAAAATATATCTGCAGATTTCACCATACTGTAAAAGAAACTGATTTTTCGGAATTTTTTTTACTTCATAATGCAGACTGCACATGTTCACCTTTTCAATGGGAACATTTAAGACCTGAGCTAAATAATTGTTGATATTCTTCATTATGCAAGCTGGCTTATAGAGATGTCCTGATGTGAAGCGTTTTTAACCGCCTTTCCGTTTTCAATTACTATTAATTGAGGACTTTCATGTCTGATCCCGAATTCCTCAGCAATTTTATTTGAAATAGGTCTGTATGCCAGCAAATCCAGATAATATAAATCTGCTGTCTGCTGATCGCTGTTTTCCAATTCTTTTTCAAAATTCCTCAATACCGTTTTACTGATAAAACAGCTTGTAGAATGCTTAAATATAGCAATCCGTTCTGTGTGAGATTTTTCAATAGCAGCTGCTAAATCTTCCTCAGACTGTATTTTTTTCCAGAAAGATTTCTGTTGCGATTGCTCTTCCTTTCCACCAAATATTTTATCAAAAAAACTCATATATTAAACTGTTTAAAATGGTGATTCAGATGTTTATATTCTAAAAATCCCCAGTCTTTCTCTGTCATTTCACCAAAAAGTTCGTGTCTGTCCGGGAGATTTTTATGTTCAAATGCTTTCCAATATGCCTCTAATGTTTGTAAGAGCTCTTTTTTGGTTTCATCAAAATCACATTCAAAATTAACGATAAGTTTTTGAAAAGTAGGCATGTTTCGGGGAATTCCATTATTAAATAGCTGCATTTCTATTTTAGCCATAATTCCTATTGCCTCAAAAACGACATTGACACTTGGAAGATCAATGTTTTTCAGTGGTACCTGAAGGACAAGATTACAATGTTTCATCATTTGGGCAGCCTTCATTTTTCCCCATTTTGCAGGGGAATCTTCTGTTAGGCAGGAAATTCTTTGCCGAATTTCCTCAAAATCAACTCGGTTATGCAGACTTTTTTTCACCAGCCCTTTTCGATCTTCAGATGTTCTATGTGCGCAAAATGATGGTTGCAATGCCAAACATAGATTGCAAGATAATTTCTTAAATCATAGTCTTTGTTTTGTTCCGGATGATGAAAAGTCCGCTCAAACTGTTTATTAGTAAGGCTTTTAAGCAACGTAGCCCATCTCTGATGTGTTCCTTTGATCATTCTCATAGCAGGTTTTATCGGCATATTTACACTGTCTTGAAGTTCCGCCCATTTGGCCTCATCATAAGGGCGTATCGTCGGGTTATCTTCCGTTAAGGCCAGTTTAAGACGAATAAAACTGTTGATATGGCTGTCTGCAATATGATTGACAAGCTGTCTTACCGTCCAGCCTCCCTCTCTGTAAGGGGTATCCAACTGATCATCAGAAAGGTCCTCTATTAAGTTTTTAAGCTTTTCCGGAAAGTTTTTGATGACTTTAATATATTCATCAAGCTTGATATCGCAGATGTTTGCAGGCTGTTGGTACTCGCCTATTGGAAACCTTTTCTGGTCTAAGTTGGTCATTATATCAGTTTTAAATGGTATAGTTGTCGTTTTTGTCCGGTGACTCCTTTTTTGGACAATTATTTAACTATTTGTTCTTGTAAATGTATCAAAAAATCAAGAATCTAAAATGAAAAAAATGTTAATTTCCCTATTATAATTTATAAGCCAGGAATGTGTAATTAACCGACAGATTTATGGCTAAAAAAAGCCTCAATGTTGTTACCATCGAAGCTTTTTGTTGAAATTTATATGCTAGTAACCGTGAAGGTTAATATCCTCTGTTCTTTGTAAAGTCACTTTCTTGCCCATCTTCTTTTGAATTACTCTGAAATGCTGCAGTTCATCATCTGTTAAAAGACTGATGGCAGTCCCTTTTTCGTTAGCACGACCTGTTCTACCAATACGGTGAATGTAATCTAAAGGCGAACGGGGCAATTCATAATTGATAACGCAAGGTAAAGACTCGATGTGAATACCACGGCCAATTAAGTCTGTAGCAACCAAAATCTGGGCACCGTTGACTTTAAATTCTTCTAAATTATTTCTACGGGCACCTTGTGATTTCTGACTGTGAATGGCTACTGCCTTAATTTTATTCTTTTTAAGTTTTTCCACTAAACTATCTGCAGATTTGGTAGATGAAACAAAGATTAAGGCTTTTTCAACCTTCTTTTCTTTGATTAAATACCGTAAAAAAGGACCTTTGTTTTCCGGAGAAACATGATAAGCCAGCTGCTCAATATTATCGATCTCAACTTCTTCTTTTTTAATTTCAATAATGGTAGGATGAATGGATAAACGTTCTTTCATTTCGGCAACCTTATCATTTAACGTTGCTGAGAATAAAGTCGTTTGCTTCATGACAGGCATCATAGCAAAAAGCTTATTCATTTCTTCTTCAAAGCCTAGCTGAAACATTTTATCAGCTTCATCAATCACCAAATGCTGGATTCCTGAAATACTCAACGCCTTATGATCAATTAAATCCAACAAACGTCCGGGTGTTGCGATCAGGATCTCTACCCCAAACATTCCTTTCATCTGTGGGTTGATAGAAACGCCTCCATATACAGCCATCGTACGGATTTCACGTTTTAAATTTTCCGTAAAAGCCCTGAACACTTCATCAATCTGAATCGCTAACTCACGGGTAGGAACTAATATCAACACCTGAATATTACGGTCTTTTTTACTTTCTGTATGCTGTATTTTTTCTAAAATAGGCATTACAAAACAAGCCGTTTTTCCGGAACCTGTCTGTGCAATTCCCATCAGATCCTTTCCCTGCATAATGACAGGAATAGCCTGCTCCTGAATGGGAAATGGCTTCAGATAGCCTAATTTGTTGACAGAATGAATAATATTGTGTGATAATCCTAACGACTCAAATGACATAAAAATACTTATTTCCTGCAAAGATAAGCTATTGACAGTTGGTTTATAACCTGAAACCTGATACTGGTTGTAATTATTTTCTTTTTAGATTGAAAAACCTTTATAACAAAATGTTTTAGAGAATGCCGATTTGTCCGATAATTAAGTTTTGGACAAATTTTTGAAGATTAGTTTTTTGTAAATTTAAAATTCGAGAAATCTAAATATGAAAAAAGCATTAATAATAGTAGATGTACAAAATGATTTTTGTGAAGGTGGAGCATTAGCTGTTCCGGGGTCTAATGAAATCATTCCTTATATTAATCTTCTGATGGAAGAAAATGAATACGATCAGATTGTTTTAACTCAGGACTGGCATCCTTCCAACCATAAAAGCTTCGCAAGCAACAACGGAAGAAATGTAGGAGAAAGCATCATTCTAAACAGTGTTCCTCAGTTTATGTGGCCGGATCATTGCGTTCAGGGAACTTTTGGAGCAGAATTCCATAAAGATTTAAACAGAGATAAAGTAACCCATATCATTCAAAAAGGGAAAAACCCTGAAATTGACAGCTACAGTGGTTTTCAGGACAATAACCATTTCATGAAAACCGGTCTGGATGATTTCTTGAAATACCACGATATTCAATTGCTTGAAGTGGTAGGTCTTGCCATGGATTATTGTGTGAAATTTACCTGTCTGGATGCAGTAAGCAATGGTTATATTACATGTCTGCATTTCAACGGAACAAAAGCAGTGAATGTAAAACCTGACAACGGCAAAGATGCTATCTATGATATGCTACAAAAAGGAGTGACTATTTTGGGATAGAAACATCCGTTTACAATACAAAAAAGCGTGGTAAATATTTTACCACGCTTTTTATTTTTTGTTGAAAATCAAAGTAAGAATTAAAAATTATTACTTTTCCTATAAGCTTTTAAAGCATTTTCAGGTTATTCACTTCCAGCTCCGTAAGGATTCTCCAGTGTCCACGTTTGATATTCTTTTTCGTCATGCCTGCAAACATTACTCTGTCTAAGGCCTCAACCTCATATCCTAATCGTTGGAAAATTCTTCTGATCACACGGTTCCATCCAATGTGGATCTCGATTCCTACTTCATTTTTAGGTTTCCCTTCGATGAATGAAATCTGATCTACCGTAGCAATTCCTTCATCCAAACGGATTCCTTCCAAAATCAACTTCATGTCTTCATTCGTTAATTTCTTGTCCAACGTTACATGATAGATTTTTTTTGCTTCGAAAGATGGATGCGTTAATTTCTTCGTCATGTGTCCGTCATTGGTCAAAAGAATAACCCCTGTTGTAGAACGGTCTAATCTTCCTACCGGGAAAACACGGTATGGAGAAGCATTCGCCACAAGATCCATTACCGTTTTTCTGGCTTTGTCATCTTTAGTCGTAGAAATATATCCTTTAGGCTTGTTCAAAAGAACGTAAACAGGTTTTTCCGGAGTAATGCTTTGTCCGTCAAAAACTACTTTATCTGTTTTTTCTACCTGATAACCCATTTCAGTAACTACTTTACCATTCACCTCTACCAGGCCTTGGGTAATCAACTCATCAGCCTCTCTTCTGCTGCAGATTCCTGAATTAGCAATGTATTTATTTAGACGGATGGTATCTTTATGAACATCTTTTTCAATTTTATTGAACCTTCTCTTCTGTACAAAAGATCTTGCCTTGTCTTCGTTTTTATCATCTCCGCCTGACGGTCTGCGGCCATATTTCAGGCTGCCTCTTTCATACTTATCTCTAGCTTTAGCGTCCTGACTTCTGGCACTACCACCTCTCTTGGGAGTAGAGTTTCCGAAAGATTTTTTATCCTCATTTCTGCTGGTGATATAAGGTTTTTTCTCAAACTTCGAACTTTTCTCCTCATCTCTGCCCTCAAAACTCCCTTCACTTCTTTTGAAAGGCTTTTTCTCAAACTTTGAATTGGAACCAGTATGTTCGGAGCTTCTTCCGCTATCTTTTGTAAAAGTTTTCTTAAAAGGTTTTGATCCTGAAGAATTTACGGATCTTGAAGCACGAGAATCATCAGAATTCTTTCTTGTTGAAATTCTTGGTCTTTTTGGCTTTTCTGAATTGTTATTATCTCTGCTCATTCTAAAAAATTTCTGCAAAGATAGTAATTTAGTTACGAGTTAAAAATTAAGAATCATAACTTTGCAATATAGTTTTATAATTAACGTAACAGAAATTCCAAAAATGATAACATTATTAAACGATAATTTCTCTCAATTAAATGATTTTTTGCAGGAAAAATCGTTCAGCAAAATCTTTATTTTAGTTGATGAAAACACTCATGAGTACTGTCTGCCGGTTCTTTTAGGCAATTTGGAGACAGATTTGAGTTTTGAAATTTTAGAGATTGAGGCTGGTGAGGAAATGAAAAATATCCAGACTGCCAATCACCTTTGGGAAATTTTAACGGAAATGCAGGCGGATAGAAAAGCCCTGATCATCAATCTTGGCGGCGGTGTTATTACCGATATGGGCGGTTTTGTGGCGTCTACCTATAAAAGAGGAATACAGTTTATTAATATTCCCACTACCCTTTTATCGATGTGTGATGCTTCCATCGGCGGGAAAACTGGGATTGACCTGATGCATTTTAAAAATATGGTAGGAACTTTTACCTTCCCGGAACAGATTTTTATATACCCTCAATTTTTAGATACCCTTCCCTTTAAAGAAGTAAGAAGCGGTTTCGCAGAAATGCTGAAACACGGACTGATTGCCGATAAAAAACATTGGGAAAGCCTTATACAGATCCATAAACTGGATGTAGAAAGCATTATCCCGCACATTCAGACATCTATGGATATTAAACAGGACGTCGTTGAAAAAGATTTTCATGAAAAGAACATCAGAAAAACATTAAACTTCGGCCATACCATCGGCCACGCTGTTGAAAGTTTGTGTCTGGAGCAGGGAAATCCGATTCTTCATGGAGAGGCTGTTGCGATGGGAATGATCTGTGAAGCCCATCTGGCTTATCTTGAAGGTCTTATTTCCGAGCAGGATTCAACCATAATTATTGAAAATATTCAACGGTATTATCCTTATTTAGATGTGAGTGATTTTAAAGATGATGATATTTCAGCACTGCTATTAAACGATAAAAAAAATACGGAAAGTAAAATCAATTTTTCTCTGCTTTCAGGAATAGGTTCTTGTGTATTCGATCATCAATGCAGCCAGAAAAACATTTTGAAAGCGTTGGATTTTTACAGAAAACTGAATGATTTTTAATCTACGTTTTCATTACAAACACAAAACACATTTTAAAATTGCCTAAAAATAAGTTGATTTTACATTACCTATTTTTGGGCAATTGATCATTTATAGACTGTTTGCCTTTTTGCAAACGCTGCTGAAGCGTCTGATATACTTCTTCCAGTTCATTCGTATCATTATAAAGATACGGAAGATAAAACCCAACTCCTTCCATATACATTCTTATTTTATTTCCCTGCCATTTATCTTTTACCATTTCTATTCTCACCTGATCGGTAAAATAAGCCTTCTTCATTTCTTTACGAAAAAACATAGATACCGCATTGGTACTTCGGGTTGTAGAACCAAAGTCGTAGATGGGGAAAAACTCAAAACTGTCATCATCAATGATCAGCTGTACAATTTTTTTCCTGCGGATGAAGAGTTTTATCCCTGTCAATAAGCAATAGAAAGCTGCACATAATACAATAACAGAGAATACTGCTATGATAATAACCTTAATGACAAATTCAGTTTGAATATCTTTTATAAACACAGGAAATAATTGAGCAAAAAGATAAAAGAAAAATAAGGGAAATAGAATCATGACGACACTTAAAGTCGTGCTTCTGTAAGGTGAAATGAAGAATGTTTTACGCCCGGGACGATCCTGGTAATGCACCGGCACTGATGGATCTGCTGTAAAAACATCATAAATCAGCTTCGTGACCAGCAAAAGCATTACAACGCATATCCCAATCATTAAGTAGATATTGAAAGGATATGATATCGTATTCGACATTGATATAAACATCGTAATCATAGCCAATCCTATAATTGCGGCAATAAATTGTATTAGTTTTTTATGTTCCATATTGTACCAGTATGTAATAATACACTTTTTAGAGCAGGTAGTAAAAAAACATCCGAATATCCGCCAGAGGCATGTATTACAATTTTACACATAATCATTAATGAGTATTAATGCTTCACTCCGTTATCAATTAACATAAATAAAAACCCTGCCGATGAATGTTAATAAATTATCTTATTCTGTATGTTTTTTAGTAAAGTTTTATGAAAAACTGCTTTTTCGAGAAATAATTATTTATAAAGTTTCTAAACAAACGTTTAATTAATTAAATAAAAAAATGATAATCAGTATTTTACAAGCAAAATCATTTATTTAACAATTTAATTTAACACTGACTTTTATCATAAAAATTATTTTTGGCAAGCAATTTGAAAGATACTCTGCGTCAACAGAAAATTGACAGTAGTAAAATTTAGAATTAGAATAGTAAAAAATAAAAAAATTAAGTTATGAAAAAGTTAATTTTAGGATTAGCAGTAACTGCAAGTTCGTTAGCATTCGCTCAAACAACACCTACTTCATCTTCAAACCCAGTTACATTTGGGGTAAAAGGTGGAATGAACGTTTCTTCACTTTCAAATGGAGCTGATTTAAGCGATTCAAAATCAAAAATCGGATTTAACGCTGGTGTTTTTGCAAACATTCCAATAGCAAGTTCTTTTAGTATACAGCCAGAGGTTATTTATAATGATCTGGGATCAAAAGTAACAAGAGAACTTACAGCAGGAGGAAACACCTACAAAGCAGATTATTCTAGAAATTTAGGATATATCGCAGTACCGGTAATGTTCCAGTACAACGCACTTCCTAACCTTTATTTAGAAGCAGGTCCGGAATTCGGATTCTTGGTAAGTGCTAAAGACAAATTTAAAAATTCTACGAACGGAAATACCAACTCTAGCCAAACAGCATCTCTTAACAAAGATGATTTCAATACATTTAACTTAGGTATTGGTATTGGTGCAGGGTATTATTTCACTCAAAACTTAGGACTTACTGTTAGATATACAGCTGGAGTTACAGATATCTACAAAGATAATTCTGGAGATGCTGTAAGAAACAACGTATTCCAAGTAGGATTAGCTTATAAATTCAAATAATAAGCACTACAACATTCAGTAACAAATTTTAAATTCAATAGAAAGACCAGTTTTACTTGTTAAAGCTGGCCTTTTTTTGTTTATCTATTTAATTGATTGAATACCAAGCACAATTCAATATCATCAGTTATTGCGTCTTCCAAACGGGATATGACTTATATCAACAACTCTGTTTTCGGTAAGAAATTTGCACTCAGGAAAAGGCAAATTAAACATATAATCAGCAATAACTATGAAAAAATTAATCTTAGGAGCATCATTAATTGGATGTTCTCTGGTATCTGCACAGCAAAACACACCATCAAAATCTTCAAATCCTGTAACATTCGGAGTAAAAGGAGGTCTTAATGTTTCAACCATCACTAACAGCTATAACTACAAAGACAACAAACCTAAAGTAGGATTCAATGCAGGAATTTTGCAAATATCCCAATTGCCGGCAAATTCAGTCTTCAGCCTGAACTTTCCTATAACCAGGTAGGTTCTAAAATAGAAATTGATACCCGCTATGATCTTCCCGGCACTGTAGTAAGAATGAAAAATAACGGTTCCCTGACATTAGGATATTTATCGCTGCCTGTTATACTTCAATATAATATTCTTCCCAATCTTTATGTAGAAGCAGGTCCGGAATTCGGATTATTATTAGGAGGAAAAACAGAAGACAGCTGGACTGAAACAACAACTTCGGGAAACAATATCAGTATAATTTCAAGCAGCAGCAACAGAAAAATCATTAAAGATTATTATAATACATTCAATATGGGAATAGGTATTGGAGCCGGTTATTTCTTCACTTCTAATTTTGGAGCTACTGCAAGATTTACAGCAGGATTAACGGACATCTATAAACATAATACTGTAGATGCAGTGAGAAATAATACATTTCAGGTTGGTGTAGCTTATAAATTTAAATAGCATATTAAAAAAATAGTAATAATGAGCAGGTTTATTAATAAGGCTGCTCTTTTTGTATAAGAATTAGAATATTTTTCAAGTAAAAAAATCTGTCAATAAAACTCAATTATATTCATTAAAAGTTCAATTAAAATCCAGTTTTTTTGTTCATACTTTTTAAATTTAAAAAGAATACAAACATTTCTTCAACCCTAAACAGGCTTACAAAGGCCTATTAATCAAGGATTAGAGACTTTGGCAAGAAATTTGCAAAATAAATCCTGTCTGGATGAATATTCGGATAAAAATTAAATAGTAAAATTTAAAAAACGAAATTATGAATAAGTTATTCCTAGGACTAGCAATGGTCGTTGGCACATTAGCATTTGCTCAAGAAACGGAAACAAAAACAGTAGCAGCGGCTCCACTTAAACAAGAAAAGCCACCTATTAGATTTGGTATTAAAGGAGGAGGAAATGCGGCTTCATTCAATTCGCAGGAATTAAGCCTTAACAATCAAAAAATTGGATTTCATGCTGGGGTGTTTGTTAATATTCCACTTTCTGAAAAATTTAGTATTCAACCGGAGGTACTATACAACCAATTAGGAGCAAGAAGTGTTCTTTCGTCTACAGATGTAACAACGGGAGCAACCAATGTAAAAACGAAAAATGAGGATAAAATAACGATGAACTATGTTTCAGTTCCGTTGATGCTTCAAATGAGACCTACCCGTAATTTTTATATTGAAGCAGGTCCTGAATTCAGTTATTTCCTAGATGGTAAAACTAAAGGAGATCAAACGATTTCTACTACTACAGCAGGAGTTACTACCACCCAAACATCATCTCACTCTGAAGACCTTAATAAGGACGATGTGAATAAATTCAACCTGGGTCTTGGTCTAGGATTAGGATATGATTTCACTCCGCATTTAGGAATCAATGCAAGATATGTAAACAGTCTTACTGACATGAGAAACAGTAAGCCGGAAGGTACAGATCCATTAAACCACAGAGTATTTCAACTGGGTTTAAATTATAAGTTTTAAAAACCAATTTTTTAACTTCTATAGAAAAGGTCAGGCTTATTATTAAACCTGACCTTTTCATTTTTTATGGTAATTCAATGATTAATTGAATAGTTCTATTTCTTCTCCTTTTTCTACTGGATATTCTTCTGTAAAGCATCCGAAACAATGGTTAGAAGATCCCAAGATTTCTTTTAAGTTTTCTGTACTTAAAAATTCTAAAGAATCTACTCCCAGATAATCTCTAAGCTCTTCAGTAGTCATATTTGCAGAGATCAGGTCATCTTTTGACGGTGTATCAATCCCCAGATAACAAGGTGCTATAATCGGCGGAGAAACACTTCTGAAATGAATCTCTTTTACCCCTGCATCTTTTAAGATTTTTACCAGTCTCTTTGATGTGGTTCCACGAACGATAGAGTCGTCTATGATCACTACTCTTTTATCTTTAATCTCTGAGATGATCGGGTTCAGCTTAAGGTTCACTACCCTTTCTCTCATTTCCTGTGTAGGAACGATGAAACTTCTTCCGATGTATCTGTTTTTAATTAAAACAGGACGGAAAGGTATTCCTGAAGCCTTTGAAAAACCGATAGCAGCCGGAACTCCGGAATCCGGAACTCCAATCACGATATCAGCATCTACGGGCGCCTGCTCCCATATTTTCTCACCAGATTTTTCTCTGATTTCGTAAACATTGATATTTTCTAATGTAGAATCGGGTCTTGCAAAGTAAATATATTCAAAAGAACAGATTCTTTGTTTTCCTTTTTCTTCATTAACCATGTAAGAATTAAGTTTTCCAGGCTCATTTTCATTGGTATAAATGATTTCTCCCGGTAAAATATCTCTTACATACTGAGCACCTACGGCATCTAATGCTACAGATTCTGAAGCAACAACGTAAGTATTTTCATTGACTGCTCCTAATACTAAAGGACGGATTCCATTGAAATCACGGAATGCAAAGAATTTATTTCTCGTCATTCCTACCACAGAATAAGCACCTTCAATTTTTTCCATGGTTGCTTTGATAGCAGCACGCAATCCAAGGTCAAGATTTTTTTGAATTAATCTTAAAATAACCTCGGAATCCGAAGTGGCTCTGAATACGACCCCTTCTGCTTCCAATTCATTTTTTAATTCTCTTGCATTGGTAAGGTTACCGTTATGTGCAATAGAAAGTATAATCTGATCATATTCATTTTTGGCAAAAAACGGCTGAAAATTATACTTTTTTTTGTCTCCTGCAGTGGTATAACGGGTATGCCCAATTGCAGAATTTCCCATAAAAGCTTCCGGATCCTGGATTTCTTTATAAACATCTAAAACCAATCCTTCATCTTTCAGGTTATTGATCTTTCCGTTTTTCAAAACAGAAATACCACATGCTTCCTGGCCTCTGTGCTGTAAAGCAAAAAGCCCGAACTGCGAAAGAGAAAATGTATCAAGATCATCATCAGAATACATTCCGAAAATACCGCATTCCTCATTGGGAGCATCCAGTCTTTCTTCGTCCTGCGTTCTGAAGAGATTTCTTCCGTAAGGCTGGTCTTTAAATTGTTTTAAATATTCACTTTTATGAATGTCTAAACTTTTCATTTCTATTTTTTCTAAATTATAATGATGGAAGCTGGAAATCTGAAATCCGAAGCTGTATGATAAACTTCTTTTGATTTCTACGGACTTCCAGCTGCCAACTTCTGGCTTTAAGCTTCAATTATTTAGCAAGCAATGTCTTCAATCTGTTGTAGATCTCAACATATGCTTCAGTTACCTCTCCCAAATCTCTACGGAAACGGTCTTTATCTAATTTTTTCATTGTATCCTTATCCCACAGTCTGCAGGTATCAGGAGAAATTTCGTCAGCTAGGATGATTTCACCGTCTGAAGTTTTACCCAATTCGATTTTGAAATCAACAAGGATGATATTCATTTTATCAAAAAGATCGATCAGGATTTCGTTGATCTCAGCTGTCAGTTTATACATCTCAGCAAGTTCTTCATACGTTGCAGCCCCTAAGAACACAGCATGATGATCATTGATAAGCGGATCTCCTAATTCATCTTTTTTGTAGCAGATATCAAAAATCGTTACCGGAGATTTGATTCCTTCTTCTACTCCTAGTCTCTGTGCCATACTTCCTGCAGAATAGTTTCTTACCACCATTTCTAAAGGAATAATAGACACTTTTTTTACCAATTGCTCTCTCTCGTCCAATTGTTTAATGAAATGAGTTTTGATCCCTTTTTCATTTAAGTATTCAAAGATAAGGGTCGTGATCGCGTTGTTCATTTCGCCTTTCAAATCAACCTGCCCTCTTTTTTGAGCATTAAATGCTGTAGCATCGTCTTTAAAACGTACGACTACTTGATCAGGGTTATCGGTAGCAAAAACTTGTTTCGCTTTACCTTCGTACAACATTTCTTTCTTTTCCATTTTCTAAAATTGTCTTTATAGTTAGATTTATATTATTGAATTAAAATTCCAATCAAAACAGCCATTCCAAAGCTTAAGAGCGTGCCGATCAGTACATACTCCGTTAATTTTCTTTGTTTGGCCTGTGCCAGATCACTGAATCTGAAAACAGATTTTGCAGCGACCATAAACCCCACTCCTTCCCAGTGGTTTACCATAATAAAAGTGAAGACTAATAAACGTTCTAAAATTCCGATATATTTTCCTGCACTTGCTAAAGATTCGGTTTGTATTGTATTATTGGTCTCCGGAACCGGCGTCCATGAAGACAGTAAAATTTTAATAAAAATTGAAGCCGGAGTGGTTAAAAACAGGACGGCTATAAGTATTTTCAAGAAGTTCTGATTTTCTAAAAAATCAAAATTAAATTCCTGAAAATAGAATGAAACTCCTGCAATAACCAGGATATGAAGAAGCTGGTCTATTAAAAACCATCTTTTTTTAGTTTTTATCTTTTGGAAAATAAGCTTGCAGGCATCGATAATGAAATGGGAAACTCCCACCAAAACAGCTACCCACCAAAGCTGCAAATCCCAAAGGAATATAAAGCTGAGAACAGTATGAATGATAACGTGAAAATACAGATACTTGCTTTTCAGCTTGCGGTTTTCTTTATCTGCAACCCATGAATCTGGCTGAAGAACAAAATCTCCGAGTAGGTGAGCCAATATGAGTTTAGTGAAAATCATTTTTACAGTTCCGAAATTTTCTTTCTAAAATATTGATTAGTTTCTATGATAAGCTCGTAATTAGCCCGTTTCAATCGTTGACTTACTGAGGATTGAGAAATTGCAAATTTCTTTGCGAGATCTTCCTGAGTGTTGTCCTTATTCATGATCATTTCATGAATGATTTCTGCAGTAGCCATCGTCCAGCTGTCAAAGTCTTTGGAAGACCATTTCAGTAGGATATTAAGATCCCGGTCTACAGATTCATTGGAAGTTTTAATAGAAACGGTATGTCCGTCACTTTTCAGTTCATCCAGTAATCGTCCGGAATGTACATAAGCGGTTCCATTGGATTCCGTGATTTTCTCTGAGGAGAAATTTTCTTCACCGATTCCTATGGCGATTCTTACATCTAAATTTTCCTGACTTCTTATAAGAGATTTTATGGCTAAAAAACGCCAGAAAACGACATCAATATTACATTTAAACTGGAATTCGTCTCCTCTGTAAATTTCCCATGTTAGGGGTGAGCTCCCCCAGGATTCTAGGAGATTCTTTAGTTTGGTGATCCAAACTTCAGTGTCTGCGTGCTGCGAATTTATAATATCACCGGTAATGACCGCTATCATTTTGCAAATATAAGCATAATTACTTATAAATAAAAGATATAAGCAGAAACACTTATAGATATTAATTATTAGTGAATCTGCTTATATCAATTATGCATTAAATACAAGGTTTTTACGGTTTATACAACCATCTGTCTTTTAAAAAAGTAGTTGAAATTATTTTTTAATAAACGGATATGTCTTGCCGTCCAGCTGTAGTAAATAATTTCCTGCACTGATATTCTGTACAGAAATATTCTTCTTATTTTTAAACGGATTTTTTTCGGAATACATGAGTCTTCCTGAGAAATCTAAGATTTTTGCATCTTTAATTCCCTCCGTTTTACCATTCACAAAGATATTCTCATTTACCGGATTCGGATATATTGTAAATTCTTCATTTCCGGCAACCCAATCAGAGGCAGACAGCGTGCTTCCTAAGTTGAGACAGTAGTTGATTGGATAAGAATCCCATTCGCTGCTGTTGAATGTAGTTGTTGGCTGGTTGATGGCTGCTTTCCTGTACAGAGAAATATTTGCATTGCTGTTACTTGTGTATTTCACCCCAATTGCATCTACAGTAAGAGTTTTATTATAAGCCAGCTCAACATAATTTTCTCCTGTAAAGGTCATAGGATCTGAAGCGGTCACAAATTTTGCCTGACTATTAGAATAGCATGATAATGTAGCATTGGGATTCAGGATAACAAAACTCTCATTATTTCCAACCTTCCCTTCTAATTCATAAGTATCTGCATTATAAAAGTTTCCGGTGGATGGATTTTTCAGGTGAATATTGATCCTGTAGTTATTTAAATTAACTTCATGACCGGTTTTATTAACGATTTCCAGGGCTTTATTATTTCCTGAACCCTCAATATACTTTACAATCATAAGATCTTTGGAATAAGAATCTGAAGGCAAAGTAACCGCAGTAGCTACATTACTGAAAGGTGACTCTAAATATCCCTTATCAAAAGCTTTGACAGTAAAAGTATAAGTGGTGGACGGATCCAGATGATCGATGCTTATAGATGTATTTTTAGTGGTAGCAACCGGTGTTGCGGAACCATTCATATAGATTCTGTATCCTAATATATCCGTATCCGAAGTAGCACCCCAGTTAAGTGTTACGAAATTAGCATTCTGCTGAGTTGATGTTAATGAAGTCGGAGCCAATGGAGCAATACCATCCGGTGTTTCGGACCAGACTATATTCACCCATTCCGGATGATCAATAAAAGGATTTCTATTTTTTTGAATAGCATAGACAGCATTGTTCCTGTCGATTTCTCGCTGAGAAACGGGATCTAGAGCGCTCCACTGTTTCAGCATTTCAATATAAGGTAAATCGATAGCTCTTTCTTCTGTGCCATCAAGCGGACATTGATCGGTAGCAGGAGTTATATTTGCGGAAGTTGTGTAGGCGGTATTGAATGAACCTAATTTCCCTTCATATCGTACCGCAAAATATAATAACGTACGGGCAATATCCCCTTTAAACTCATTAATAGGTTCATAAACCCTTCCTACATAAGGATAATTGGGAATTGATCCGTTGCTTATCCGTGATCCGTTGGTAAAAACATAAAAATTGGTATTTCCTCCAACTCCATAAGGATAATTATTTCTTAACTGATTGATTCGTGCATCTACAGGAATCAGAAAATTCAAATCAGAATACATAGGATAATCACTCACACTAGAGCTCGTACTAAAAGTACTTTGTGGCATCATGTGCTCTCTGTTATACCCTAATCCTTCTGCACCGGCACCGGAAATCAACTGTGTTGATATGTACTCATAAGCATCCGGACCTGACGGAATTTCCGAATAAAGATCTAATAAATAGGTCGTATTGGTGGCATCGTGGTCATAATATTTATCCAGATCAGTTTGGTTATAATAATTAGGAAGGTCTCCATAATGCCAGCTGATTGTATTTTGTGCAATAATCGTATGAATTTTTGCTTTCAGGGCATATCCGGTTAATCCAGCTGTTCCATCATAGTATCCTGCAGGAGCCTGCGCGGAAAAAAATGACGAAAATAAAATAATAGGAAGTAGAATTTTTTTCATTCTTTAAAAATTGGGAAGCTAAAATAGTAAATTAAAATAACCAAAACTGCAAAAAGTTTATTAACAAAACATTAAATAGCAAAATATAAGAAACTGATATTTAAATTATTAAGGATATGACGCTATGTGTGAAATAATTTTTTTGGCTTTCCGTCAATTTGGTTATCTTTGGCAATTAACTATTATCTATATGAATACAGAGACTATTGACAACATTAAAATGATCGCTGAAACAGCAAGAGAGTTTGCTGAGAAAAATATCAGACCGAACATTATGGAATGGGACGAAAGCCAGACTTTCCCAAAAGATTTATTTCACCAGTTAGGAGAAATGGGTTTTATGGGTGTTGTTGTTCCGGAACAATATGGAGGTTCAGGTCTAGGCTATCATGAATATGTTGCCATTCTGGACGAAATTTCTCAGGTAGATCCTTCTATTGGACTTTCTGTAGCAGCACACAACTCACTTTGCACCAATCATATTTATGAATTCGGAAATGAAGATCAGAGAAACAAGTGGCTTCCACAGTTGGCAACCGGAAAAGTAATCGGAGCCTGGGGATTAACAGAACACAATACAGGTTCAGATTCCGGAGGGATGTCTACGACTGCAGTGAGAGATGGTGACGAATGGATAATCAGCGGTGCCAAAAACTTTATCACCCATGCTATTTCAGGAGATATTGCTGTGGTAATGACAAGAACAGGAGAAATTGGAGCAAAAAACAATTCTACTGCTTTCGTATTGGAAAAAGGAATGCCTGGTTTTTCTTCAGGTAAAAAAGAAAATAAATTAGGAATGCGTGCTTCAGAAACTGCAGAGCTTATTTTTGACAGTGTTCGCGTTCCGGATTCACACCGTTTAGGAGAAGTTGGAGAAGGATTTAAGCAAGCCATGAAAATTTTGGATGGCGGCCGAATTTCTATTGCAGCTTTAAGTTTAGGAACGGCAAGAGGAGCTTACAAAGCTGCTTTAAAATATGCTAAAGAAAGACACCAGTTTGGAAAGCCTATTTCAGAATTTCAAGCCGTGAATTTCATGCTTGCAGATATGGCAACAGAAATTGATGCTGCAGAACTTCTTATTCAGAGAGCTTCAACATTGAAAAATGCTAAACAAAAAATGACAAAAGAAGGAGCAATGGCAAAATTATATGCTTCTGAAGCTTGTGTGAGAATTTCTAATAATGCAGTACAGATTTTCGGAGGTTACGGATATACCAAAGATTTCCCTGTTGAGAAATTCTACAGAGATTCTAAACTGTGTACTATTGGTGAAGGAACTTCTGAAATCCAAAGACTTGTTATAGGAAGAGATATTACAAGATAATTTTTTTTTAAAAACCAAATAAATGATTAAAAAAGCCCTTTTAGGTGAATTTCTGCATGAAGCGGAAAACACCAGAAAAATTTTAAAAGCAATTCCCGATACTGCTTTAGAATGGAAACCTTCTGAGAAAAACTGGACAACCGGCCAGCTTGCCTCCCATATTGCAGAAGTATACAATTGGTATACAGACACATTCAATAAAGATGTTTTTGATATGGGATCTTATCAGTACGATAAAGGTGATATTTCTAAAGCTGAAAATATTGTTGCTAAATTTGAAGAGAATGTTGCCAAAGCCAAGGAGGTTTTAGAAAATTCTGATGAGGGTACTTATTTCAATGAATGGAAAATGGAAATGAACGGAAACGTTCTATTCCCTCCTACTCAAAAGATTCAGGTAATCCGTGGTTTTTTGTTTAACCACTTATACCATCACCGAGGTGAATTGGTTGTGTATTTAAGATCTACCGGAAATAAAGTTCCCGGCTTATACGGACCGACCGCCGACGACAAAATGTAATTTAGAATTATTTTGTTAATAATCAAGTAGCACACGTATTTTGCGTGTGCTATTTTCTTTTTAAGAGACAAAGACTTTTTAATTATATTCAATGTATAGCATAATATTTTACGGATGAAGTCTAAAATTTTCTTAAAAAATTTTGTTTTTCGTAATATATTTTTTATTAGCTTTGATATACCACAATCAAAATAAATTTTATATGAAAAAACAGTTATCCATGATTGGAATGCTTCTTATCTCAGGCATTTCATTCGCGCAGACCGACCGACTTTGGACTGAAAGCTCAAAAAGAACACCATCAGAGATTTTTGAGAATAAGACCAACATCAACAATCCAAAGATCTTCAGCCTTGATTTTAATGGGTTGAAAAGCGCACTTGCAAAAGCTCCCAAGAGAGTTGCAGCAGGACAAAAATCAGAGACTATCATTTCTTTTCCGAATTCTGAAGGAAAAATGGAAAATTTCAAAGTCAGAGAGAATTCAAATTTCGCTCCTGAGCTTGCCGCAAGATATCCTGATATCAAATCTTATGTAGGTGAAGGCCTGGGCGATTCAAACTCTACCGTATACTTCAGTATTTCACCACTCGGCCTGTCTTCCATGGAAATTTACGGCGACAAATCTGCGGTTTTTATTGAACCTTACACAAAGGATTTGTCCGCCTACGTTGTTTATAAAAAGTCTGATAAAAAAGATGACCTTAATAAATTCGAATGTAAGGTAATTGACGTAGCCCAAAAAGGAACTGCCGGTATGAACCTTACTGCAAGACCTAATGCAGATGATGCCCAATTAAGAACCTTCAGACTGGCACTATCCTCTACAGGAGAATACACTACTTATTTCGGAGGAACAAAAGCAAATGCTTTAGCAGCAATGAATAACACCATGACCCGTGTTAACGGAGTTTTTGAAAAAGATTTTGCAGCCAGAATGGTATTAATTGCCAATAATGATGCTGTAATTTACACCAATGCTTCTACGGATCCCTATTCGGCAGCTTCAGGAATGAGCAGCTGGAATTCTCAGCTTCAATCAACCTTAACTTCTGTTATCGGTGAAGCCAATTATGATATCGGACACTTGTTTGGCGCTTCAGGAGGTGGCGGAAATGCCGGATGTATCGGTTGTATCTGTACGAATGGATCAAAAGGAAGCGGTTATACTTCACCTGCTGACGCTATTCCTTCAGGAGATAATTTCGATATTGATTACGTTGCCCACGAAATGGGCCACCAGTTTGGAGGAAACCATACCTTCTCAATGAATAACGAAGGAACAGGTGCTAATATGGAACCGGGCTCCGGGTCAACCATTATGGGCTATGCAGGAATTACAGCTCAGGATATTCAACCCCATTCCGATGCTTTCTTCCATGCGATAAGCATCCAGCAAATCACCAATAATATTAAAGCTAAAACATGTTCTGTAAACACTTCCACCGGAAATTCAATTCCGACGGCAGGCGCAGGGTTAGACTATACTATTCCTAAAGGAACTCCATTCATGTTGACAGGAACCGGAACAGATGCGAACGGTGACTCATTGACTTATATCTGGGAACAGATGGATAATGCTTCATCTTCTCAAACGGGAGCCAGTTCCGCAGCAACTGCAACAAAAACTACAGGTCCTACTTTCAGATCGTGGACTCCCACAACCTCTCCGACCCGATATTTTCCAAGAATGACTTCTGTTTTAACAGGAGCGACCACAACAGCCGGTTCGGAAATCACGGTTGAAGCCCTTCCTTCTGTAGCCAGAACGCTGAATTTCAGATTCACAGTTCGCGACAACAGAGCTGGTGGATCTGCTAATAACTCCGATGATGCTGTGATCACTGTTAATGGAACTGCGGGACCTTTCAGTATTACTTCACAAAATTCAGCAACAACTTACACAGGTGGAACTTCACAGACTGTAACATGGAGTGTTGCAGGTACAACAGCCAATGGCGTGAATGCTGCCAATGTAGATATTCTTTGGTCAACCGATAACGGAAATACATGGACTACTCTACTGGCCGGAACTCCAAATGACGGAACTCAGGCTGTTACCATTCCAAATTCTTCTACCACTACCGGAAGATTAATGGTAAAAGGTTCCAACCACATATTTTTTGATGTGAACAATGCAAACATTACTGTAAATGCAGGTTCAGGCACAACAGATACCGTAGCGCCTACCGCTCCTGTTCTGGCTGCATCGGGAACGACTTCTTCAACCACGAATCTTTCCTGGAGCGGAGCAACAGACAATATAGGAGTTACAGGATACGATGTTTATCAAGGTACTTCCCTGATTGGTTCTACTGCGTCTGCAGCGTATACCGTAGCAGGTTTAAGCCCTTCAACGACTTATACTTTTACCATTAAAGCAAAAGATGCAGCAGGAAACGCTTCTGTTTCCAGTAATTCAGTAAGTGTAACTACTCTTGCAGGAAGCACTATTACCTACTGTTCCGCTTCTTCATCCAATACAGCAGATGAAAGAATTGGAAATGTTAAATTCGGTACTATTAATAACACCTCTACAGGAACTGCAGGATATGAAGACTTCACTTCTGTTTCTACTAATGTGACCCGAGGAAGTGCTTACACCCTTTCTGTAACTCCTACCTGGACTTCTACCGTATACAGTGAAGCCTATGCGGTTTACATTGATTACAACCAAAACGGAAGTTTTACAGACAGCGGAGAGCTTGTTTGGTCTAAAGCGGGATCTACGACGACTCCGGTTACCGGAAGTGTTACTATTCCGTCTACAGCTTCTTTAGGATCAACAAGAATGAGGGTGATCATGAGATACAGCACGACTCCAACAACACCTTGCGGCTCTATTACGTACGGACAGGTTGAAGACTATACTGTAAATGTCGTTTCTTCAGGAAGAAATGATCTGTTGACTACAGCTGATCTAAATAAGGATATTAAGTTATATCCGAACCCGGTAAGAGATATTTTATCTATTTCAAATACGTCATCTGAAGATTATAAAATCTTCGATATGGGTGGAAAACTAATTAACTCAGGAAAACTTGAAAGAGGAACCGTTAATGTAAGTCACCTTATAAAAGGAGCTTATATGATCCAAATTGGAGAAAACGGTAAGAGATTCATTAAGAACTAATAACCGAGCAAACACTTGGAAGGCTGCCTGATTGGGCAGCCTTTTTTATTGTAAGTCTTAGATCCATATCTTTAATTAAAAGTACGCGTCAACCTTTTTATTGCCAATAACTTAATTCATTATAATTTTAACGTATAATATATTGTTAAAAAGACACTTATGGTTGTAATTAATTTACATATAATATTTTATTTTAAAAAAATATACATTATTTGATTTTTTGATTTAAATTTATCGTTCGAAATCATTCTATTATTGTACTGTTTTACCCAACTTATTATTAGAGGGTAGTTCTGAGATCGTTTTTACGATTGGTTACAGATGATCAGTATCTCCAAACATTTTTTTATGTAAAAGACCGGAAGTCACAAGATGACTGGAAGAGGACTATTCTTCAGCAGATATCCTATAGTGATATCCAGATTACCTCTACTTATTTTTTACATAATTAAAATTTTATATATGAAACATTTATTTAAGTACTTCTTTTTTTTAACGATTGCTACTTTTTCAATTGGTTGTAGCTCAGACAGGGATGAAGAGATCATTGAAACTACCGGGCCCATCACGCATGTATTTTATAAAAATGCGGATGAATTTGCCTTAACGTATGACCCTGCCGGAACCGTAAGCCCAACAATCAGAAACCAGGCTTTTGATTTATATAAACAAGGGAAATGGAGTAATCTGGAAGCACTCTTTAAAGCTAATAATCTTAATGGCGGATGGCCACCTGCCAATGGCGGATATAACATAGTGGATGATGTTTCTTTTCAGGCGGGACAAAAATTTGACCGATACAGCGGAGCCATTGGTAATTACGACGGAACCGGAATTCCTAATTTGGGAGGGAGTTTTACAAGTCCCATATTAAATGGGTACGTGTATACTTTTGCACAAAGAGCATTAAATCAACCTGAGGCTTCGTATGATTTTTATTATGAAATCGATGTTTTGAATAATTTATTACCTTTCAAGTCTCAAACGGCAGATGTAATTCCCTGGTTTAATCAAGTGGGTGGCGGTAAACAAACGATGTGGAAAATTCCGATCGATATAGCGACCGGCTATCAGAAAACATGGAATAAATTAGCACAGGAAGGATATGTAAAAATCACCATCAAAAAAAGTCCTAGTGGAAAATACAATGGCTTAGTAGGTACAGTTATCCAGTAATAAATAAATCAAGATGTATTCAATAACAAAAAAAATAGGCATTCGTGAAAAAGCTTCTCTCGCAAAAAATATTTTCAGCAATGATGAGATTATCCCATCAGCTGTAACCACATTTACCTGTTGTGATTGCAGCTATCAAAACACCATTGAAATTGTTCCTTACGAGTCCGGATTCCCCATCTTTCAGATTTATCATGAGGACAAAGTACTATCTAAAAACGAATTATTACAACATAAAATCGTTACAGAAACTTCAAACAGAATGCTGCATTTCGGAGAATTAACGGTTAATGATTTACCCACTTTATATTTTGGAACCGGCTGCCCATCTTGCGGCTCGAACTATTTTTGTGTATTTAGTTATGGAGAAAAGCAGCCGGGATTAACTCTTTTGGAAATTTCAGGGGTCTGGAAATATGAAGAATTAGAATAACTGATTGAATATCATCAAAACTTTCAACCAAAAATCCGCAGTTTTCAGCTGTGGATTTTTCTTATTAATATTAGTATTGCTCGCAGATCAAGCAGATAGCGCAAATCCTTTTAATACCTTCAAACACAATCATCTGCTCAATCTCCAAAATCTGCGTGAGAATCATATCTAATAAATATAGGAATGACCAGAAAATATTCTTCATATTCCCCTTCAGTAACACATTTTAGCCCATAGATTTTATCATTTACAAATCGTTTTCTATCTTTGCCATAAATAAAAAATTCATGGATAAAATTGATAGTCTGAACCAAGTAGCCGAATTCCATACTACTTTCAAAGCCCCTATTTTAGAAACCCCACAAATCCCTTCTCCTGAAAGATGTGCTCTTAGAGTAGAACTTTTACAGGAAGAACTTAATGAATTGAAACAAGCTATTGAAGATAACAATATCGTAGAAATTGCGGATGCTCTTTGTGATTTACAATATGTTTTAAGCGGTGCGGTTCTTGAATTCGGACTTGGCAGCAAATTTGTAGAGCTATTCAACGAAGTTCAGCGTTCCAATATGTCGAAAGCATGTGATAATGAAGATCAGGCAAAAGAAACCGTTGAATTTTATAAAGAAAAAGAAGTAGAATCTTTTTATGAAAAATCCGGAGAGAAATTTAATGTGTATAGACAAGCAGACCATAAAGTTCTGAAAAACAAATACTATTCTCCAGCTGATTTAAAAACGATTATCGAGAAATAATATGAAAAAATTTATTACCAATATGGTTGCCCTTTCAAGTTTGATGTTGGCTGTTCAGCAGTTTAACGCTCAAAAAGTGGTGGTAAACCGTGAAGTTGAAACTCAAAATGACGGTAAAATGCTTTTGGGTAATCAACTGAAAGAACAGTTCCTTAAAGCACCTTATGCCGACTGGTATACGAAAGAACATGATGAATATGCGATCGACCAGAAAGCCATCAGTGAGCTGAGAAAGGCAAAAATAAACACTTATTCTATCATGGTTTTCATGGGAACATGGTGTGAAGACAGCCACAGGGATTTTCCAAGACTTATGAAAATTTTGGAGGAGTTGAAATATCCTGACAATAAGCTGACGATTATTGCGGTTAACAGAAAGAAAGAATCTCCTTCCGGAGAGGAAAGTCTTCACAATATTCAAAAAGTACCCACCATTATTGTTCAAAGATACGGCAAGGAAATTGGTCGAATTATAGAAATGCCTACCACAGGTTATATTGAAAGAGATCTTGTGGAAATTTTAAAGAAGGACGACACGTCTGTAATCAGAGAAATTTTTAAGAAATAGATTTGAAAAATTATAAAGTAATTATATCATTTGTTGCAGGAGCTCTCATTGTATTGTTCCTGTTTTTGGGATTGAAATCATGTTTTAATCTTGGAGGAAAGACTGAAAAATCTGATTATTACATTCTGACCAACCAAATTTCCAAGATGAATAAAATGGTGGTTATCGAGCAGAATACCTCCAGCATGCAGAAAACAAAAATGGGATATGAGGTTCTTGGAAGTGAAGTTTCAAGCAACAGTATTATCACCTATACCAAAACGAATGCGCAGGTTTCTTATGACCTTAACCAAATGAAAATAAAGGTTGATTCTGTTAATAAAAAACTGATTATTACTGAACTTCCCAATGCAGATATAAGAATCACTCCAAGCGTAGAAATTCAATCAATGGATGATTCATTTTTCAATAGAATTTCTGAGAAAGACATTAAAAATGTAACGCAAAAAGCTAAAGATGTTGCGATTAAGTCCATCGATCAGAATCAACTGAGAAATGAAGGACACAAACAGTTAATGGAAAATCTAAATAACATTTTTGTACTGGCAAAAGCATTGAATTACAAGATAGAAGACGAAACCGGAAAACTGGGGATTTTAGGAATGTAAAGCATTGAATCTTTTAAAAAGATAAAAGTTTTTCGTTATCCAACACTTCAATTAACAGGAATTGACCTAATTATGTAAATAATCAATAAAATTCATATTTATATTTCGTTTTGGCAAAGCCTTTGAATGATATACAGAAGAAAATACAGATCACCAGATCGATTTGATTCTTAAAATATAAAGCTATGAACTCAGAAGGAAAAAATAAAAAGACTGAACCGGCTAACGATTCGGAAACAAAAAAGCAAAATCAGGATTTTCAGAATATTCCTGCTTCATCTAAAAAAAGCAATCCACCTGATATTGATAAGGAAGATGTTCAAAAATCTTCTAAGAATAAATCAGGAAAAACCGATAATACGAAAGAATAAATTTCAAAAGGTTCTGTCTCAAACGAGGCAGAACCTTTTTTCTAATATATTAATTAAAATGAACTTATACTATAGTTGATTTCCCAATCTTGATATTCTCCAGATTGTAATATGACTTTTCAGAATATTTGATATGATCTGCAATAAAACTTCCCACTTCATTCGTAGAATAAGACTGTTTCGTATTAAGATCTTCTGTGACATACTTATTTTCAATAGCATACTCTACAGATTTTCTTATTCTGTCTGCGGCCTCACTTAATTTCAGATAATCCAGCATCATAGCAGCGCTCAGAATTGACGCTACAGGATTTGCAATGCCCTTTCCTTTTGCCTGAGGATAAGAACCGTGGATAGGCTCAAACAAGGCATTTTTATCACCAATGGAAGCAGAAGGAAGAAGACCGATAGACCCGCCAATAACACTTGCTTCATCAGAAATAATATCTCCAAACATATTTTCGGTAACGATGACATCGAATTGTTTAGGATTAAGAACCAGCTGCATGGCAGCATTGTCTACAAACATGTAATCGAGTTGAACTTCGGGATATTCCGGTGCAATTTCCTGACAGATCTTTCTCCATAATCTTGATGTTTCCAACACATTAGCCTTATCAATAAGCGTCAGTTTTTTTCTTCTTTTCCCCGCCTCCTGAAAAGCCATATGTACAATGGGAATAATATCTTCTGCGCTGTATCTGCAAACATCGTAGGCATACGCTCCTTCCGGTTCCGTATACTTTTCCCCAAAGTAAATCCCGCTTACCAGTTCTCTGAAAATCTGAATGTCCGTTCCTTCGATGATTTCTCTTTTCAGCGGACTTTTATCAATCAGTGAAGAATACGTTGTAAGAGGCCTGATGTTCGCATAAAGTCCAAGTTCTTTACGAAGTTTTAAAAGTCCCTGCTCAGGTCTTACTTTTGCATCCGGATTGTTATCGAACGAAGGATCACCAATGGCTCCGAAAAGCACCGCATCAGAATCCCTGCACAAATCCAAAGTTTCGTCGGGAAGCGGATTTCCGGTTTGAAAAATAGCTTCAGCACCCATTAATCCATAGGTAAACTGAAATTTGTATTGAAAAACTTCAGCGATTGCATTAAGGGTTTTGATGCTTTCCGCAATAACTTCCGGCCCAATTCCGTCTCCGGGAAGAACGGCTATTTTAAAATAATTAGTATTCATACATTTTTTGTGTTTCTAGTTCGAATTGTTGTATCGCCTGTTTCTTACTGATTAAAAAATCAATATCATCATAGCCGTTCATGAGACATATTTTTTTATAGGGATCAAGTTCAAAATATTCTGTTTTATCCTTGAAACTTATCGTTTGCTTTTCTACATCAACTGCAATTTCATGTTCGGGGTTTTCGGTAATCTCATTGAGAATTTCTTTTAAAAATTCTTCGGAGACTTTCACCGGAAGAAGCCCGTTATTGAGAGCATTTCCTTTAAAAATATCAGCAAAATAGCTTGATATGATTACTTTAAAACCATAATCTGCCAGCGCCCAGGCTGCATGTTCGCGGCTGCTTCCGCATCCGAAGTTATTTCCGGCTACCAATATTTCGCCCTTATACCGGTTGTCATTTAATACAAACCCCGGATTGGGTTCATGGGTATGAACGTTATATCTCCAGTCACAAAAGAGATGTTTTCCGAAGCCTTTTTTATCAATACTTTTGAGAAACCTTGCCGGAATAATCTGGTCGGTATCTATATTTTCTGCGGGCAACGGGACCGCCCGTGACTGTATGTTGATTAATTTCTGCATTTTTACTTTATCAATCGGTTAGTTTAAACTTTCAAAGGCTGATATTCTCCCTTCTATTGCTGCTTTAGCTGCCGTAAGCGGACTGGCAAGAATCGTTCTCGCTCCTTGTCCCTGTCTCCCTTCAAAATTTCTGTTTGAGGTGGAAACACAATATTCTCCTTCAGGAATCTTATCATCATTCATCGCCAGGCATGCTGAACATCCGGGTTGCCTGATCTGAAAACCGGCATCATTAAAAATCTTATCAAGTCCTTCTTCATACATCTGTTTTACTACACTTTGAGAACCTGGAACAATCAGCGCATTTACTTTTTCAGACTTACTTTTTCCTTTAATATAACGGGCTGTTGACCGGAAATCTTCAATTCTTGCATTCGTACAGCTTCCTATGAATACATAGTTTACCCTAATATCGGAAGCCGACTGACCTGCTTTCAGCCCCATATATTGTAAAGCTTTCTCTTCAGATTCATTTCGAGGATCCGGAATAACACTGTTGATGGGAATACCCATTCCAGGATTGGTTCCATAGGTGATCATCGGTTGTATATCAGTAGCATCAAAAGAAAGTTCTTTATCAAATACAGCATTATCGTCCGTTTTCAGCGTCTTCCAATAGGCTAATTTTTTCTCCCATTCTTTTTCTTTAGGGGCAAAAACCTTTCCTTTGACATATTCAAATGTGATTTCATCCGGAGCAATCATTCCTCCTCGTGCTCCCATTTCAATACTCATATTGCAGATCGTCATTCTTCCTTCCATCGACATTTCTTCAAATACATTTCCTGCATATTCACAGAAATATCCGGTTCCGCCGTCTGTTCCGATTTTGGAAATGATATAAAGAATCACGTCTTTGGGCTGTACATTTTCATTTAACTTCCCATTTACCGTAATTCTCATGGATTTCGGTTTATTAAGCAACAAACATTGGCTTGCAAAAACCTGTGCTACCTGGCTCGTTCCTATTCCAAAAGCTATAGCTCCAAAAGCACCGTGTGTGGAAGTATGGCTGTCTCCGCAGACGATACTCATTCCGGGTTGTGTGATGCCTAATTCCGGGGCAATGATGTGTACAATCCCTTGATATGGGTGGCCTAATCCGTACAATTCAATATTTTTATTTCTACAGTTTTCTGCAAGCTGTTCAACCTGGTTTCTCGATGATTCATCCCGGATAGGAAGTTCCTGGTGTAAGGTAGGAACGTTATGATCTGCCGTAGCGACAATTTGCTTGGGTCTGAATATCTCCAAATTCCTTGATTCCAATTCTGCAAAAGCCTGCGGACTCGTTACCTCGTGGATCAAATGTTTATCAATATAAATGATCTGTGGCCCATCCGGAATAACTTCCACCACATGGGCATCCCAGACTTTATCAAAAAGTGTTTTATTGTTGTTCATTATATACTTTCCTGTTAAATTTCTACCCAATTTTAAGGTTGAATGACTTCATGATCAGATGCAGGTCATTATTATCGATTTCTTTTTTGATATCCGCGATTTTTAAAAATTCCTGATACAGAAAATCAAGTTCATTTTTAGTGATATCAAATCCTATATTTTTAAAGCGGTATGCCAGTGCAGAACGCCCGCTTCTTGCGGTAAGAACAATCGATGATTCGTTGACACCTACTTCTTCAGGATCAATAATTTCATACGTTGCTCTGTTTTTGATCACGCCATCCTGATGAATTCCCGAGCTGTGGGAAAAAGCATTCGCCCCCACAATTGCTTTATTAGGCTGTACCGGCATCCCCATCAAATCAGAAACAAGGGTGCTCATTTCGTTCAGCATCCTGGAATTCACATTAGTATGCAGATTTAAATTTTTATGCTGTTTCAGGATCATCACCACTTCTTCTAATGCCGTGTTTCCTGCTCTCTCCCCTAGTCCGTTAATCGTACATTCAATCTGTCTGGCACCGTTGGTAATCCCTGCAATAGAGTTTGCCGTTGCCAATCCCAGATCATTGTGGCAATGGCATGAAATAACAGCGTTCTCAATTCCTTTTACGTTTTCTTTGAGGTATTTTATTTTCATTCCGTATTCTTCCGGCAGACAATATCCTGTTGTGTCCGGTATATTAAGTACCGTAGCACCGACTTTTATAACTTCTTCACACACTTTCGCCAGATACGCATTGTCTGTTCTGCCGGCATCTTCTGCATAAAATTCTACATCTTCTACAAAGCTTTTAGCATATTTTACAGCCTGTACAGCACGTTCCAAAATATCCTCGCGGGTAGAATTGAATTTATATTTGATATGAGAATCTGAAGTCCCGATTCCCGTATGTATTCTGGGTCTTTTTGCGTATTGTAATGCTTCTGCCGCTGCTTCTATATCTTTTTTGTTGGCTCTGGTTAACCCACAAACTTTAGCATTTTTTACCAGTTTTGAAATTTCTGATACGGATTCAAAATCTCCTGGGCTGGAAATTGGAAATCCGGCTTCAATAACATCAATTCCCAGGTGATCAAGCCTTTCTGCAATGATTAATTTTTGTTCTTTATTCAACTTGCATCCCGGGACCTGCTCCCCATCTCTCAGCGTGGTATCAAAAATTTCGATTTTTTCGGAATTCATAATGAAGTTTTTTACTTAATTTTGATTCAAAACTAGTGTTTGGAATATGTTTTTATTTTTATTTTTTCTAAAAATTACAATATTCAAAAGACTAAATTCAGATTACAAAATTCTGAAAATCAACAAATTGAATTCAATAAATTTACAATGGCAGAATTGCAGAAAGATTTTTTATTTGTATTGATCAAGTCATTGACAACTTCCGAAAAACGGCAGTTCAAGTTATATGTCAACCGTTTGGGCATCAATGTGGATGCAAAATTTCTCCTTCTTTTTTCAGAAATGGATAAGATGAAGGAATATGATGAACATCTTATCATCGATAAGAAAATTTCCACCAAACAGCAGCTGTCTAATCTGAAAGCCCATCTTTACAAACAGATTCTGGTAAGCCTGCGGATGAATCCAAGTCACCAGAATTACCGGATACAGCTTCGGGAGCAATTGGATTTTGCCAATATTTTGTATCAAAAAGGCCTTTACAAGCAGGCGTTGAAAATACTAGATAAAACGAAACAGACCGCCCTTGAGCTGGATGAAAAAACCATTGCCTCAGAGATTATAGATTTAGAAAAAGTGATTGAATCCCAATTCATTACCCGGAGTATTGCCGGACGTGCGGACGAACTCATCAAACAATCTTCGGAAATAAACCGTCAAAACCGTTATACCATTAAACTTTCTAACCTTTCGCTGAAACTTTACAGCGAAATGCTCACCCACGGCTATGTAAAAGATGATGAAGGCCGTCAAAAAGTGTTGGAACTGTTTAATGCACAGATTAAAAACATACGTCTTCAAGCCCTTAATTTCACGGAGAAACTATGGTATTATAAAGCTCATGTCTGGAAAAACCAGCTTCTGCAGGAATATAAATACACCTTGAAGTATGCCTATCAATGGGTAGAATTATTTCATCAGAATCCTGAAATGATCATGAGCCATCCGGTTTGGTACATCAAAGGAAACACCTACCTTCTTAAAATTCTTTTCATGTATGGAAATATTGATATGCTCGAAAAACAGCTTCATGATTTCAATACAACCGTTTATTCACAAAATTTTGCCCAGAATGAGAATCTTCAGTCGCTTATTTTCCTGACGCATTATAATGCACTCATGAATATTCACTTTATAAAAGGTGAGTTTTTTACAGGAACAAAACTGATTCCTGAAATAGAACTGAAAATGGAGAAACTCCGCGACAAGATCGATGAGCATCACTTTATGATCTTCTACCTGAAAATGGCAGCCATGCTTTTTGGAAGCAAAAAATACCAGGAATCGATATACTACTCCATGAGAATACTAGAATCGAAAGGTAATGTACAGGAAGATCTACTGTTCCATACGCGAATTTTGATTTTGATGGCTAAACATGAATCCGGAAATGATGAAGATTATGATGAATTCATTAAATCTACTTCAAAATTTGCCCAAAAGATGAAACAACCGGACGAATTCCATTTTGAAAGCATTCTGTTTTTCAAAAACTTAAACAATCTGGTTTTACATAAAAGGCAGGAAGCATTTGAAACCTTCGACAAAAAGCTGGAAGCCTTTTCTGCCAATGAATATTACAGAAGATCGCTATTTTATATTGACATCCACGGCTGGGTACAATCTAAAGTTCAGCATGTGGATGTCATTGAAATTATTAAAGGGAAAGTAAAACACAAAAGAAGGCGGTAAAAAGCTTTACATTCTTCTGATAAATTCCAAAGCATTGGTATGGCTTATCTTTTCCATGATTTCAGTTGAGAATTGCTCTGTCAGTCTTTCATTGATTACATTGTAGGCAGTTGCATCATTAAATTCATCAAAGAAAAAAGGATATCTGGACTGATCGGGATGGTCTTTGTCATGAAAAAAATCACCGCCGTAGGCAATGCTGTTTTCACCGCCGAGGCACAGACCGTATTCGATGTGTTCATACAGCCTTTCCGGGTGGTGATGGTCGATATAATCTTTGATGAAATTAAGTCCGATCAATCCTTTTCTGTGAATGATTTCTTTTGCCAGTTCATCGGGAAGATTCCTGTTATTCTTATACACTTTCCTGTAGTTGGAATGGCTTGCCAGAATAGGAATAGAGTAATTTCTCTGATCTGTATACGTCAGAATATCATAGGCCAGCTGGTCACTCGCATGGGCTAAATCAATGGCGATTTTTTTGTCAGATAAATAATCAATCAGTACTTTCCCATCAGCTTTTAAGCCTGCTTCCGCATTATTTCCGCCACCAAAACGATTTTCAGAATGATGGGTAATTCCTATATAGAACACTTTTTCCGTATTGTTGATGATGGTTTCTAAATTTTTGAAACCTAAATCCAATGAACTGTCTTCTTCACAAAACGAGGACGCATTTTCAATAGAGGCAATCACTCCTACCCGATGATTTTCCTGTTTTTCAATGTCTTCTTTCGGGTCAAAAAGAAAAAAATTATCGTTTTTCACTAAATCAGCAAATAATTTGCTCTGGGCAATCCCTTCATGGGTACTATTGGTCTGGGTAGCTGCATAAATCGCCATTACCTGAAGTTTCACATTTCCTTCCTGTAAGTAAGGTAATCCGCACCCGAGTTCCTTATCATCAGCTTTTGTATTGGCTTTTAGTAAATAGTATAGTAAGTCGCAGTGTAAGTCTATATTTACGTTATTCATTGAGTATGATTGTATTATTTAAAAACTTTAGTTATTTTGTCTTTTGGATGCTGTCAAGTTCTGTATTGATGAATGTTATATTGCTATTTTCAAAGACTTTGATCAGCTCCGGAACAAAATCTCCGAATGTTTTATATTGAGTTCTATGACTGTTATATTCCTTTATTTTTTCTTCTAACTGAGGCAAAAAGATAAAGTAATTCTTAAGGTGATACTCTTCCAGTTTTTTGGCCCGTTCGTCATCATGTTGAATTTTTGCCGTCTGAATTTCACCTAATCTAACCAAATGTTCTACCATACAAGTTTGATAATCAGCGATACCGCTTTTTTTGGTCATCACCTCTTTTAAATTTGATTTTTCAAATAGATCTTTAAACTTTCCCAGTTGATCTTTATACTTATACACTTCTTTATTGACAAATGAGTGTCCAAATTCATGGATAGTTAAAAATCGTGCCTGAAACTGGTTATCGTAGCCAAATTGTCCCGGCTTTTGTACCCTCATAAACGGACTTGCAATTTCATAAATGCTTTTATTTCCTGATTTGTGTTCCACATCAGTTCCTATTCCACGGCCTTCATTATCATCAATAGGCCACATCATCATAGGGGAAATAAGTACGACATATTTATTGAAACTTTCTCCATAAAACTTTTCCATTGCAGAGGTAAAATCAGCGGGGATCTGCCTTTCATATTCTGCCATTCCACCTTTATAAAAATCACTGTTTTCTTTAAAGAAGTCTCCTACTTTTTCCTGATCAAAGAAACGTTCAAGCTCAGCAATGTAATTTTTGATAAGAAAAGTGACTTCTTTATTTTGGGATTGGGTCAATACATTGCTCTCAAAAGCATATTCCTGGTTCCAACCTTTCAAGGGAAATTCTTTATGATACAAAAGCGGCTTCATCATCGCATCATTTCCAATCCCATATTTCTGTAATAACGTATCGTTAATTTTAGCGGTTAACAGGGCGATTTTTGAATTTTTCAGATGTCCGTACTTGCTCAGTGCCTGTTTAACAATAGGTTGATAGGTGGAACACTCTTTAATTTTAAAAAGTTCAAAGTCTTTATTTGATGTTCTTTGCTCTGCCGAAAGAATTTCAGCAAGGAAGTAGGTCTCTATATTTTTATGATAAGAAACCGAAAATTTGGAGGTCTTTTTTTGGGAAAAAGTCAGGGTAAAAAACAGGAGTGCAAAAAATGCAAAGATACTTTTCATGATTTTGTATTAATTCTTTACTTCAAATATACGTTAATATACTATTTTAAATAAAAAATGCGTATTTTTGCAACTTAAAATTTCTTAGTAAACAATGATAAAAATTACACTTCCAGACAATAGCGTCAAAGAATTTGAAGGAGCAGTTACTCCTTTAGATGTGGCAAAATCTATAAGCGAGGGATTGGCTAGAAATACCATCTCTGCAGTTGTAAACGGTACACAAGTAGAAACCACCACACCTATAACCACGGATTCTACGGTACAGCTTTTGACATGGAATGACGATCTTGGAAAGAAAGCTTTCTGGCATTCTTCTGCCCACCTTTTGGCGCAGGCGATCTTAGAATTTTATCCTGATGCTAAGCTGACTATAGGTCCTGCGATTGAAAGCGGGTTTTATTATGATGTAGATTTCGGAGACGAAAGTTTATCGGAAAAGGATTTTGAAAAGATTGAAAAGAAAGTATTGGAAAATGCTAAGAAAAATTCAACGTTTTCATTATATCCGGTTTCTAAAGAAGAGGCTTTAAAAACATATGCTGACAATCCTTACAAAGTAGAACTGATCTCTAATCTTAATGATGGGAAAATCACTTTTGTAACTCATGATAACTTCACTGATTTATGTCGTGGAGGACACATTCCTACTACAGGAATCGTGAAAGCAATGAAAATATTAAATGCAGCAGGAGCTTACTGGAGAGGAAATGAAAAAAATCCTCAATTAACAAGAGTATATGGTATTTCTTTCCCAAAACAGAAAGATCTTACTGAATATCTTGAAAGATTAGAAGAAGCAAAAAGAAGAGACCATAGAAAATTAGGTAAAGAACTGGGAATTTTCGCTTTCTCTGAAAAAGTAGGTGCCGGACTTCCGTTATGGCTGCCCAAAGGAACTGCTTTGAGAAGAAAACTGGAAAACTTCCTTAGTGATGCTCAGAAAAAAGGCGGTTATGAATTCGTAATGTCCCCACATATCGGGTCTAAAGAATTATACGTAACTTCCGGGCACTGGGATAAATATGGAGCAGACAGCTTTCAGCCGATCAAAACTCCGAATGAAGGAGAAGAATTCTTGCTGAAACCAATGAACTGCCCTCACCACTGTGAAATTTATAAAACTTCACAATGGAGCTACAGGGATTTGCCGAAAAGATATGCAGAATTCGGAACGGTGTACCGATATGAGCAAAGTGGAGAGCTTCACGGCTTAACAAGAGTTCGTGGATTTACCCAGGATGATGCTCACCTTTTCTGTACTCCGGATCAGCTTTCGGAAGAATTTGAAAAGGTAATTGATTTAACATTGTACGTGTTTAAATCTTTAGGATTTGAAGATTTTGTGACTCAGGTTTCTTTAAGAGATCCTGAAAACAAAGAGAAATATATCGGTTCTGATGAGAACTGGGAGAAAGCAGAAAATGCAATCATCAATGCAGCTGAGAAAAAAGGATTAAAAACAGTGATCGAATATGGTGAAGCTGCTTTTTATGGTCCTAAATTAGACTTCATGGTGAAAGATGCATTGGGAAGAAAATGGCAGTTAGGAACCATCCAGGTGGATTATAACTTACCGGAAAGATTTGACCTTCACTATATCGGAAATGATAATGAGAAACACAGACCGGTGATGATCCACAGAGCACCATTCGGTTCTATGGAGCGTTTTATCGCTATTTTGCTGGAGAATACTGCAGGAGATTTCCCATTGTGGTTGAGCCCTGATCAGTTCATTATTTTACCGATCAGTGAAAAATATGTAGATTATGCGAAAAAAGTTTCACAATTTTTAGAAAATCACGATATTAGCGGTCAGATTGACGACAGAAATGAGAAGACTGGGAAAAAAATCCGTGATGCGGAATTGAAAAAGATCCCATTCATGCTTGTTATAGGAGAAAATGAAGAAAGAGATGGCACCATTTCTATCCGTAGACGTGGAGAAGGTGATCTTGGAGTGATGAAGATGGAGGATTTCGTCAGTTATTTTAAAAAAGAAGCAGCAATATAAGTATTGCTCAAATAGAAAGTTAACCAATAAAATTTAATACAATAGCACAAAGATTTAACAACAGGGGCCCACAAAGACGTCCTGTACAAGAGGACTTACACTTAATCAACGATAAAATTCGTGTGAGAGAGCTTCGTTTGGTGGGCGATAACGTAGAGCCGGGAATTTATCCAATTGATAAAGCAAGGCAGTTTGCTGCAGAGCAGGAATTGGATCTTGTCGTAATTTCCGATAAGGCAGAACCGTTTATTGCAAGAATATTAGAATATAAAAAATTCTTATATGAGCAAAAGAAAAAACAGAAAGAACTTAAAGCTAAGCAGGTAAAAGTGGTAGTAAAAGAGATCCGTTTCGGACCTCAGACTGATGATCACGATTACGATTTTAAGAAAAAGCATGCTGAAAAATTTCTTGAAGAAGGTTCAAAATTAAAAACCTACGTATTTTTTAAAGGACGTTCAATTATCTTTAAAGATCAGGGAGAAATTTTACTTCTAAAACTTGCTCAGGAATTAGAGCACGTTGGAAAAGTAGACCAGCTTCCTAAACTGGAAGGAAAAAGAATGATTATGATGATGAGTCCTAAAAAACCAGCAAAATAATGGAGTAGATTATATCTGCACTTTAAAATATAAACCTCAAAGCAATTTGAGGTTTTTTTATTTTAAATTTTTTAGAAAAAAGCTATATTAGATATAGGTGTTGAGTTATCCTTCAAAATCGCCACAGTCGTGTTCTTTGAAAAGAGGTAAAGTTTTTTTGGTTGTAAAATATCTGGCTACTCTTTTATTATTCAATTCCAGCTTTTTGCCTTCTACAACCAGCTCGTAAACGGGAGTTTTATCTATTTGGGTTATAATAAAAGTTCTTTCTGATGTTTTTATAATAGTTTTACTTCCTTCGGTAGAAAATGAAAAATCATCAATTTTAAACGTATCATTCTCGTCGCAGATGTTGGTCCATATCATTGTATCCTTTGTGATGGATAAGCTTGCTAAATCGCACGAATAGCAGTTGCCGGAGAACTCTATACCATACTTTTCATACACATTGGTACTCTTGCTATTCAATACATCAATAGGAACTAAAGTTGAAAGATCCCCAGGTATATCTGATTTTAATATCGTATTCTTTTCCGGACCAGGTGCAGGAACTGCATCTACTTTTACCTTTGTAGAATCTGCTTTTTTATCCACTTTTTTCTCTGTAGCAGGTGAACAGGAAGCCAGCAAAGCTATCACCACTGAAAAGTTGATTATTACATTTTTCATCTATATAAAATAATTTACAATATTTAATTTACTGTTTGTAAAATTGTCTAAAATTTATCTCTCAATATATCCCTGATTTCAGCCATTTATCCTCCATATTAAGCTGTTTTCTTGGTCGCTACTTTGGATACTGATACCTTTGGCTAAAAAATATAGAAAATGAAACCTTTATCTCAATTCTTTATATTATCTATGGCCGTTGTTTTTGTAGGATGCAATCAACAAAGTAAAACTTCAGAAACTAACAAACCGGAAGTTGAAGTTACACAGAAAAGTATAACATTTGGCGATTTCAAAAAGATAAAAGGGGTAGATAATATTCAGGATGTTCCCTTTCAATTATTTACGAAGCTGGATTCTGTGCAGTTTTTCGTAACTCCAAGTAAAGATGCTGCTCATATGAAAGTAGCTTATCATAAACTGGATAATTATTATGGGTTTGAAGAGTTTGATGACTTCTACTCTATTCATTACAGCATTAATAATAACATTTCAAACAGCATTGAAGCTTTTGTTTTAAAATCGGAATTCACGGCAGCATTTGACTTAACTTTAAAAGGTGTGAATCTTTATGAAATCAGAAGCAGTACTTTTAAAAAGGCCAACGATTTTAATAATAAGTCTTTCAATACATACGGTTCAATTGTTGAAGTTTCGGAGCAGGAATTTAAAACAGCTTCTAAAAACCGAATCAATGAAGTTTTAGTAAAAAATCCACATATCAAACTAAAAGGTAATAACTGGGTGTACGCTGATAATGCAAAAGAAACTGTGATTATCCAACATGAGAATCTTGTTACGGAAGATGGTGTGTTATCCAATGAATATATCGGCCAATCTCCCTATCTGAATTTAGAGGTTTTCAAAGAAAACTCGGTGGAAACTCCGGATGTATACTATTCTTTTTATAATGTAAAACCTTCAGCTAATTTTCAGCTATTTACAGGCGGCTATCCTCAGATTCTCCCCAAGGAAAACAGGATTTCTTACATCGTTTCCAATAATGATACAGGAAGTGATTTTACTGTCAGCCAATATCTGGAACAAAGCCATACTCAGGAAGATCTTTTGTATGTAAACTTTACGAACTTCAAAGTAAGCGACGGAGCAAAAGCTTTTTGGGCAGACAATGAAACCTTTTATACTGAAGTTTATCCTACAACTTCAGCTCCATCAATTGGTAAAAAACAAAAGTCATCTTTCATAAAAATCAAGCTGAAGGCTGATCTTTTTAATTAACCGGAGGCATTTAATAAGATAAAAACCCCTGAAATCAGCCAGTGTTTAGGGAGATAAAGTCCAATATCTTTGCTGCAATTATTTAAAGAGATACCCATGAAAAAAATAAGTTTAACTATTCTTTTTTGTTTATTAAGTTGCCTGGCTTTTGCACAGTCGTTAAAAGTAGTCATTAAACAAGATGGAAAAGTAATTGAGCCTGTAAATGATGTTTATGAACTGAAAAAATCAACTTTTATATTTGAAATTACCTCTACCAATCTGGAAGGCTTTTTAGTTGGAGCCACTACGAATAAGGATGTATATACGGCGGCTGTAGGTCTTTACAATCCTGAGGTTCCATGGTTCCAGAATACAGGTATGGCGGAGGAATTGTATAACAAGGATAAAGAAATGTTTCTGATGGATCAGGCGCCATCGTATTGGTATTATACGGATGCAAAAGATCATAGATTCGACAAAAATCCTAAAGGCAACTTAAAACAATGGACCGGTACGCGTACCATTACAAGGTTTTATGACATCATGGTGGATCAGCCTGTCAACTTAAAAGATTTTGAAGGGAGCGCTTATGTATTGATGTATGAGCCTGTATATAACCATGAGTATGATTTAACAGGAAAGAAAAATCTGTTCCATGCTGTATTGGAATTCAAAGATTAATGAGTAGACACCTAATTATTTGATTTATATAAAAAAGTCCGGTTTTCAATATGAAAGCCGGACTTTTTGTATGGGATGAAATATTTTACTCGATAATCAAACCGTATTCTATGGCCAGCTTAATAGCTGAACTAAGATTAGAGGTTTGAAATTTTTCAATAAGATTTTTTCGGTGACTTTCTACGGTGTGCGGGCTGATAAAAAGCTTTTCTGCCATTTGGTTGGTCGTAAGTCCTTTTGAGGCTTCGGCTAAAATTTCCTTTTCTCTTCTCGTCAATTTCGGAACCTGATTGAGCCCATTCGTAGATTTTTTCTCCAAAATAGATTTGGTTTGTGAGCATAAAAATTGATTACCGGCATATACGGTAGCAATACCCTCCAGAATTTCAGAAACTGAAGCATTTTTTTGAATGTACCCCAAAGCACCTTCAGACAAAGTACTATTAATCACAGGCAGTTCGTTATGAACGCTAAGCATAATAATCTGGAGGTTTCCGTACTTTTTCTTTAAAGGTTTTATGAGTTCAATACTGTTGGTATCTACCAGATTAATGTCTAACAACAAAATATCGACAGCTTGTTTTGCCAAACCTGCATTCATTTCTGAAACGCTTTTGAAACAATCTACTACATCTATTGTATCGCTATTTCCTAAAATATTCTTCAGTCCTTCTAATAGAAGTGGATGATCATCTGTTATGGCTACTTTTATCATGTGTAATGAATAGGAATTTGAAGTTCTATACTGGTCCCAATATTCAATTCGGAGGTGATGTTCATGGTTCCTCTTAAAAATTGGACTCTTGATTCTATATTATGAAAACCTGCTGTTTTTTTTACGTCTAGTTTTTTATGGTCAAAACCTTTGCCGTTATCCTCTACTGTAAGATGTAATACATTTTCTTCTTCACTTATCTGAATGATAATTTCGGAAGTATGGGCATGTTTTATCGCATTGTTAACCAATTCCTGAATGATTCTGTATATGGTCAATTGCTTTTCTTCTGATATGGAATTACTGTAATTGATAAATTCGGCATGGATATCTAATGCGTTATTGGACATACGGGTAGCAAATTCCTGAATCGCTGCTTCCAAACCGTATTTCATTAATAAATCGGGCATTAAATTATGCGCTACACGTCTCAGCTCTTCTACAGCACCATCAATCTGGCTAATCGATTTTGAAATTCCTTCCTGCATATTTCCGGATTGATGAGGGTCTAAATAAGACAACTGTAGTTTAGTTCCTGAAAGCAGACCGCCCAATCCATCATGAAGATCCCTGGCTAAGCGGCCACGCTCCTGTTCCTGACCTTCAAGCAATGCAGTAAGTGTAGATATTTTAGAGTTTTGTTTCTCTTTTTCCATGGCTAATGCATGCAATTCATCTCTTTGCTTCATAGACTTTGCCCGTTGCTTATAGGCATACAGCAATAAGATGATCAAAACGATGAAAATAAGAATAAAAACAATGTAATAGGTATTGATTTTTTCCTTGAATGTCAACAGTTTTTTATAGTTGCTGATGTCGTTATTCTTTTGTTCGGTTTCTAATTTTGCCAAACGTAGTTGCTGTTCTTTTTTCTCCGATTCAAGTTCTGAAAATTTTAGTCGTTCCCGTTGATTTTCCTCCACCAATTTTAAATTGTTGTAAACCTGCTCACGCTGTGCCCGAAGGATATTAATCAACTTAATTTGTTGTGCCTTTTTATCACTTTCCAGCTGCAGCTTTACATATTTTTGTTCTTGTCGTTCTTTATCAAACTGTGATTCCAATCTTTTGGTAATATCCAGTTTTTCCTGATCATAAACACTCTTATATTTATCTACATAACTTTTATAGTAAGCCAGCGCTTCTTTGTAATTCCCTTGCTGCTCGCTAATTTGGGATAGAGATTCGAGAATAGATAATTCTATATTATAATCTCTAACCGGGCTTTTCCCAATTTCCATAGAGGCTTTCAGAAAGTAAGACTTTGCTAAATCATACTCTTTATCCTGTACAGCCAACTCCGCCAAAATTCCAAATGATGAAGCGATATGAATGGCGTCACCGGTTTCCAGACTCGCACTGTTGGCTAACTGGGCATATTGCATCGCCTTATCTCTGTCAAAACCAGTATACAAATTGGCTAAATTGATAGCTGCATAAGAAAGATTAGTCTTGTTGAGCATCACATCTTTATTTTTGTTGAAAGTCTTTATAGACTGCAAATAATACTGCTCAGCTTTATTTCTCAACTCTATATCTGATGGATTTTGACCGTATTTTTGCTCATATACGTAGCCCATTCGCATATAGGCATCAAAGATAAGGTTAGGATCATTTTGTCGGGATGCCAGCAACAAAAATTGCTTACTGTATTTTTCTTCCAGTTGGTATTCATTGAGGTTAGAATAAATAGTAGACAACTCTTTGACTACGGTAGCATATCGTCCGTACAGTGTGGAAGTTGTTGGTGAATTTTCGTAATAGTCAATAGCTTTCAAGTAAGCGGCAACAGCATCAGTCGTTTTATTATTACGTATCAGAAGCCAACCCTTTGCGTATTGAAAATAGCCTTTAGCTTCGTTACTGTTTGTTTTTAAACTATACATTTTTGCCATGTCCAGGCTTTTTGAAGACTGGGCATCTTTATTATCAAGACGATAATTCATGGCCTGAACAGCATACAAAATGGCGGCGTATTTCCCATCAGTTTGCTTTGCTGCAATGGAAATACTGGTTTCTAAAATCTGGTAGGATTGTGATTTTAAGTTATGTGAAAATAATGCTTTGGCGTATTTTGGAGCGAGATTTAACCGCTCTATTATATTGTTTGAAGAACTGTTATATTCCTTCTCTAATTTTCTTACAACATCTTGTGCCTGAGCAAAAAAAGGAAAAACAAGTAAAGTAAATATAAATAACAACCTGTACATCAAACCCTTATTTCTATTAATTTGTATTATAGTAAAAACGTAAATATAGGAAATACCTGCTAATCTATTTCGAAACCATATTATTCAGCGAAAGATTCCCATTTCTGCAATTTCTTTCCATTTTTAAATACCAAGATCTTAAAATTACCAAATCCTGAAGTTTTGAAATATTCTTAACATAAAAAGGGTACCAAATACGATTATTTTCATTCTTCAAAATTTTTATTCGTTGTATTAATCAATATTAGAAAGAAGCGAAGAATAAAACAATCCCGATTATCAGCTATATTTTAGATAGTATAAAATGTGAATTCTTTAACTCTTTCATTAAATTAGCGTTAATGATGCATTCCATTGTTTTTATATTGTAATTAATATATTATCTTAGATCAATGTATTGTGAATATTTTCCATCTACATTTGTGAATATAAAAATAAAATACACTATTAATTTATTAATCATAAAAAACAAACAATGAGCACACTTACATTACAAGACGGAACAGAGATTTATTATAAAGATTGGGGAAAAGGGCAACCCGTATTCTTCCACCACGGATGGCCTTTATCCAGTGACGATTGGGATGCACAGATGTTATTCTTTTTAGAGAAAGGCTACCGGGTCATTGCTCACGACAGAAGAGGTCATGGAAGATCTACACAAACTGCTGACGGACATAATATGGATACGTACGCATCAGATGTTGCAGAAATCGTTACAGCACTGGATTTAAAAGATGTTATCCACGTAGGACATTCTACAGGAGGTGGTGAAGTGATTCGTTATGTAGCACAACATAGTAAAGGCAGAGCGGCAAAAGCAGTTTTAATAAGTGCTGTTACCCCGATAATGGTTAAAACAGAAAATAACCCAAATGGTGTTCCTATGTCAATTTTTGATGAAATCCGTGAGAATACAGCCACCAACAGACAGCAATATTTTGTAGATTTTTCTTTAGCTTTTTATGGATATAACAGAGAAGGAGCCAAAGAATCTGAAGGAATTCGAAGAAACTGGTGGAGACAAGGAATGATGGGATCTATCAAGGCTCATTACGACTGTATCAAGGCTTTTTCTGAAACCGATTTCACAGAAGATCTTAAAAGTGTAGACGTTCCGGTATTGGTGCTGCATGGTGAAGATGATCAAATTGTTCCGTATGAAATTACTGGTGTAGTGGCTGCTAAACTTGTTAAAAACGGAAAATTAATTACATATCCGGGATTTCCTCATGGGATGCCGACTACAGAATCCGCAACGATTAATAAAGACCTTTTGGAGTTCTTTCAATCATAATCAACAATACACTTATAAATAAAAGCAGCAGGCATTTTGTCTGCTGCTTTTTTATTTTCAAGGAGTCTTGCTTTGCCATTGATGTTCTCGCAGATTAAACGAATTACGCAGATCTTTATAACATAGAATGATAAGAGAAATATGGTATACGCTCAATATATCGCTTCAGAGAATTAATTGCTATACTCTTTAAATTTAGAACTGAATAATCTGCTCAATCAGCTTGATCTGCGAGGATAAAAAGTAATTATTTGACAATTTTCTGAAATGTAAAATACCTGATTCTACCCTAGTATCAATTTATTGAACAGAAATGCAACGATGTATTTTTATTATTTCAATAAAATATTTTTTGAAAACAGATTTAAATAAGATCGTTCAAAATAGACCATAGCATAACTCTATTTTTTTCAAAAATGATCAGTTCTCAGAAAGTCTTGTATTGCAGGGAAAAGATTAATGTTTTTTTTGTATCTTTGCACCCTATTATTCCTAATGCCTTAGGAAATCAAACAGATATTGATAACAAAATAATAAATAAAGTAACAATGCCAAAATTAAAAACGAAATCAGGTGCTAAAAAGCGTTTTAAACTTACCGGAACCGGGAAGATTAAAAGAAAAAATGCTTTCAAAAGCCACATTTTGACAAAGAAAGAAACTAAGCAAAAGAGAAATCTTACGCAAACTTCTTATGTTGCAAAAGTGGACGAAAAAAGCGTTAAACGTCAATTAGCAATTAAGTAGTTTTTATAATCCATTATTCGGTTTATAAGAATTAAAAATTCAACAATTTTAACCCTGAAACGGTGCAGATAAGTGTAATGAAACAGTTTACCGCCCTTTTCAAAAAAACAATTTAAATTATGCCTAGATCAGTAAATGCCGTAGCTTCAAGAGCTCGCAGAAAAAAAATTATTAAGCAAGCTAAAGGTTTTTTCGGTAGAAGAAAAAACGTTTGGACTGTAGCTAAAAATGCCGTGGAAAAAGCAATGCAATATGCTTACCGTGGTAGAAAAGAGAAAAAGAGAAACTTCAGATCACTTTGGATCATGCGTATCAACGCAGGAGCTAGAGAACATGGAATGTCTTACTCTCAGTTTATGGGAGCTCTTAAAAAGAACAACATCGAACTTAACAGAAAAGTTTTAGCAGATTTAGCAATGAATCACCCTGAAGCTTTCAGAGCTGTTGTAGATCAAGTAAAATAATGTACAATTTTTTGTTATCAATATAATCCCGGGTTTTTTGCTCGGGATTTTTTTATTATCTACATTTGCTGAATTATTGACTCTATAAAACTTTATTAAAAAAGTGAAAAAATTAACTGCTTTTCTTTTGTTTTCATTATCAACTTACAGCCTTCAGGCTCAAACTCTTATCCAAGCTTATAAAAACAGGGCGGACCAGGTTACTCAAGCCAACATTACAGCCAACCTTCAGGGTTTCAGTGACCTTGGGGTAAAAACTACCGGCTCTCCTGCTAACACCAATGCTCTGAATTGGCTTAAAGCCAAGTACCAATCTTACGGATATTCAGCAAGCCAGATTACGGAGGACCCTTTCAGTTTTGTGAGTCAAGGAAATACGATTAATTCTAAAAACTTAATCATTACTAAAACAGGAACAGTTTATCCGGACCAATATGTTATTATCTGCGGGCATTATGATACCATTGTGGGGCCGGGAGTAAGTGATAATGGAAGCGGAACTTCTATTTTGTTGGAAGCAGCTCGGATTCTGAAAGATATTCCTACAGAATATTCAATTAAATTCATCCATTTTTCCGGTGAAGAGCAAGGTCTTCTCGGAAGTTACCATTATGCAGACAATGTAGCTTTTCAAAATGGAGTACGTGCACTGAATATAAAACTTGTATTTAATATTGATCAGGTAGGTGGTAAAATAGGAAATGTAAACAATACCATTACCTGTGAAAGAGATATTTCAGGACAGTCAGGAAATAATGCTGCCTCCAATACCATTACACAACAACTGGCGACCTGTACTACCCTATATTCTCCGCTGCAAACTTTTATTTCGAATGCCTATTCATCAGACTATATTCCTTTTGAGCAAAACGGAGATATTATCACTGGGTTTTATGAATATGAGAGAAGCAACAATGAACATACTGTAAATGATACTTTTGCCAACGTGGATCCTACTTATGTGTATAATGTAGGAAAAGCAGCAGTCGGAGCATTACAGCATTTCGCAGTGGCCTCAACTACTTTATTAGCCGTGAATGATGTTACTTCCCATGCATTAGAGTCTGTAAAGATCTATCCTAATCCTGCGAAAGATATCCTTACTATTGATCTGCCAAAAGAGATCAAAAATTTTGCCGTTGAAATCAATGATATGGCTGGGCGTTCAATTGTGAATGCTGAAAATCAGAGAAAAATAAACGCTTCTAAGTTTGTAAACGGAACGTATCTCGTTACTATAAAAACGGATAAGAACAGCATCACAAGAAAGATCATCATCGAAAAATAACCAAACTAACATAATTATTACTCATCCCAAGTCAACAACTTGGGATTTATTATTATATTTACCATCACCATTACAAAATAAATACCATGAAAAAAATCACTTTATTCATGCTTTGCTCGTTAGGAGTACAAAGCATGGCTGCCCAATCTTTTATTCAGGCGTACCAAAACAGGGCTAATATGGTTACCCAAACCAATATTACAACCAACCTTCAGGAGTTCTCCAATCTGGGGATCAAAACAACAGGCTCCACCAATAATGCGAATGCCTTAAACTGGCTTAAAAACAAGTATCTTTCTTATGGATATACAGCAAGCCAGATTGTAGAAGATCCTTTTACTTACGGAAGTACAAGTTCTAAAAACCTGGTGATCACCAAAACCGGAACGCTTTATCCCAACAAATATGTGATCATCTGCGGACATTTCGACAGTCTTAATGGCCCCGGAGTAAACGATAACGGAAGCGGAACTTCTATTATTCTGGAAGCTGCAAGAATTTTAAGAAATGTTCCTACGGAGTATTCTATAAAATTTATCCACTTTTCCGGTGAAGAGCAAGGTTTGAGGGGAAGTCGTCATTACGCCAATAATGTTGCGTATCAGGGAACGACCCGCGTGCTGGATATTAAACTGGTTTTTAATCTGGATCAGGTAGGTGGTGTTATGGGAAATAATAACAATACGGTTTTCTGCGATGAAGATCAGGGCGGCCTATCAAGTAATAACGCCGCTTCTTCCGCTGTAACACAACAGCTGAGAAATTGCACAGCCCTGTACTCTCCGCTTCAAACAGCGGTAGATCCTGCAGAAAGTACAGATTATATCCCTTTTGAACAGAAAGGAGAAGTAATTACAGGCTTTTTTGAAAAAATAAGAAGTCCTTATCCCCACTCTACCAGCGATACTTTTGCCAATACAGATCCTGTCTATATTTTTAAAATAGGGAAAGCCTCTGTAGGAGCCTTACAGCATTTTGCCGTTGCTTCTACAAGCACGTCGGCAAACAGGGAAGCTCTTTCAGAAAATCCCCTTGAATCGATACATATTTATCCTAACCCGGCAAAAAATTTCCTCAATATTGAACTACCGGATCTGTCCATAAAAAAGTTCAGCTTTGAAATTACCAACCTCCTTGGAAATACCTTATTAAGAACGGCTGACATCACAAAAATTGACATTTCAAGTCTTCCGAACGGAGCTTACATTGGTGTTTTAAAAGCAAATAACCAAACGGTGGCCAGAAAGATTTTGATTGACAGGTAATATCTGTAGTTTTTCAATATTATATCATAAAAACCTCGCGAAATGCGAGGTTTTTATCAATTCAAAATCAAGAGACTGTATAGGGAATTTATCAAATGACATGTAAAAACAAAACATTCCATGTTATTTATCACGCTCCATGAGTACAGATTCAATATCTGCCATAGAAAATCCTTTCGTTTTAAGGAGAATCAGAAAATGATACAGGAGGTCTGCTGCTTCATTTTTAAACAGGCCTGCATTATCATCCTTAGCCTCAATAACCAATTCTACAGCTTCCTCTCCTACTTTTTGAGCTACTTTATTAATGCCTTTCTGGTATAATGAATAAGTATAAGATCCTTCCACTTTTTCCTCGATCCGGTTTGAAATAGTATCTTCTAACTGATAGAGAAACCCCTTACTTTCCCTTTCTCCAAAACAGCTGAAACTTCCAGTATGACAAACGGTATTTTTAGGAATTACTTTTATTAAAACAGTATCATTGTCGCAATCAATTTGAATACTTTTTACCGTAAGAAAATTACCTGACTCCTCACCTTTTGTCCAGAGCCTGTTTTTGGATCTGCTGAAAAAAGTGACGATTCCTTCTTTTTTTGTTTTCTCAAAAGCCTCTTCATTCATATAGCCTAACATGAGAACCTGGGCTGTAGTATTATCCTGAATAATGACCGGAACAAGCCCGTTATTTTTATCAAAATCTATTTTCATCTTACTTTTATTTTTTTAATTTTTAGTGTTTCCTTCAAGTCCTGGATTTGTATTTCATTAAAATGGAAGACACTTGCCGCGAGAGCTCCGGTTGCCTGAGTTTCTCTAAAAACCGTTTCAAAATCTTCCACTTTCCCCGCTCCGCCGGATGCAATAACAGGAATATTGATGTTTTCGGAAACCATTTTTGTAATATTGATATCAAACCCGTTTTTTGTACCGTCTCCATCCATTGAGGTCAAAAGGATTTCTCCTGCCCCCAGAATTTCTGCTTTTTTTGCCCATTCGAGCGTCTTCAAATCAGTAATTTCTCTTCCTCCTTTTACATGTACGAAATGATCATTATTGACAAATTTAGTATCAATAGCAACAACGATACATTGGCTTCCAAATTCTTTAGCCAAATCAGAGATCAGTTGTGGATTTTTAACCGCGGAAGAATTAATACTGATCTTATCAGCACCGGCATCCAAAAGCTTCCGGACATCTTCTACGGAAGAAATTCCGCCGCCAACTGTGAAAGGAATGCTTAATTCTTTAGCAATATCTTTTACAAGTTCAACAAATGTTTTTCTTTCTTCAATCGTAGCTGTGATGTCCAGAAACACCAGCTCATCCGCTCCTTCCAGCTCGTACTTTTTGGCCAATTCTATTGGATCGCCGGCATTCCGGAGACCTTCAAAATTAATCCCTTTTACGGTACTGCCGTCTTTAATATCCAAACATGGAATAATTCTCTTTTTAAGCATTTATAATGAAATTTTGAAGTTGCTGTAATGTTATTTTTCCTTCATAAATCGCTTTTCCAATAATTGTTCCTGAACATCCGATCTTCTGCATGGTATACACGTCTTCCATACTGGAAATTCCCCCGCTGGCAATTAACTGAACGGATGTTTGCTCTATAATATCTTTATAAAGGTCCGTTGAAGGTCCTGCCAGCATTCCGTCCTTTGAAATGTCGGTACAAATTGTTTCCTTAATCCCCTTTTTCATGTAATCAAGAATAAAACTGATGACTTCTCTATTGCTTTCTTCCAGCCAGCCTGACGTTTTTATTTTTCTGTTATCACAATCTGCCCCTAAAATAATTTTTTGAGCTCCATACTCTTCAATAATCTGAACGCAGAAATCAGGATCCTGAACCGCTATGCTTCCGATTGTCACCTGTTTTGCTCCTGAATTAAAAGCCGTTTCTATATCCTGACGGCTTTTTAAACCACCTCCAAAATCAATTTGTAATGAAGTCCCGGAAGCTATTTGCTCCAATACTTTCTGATTCACAATATGTTTGGATTTTGCTCCGTCCAAATCGACCAAATGAAGAAACTGAATTCCATACTCTTCAAATTCTTTAGCTATTTCAAGCGGATTTTCATTGTATATTTTTTTGGTGTTGTAATCTCCTTTTGAGAGACGGACACACTTTCCGTCGATAATATCAATTGCGGGAATAATTTTCATCTTAAAGTTGTAAAAAGTTATTTAATATTTCATTTCCCACTCTTCCCGATTTTTCAGGGTGAAACTGTGTTGCATAAAAATTATTTTTCTGCAGAGAAGCACTGAACGGAAGGATATAATCACATACTGAAGTCGTATACTCCGACAATTCACAATAATAGCTGTGAACAAAGTAAAGATCATCCTCTGCTTCTATTCCTGAAAAAACAGGTGATTGACATTGTGAAAGGGTATTCCAACCCATGTGCGGAACAAGATCTTTAGGTGGAAATTTTTTAACCTTGATATCAAAAATGCCCATTCCTTCGGTAGTTCCTTCTTCATTGCTGCCACACATCAGCTGCATTCCCAAACATATTCCCAACACAGGCTGCTGTAACGTGGGAATAAGTTTGTCCAACCCTTTATCCCTCAATAATTTCATGGTGGAGGAAGCTTCTCCAACACCAGGGAAAATAACTTTATCAGCATTCTTAATCAGATCAAAATCATCGGTGACGATAGAATCTGCATTCAGCCGTCTCAGCGCATTCTGAACGGAGATTACGTTTCCGCCGTTGTATTTTATAATCGCAATCATGTTATAAACTTCCTTTTGTAGTGGGTAAATTATAGTTGGGGTCTGACTGGTTTACTGCCATTTTCACTGCTTTTGCAAACGCTTTGAAAATCGCTTCAATCTTGTGGTGTTCATTATCTCCTTCCGCTTTGATATTTAAATTCGAGCGGGAAGAATCGGTGAATGATTTAAAAAAGTGATAAAACATTTCCGTGGGTACATCACCTACTTTTTCTCTTTTAAAATCGGCATCCCAGACCAGCCAGGGTCTTCCTCCAAAATCAATTGCTGCTTGTGCCAAGCAATCGTCCATCGGAAGCAGAAAACCATACCTTTCAATTCCTTTTTTCTTTCCCAATGCTTTTAAAACAGCTTCTCCCAAAGCAATTCCCGTATCTTCCATCGTGTGGTGTTCATCAACCTGCAAATCTCCCTTAACTTTAATTTTTACATCCAAACTTCCGTGTTTTGAAATCTGTTCCAGCATGTGATCAAAAAAATGAAGTCCTGTAGAAATTTCAGATTGGCCTTTTCCGTCAAGATTCACCTCAATGTCAATCTCCGTTTCATTGGTCTTTCTTGAAATGTGGGCTTTTCTTGGCTGTTTTTTCAGAAACTGATAAATTTCTTCCCAGCTTTTGGTTGTTAATGATGCATTATCATTGGGTTGTTCACCAATAAAAATAGATTTTGAACCCAAATTTTGAGCCAGCTGAATATCGGTAATACGATCTCCAATTACATAGGAATTAGCTAAATCATAATCTCCGTAAATATATTTTCCGAACATTCCGGTTCCTGGTTTTCTGGTAGGCAAATTTTCATACTCAAAACTTTTATCGATTAAAATTTCATCGAATATGATCCCTTCATTTTCAAAAGCTTTGATCATCTTTTCGTGAGGCTTACTAAAATTCTCAAAAGGAAAACTGTCTGTTCCCAAACCATCCTGATTCGTCACCATCACCAATTCATATTCCAGTTCTTTGGCAATTTTCGTCAGGTTTTGAAAAACACCTGGATAAAACTCAAGCTTTTCCAGGGAATCAACCTGAAAATCGATAGGAGGTTCTATAATCAACGTTCCGTCGCGGTCTATAAATAATGCTTTTTTCATAGGGTTATGTTTTTTAAAACACGGATTAACTTTTCATTTTCCTCCCGCGTTCCGATATTAATTCTGATACAATCCGGAATGGCAGGTGCTCTTTTGCTCGTAAGAATCTCTTCTTCTAACAGTTTTTGATATACTTTTTCAATATCCAGAAACTCAATCAGAAAGAAATTGGCATCGGTAGGAAATACTTTTAAAATACATGGTATATACTGAAATTCCTCCTCAAACCATTTTTTTTCATGTAAAATATTCGCTACATTTTGTTCTACCACAAGATCTTCGTTAAGATGTTTCAAAATCAATTCCTGGCTTAAGGAGTTGACATTATAAGGAGCTTTTACCGTATTGATAAGGCGGATAATTTCTTCTGACGCATACGCCGTCCCCACTCTGGCTCCTGCTATCCCCCAGGCTTTAGAAAACGTCTGAAGAACAATCAAATTAGGATATTTGTTAAGGAATTCCAAACTCGATTTTTTTCCTGAAAACTCAATATAGGCTTCATCAACCACTACAATTCCATCAAAATTCTGAAGGTAGAATTCGATATCTTCGATGCTGTTTCCAGTAGGATTATTGGGAGAACATAAAAAGAAAACCTTTAATTTAATCTCTTTGGTGATCTTTAGAAAATTATCTTTCACAATTTCAAAATCCTTATCTAAATTGAGTTTTACCACCTTATTTTCATTAATGGAAGCATAAAACCCATACATCGCAAAAGAAGGATTCATCATCAGGATCGCATCTTTTTTAGGTTCACAAAAAACTTTAATGATCAGGTCAATCAATTCATCGCTTCCGTTCCCCAGCGCAATCTGATTTGTTGAGATTTTTTTTAATTCAGCCAATCGATTTTTAAGCTTTTTCTGGGTAGAATCCGGATACCGGTTGAATGTTCCGAAAGGACTTTCATTTGCATCCAGCAAAACCGGAGCATTAAATTTGTTATGATCCCTAAAACTGATGTAAGGCTGTAATTCTAGAATATTCTTTCGAACTATATTATTGAGTGTAAACTGTTTCATTGTATTATTTTAATCGTATCGTTACGGCATTTTTGTGAGCGAATAATCCTTCTGCTTCCGCCATGATTTCTATGGTATTTCCTAAATTTTCAAGTCCTTCTTTTGAAAGATGCTGAAAAGTGATTTTTTTCACAAAACTGTCCAGTGAAACTCCACTGTAATTTTTTGCAAAACCGTTGGTAGGAAGGGTGTGGTTGGTTCCGCTGGCATAATCACCGGCACTTTCGCATGAATAATTTCCAAGAAAAACAGAGCCGGCGTTTTGGATAAATGGAAGGTATTTTTCAAAATTATCTATTGCAAGAATAAGGTGTTCAGGCGCATAAAGATTGCTGAATTCCAGGGCTTCTTCAATCGTATTAAGCAGAATGCAATAGCTGTTTTCCAATGCTTTTTTTGCTAATTCATTTCTGGGCAGCTGCAGGATCTGCTCTTCAACAGCTGTAATTGTTTCGTTAAAAACAGTAAGATCGGTGGCAATAAAAATAACCTGGCTGTCACTTCCGTGTTCTGCCTGTGAAAGCAAATCTGCCGCACAAAATGCAGGAACCGCCTGCTGATCAGCAATGACCAACACTTCGCTAGGACCTGCGGGCATGTCAATTGCAACCCCATAATGCTGAGCATATTCTTTGGCAGCAACCACAAACTGGTTTCCAGGACCGAAAATCTTATACACCTGAGGAATACTTTCCGTACCTAGCGTCATCGCAGCAACTGCCTGGGCTCCGCCAACTTTAAACATTCTGGAAACTCCGCAAAGCTGAGCGGCATAGAGAATAGCAGGGTGTACATTTCCATCTTTATCCGGTGGCGTACAGAGAATAATTTCTTTGCAGCCTGCCAGTTGAGCGGGTATGGCAAGCATTAAAACAGTAGAAAATAAAGGGGCAGTCCCTCCCGGTATATAAATCCCTACCTTTTCTATAGCCCGGGTTTCTCTCCAACAAGTTACCCCGGCTATAGTCTCAATCTTTTCGATTGCTGATTGCTGAGCGGCATGAAATTTTGAAATATTTTCTTTAGCCTGACAAATTGCCTGCTTTAATTCTTCAGAAATTATATCTTCTGCTTTTTTGATTTCCGCTTCTGTAACGGTGATATTTTCAAGACGTACACCATCAAATTTTTCGTTAAAACTAAACAGTGCCTGATCTTTTTTCTCCGCCACTTCATTGAAAATAGCAGTGATTGTTTCTGAAATTTCTTCTCTCTTAAAAACAGGACGTTCTACCATTTCCTGCCAGTTGTTTTTTGAGGGATATCTGTATATTTTCATACTTAAATAACCATTTTATCGATTGGAATAATTAAAATATCTTGTGCTCCGTTGGCTTTCAGTTCGTCAATTACGTCCCAGAAACGCTCTTCATCAATCACGGAATGAATACTGCTCCACCCCTTTTCTGCTAACGGAATGACGGTAGGACTTTTTAAAACCGGAAGTACATTCGAAATTTCAGCGATCTTCTCATTAGGAACATTCATCAGGATATACTTTGATTTTTTGGCTTTGAGCACTGACTTGATTCTGAAGAGAAATTTTTCAAGAATGGCATTTTTTTCCTGGCTTAACTGTGGGGTTTTAGCTAAAACAGCTTCTGATTTCAGCAGGGTAACCGTTTCTCTTAATCCGTTTTTAAATAAGGTACTTCCGGAGCTCACAATATCACAGATTCCATCTGCCAGTCCTATATTCGGCGCTATTTCCACGGAACCGGAAATAACGTGTATATCGGCTGTAATGTCGTTTGCTTTTAGAAAACTTTGTAAGGTATTGGGGTATGAAGTAGCAATCTTTTTGCCCTGAAAATAGGTAAGACTATCGGTTTCAATTTCTTTTGGAACAGCAAGAGAAACACGGCATTTGGAGAAACCCAGATATTGTACAATCTGAATATTTTTCTGTTTTTCAGCCAGCAGATTTTCCCCGACGACTGCGATGTCTACCACTCCATCTTCAAGGTATTGAGGAATATCAGAATTCCGCAGATACATGATTTCCATTGGGAAATTGTCTACAGACACTTTAAGCTGGTCTTTTCCGTTGTTAACAAAAATTCCGCAGTCTTTCAACAGCTGTAAGGATTCGTCATAAAGGCGGCCACTTTTTTGAATTGCAATTTTTAATTTACTCATTTCTATTTTTTTTAGCCTGAGTAAATAAAACTGATTAATTGAAATTTCTAAGGAGAATCCCGGAAACAAAAAAACCGTCTATTGACTCAGACGGTTTTTAATTATTTTTGATTTTAACACATGTAAATATCAATCAATTCCGTCTTAGCAGAGATGATGATAATAATGATGTAGTGTTAAAAAAATTGGTTTCATTATGTTGAAGATTGTGTTGCAAATGTAGTATTTATTTTTAAACTGAAACTATTTTTTACATAATTTTTTGATAAAAATGCATCAGCTGTGCTGCGATAGGCTGGTCATTAAATTTCTGAGCAAACTCGAAACCCTTATCAGCACGGCGTTTTCTTTCGGACTCACTATCCCAGAGAAATTGTATTTTCGCTTTAATATCTAAATAATTTGCAGGATCAATATATACTGAATCTTTTCCACCCGCTTCGGGCAGGCAGCTGGTATTGCTGGTAACAGCAACTGTTTTTGAAAAAAGTGCTTCGATCACCGGAATTCCAAATCCTTCAAAAAAACTTGGATACACAAAGATATCGGCCAGCTTATAGATGGCAGCAAGTTCATCCATGGTCACACCCTCAAGAAAATGCACCTGTTTTTCCATCTTATTTTTTTTGAGGTACTGCTCTATTTTTGTGAAATATTTTGTCTTTTTGCCGACTACTACAAGAGGAATTTCGGTTTCATGGACTGCTTTTACAATATTAAGCAGATTTTTCCGCTCTTCGATAGTTCCTACATTTAAAATAAACCTTCCCGGAAGCTGGTATTTCTGTTTTGTATGTTCTATAAAATCTTCCGGCTGTTGTTCTTTAAAAGCCTGATGACAGCCTTGATAAATAACTTCAATTTTGCTTTCCGGTACTTTTAAATAAGTGATAATATCCTGCTTTGTCTGTTCGGAAATCGCAATGATTTTATCCGCAGATTCTGCCGCTTTTTTAAACTTCCAAAGGTGTATTTTCTTGTCAAAAAATGAATAATACTGGGGATATCTCATAAAGATAAGGTCATGAATAGTCACTACTTTTTTAATGGGTTCTTTCCCCCATCGCAACGGTAATTCTCCGGACAATCCATGAAAGATATCGGCATGTTGCTTTTGAGCATCTTTACCCATTTTTAACTGACGGGAGAAGTTTCCTTTTGATGTTTCAATAAAGTGAACATCGGGCTTCTCCAGAATCTCTTTTCCGCGTTCAGATTTATTTTTATTCAGCAGGAAGTATTCATTTTCAGGATAATATGTAGAAAGTATTCTTACCAGGTCTCTTGAATAATTGCCTAATCCGGATGTATTGTGAAAAAAACGTTTTGCATCAAAGGCAATCTTCATAATTTTGTTTGTTTTTGAATGTGCTGGAATGCTCCAAAAGTACAATTTTATTGGTACATCACATTGGATTTTACTATTTTAAATCTTCTTTTATAAAACTCGGGAGCAGAATAGCTTTCCTATTTTGTATCTCCGTTACGAGGATTATCATTACTATTTCCAATTATTTATTTTGCTCCAGTATTTGACCACAGATTTCTCAGATTTACACAGATGATTGTGGTAAACTCTCGCAGATGATTTTTACTATGTTACAAAATATAAACCCTAAATAGATATTCAGGGTTTATAGTATTTATTTTTAAATGTTCTTTCTGTTTTTAAAAACTAGACAGCCACATTATTTTCTCTTAAAGCATCATTAAGAGAGGTTTTCTTATCTGTAGATTCTTTTCTCTGACCGATGATTAGGGCACAAGGAACCTGAAATTCTCCAGCCGGATATTGTTTTGTATAGCTTCCCGGAATTACTACTGAACGGGCAGGAACTCTTCCTTTGATTTCAATAGGCGTATTACCTGTTACATCAATGATTTTTGTAGAGGCAGTCAATACAACATTAGCTCCCAAAACAGCTTCTCTTTCTACATGCACTCCTTCTACAACGATACATCTTGAACCGATGAAACAGTCGTCTTCGATAATAACCGGAGCAGCCTGTAATGGTTCCAATACTCCACCGATACCCACTCCACCACTTAGGTGAACGTTTTTACCGATCTGTGCACAGCTTCCTACGGTAGCCCAGGTATCAACCATCGTCCCGGAATCTACATAAGCACCGATATTAACGTATGAAGGCATTAAGATCACTCCTGAAGCAATGAAAGAACCTTCTCTCGCTACTGCATGAGGTACCACTCGCACTCCTTTTTCTGCATAGTTTCTCTTCAATGGAATTTTATCATGAAATTCAAACGGACCTACTTCAATGGTTTCCATTTTTTGAATCGGAAAATACATCACTACCGCTTTTTTCACCCATTCATTTACCTGCCATCCGTTTTCTGTAGGTTCAGCAACACGAAGTTCACCGGAATCCAATAAAGAAACAACTTCTCTGATGGCTTTTTTGCTGTCTTCATTTTGCAATAAATCTCTATTATTCCAGATGTTTTCAATAGTTTGTTGTAATGACATATTTCTTATTTAATTTATTATTTTTACTGTATAAAGTATGACTCTATTATAAGGATCAAAAATACAAAAGTTTGGTCTAATCTACAAATTCGATGGAATAACCTCTTTCCTAGCTTCTTCTTTTTTTGTCTGAATCATCACAATATTTCTTTACTCACAAAAGATAAATTCCATGGTTTTTTCAATATGTTTTTCGGTGACAATTCCTTTTGCATATTTAATATTATGCCCGGTGTTGTATTTTGTTAAATATGCCTGATTAATTGCATCTGCCAGCTCATCTTTATCATGAGGAACAAATCCGTTAATGGTAAATTGGGAATCCCCGCATTGGATCTCTCCTGCCGGATTTTCTATAAAACTATTATACCAGCTCTTTTCCGCCAGTCCCCAGGAACGGGCAAAGACCCGGTCTTGAACCACTACCATCCATATTTCTAAAAAATTATGGCCTTCGTAACCTGCTTTAATTCCTATCAGATTATGTGTTTTAATATACTCTAAAGCTTCTTCTTTGTTCATTGTAATTCATTTTTAGAGCAATGTAAAAGGAATAAAAGAAGCTGGCAATTTTATTATGTCCGTTATAGAAAGTATTATTCAGTATGCTGTTTTTTTGATGTGGACGGTTAAAGCATTCTATTCTGAAGGGTATTAGAAAGACATTCGCGATAACTTTTTGCAACGGTAATCTTCATTTCTTTTATGATGATATGATTATCCTCAAAATATTCAATGTTGGTGAGGTTCACAATATAAGAATTATGAATGCGCATAAATTCATTGGGAAGACTTTCTATGAGGTCTTTAAGGCTTTTATAATAGATGTATTTCTTATCGTGAACGGTATGAATTTCCACGTAATTCCCCAGCCCTTTAATTACAGTGATGTCGTTAAAGAATAATTTAACCAGTTTTTTATCTGTTTTGATAAAGGCAAAAGCAGTATTTTCCATTCGGATTATTGATTGAAAGCCTTATAAAACTCTTTGGGCATGCAGATAGGCCTTGTTCCAATATTTTTCGTTTAAGGAAGAAATCATTACTCCTTTTGAGGTTGAAGCATGGATGAATCTCACTTCTCCATCACTTCCGATATCATGCACAATTCCTACGTGAGAAACTCTGCTTCCTCCGGCTGTGGCAAAAAACAGCAGATCTCCAGGCTTTACATCTTTAATATCTATGTTTTTACCTGCTTCGGCCTGATCAGAAGATCTTCTGGGCAGAGAAAAGTCATTTTCTTCAAAAACTTTTACCGTAAAACCGGAACAGTCGAAACCGGAGGAGGTATTTCCCCCGAACTTGTAAGGAGTTCCAATGTATTTTTCGGCATCTTTCAGGACATCATTAATTGATCTTGAAACGTTACCGTCGAATTTTGAATCCAGTTTTCTGAGATTTTCAGCTTTGGCAACGGATTTTGTGCTGGTATTTTTCTTAGAAGCTACATTTTTTGAACTTCCACAGGAAACAATCAGTGAAGAGGCAATCAGCAAAGCACAAAACTGCTTTATTCTATTTTTTTTCTCAAATAATCCAGGTATCATATCTGTCTGATTTTTACTAAACTAACTTAAATTATGACAAATATACACTTTTATATAATAAATATACTTTAACTATACTACAACTATATGATAAATATATGTTAAAATTTTGTATTCTCTTAATTATCATTATATTTGGTTCCTATTATAAGATATGGCAACATATGAAAGTTTAATTAAAATAAAAGGAACAGTTGGAGGTCTTGTTTTTTATGAGCTGAACGGAAAAAATGTAGTAAGAAAGAAAAGCGGGTTCAATAAAACAGCCTTTAAAAAAAGTCCTGCGTACGAAAAAGTACGGCAGAACAGTTCTGAATTCGGACACTGTTCTAAAACCGGAAAAGTGATAAGAACAGCTCTTGACCAATACATCAGGCAAGCAGGAGATCCCCTGCTCTATCAGCAATTTGCTAAAGTAATGACTGAGATAAAAAATCTGGATCTCATGTCCGAAAGAGGAAAACGTACGGTTAAAAAGGGATTAGAAACAGACCAGGGGAAAGGACTTCTTAAAACATTTACTTTTGGAACAAAAGCAAATCCAGTAACTGAAATCGTAATGATAAAAGATAAAATCATTCGTTTTCGAAAAGATTGTTCTGCAGACGAAGCAGTACTTGTTACTCTAAAAATTGATTTTGCACAGTATACTGCGGAAGCCATTGAAAAAAGTATTCCGATCAATCAGTACAATGAAATCAATATTGAAAATCATTTTTCTGAGGCAGAAGTTCTGATCTACTTTATGGTATTGAAAAAAAATGGAGATATTACCCATATGGGATTTGTTTAAAAATAAAAAAGCCTGCAATGTTAATTGCAGGCTTTCTAATTATTTAAAATGCATTATTCTTTTTCTCCTTTCCAGGTACCGGTTCTGGTAGGTGTTGGAACTGCATTAGACCAGTTTCCGTTTCCAATTTTATCGGTAGTGAGTGTTCCTCTAAAATCTCCATCTGAAGGAAGCCCTATACTTGCGTTAAGCTCTCCTGAAGTACTTAGATTTCCGGAAATATTATAGTTTTCATTATTCACATCAGAATGCATTGTTCCTTTCACTTTCCCATCACTTGCTACTACGATGTTCCAAACCCCTTTGTCGCTGCCCTCGTAAGTGCCAGACCATGTTCCGATGTAATCATAAATAGTGTCATCATCAGAGCTACATCCGATTGATATAAATGTCATTAACAAAAGTAAAAAAAATTTCTTCATAGTTTTTATAATAGTTTTAATAGAATACATTCCTGTTATTCTTTCAATTAATCTTATAGATCTTTTGGCTCCGGCAAATATATAATTTAAATTTTATTTCTCTACTTTTTATACGCTTTATTTTATGAAACCATTATTAAATTGAGAATATCTCATTAAAAATTTATTATTATCCATTTATTTTGCAATTGAGATTTCCTCTTCTTTTTCCATCCTGAATTCTGACAGGAAATAATGAATGAAATTCCGTTTTTTGAATTTTAAGTTCTCATCAATTTTATATTATGAAATTCAAATTATTGATCATAAACTAATATTAGCATTATTATTTTTTAATAAACAATATTTATTTGAATAATATTTTTTCCTTTTTTTATTTATTTCTATATTTAGGGAATAATTATAAATACGTTTAAAACTATAACTACACCATGAAAACAAAAGCTTATCTTTTTTTAGCAATTACCTTTATTAGCTATTCCAATGCGCAGGTAGGAATTAACACAACCACTCCTACCAATACGCTGGATGTGAATGGTAGTACAAGAATAAGAAGTTTATCAAATACCGAAAACAAAATTGTTGTTGCCAACGATCTTGGTGTTTTGGGACTGATCTCTCCGGAAGAAATTTTCTCACCTAAAGCGCTGTTAAACACTTCTACCAGTGCTGCAGAGCAAAGACTGACTGTATATGAAGGAAAGTGCTTTACACCCACAGATAATGCTTCTTCTTGTACAGTAAGTGTAAACCATTACAGTTCTTGTGCAGGCTTTAACAGATCTGTAGACACGCAAATTATTGTTGGACAAGGCATCAATACTGGAAATGGACAGTTTCTGGGAACGTGGTCTGCCCGTTATATTGATAATAAAGGATACATTGGCGGAGCAACAGCAGCAGAACAGGTTGCGCCGGACTTCCCAAGAATATCATATCCCAGTACGAATGTAGCCAATTATTTAGGAAGTGGTTCTTTTAGCGGGCAGTGTAACACCGATTTAGTTGCTACTATCAACCAAACCACCGGAGATGTAAAAATAGAATCGGTAAAACGAAGTATGTTTGCTCATTTAGTGTATCTTATTTCTGTATCCCGCTCGAGAAGTCTATAATCCATCTGATTTTCTAATTTAGAGCATGAATTTACATTGGAAATCTCAGAACATAAGGGGAAGATTATTAATAAAAAGAGTTACAATTAACACTGTAACTCTTTTTTATTGTGGAGAATACGTGGATCGAACCCGTTACCTTTAGACTGGCAGTCACCAGTGATGGTGTACTAAATCGCACATATTGTGATTGTGATTCTTATTCTATTTTTTCAAGTCAATTTATTTAATTTTTAGACTTTTATAAAAAATGTATGCAAAAGGAAATAATACATATGATTGAATTAAACTTTTAAAGAAAAAAGATTGTATTATTTCTTTATTCAATTGATTATTAACATCTAATGAGTCGTAAATTCTTAAAGATAGAAATGTTCCTGCTAATAAAAATCCTGTAACTAAACAGGTTAAAATTATTAAAGACTTCTTATTCATACTTATTAATTAAATTCTCTACATGCAGAAGAATAAATAGTTTCCCAATGTTAAATACAAAAGGAGTTACAAATAAATTGTAACTCCTTGATTTAGTGGAGAATACGGGGATCGAACCCGTCACCTTTAGACTGCCAGTCTAACGCTCTAGCCAGATGAGCTAATTCCCCAACTATTTGCTTATATCTTTTTCTAAAGCGGTACAAAAGTAAGTATTTAAACTATATATGCAAATATTTTCATCAATTTTATTTCATAAAATTTCAATGCCATAGTTGTGATAACATTACAGCCAGTTTTTATCAATTTTATATCCTATTTAGAATTTTTCAATTGCAGTGCTCTTTGGTAGAAAGACTGTTCAGCAATCTTTGTTTCAGCTTCATTGATGGCAGCCAGCAGGTTGTTTTCATTATCTGCGATCTCACCCAAAACTTTTTTAATCAGTTCCCAAACCGGCTTCATTTGTTCAACAAGGGCTTCTCCTTTAGATGTTACTTCAATCAGGCGTTTACGTTCATCCTGTTTGTCTTTTTTGGACAGGATCAATTGTTTCTTTTCCAGCTCTTTCAAAAGACTGATGGTTGAAGGATGGGTATATCCTATTTCATTGGCTATTTCTACAATGCTCAATTCTTTTTTATGGTGGAGGGTTAAGATTACCGGAAACCACTTAGGTTCAAAGTCGATACCGAATTCTTTGTAAATCAAGGCACCATCTTTTCTGAGCTGTTCGCTGAGACGCTGTAACCGGGGTGAAATGGCCAGAATGCCTGATTCATCAATTATATTCATCTGTTTTCGTTTATTTTGAGATGGTAAAATACGTTATCGGCATTCATTAAAGGAAAACTGGCAGGCAGATTTTCTTTCTGAATTTCATAAAACTGATTTCTTTCGTAGAACCGGATTGCAGCCTTTAATATATTTACAGTTCCCAAATATAGGTTCTCTATTCCTTTTTCCCGACAGAAAGAAATTAAAATTTCCAATAAAAACTGTGCAATATTGAGCTCTTTTCCTCTGAATTCTTTTTTAACGAACATCTTTCTAATGGCTCCTTCTTTTTCATTAAATTTCACTAATGCGATGGTTCCTACCAATTCTCCATTGATGAATGCGCCCCAAAAGTTTCCTCCTGCTTCAATATAAAAACTTTCGATCTGAGCCAAATCAGGCTGATCATGAATGGTAATCGGGACATTAAATTCTTTTTGCTGAATATTCAAAATAAGATCTGTTGCTTGCTCTGAATAAGAATTGTCTAGGGTACGGATCTCTAATTTCATAAGATGATTATTTTTACAATACAAAACTACGTAGTTAACTACATATATGCAAGTTTAATTTATTTATTCTTTGTTGTTCTTGTCATTATTAGTGAAAATTTTACAACAAAGAAATAAAAAAGCCCTCTTGGATGAGGGCTGAGTTGTTGTCATTAGGTAATCGGAACACATCCGCAAGCGCAATCCCATATGTCCTGCTCTGGAAAGCATGCTGCCTCTGCCTGACACATGTAGATATAACCTTTACTGCATGTCGTAGGATTAGGTATTGCTCCTGCACCCCTTACCTGCTTCAATTGTTCCCTTGAAATTTTTTTGAAATTTTTCATAGTTATGAATTTAGTTTTGTGAATTTCAAATATAATAATATTTCTATTAATAGAGAATTAAAAGAAGAACATTTGAATACATTAAAAAAGCGTATGCCATTACTGACATACGCTTTGTGTTATTGATTGCGGTTTAAATTATTTCCAGCCTCCGCCTAGAGCCTGGTAAAGATCTATTCCTGCTTTCATTTTACTGTATTCTGCATTCGAAATATTAAGCTCAGCATTCAATGAATTTACGCTGGCATTCAATACTTCAAGATAGTTGGCCATACCGTAGTTCACGAGTTCCTGAGAATAATCTACCGACTTTTTGTAAGCATCAAGCTCTTTTCTTTTCAGGTCGATATAAGAGTCCTGAACAGAGAATACTCTGATGGCATCGGAAACTTCTTTCCCTGCCGTAAGAACAGCTTTTCTGAAGTTCAGATAAGCCGTTTCCTGATTAGCTAAACTTACATCATAGTTGGTTTTGATCGCTCTTTTATTTAAAATAGGCTGTGCTAAACCACCCACCACACTTGCAAACAGAGAGTTCACACTGAACAAATGATCAATATCCAGTGATTGTATTCCTCCACTTCCTGTAAGCTTCAGCGTAGGATAAAACTGGGCTTTTGCTGAGTTTGTCAATTCAAAAGCATTCATCAGATTATATTCTGCTCTCATCACGTCAGGACGATTTGCTAATAACTGAGCAGGATATCCCAATTTCAGATCGATCGGAATATTCTGTGATTCCAGCGTAGATCTTTCAATAGAATTGGAAGGTACACCCATCAGTAAGCTCATGGTGTTTTCTAACAGCTGAATCTGGGTATCGGTATCAATCAGCAAAGATTTTGCGTTAAAAACCAATGCTTCACTCTGCTGCACGGCAACTTCTGTAACTGTTCCTGACAGTTTTAAAGCTTTCGTAGTTTCCAGGTTTTTCTCACGAACAGCAATTGTTTCTGCAATGATTCTTTTTTGAGCATCATAGGTTAACAATTGATAATACGCAGAGGCAACGGACGCTACCAGGTCACTTTTTACTGCTTTGTGGGCAGCAACAGTTCCTAAATACGTTGCCAACTGTGCTTTTTCCTGAGCTTTCAGTTTTCCCCAGATATCAGCTTCCCAACCTATACTTGCCGTAATATCAATCTGGTTGATATACCGTCTGTCTCCAAATAATTTCCCGGTTTGGGTATTCAAAGACTGGGTCTGGAAAGTATAGCCCGGTCCTACTGTTAGGGTAGGTTCGTAAGCTGCTTTACTTTGTTTTAAATATGCTTCTGCAGAAGTAATGCTCTGCAATGCAATTCTAATGTCTAAATTGTTTTCCAACGCTTTGGAAATATGCCCCTGCAGTATCGGATCCGTGAAAATTTCTTTCCATGAAACATCCGCCATATTGGTACTGTCTGAAGGAAGCATATCTGTTCGGAAAAGCTTTTCGTCAACAACATTTTTCGGTCTTTCGTATTCTTTTCTCGCCATACAAGATGAAACGGCTGCCAGAATTGCGACTGAAAAAGTTATTCCTTTTATGATGTTTAATAAACTCTTCATTATGATAAATCTTAAAGATTTTTATTCTGCTAAATTGATCTCTTCTTTTTTAATAGGTTTCACTTTTTCTTGTAAAGTTTGGAAAATAACATACAATACAGGAATTACAAAAAGCCCTAAAACAGTACCTATTAATAATCCGATCGCAGCACCTGTTGCAATAGATCTGTTACCTACCGCACCAATTCCGCTTGCCAGCACCAATGGTAGTAAACCGAAGATAAAGGCAAATGACGTCATCAAAATAGGTCTTAACCTCGCTTTTGCAGCATTGATGGCAGACATGACAATGGTTTCCCCATGGTGTCTTCTCTGGACGGCAAACTCAATGATCAAAATCGCATTTTTCGCAAGCAATCCTACCAACATAATCAATGCAATCTGGAAATAGATATTGTTTTCCAAGCCCATTATTTTCTGACCAAAATACGCTCCCATTACCCCAAGAGGAAGTGAAATAACCACCACCAGTGGAAGAATATAACTTTCATACTGAGCAGAAAGGATGAAGTACACGAAGACTAAACTTAATCCAAAGATCAGAAGTGTCTGAGACCCTGAATTCAATTCTTCCCTTGTTAACCCCGTAAACTCTACATCATAATTTTGATTTAAAGTTTCTTTCGCCACATCCTGAACGGCTGTAATTGCATCCCCGGAACTGTATCCTGCAGAGTTGGCGCCTGTAATCTTCACAGAAGTAAACAGGTTATATCGGCTTACCGATTGCGGACCATATGCTTTTTTCAGCGTTACAAACTGAGAAATCGGTGACATTACTCCTGAAGCTGTTCTTACATACAGTTCATTTAAATTTTCAATACTCTTTCTGTTTTCCGGAAGAGCCTGAACCATTACCCTGAACTGTTTTCCGTATTTCGTAAAGTCGGCGGTATACACCCCTCCGATATATCCCTGCATCGTGCTCAGAATCGTACTTACAGAAACTCCTACCTGTTTGGCCAAAGGAACATTAATGTCCATCTGATACTGAGGATATTTTGTATTAAATGAGGATTGAGCAAATTCAATTTCGGGTCTCTGCATCAGTTTTCCGATGAATTGATTGGTTTTGTCATCAAGATCGGCATAATCACCTCCTGATTTATCCAGCAATACCATCTCAAAACCGGCACTGTTACCAAAACCTGGTACACTTGGCGGCTGGAAGAATACGACTTTCGCATCCGGAACTTTTCCTGAGATCCCAAATAACTGTTTTGTAATATCTTCAGACGTCTGGCCTCCTTTTTTTCGTTCATCAAATGGTTTTAATTTAATGAAAGCAAGACCGTTATTACTTCCGTTTCCGGATAAGAAACCTCTACCTGTAGAAATGGTAACGTTTTGTACTCCCGGAACTTTTAATGCGTTAGCCTGAAGTGTTTTCAATACGTTATATGTTCTTTCCATAGAAGCTCCCGGAGGAAGCTGTACGTCTGTAAAGATGATCCCTCTGTCTTCAGTAGGTACGAAACCTTTTTTCATGGTAGTACTTGCCCAGTAAAGAATACCTCCTGTTACGGCAAAGATGATCAGCGTCACCCATTTATGTCTCAACAAGAATACAAATCCTCTTCCATAACGGTCTGTTGTCGTTTTGAAAGCAATGTTAAACTTGTAGAAAAATTTCTGTAAAAAGTTTAAGTTTTTATATTCTGCATGATGCGCATCGTGAGGCTTTAAGAATAAGGAACATAAAACCGGACTTAACGTTAATGCATTAATCGCAGAAATGATAATCGCTATAATAAGAGTAATCCCAAACTGCTGGTAGAAAACCCCGGTAGGACCTGTAATGAAAGTTACCGGAACGAATACCGCTGCCATTACCAGTGTAATGGAAATAATAGCTCCTGTAATCTCATCCATCGCCTCTACGGTTGCCTTTTTAGCATCCGAAATACCATGTTCCATCTTGGCGTGAACGGCCTCGACGACGACAATCGCGTCATCTACCACAATACCAATCGCAAGAACCAATGCGAATAAGGTTAAAAGGTTTAATGAATATCCAAATAAATTCAGGAAGAAAAACGCACCTACAATAGATACCGGAACCGCAATGGCCGGAATTAAGGTAGATCTGAAATCCTGTAAGAAGATATATACCACAATAAATACCAGGATAAATGCTTCAATCAGGGTATGAACTACCTTTTCAATAGATGCATCCAAGAATTCGTTGGTATCAAAGTTAAAAGTATATTTTACTCCTTCAGGGAAACTTCCTTCTGCTGATTTCAGATAGGTCTTAATATTTTTGATAATCTCCTGAGCGTTGGAACCCGGTGTCTGGAAGATCCCCATACTGATGGACGGACTGTTTCCATTTTCCCCGATTCCGGTGTAAGACTGCCCTGCCAATTCAACTTTAGCAACATCTTTCAGCATTAAATTCTGTCCATCCGGAAGTGCTTTAATGATGATATTGTCGTATTGCTCTTTTTCGTTGAATTTTCCGACATATTTAATGATATATTCAAAAGAACTTCCACTGTTTTGTCCGATAGAACCCGCTGCTGCTTCTCTACTCTGCTCATTAATCGCTGTAGTAACATCATCCGGAGTTAATCCGTACGCTGCCATTTTTGAAGGGTCCAGCCAAACTCTCATTGAGTAGTTTTTACCTCCGAAAACGTTAGCATCACCTACTCCATTAATCCTTTTCAAGTTTGGAATAACGTTGATATTCAAGAAGTTTTGAAGATATACATCGTCTAAGTCTTTGTTTTCAGAATAGAAAGACATATACATCAAAGCACTCGTCTGCTGCTTCTGTGTTACGACTCCCGAACGGGTTACTTCACTCGGAAGTAATGGTGTTGCTCTGGTAACACGGTTCTGTACGTTTACCGCGGCAATATCGGGATCAATTCCTTGTTTGAAGAATACCTGGATCTGTGCTGAACCGTCATTCCCTGCACTGGAAGTAATGTAGTCCATTCCTTCCACCCCATTGATCTGTTCTTCCAAAGGCACTACAACACTTTTCATTACAGTTTCCGCATTGGCACCGGTATAGTTTGCTGTAACACTTACGGTAGGCGGCGCAATATCGGGATACTGTGTAACTGGTAAAGAGATCAGTCCCAATACCCCGAGTATAACAATAAGAATTGATATAACGGTGGATAGAACCGGTCTGTTTATAAAGTTTTTTATCATGTTAGAATTTCGGTTTTATAGATTGTACAAGACTGTCCATTTTTACAGGTTGTTTTTTTATCGGAGTTCCTGATTTTAAACCACCAATACCAGCAGCCACAATAGTCTCGCCTTTATTTACCCCTGATTTTATTAAAGCCATATTGTCGATTCTGTCGATCACATTAATGACTACGTTTTTGGCAGTATCTTTTTCAACTTTATAAACGTAAACAATACCCTGCTGCTCATAGGTTGCACTTTCAGGAACGACCAATACATTATCATATGTTTTTGGAAGTCTGATAGATCCGCTGTTTCCGTTGCTCAACAATTTCTGAGGGTTGTTGAAGGCAACTCTGAACTGAATAGTCCCTGTAGTAGCATCAATTTGTCCTGTAATAGCTTCAATTCTACCCTTTTCAGAATAAATACTTCCGTTGGCCAATTGTAATTCTACCATCGGAAGATTTTTGATCTTCTCAGACATTGTAGAACCCGGAGATTTTTCCAGGAAATCAAAATACTCTTTTTCATTCATTGAAAAATAAGCAAATAACTGGGAAGTATCTGAAATGGTAGTTAAAGCAGTCTGATCTGTTGGACCTACTAAACTTCCCACTTTTAAAGGAAGTTTACCGATAACTCCTGAAATAGGCGCACGGATAATGGAATATTCAATATTCGCTGCTACTCCTTTGTAATTGGCTGAGGCTTGTTGTTTTGCTGCCATTGACTGCTGTAACTGAGCTTTTGCCTGGGCTAAATTAGCCTGTGCTGTTTGCAGCTGAACATCACTGATGATATTTTTAGCCACCAAAGGTTTTAATTTATTCACTTCGACCTGAGCTGCATTTACCGCTGCCTGTGAAGCTGCAATGGTGGATTCAGCCGCACCGATTCCGGCTTTTGCTGCTGCTGCATTCTCTGTCAGGATATTGGTTTCAAGACGGAACAAAGGCTGCCCCTTTGTTACATACTGCCCCTCATCCACTAAAACCTGAGTGATATATCCCTGTATTTTCGCGCGTACATCATTATTTACTCTACCCTGGATGGTAGCCGGAAATGTCTGATAACCTACGATATTTTTCGCCTCCACATTAACGACAGGATACGGCTTTGCACCGTCCTGCTTTGGAGCTTCTTTTTTGCAGGCTGTGAGTGAAAACGCTGCAATAGAAAGTATAACTAGTTTATTATTCATTTTATAGTTTATTAAGAGATTCCTGAATATTTAAAATGTTTTTATTTAAAAGTGCTTTATAGGCTTCAATTTTTTCATTGTAATCTTCATCCTGAACTTTTTTGAAGTGGTTGAGATCATCCAGCAGCTTTAATTCATCCTTCATTTTCTGAACTATTTTTTCAAACCGTATTTTTTTATACTCGTCGTTAGTGAAAAAATACCTTTTCCTTTCGTCCATCTTGTTGTGGTCGATGATCAGCTGTGCGTTCAGTAATAAAGAAATGCTTGTGGAAACAGAACTTTTGCTTGCAGACAATACTTCTACAAATTCATCAAAAGTAATCCCCACTTTTTCGTAATCGAAAAGCAGATAAGCATAAATTTTTGAAGCTAAAGGAGGAATATTAAAAATAGTTCCGTAGAATTTTACCGCATCTTGAAAAATTTTCTCGTCAATTTCTATACTTTGGTGCATATTAGAAAAATTTCACCAAAAGTAAAAAATTAGTTCAGAACTAAACGAACAAACCCGATAGAGTTTATGAATACAGGACGTTTTAAAAATTCAATGGAAATGGATTTAACTTTTCCCCTAAATTATAATCTTCTCAAAAGCCTTTCTTATTCCGCCTGCCAAAACCACCTCGCCGCAATATGAATATCCTTTGCTTTCAAGAATTTTCAACATGGCCATATTATCATGATTGGTATCTACTTTAACACTTTGAATTCCATGGGATTTGGTGAATTCTTCAATATGATCAAAAAGCTTTTTTACCAATCCCTGCCCTGCAAATTTCTCATCTATAGCCACTCTGTGGACTACCACAAACTCTCCATTACTCAGCCACGCTCCTTCAATCGTGCTGTAAGCAGGCTCATCATTTAGAATCAAAGCGGAATATACCGCAGGTTCTCCATCAACAGTAAGAATATAGCCGAACCCTTTTGCAATATCACTTTCTACGGTATTGATGTTAGGATAGCCATTCTGCCACTGCGTACTTCCGTCTTGTCTTCTTCGTTCAATGGACTGCTTAATCATTTCCCAGATGACATCCCGGTCTTCAATTTCGGCTTTCCTTAGTTTAATTTCTGTTGAACTCATTCGTATGAATATTAATTTAAAATGTAAGATTAACTGTGTTTAACCATTAAAGCCCATCTCAGTCGGGTTGGGATGAACTTTATTTTTCAATGTTACCATTGAGATTGGTACTTATTATTTGAATTAAAAAACCGAAAACTAATTAAAATTAATTTTCGGTTCGAAGTAGTAAAATTTAAAATTATGAAATTGTTTTTATTGGTTTTCACTTTGTTGAAGATATGCATCAATAATTTCGAATGCTTTCTTCTCCTGTTCCAAATCTACCATGATCTTTAACGATGTCGCCGTGGGCGTAGTTGTAAAAGTCAGATAACTGTTTTCGACTGCATTTGTAATTTGTGCATCATCCAATTTAGATTTGATCAACTGAATTTCTGAAGGTTTATCACTTTCAAAAACGGATACTCTCGTACTTCTTTCCATAGTTCTATAACGTTTGAGTATCTAAATGTACAATGTTTTTTTTAAAATTACAAATGTTCGGTTTTAAATTTTGTTAATATTATTTTCAATTTTATCTAACGCTAACTGAATTTCTCCTTTGGTAACATTCAGGTGAGGTCTGAAACGAATCGACTGATCTCCACATGATAAGATGATCAATCCATCTTTGAAAAGCTCATTAACCAGATGATTTCTATCTGCTGCGGAAGGTAAATCAATGGCACACATTAATCCTCTTCCTCTTGCATTTGAAATCTTTTCAGGATGCTTCTGAGCTAAATTCTGTAAACCTTCCAACAGGTATTCTCCGACTACTTTTGCATTTTCAACAAGGTTTTCTTTTTCGATTACTTCCATCACCAATTGGAATCTTAGCATGTCGATAAAGTTTCCTCCAAAAGTAGAATTGATCCTTGAGCTTTCTCTGAAAACGTTATTCGGAATTTCATCAAACTTTTCTTTGTTGGCCAATACACCACAAACCTGTGCTTTTTTACCGAAAGAAATTATGTCCGGTTTAGCGGTAAAATGCTGGAATGCCCACATTTCACCAGTAATTGCGATTCCGGTCTGAACTTCATCAAAAATCAACAAAACTTCGTTATCATCACAGATCTTTCTCAGCCCGGTAAAGAACTCATCTCTGAAGTGATTATCGCCGCCTTCAGCCTGAATAGGCTCAATAATGATACACGCTACTTTGTTAGGATTCATCAGAATAGATTCTTCAATCTGCAGCAAAGCCAGTCTTTCATTTTTGATCGTTTCCTCCAGGTTTTCTTCTGTGATCGGGAAAGTTAATTTAGGGTTCAAGATTCTCGGCCATTCAAACATCGGGAAATATTGATATTTTCTTGGGTCTGAAGTATTGGTTAAGCTTAAAGTATATCCGCTTCTTCCGTGAAATGCCTGTCTGAAATGGATGCAGATTCCTGCCTCAATATCAAGTCCTTTTTCAAAATTCTTACGGGTTTTCCAGTCGAAACATGCTTTCATCGCATTTTCAACACCCAATGTTCCTCCTTCAATAAAAAAGGCATACTGCAATTCCTGAGGAATCACCACTCTTTCGAAAACTTCCAGAAAGTGAGCATATTCTTCGGAATACACGTCAGCAAGGGTTGGCTTGTTAACCGCCATTTTTCCTAACCATGCTGATCTTTCAACAAGATAAGGGTGATTGTACCCCACAGAAGCCGATGCAAACATGGAAAACATATCTAAATATTCTCTGTCAGAAAGTTTATCATACAGCCATGATCCGTGGGATCTTTCTATATCCATCACGAAGTCGAAACCGTCTGCCAATACATGTCTGCCTACTGTTTCTTTTACTTTATTTGCTTTTATATCAATTGTTTGTTCCATAGTTAACTGTGTTTGATTTAAAAATTGAATGGTTAAAAAGATTTAAGCATTCCAGGTTATTAATTTTTAAATTTTTAAATCGTTAAATGATTTAAATTAGAATTTTACAAGTCAAACTTAATTCCTTGTGCTAAAGGAAGTTGAGCCGTGTAATTTATAGTATTGGTTTGTCTTCTCATATAGTATTTCCAAACGTCAGAACCGGATTCTCTACCGCCACCAGTTTCTTTTTCACCTCCGAAAGCACCTCCGATTTCAGCACCTGAAGTTCCTATATTTACGTTGGCAATTCCACAGTCTGAACCTGCATGAGAAAGGAATAATTCTGCTTCTCTTAAATTCTGAGTCATGATTGCAGATGATAATCCCTGAGGAACATCATTTTGGATCGCAATTGCGTCTTCTAATGTTTTATATTTAATCAGATATAAAATAGGAGCAAAAGTTTCGTGCTGAACGATCTCATAAGAGTTTTTAACTTCTGCGATACAAGGTTTCACGTAACATCCGGATTCATAATCCTTCCCTGACAATACACCGCCTTCTACGACAAATTTACCGCCTTCTTTTTTACATTTTTTGATCGCTTCTTCGTATTGATTAACAGCATCTACGTCAATAAGAGGCCCTACATGGTTATTTTCATCCAGTGGATTTCCTATTTTCAGCTGCCCATATGCTTTTACCAGTCTTTTCTTTACTTCATCATATACACTTTCATGAATAATCAGTCTTCTTGTGCTGGTACATCTTTGTCCTGCAGTTCCTACAGCTCCAAAAACAGCTCCGATAATGGACATGTCGATATCAGCATCTTTAGAGATAATAATCGCGTTATTTCCACCTAATTCAAGGATTGATTTCCCGAATCTTTCTGCTACTTTAGAAGAAACCATTCTTCCTACTCTTGTAGAACCTGTGAAAGAAATTAACGAAATTCTCTTGTCTTCCACCAATCGCTGTCCGATCTCATGATCTGCAACCAATAGACTGGAAATACCTTCTGAAAGATTATTTTCCTTAAGAACTTCATTCATGATATTCTGACATGCAAATGCACAGAAAGGAGTTTTTTCTGATGGCTTCCAGATGGTAACGTTACCGCAGATCCATGATAAAGCAGTGTTCCACGCCCAAACGGCAACCGGGAAGTTGAAAGCAGTAATTACCCCTACAATCCCCAGTGGATGATATTGTTCGTACATTCTGTGACCAGGTCTTTCCGAATGCATCGTATATCCATGGAGCTGTCTTGAAAGACCTACTGCAAAATCGCAGATATCGATCATTTCCTGTACTTCTCCTAAACCTTCCTGTAAAGATTTACCCATTTCATAAGAAACAAGTTTTCCTAAATCATCTTTATACTCTCTTAATTTTTGGCCTAACTGTCTTACAATCTCTCCTCTTTTCGGTGCCGGGATTGATCTGAATTCCTGAAATGCCTTTTGAGCAGTGGTAATTACTTTTTCATAATCACTCTCTCCGGACATTTTTATGGTACCAATTAATTTTCCGTCTGACGGTGAATAACTTTCGATAGTTTTTCCTGATGCAAAAAACTTTCCACCTACCGAAGTTCCTTTATTTTCATCTTTAATACCTAGATTGATCAGAGTCTTTTCGATCCCGAAATCCTTTACTTTTTTAGACATAAAATGTTACTTTTCGTTTCCTCTAAAGATAAAAATATTATGTGAATCACAAAATTTTAATTTTTTTAACAAATTTTTATTTGGACTAGTTATAAACATGATTACCTTTGTACAGTAATTTTATAATTTCAGTGATGGAAAGTAATGCACCTATAAAAGAACCTGTAGAAAAAGAAAATCATTCGAAATGGAAACAATGGGTTAAGCGTTTTGGCGTAGGAGGAATCATCTTTTTTACGGTAAAAGGTATTATCACTTCGACTTTGATTTATTTCCTGGGTAAAAATTTCTGGACTATTATCAGCTCGTATTTTTCGTCGATTTTTGAATAAGCTTATAAACATTCAACATAAAAAAAGGAAAGCAGAGAATATTCTCTGCTTTCCTTTTTTTTTATTAAGTAATTGTATTATTTATAAATCGTTAGACCTTTTTCATCCTTCTTTCTTTTTTCTTCCGGAATCTATAAGACTTTGGTGAAGCATATACTCAATCTGCCCGTTTACACTCCTGAATTCATCACTAGCCCATTTTTCGAGGAGTTTGTAGGTAGACTCATCAATCCTCAACACAAAAGATTTTTTACCTTTTGAGGTGCTTTCAGATGGATTTTGAGCTTTTTGTTCTTTCATTATATTCTAATTGCTATCCAGTTTAAATTTAGTTGTATAAAGTTCCGGCATTCACAATAGGTGTTGCTGCTTTTTCGCCACATAAAACAACCATCAGATTGCTTACCATCGCTGCTTTTCTTTCATCATCCAACTCTACAATGTTTTTTTCTGAAAGTTTGTTCAACGCCAACTCAACCATTCCTACGGCTCCTTCTACAATTTTTGTTCTTGCTGCAACGATCGCTGTAGCCTGTTGTCTTTGCAACATGGCGCCGGCAATTTCGGAAGCATAGGCAAGATGTGAAATTCTCGCTTCCTGAATGATAATTCCCGCTTTTGAAAGACGGTCAGTCAATTCCTGCTCCAGGATAGAATTGATCTTATCTCCACCTTCTCTTAAAGTAATCGGTGCGTGATCATCTTCCAGGTTGTCATAAGGGAAACTCATTGCTAGATGACGTACTGCTGCTTCACTCTGCATTCTTACGAAATCTGAATACCGTTCTACATCAAAAGCCGCTTTATAGGTATCTCCTACCTTCCAAACCATTACCACAGCAATCTCGATTGGATTACCCATTTTATCATTAACCTTCAGCGTTTGGCCCTGTAAGTTTTCCGAACGAAGCGAAATTTTTTGTGATGAATACAATGGATTGATGAAGAAAAGCCCATTATCTTTTACGCTTCCTACATACTTCCCAAAAAAATTCAATACTCTGGAATGATTCGGCTGAATGATCATCAGGCCCTTCATGAAAAAACAGAAAAGCAGAAAACAAAGTACCGAGAGTACCACAAAAGTAATGCTCTGATCAACTCCGCTGATGAAGAAATATACTGCAGCTACAAACAGTACTAAACAAATAATTAAAGCTAAGTAGCCTGACATTGGTTTTAAAACTTTTTCCATAAGTGTAATTTATAATGATATTAATTTGATATCATAAAGCTAAATATAAATTTTGGTTTATGAAATATAAATTTTGATTTTTTTTACTATAAGATTTTGTAGTGTGAATGCATTTTTCATCAAATTTCTTTCATCTTGAAGCAAAAGAAACAAAAGTTGAAGACTGAAAAATGAATGCTAAAATCTCCAAAACTTGTGCGAATCTGCGTTTTATTCCTCGGTCCTAAATTCTGTCCCATACTCAAAACAGTGGGAATTTTTAACGCTTCATTTTCCTAAGTTGATTAAAGTATAGCACAAAAAAATCCCGGAAATATGATTTCCGGGATTTATATGATATAATAAGTTGTCTTATTTTTGATTTAAAACTTTAAACTTAAAGTAAGAAACAACAGATAATAAAAGCATTGAAGATAATCCGATATATACCCAAGCCGGAACCGGAACCGGATCTCCTGCTGCATACGAGTGAAGACCACTTAAGTAATAGTTAACTCCGAAATAAGTCATCACCATTGAGCAGAATGCAAACATTGTTGCAACGTGGAAAGCCCATTTGCTTCTTAAGCCCGGAACCAATCTCATGTGGAGTACGAAAGCATATACCATAATCGAGATGAAAGCCCATGTTTCTTTCGGGTCCCAGCTCCAGTATCTACCCCATGATTCATTCGCCCAGATTCCTCCTAAGAAGTTTCCTACAGTTAATGCGAACAGACCTATCGTAAGAGACATTTCAGATACAATGACCAATTCTTTCAAGGTAGTATCATGGTGAAGTTTATAAGTCTCTTTGTTGGCAATGATAAAGAATACCAGACAGATTACTGCGATGATCATCGACAGGGCAAAGAATCCGTAACTGGAAGTAATAATTGCTACGTGAACAATCAGCCAGTATGACTTCAATACAGGCACAAGCGGTGTGATCTGAGGATCAAGTGCTGAACCTCCGTGCGCAAATCCCATCATAATAACTGCCACCATAAATCCGGCTGCCGGAATTAAAGCGTTGGAGTTTCTGTACAGCACTAAACCTGCTGAAATTCCTACCCACGAGATGAAGATAATTGCTTCATATCCGTTACTCCAAGGCGCATGTCCAGAAATATACCATCTTGCTACCAATCCTAAGAAATGACAGATATACCCGATTAACCCTAAAGCAATGATGATTTTGATGATTTTATTTAAGAGCTTATTAGATTTAAATAGTTCAACAAAACCTAATATTAACAACAATCCACCAATGATGGTATAGAAAATAAGTAATTTGAAGTTGATGTTCACGGTATTCATGAATACTTCAAGATCTACTTTTGATTTTGCAGGAACTACACTTTTCCCCCATTTTTGCTGATAGTCTGAAAGTTTTGCCAGTTCAGCATCCGCTTTGCTCCAATCTCCTGATTTCTGAGCTGCCAGAGCTTCTGCGAAATAAGGTCCCATCACTTGCTGAGACTCCATATCCGGTTCGAATTTCTGGTCCAGCCAAGAATGCCATGTATGGTTGGCATCATTTTTCACGGGAACAATTCTCATAAACTGACCACTGAAAAATTCGTTAAAGATCTGTACTCTTTCGTTGACCGAAATCACCTCTTTATCATAATTCGTCTGTTCAGCCGGTTTCTTACGGAATGCCGTATTATAATCGTGTTCCAGGATGTACACAAGATTTCCGTTGGCATCAGCCGGGAACAGGTTCATTAATGAAGTGTACCCATCTTCGTCAGCCTTCGTTTTATTCTTTAATTCATCACCTCCTTTTGAACCGATTTTGATCATTGGAACCATCGTCCAGCTCGGAGTATCTGTATTGATTGAAAGGAACCACTGGTTAGCCGTAAGGTATTTTCCATCCGTTCCTCTGAATGCATCTTTTTTATAGAGTTTTCTTAAAACATCAAGAGCTTCTGTATTGATCGGAACAATTCTACCATCAAAATTCTGAACCAAAAGGTACCCAAATTTATCAGCATGTTCTTCACTTATTTTATTTCTCGCAATGATCTCATCCGCAGAAATCAGTTTCATTTTGCTCAACGGCGCTGCCAGAGAATTCTGTTTTGGCGCTGCCCCTTCCTGCGCATGTGCAGTTTCAGGAGCTACCGCATGGGTGTGTCCGTCACCTTCTACGTGTACATGCTCTCTGCTCCCATCACTTGTTCCGTGAGTTTCAATTTTTTGAGCCTGTAAACCTAAACTTAAGAACAGTAAAAGTACACCGGCAGCTCTTTTCTTATTAACATCGGTAAGCATTTTATTCAATTTCCAGAAATGAGTTCCTTTCCAGAAGAAAATAACAAACATTCCTAAAAACAGAAACGTATATCCGATATAAGAGATTAAAGTTCCCCAGAAATCATGGTTAACAGAAAGTACGGTTCCCATTCTGTCCGGATCGAAACTGGATTGGAAGAAACGGTATCCTCCGTGATTAAGAACGTGGTTCATATAGATTTTATAAGGAGTTTCTTTACCTCCGTCAATAATTTTAACGTGACTTTCATAAGCACTTGGTGATGAACTTCCCGGGTATGTTTCCATAACGAAATCATCCAGTTTCAGGGCAAACGGAGTATTGTATACTTTAGGACCGTACCCTACCATCATATTCAATCCATCCATTGTTACCTGCTTGAAGGCATTAGGATTTCCTTTTTCTACTGATAAATCGACAAGACGTTTTGTTTTCGGCCCCTGAATTTCAACTGTCAGCATATCCGGAACAGCCTGATCTTTCTTTCTGTCACCTTCAAAAGCCAATAGTCTTCCTTTTTTAAGACCTTCAGGAACTACCAGTTTCAATTCATTGATGCTGTATAAGCTTCTTAATGCAAGAGGCTGGAATTGATCTTTAACTGTATTTCCCGTAGCTTGGGTAGCCATGGTCATGTAAGTAGCATCAACAGGAGTTTTAACAAATAATTTTCCGCCCTCATTTTTAAATTCTACAGCGCCGTCAATTGATCTGTTGAAGGCAACCAATGTTCCGTTCACAGATTTTGTTTCTCCCGGTTTAATGTAAATATTCTGTCTTCCAGTCTGCCCTGTCGACACCAAATGAAGATATTCCGCACCATTTGGATCAGCAATCAGACTGTCTTTTTTTCTCTGAATGTATTGTACTGCAGAAACTTTCACTTCTTTTCCGTGGAAATCATACGATGCATTAAAATCTTTATGCAACGGAGACATCAAATAAGGAACATCCTGATAATTAAGGACATCTCCTTTCTCTTCAATTTGAATCTTAAAGAAATTTTTGTCGGTTACAATTTCATTTGAAGTTTCCCCTTCTCTGATATGCATCTGTCCTTCAAAACTGATGTATCTTGTGATAGCACCCCCAATGAAAATGAAAATAAATGCAAGGTGAAACACTAAAACCGGCCATTTTTCTTTTTTCCAAAGTCGGTATCTTCCGATGTTTCCGATAAAGTTAAGAATGAGCAGCACCATGATTAATTCAAACCATTTTGCTTCATAAATTAATGCTTTCGCCGTGGGCGTTCCGTAATCGTTTTCTAAGAACGTAGCATATGCCATCGCAAATGCATAGATCAACAGCAACACAGCCATCGTTCTGGTTGAGATAAGAATATCTTGGAGCTTCTTCATGAATTTTTTTTACTTGACATGCAAAAATAAGGATGATTAAATAAAAGGTCGATAAAAAAAACTGTTTTTTATCATTTTAAACCGCATAACCGTTATTTTGAATTATTCTTAATAATATAAAAAATAATAGCGAAAATTCAATATCAAAAACACCTGATAAAGCGTATGAAAAATAGCTATATCTGTTATTGAGTCAGTCTATTTCCTTCATCCATTTTCCATCTTATTTTTTTATAGAAATGTATGGTAGATTTTAGGATGTATTCTGAACCGGTTTAAAAAAAATGAAGTGCTTTTTTAATTTATTTTCAATATTTTTAAACAATAATGCTTTATATAAAGAAGATCAACTTTCAGAAACTGAATATGTAGTAACCTTTCTTTTTGATGAAAAAAGATTCTTTTAGTATTGAAAAAACATTAAATTTGCCTCATTGATATTATGGATAAAAAGACACAAACAAAGCAAACAGAATCACCTGAAACAGGCAGAATTTTATCTAAGCCACGTATATTTTTCGGGCTTACTTTTGTACTTCTTTCCGTTGTCCTTGCCTTCTCGTTCATCTCATATTTAATGAACTGGAAAGCAGACCAAAGCCAGGCCGGGACAATGCTTGACAAGAGTATAAAATCTTCAAACATATTTGGGAAAATCGGCGACTGGCTGGGGAATATTTTTATATTCGAAAGCATCGGTATCGCTTCCTTTATCATTGCATTCCTATTTTTAGTAGTGGGTACACTGATACTGAAAAAGAAAATATTCAAACCCTGGAAAACCATAGGACATTCTTTGTTCTTCATTTGCTGGCTTCCTATATTTATGGGAGCATTAACGAAAGGACAGGGCGTTTTAGGAGGTGTATACGGATACCAGATTATGGATTATCTGAATGCCATTATTGGAACGGTTGGCCTTTGGCTGGTTCTAGCGTCAAGCATTCTTTTATATTTCATTTTAGAATTTAATCTTCGCCCAAGTTCTATTAAAGCGAAATTCAACAGTATTAATGAAAATACCATCGGAAAGGTAAAATCCATTATGCCTAATTCTGATGAAAACTTTGAGGCCGACGAGGAGCTGGAGGAAGAAGTTCATGAAACTCCATCCAATGTCACTGTAACAGATACTACTAAACCTGTAAAAGTTCAGGAACCTGTGGAAGTCCCAAAAAGTTTTCCTGAAGTTCCTATTGCTCCAACAGTAGAAACTACGATTGTAACTCCTAATCATACTTCTTTTGAGGATGAGAAAAATTTTTCCCAACCTCTTAATGTACATCTTAACACAAAACCTCAGGTTCCGCTTTCCACTCCGGAACAAGCTTTTGATATAAAGCCTCCGATTTCTACACCAGTGATGACTCCGCCACAGGAAAACATTAAGTTTAATGTAGAAGTAGCACCAGTTATTGATGTACTGGACGAGTCGGATAAAAAATCTCAGGAGCTTGTTGACAAGCACGGTTTGTATGACCACCGTTTAGATCTGGCAGGTTTCCAAATGCCTACCATTGATTTATTGAGAGATTATGGAAATGAAGAAATTTCTATCAACCAAGAAGAATTAGAGGAAAATAAAAATAAAATTGTAGGCCTTCTGAAAAACTTCAACGTAGGAATTTCTGAAATTAAAGCAACAATAGGACCTACCGTTACTTTATACGAAATTGTTCCGGAAGCAGGAATCAGGGTATCTGCCATTAAAAAACTACAGGATGATATTGCCTTAAATCTTTCTGCATTAGGAATCAGGATTATTGCTCCGATGCCTGGAAAAGGAACGATCGGAATAGAAGTTCCGAGAAAAAATCCTACTATGGTTTCTATGCGTTCTGTGATTGCTTCCCATAAATTCCAGAATACAGATATGGATTTACCTGTTGTTTTCGGAAAAACGATTTCTAATGAAGTCTTCATGGCGGATTTAGCAAAAATGCCTCACTTGCTGATGGCTGGAGCTACAGGACAGGGTAAATCGGTTGGTATTAATGCCATTCTTACTTCCCTACTCTACAAAAAGCACCCGAGTGAACTGAAATTTGTAATGGTGGATCCTAAAAAAGTGGAACTTTCATTATATTCAAAAATCGAAAGACATTATCTGGCTAAACTTCCGGATACAGACGATGCCATCATCACAGATACGAACAAAGTAATCAACACACTGAATTCTCTTTGTATTGAGATGGACACAAGATATGACCTTCTTAAAAATGCGTTCTGTAAAAACCTGAAGGAATACAATAAAAAATTCACGGAAAGAAAATTAAACCCGGAAAATGGTCACCGATATTTACCTTATATCGTGTTGGTGGTTGATGAGTTTGCCGATCTGATCATGACTGCCGGAAAAGAAGTTGAAATGCCGATCGCCAGATTAGCACAGCTTGCAAGAGCAGTAGGAATACACCTTATCGTTGCAACACAAAGACCTTCCGTAAATGTAATTACCGGTATGATTAAAGCTAACTTCCCGGCAAGAGCAGCCTTTAGAGTAATTTCAAGTGTAGACTCCAGAACAATCCTGGATTCTCCGGGGGCAGATCAGCTGATTGGTAAAGGAGATATGCTTTACTTTAATGGAAATGAAATATTAAGACTTCAATGTGCTTTTGTAGATACGCCTGAAGTGGAAAGAATTGCAGAATACATCGGAGAACAAAAAGGATATGCATCAGCATTTTTACTACCTGAATATGTTTCTGAAGATGCTTCAAGCACAGTAGGAACCTTCGATCCTAATGAAAAGGATGCATTGTTTGAAGAAGCGGCAAGAATTATCGTTTCTACACAACAGGGATCTACTTCAATGCTTCAAAGACAATTGAAATTGGGGTATAACAGAGCGGGAAGAATTATGGATCAGCTGGAAGCAACCGGTATTGTTGGAGGCTTTAACGGAGCTAAAGCAAGAGAGGTGATCATCAGTGACCTTAATTCTTTGGAACAGTTTTTGGAAGATCTGCGTAGATAAAGGAAAACAACATGTTTATTCTTATCAGTTAAAAAAATCTAAGAGTATTTAAATTAAAAAAATGAAAAGTATTATTTCAAAGGTTATATTAGGAAGTTTTGTTGTAGGAGCAGTAGGATTAGCCAATGCACAAAAAATTGATGCAAAAGCTAAAAAGATATTGGATGACATCACGGCCAATTACAATTCCAAAAAGAATTCTTATTTCAAATTTTCTTTTGGAAGCGGAGCCAATGGACAGGTTTCTAAAACAGAGCCCGGAATTTATTATTCAGCCGGCAACAAATACAAGTTGAAAATTATGGATACCGAGCAGATTTTTGACGGAAACAAAATCTATAATATCAACGCAGATGATATGGAAGTAACAACAGCAAAACCTAACGGAAGCAGCAGTATGTTCTCCCCTATCAACTATCTTACTACCTACAGAAACGACTATAATGTAACTTATAACGGAAAACAGATGGTGAATGGAGTGAATGCAGACTTCATTAAATTAACCCCTGTAAAAGCAAACGGAATCAAGTACGTGTATCTTTTTGTAGATTCTGCAAAAAAGCAGATGGTAAAGCTTGAACAGCACGGAAATAACAATGATGTAGCTGTAATTGCGATCAAAGAATATAAAGAAAACCAGACTCTGGATCCGAATATGTTTGTTTTTGATAAGAATAAATTTAAAAATTACGTGATCACAGAATTGTAAACAGCATTAGACAAACAGCAAACGCAGAAATTATCTAATGCAAATCAGATTTATTTAAAAAATCATAAAATATAGAAAGCCACAAGTAAACTTTGTGGCTTTTTCATTAATTTTGGCAAATGTTAAAAATACTAGACCGATATATCATAAAAACCTTCTTTGGACCGTTTTTCTTTATATTCAGCGTATTGTTTTTCATCTTTATTGTAAACATTATCTGGGTTCAATTGGGGCAGTTTATGGGAAAAGGATTAACCTACTGGCAAATCCTTAAACTTCTTTTCTACCTTGGAGTAAGTGTGGTCAGTTTGGTACTTCCGCTTACCATACTTTTGGCAAGTATTATGTCTTTTGGAGAATTTGGAGAACGCTATGAATTAGCAGCCATGAAAGCGGCCGGCATTTCTCTTACGAGAGTAATGGCTCCTCTGCTGGGGGTAGCCACCGTACTTGCAGTCATGCTTTTTTTCTTTTCCAATAATATTATTCCGGATTTCCAGAAGAAGGCTAAAAATATGCTTTTCAATATTGCCCAGACCAAACCGGCACTGAACTTTACTCCGGGACAGTTTATTGACCAGATCCCAGGATATATGGTGAAATTCGATAAAATCTACGGGGAAAACGGAGAAAATATCGATGGTGTTTTTATACACAGAAAAGCCAGCACATATGAAGATCAGCGGACTATTGTAGCTGAAAAAGGAAAGTTTGTACCTGCCGCTAATAAAAACTTTTTAAAACTGGTTCTGTATAGCGGATACGTATTTGAAGATAAATTGGAAGGAAAACCGGAAAATGTCAAATTAAGACAACCCGATCAAGCCATTAAATTTGATTCTCTGACTTTACATTTTGATGTGAGTGAGCTCATTAGTAAAGCCATCGAAAAGGAACAGATTACAGATGACTACCGTTTTCAGACCTATGGTCAGCTGAATGAAACTATTGATAAAAATAAGAAAGACAACGATAAGTTTTTTAGCAATATCAGCAACGATGTGTTAAACCAAACCAGTGCTGTTGTTACTTATATGGATAAAAACACCAAGTCTAAAGCAGTGGCAAAGCCTCAAATAAAACTGGACACTGTAAAAGGAGGAAAAAAATTGGAAATCATCTATAATGCCTACAACAGGTTAGATAATCTAAAATCTACAGTAGAAGGAAAAAAGAACGAGCTTAGCCCGAATATCAAATATTTCAGCAAAATTGTTATTTACCAACAGAGAATCGTTTCTTATTCTGTTACCTGTATCATCTTCTTCCTTATTGGGGCGAGTTTAGGTTCCATCATCAGAAAAGGAGGAATGGGACTTCCGGTGATCATTGCGATCGTAATTTTTATTATTTTCTACGTCATGAACCTGGGAATTGAAAACATCTCATGGAGCGGAAAAATGAGCCCTTATCTTGCGGCATGGCTTCCCAACCTGATCCTTCTTCCTTTTGGAATCTGGATGACTTATAAAGCACTTACCGATTCGCAGCTTTTTGATGCTGAAAAATACAAAGCATTATTTAAACCGATTACGAAGCTATTCAGCAAAAACAAAGAACATAAAAGATATCAATAACTATCATTAAAAGATTATAAAAGGCCTGGATTTTTTCGGGTCTTTTTTATTTACAATGTGGTATTTATTACATTCTAGACTAAATGATAAAAAGCTATATTCATAATTATGAAAAAATACTATTGTCATTCCGACGAAGGAATCTCGTTCATAGAGTAGATTCTTCATTTCACTTCGCTACATTCAGAATAACAGCAGAGTAAGTAAGTAATAAAGTCTGGTGTAAAATTGTATATTCATACCAAACTTCTTATATAGATAGTGGTAGTCGGAAGAAACTTTCGACCACTTTTATTTTATTGAAGCTTAAAAAAATATTTCCTTTGATTAAATGCGTTATCCTCACAAACTGAATTGTCTTTTTTTTAGGTATATTTATAACCACATTTATAATAATTCATTTTACTAACCGTTCTCTTACATACACTTTTGATGAATAAAACATCTGACGATATAAATTAATGAAACACCATGAAAAATTTTAAAATGATTTCCAGCCTCGCATTATTCCTGGCTTTTGGATTCAGTAATGCTCAAAAAATAGGTGTTGTAGATACCGATGCTATACTGCAGAAAATGCCACAATATAAAGAAGCAGAAGCAAGACTCGATGCACAGATCAGTACCTGGCAAACAGAACTTCAAAATCTGCAATCTGAATATGACCGGAAAAAATCAGCCTTTGACAATGAAAAAGTACTATTAATCGGAACTCAATTAGCAATGAGGGAAAAGGAAGTCTTAGATTTGGAGAAAAACGTTAAAACAACAATGAGTTTAAGATTTGGAAATAATGGTGAAATTAATAAACTTAAAACAAACCTAGTGGTCCCTTTTGAGGATCAGATACACAATGCCATTACAGCTGTAGCAGAAAGAAATAAAGTAGATACAATGCTGGATAAAAACCGAAACAATGTTCTTTATCTTCAAAAACCATTTGATTATACGGACAGAGTATTACAATTTCTATTGAAAGGAACTTTTGAAACTGATACTGATAAAAAACAGCCCCCTGCAAAAGGAAAAAAATAGTTTTGACTGTTTAATAAAAAAGTCGGAAGATTTTTCTTCCGACTACAATGACTTCTTTAGAAGTCTTTTTTTATTTTCAAAAACTGAAAATTATACTTTCATAATTTCAGCTTCTTTTGTCTTAAGATGATCTTCACAAAGCTTTACATGCTTGTCAGTAAGAGCCTGGATATCTTCTTCCACTCCTTTTATAACATCTTCAGAAATACCTTCCAGCCTTTTAAGTTCTTTCAAACCATTCTGTCTTGCATTTCTTACAACGATTTTTGTATCTTCAGTTTCTCCTTTAGCCTGTTTTGCCAAATCTCTTCTTCTTTCCTCTGTTAGAGGCGGAACATTCAAGATAATATTCTCTCCGTTATTAGAAGGTGCAAAACCTAAGTTAGAATTGATAATAGCTTTTTCAATGGCACCGATCGCTGTTCTATCCCAAGGCTGAATAGAAATCGTCATTGCATCAGGAACAGAAACATTGGCAACCTGATTGATTGGAGTCGGAGCCCCGTAATATTCCACCATAACATCCTGAACCATAGACGTAGAGGCACGTCCTGCTCTAATTCTTTGAAATGCATGATCTAAATGTTTAATAGCTGCATCCATGTCCTGCTTTACAGATTCTACTATAAGATCTAATTCTTCCATTATATATTTAAAGTTTGATAAATTACACATATTACTACAAGTATTGTAAATCAACAAGTTAAGCATTCTAATTTTTCACTTATTAGCCTTTTTTCACTGTTTTTTTACTATTTTTTACTATTTAGTTGTGCAAAAATAACATTTGTTTTTAATTAAGTAAAACTTTATCAATTTTATTTTAATCATTATTTGTTGAAAATTTCCTAGTCATGACTGGATACATTCCTTTTTTAATATTATAACCTTTAAAATTACTTCCTATTGAGCGAGTAGCCCTTTATACAATTAATCAACTAAAAACAATAGCCAACAAAAAACCCTCTTTTTTAAGAGGGTTAAAATGATTATATTGTACAAGTTTCAGGATAGATTATCATCGCTGATAAAAGCCCTTTATTACTTTATAAATCAACTAAAGTTCCTACATTTTCTCCGTCTACAATCTTAACCAGATTACCGTCCTTGTTCATATCAAACACAATAATAGGTAATTTATTTTCGTGGCTTAAAGTAAAAGCAGTCATGTCCATAACTTTAAGATTCTTCTCAAAAACTTCGTCAAAAGATAAAGAATTGTATTTTACTGCATTTTCATTCGTTTCCGGATCACTATCGTAGATTCCGTCTACTCTAGTTCCCTTCAGGATAACATCAGCTCCAATTTCAATGGCTCTTAAGGTAGCCGCAGTATCTGTTGTAAAATAAGGATTTCCGGTTCCGGCACCAAAAATTACAACTCTTCCTTTTTCCAGATGTCTTACAGCACGTCTCTTAATAAAAGGTTCAGCTACTTTATCCATTTCAATAGCAGATTGAAGTCTGGTTTTAATTCCAGCATCTTCCAAAGCGCCCTGTAATGCCATTCCGTTAATTACGGTTGCCAGCATACCCATGTAATCTCCCTGTACTCTGTCCATTCCTTTTGCAGCACCTGCTACTCCACGGAAAATATTTCCTCCTCCAATTACAATTGCAACTTCACAGCCTTTGTCTACAACTTGTTTTATTTCCGCAGCATATTCCTGCAGTCTTTCATTGTCAATACCGTATTGTCTGTTTCCCATTAAGGCTTCACCACTCAGTTTTAGAAGGATTCTTTTATATTTCATCTTTAATTTTTAATAAACTTTTACCAGGGGAATTTCCCTGAAATTTGATTTTGCAAATATAATCATTAAAAATATTGGTAAAAGAAAAATATTTAACTCAAATAATATGATAAATATTTTGTTAAGTACGAAAAAGGATTATTTTTGCATTAATTATAAATTGAATTGAAGAAAATTGTCATTCTTTCATTATTTCTATCAGGAATTGTTTCTTTTGCACAAACGGGAACAAATGTTTATCCGTTCTTAAATATCCCCGTATCTGCCAGACAGGCAGCATTAGGGGGAGATGCAATTTCCATAAGAGATTATGATGTTTCCTTTGCTATTGCAAACCCCTCGTTGTTAAACAAAGATTCAGATAAACAGCTTTCTGTAAACGGAGCCGCCTATCTTGCTGATTCAAAATATGGAACCATCGGCTTTGCCAAAGATCTGGATAACGGACATATGGTGACCGTAAATGCCAGGTATTTGAGCTATGGAAGCATTCCAAGAACTGATGAAAGCGGATATGAAAATGGTGAGTTTAAAGCTTCAGATGTAGCCGTGGGTGCCGGATATGCCTACCAGTTTGAAGAGGACTGGACTATTGGCGGGGGCCTTAACTTCATCACCTCAAAAATTGATAATTACACCTCCTCTGCCATTTCAGGCAATATGGGAGTTACCTATTATAACAAAAAAAATAAAGAAGTACTTTCCCTTGTACTTAGAAACTTCGGGTTTCAACTGAAATCTTTTAACGGAGTGAAGGAAAATCTTCCCTTCAGGGTAGATTTGGGATATACCAGGATATTAAAAGTAATTCCTCTTGCTATTACCATTACTGCCCACGATCTTCAAAAGCTTAATATCTCTTCAGATTATAATGTAAATGGACAGGAAGTTAATTTGGGAAGAAAAATTGCTGATCACTTTTCTTTAGGAGCAGAATTATTCCCGGAAAAAGGCTTTAATATCAGGCTGGGTTATAATGTAAAGAGAGGAAACGAACTTGCAGTGGCAGACCAAAGAAATTTCTCAGGGCTGTCCGCCGGATTTGGAATTAAAATTTCAAAGTTCCGTATAGACTATGCCCATGTAAGATATCACAACTCTTCAAACGTGAATCAGATAGGGGTTTCTATGGATCTTAGCGGCCACCAATATTAAGGAACATCAAAAAATACTCAAAATAATTCATAAAATTTCTTAGTCTTTCTTGGTTTTTTAAAAAAAATCTTGAAATTTGCGGTATGAAAAAACCTGTAATAGCTATCGATGGGTACTCGTCTACCGGAAAAAGTTCAATATCCAAAGTCATTGCTGAAAAGTTAGGACTTATTCATCTGGATACAGGTGCGCTTTACAGAGGAGTAACCTTGTTTGCTCTACAGAACTGTACCAATGAAGATGGAACCCTGGATTTTGAAAAGCTTTTTTCTTCTTTTGGAGATATTCAGCTTGAATTTAAAAATGACCATGGAGAATTGGTACTCTATCTTAATGATACCGACATTTCTATGCAAATACGTTCCAATAAAGTTTCAGATAACGTAAGTCTTGTCGCAAAACAAAAGGAAGTGCGTGATTTTCTATTGCAGGCACAACGATCTTTGGCAGAAAAAGGTGGCATTATGATGGACGGACGTGACATAGGGACAGTAGTTCTGCCAAATGCTGACTTTAAATTTTTCCTTACCGCAAGTATTGACGAAAGAACCAAGAGAAGATATTCAGAGCTGCTGAGCTTAGGTATTGACGCTGATGAACAGCAAGTTAAGCAAAACCTTATTATAAGAGATAAAATAGACAGCGAACGGGAAATTGCCCCTCTTAAGCAGGCTGAAGACGCTATTGTTATAGATAATACCACATTAAATAAAAAGGAAACAATAGATCTTATTTTATCTTATCTTAAAAATATTTAACACTTTTTAATAAGGCTATATCCCCATTTGGTATACAAATTGTAATCTTATATACTGTAAAAACTAATCTTTTATTAACTATTAAAAAACGAAAAATGTCTAGAAAAGAGAAAAATACAGCAGGTATATTAGCAGGACTTCTTGCAGGAGCTGCAGCAGGAGTAATTTTAGGAATGCTTTATGCACCTGAGGAAGGTAAGGAAACTAGAAAGAAAATAAAAAACAAAGCCAACGACCTTAAAGATCAGGCAAAAGACAAGTACGGCGAAGTTTCTGAAAAAGTAAAAGACCAATATGGTAATATTTCTTCTACTTTCAAAGAAACAGCAAGCAGTGTAGCTCATACCGTAAAGGATGGATATGACAAATACAAAGATCAGATTGTTTCTAAAACTGCAGATGTAGTGAAAGATGTAGAAGCAGAATTGAATGATCTAAAAAAATAAGTAATTTATTTTTTTGAGTAAATTATGGGAAGGAACTTTTTGCAAGAAGTTCCTTTTTTTGTAACTTTAAAAAAAAACAATGATAGAAACTATTAAAGAATATGCGTCGAAGAGAATAGACCTTCTAAAAATTGAAGCTACTGAAAAATCTTCTCTTTCCGCTGGGCTCATCACCTATTTTATAGTACTGCTTGTTGCTTTTGCTTTTTTTATTATCCTTTTTAATTTTGGAATTGCATTTCTTATCGGCAAAGCCCTGGATAATACTTCTTATGGATTTTTAATTGTTGCTGGATTCTATTTTTTAATAATGGTTTTTGTAATCGTATTTAAAAATAAAATTGTAAATTCTGTGGCAGATCAGGTTATTAAATTTTTGAATCATTAAGCTATGAGTAGAAAGTACGAAAGTATAGAAGAATTAAGAAGAAAGAAAAGTCTTTTAAAAGAAGAGATCAGTGATTTGGAAAACCTTCTTACCTTTAAAAATACCAAAGAAAGTTTAAGTGCTTTTACTAATGGTTTAACAGATCAGTATCTACAGGAAAATGTAGATGAAGACGGTGATGAAAAAATTACTCTAAGAAAAGACGTTATTGCAAGACAGCTTACTTCAGAAGTAAAAGATATGCTGATCAGTAAAAACACTGCGGTAGGAATTGCAAGTTCAGCATTCAAAGGTAATGTGGCGGACGGTCTTATCAAATTGGGAATTACGGCACTCGTAGGAAACTATGCCAAAAAGAACATGAAAAGTCCTAACTGGAAGAAAAAACTTTTGGGCGCAGCCATGATCTACCTCGCTCCTATTGCGTTGAAATTCGTCAGAAAAAAATTAGAAAATTATCAAAAGAATAAAAGCGTTTCCAGTATGGAACAACTTATATAATTTATTGGAGATCAGATGTCAGATTTTTTAATCGTAAAATAATAGATTTACTATAAGACTGCACAGTCTAAAATCTAGGATCTGACATCTGATCTCTAAAATCCAGGATTTACTTTGAAAAAAGCTGTCCTAAAATGATTCCCGCTGCCATAGATACATTAAGGCTTTCTGTAGACTGGGATTTTCCAAACCTTGGAATACTTATACTTTTCTGAAGCAATTTTTCCGTTTCAGGTCTCATTCCGCTTCCTTCGTTACCTAAAACTAAATTCATTTTTCCCGGCTTTTCAAAACGGTAAATATTTTCTCCTTCCATATCGGTCCCGATATTTATATTTTCTGTATTGGAAAGATAATCCACAAGATCGCAATACACAACATTGACTCTGGTAAAAGATCCCATACTGGCCTGAATTACTTTTGGATTGTAAAAATCAACTGTATCTTCACTGCATATGATCTGCTCTATTCCAAACCAATCTGCCAAACGGATAATTGTTCCCAGGTTCCCGGGATCCTGAATTCCATCCAGTACAAGCTGAATACTCTGATCTTCAAGTTTTTCCTCCGGCTTTAGATAGCATACCGCAACAGAATCTTTTGGATTTTGCAGGAAACTAACTTTTTTAAGCTCATTATCAGATACATGAGTGATGGGGGAATCGGTCCGGTCCAATTTTTGCGGATCGGTTGAGAATATTTCTTTAATTTTAAAATTAGAATTGGGAAGTTCGCAAATGATTTTATTACCTTCAACCAAAAACAAATTGTATTTTTGTCTGAACTTCTTTTTATCTAAAGATTGTAAAACTTTTATTGTATGAGCTGTAAGCATTTTAAGAATTCTCCTCAAAAATATTATAAAATTATCTCACTTGCAACATTTGTTGGTCTCCTTTATGCTTGTAGTACAACAAAAAAAGTTCCAAACGGCGAATATCTGCTTACCAAAAACAATTTTGAATTCGAAGATAAAAAGGAATTTTTTGATGATGAGCTAAAAGGATACGTCCAACAGAAACCTAACAAAAAGCAGCTCCTTTTCATGCCGCTAAGTTTGGGATTCTATAACATGGCCAACCCGAAGTATGACACCATTCTCAATGAATACATGACCTACCCGAGTGAAATGAGAAATCAAAAACTCAGAGATTCTCTTTTCATTAAGTATGACATGAAAAGCAGTGTGGGAAAAAGCCTGTTTTTAGATCGTCTTCTGCACAGCTGGGGAAGTCTACCTGTCATTTTAGACCAGACAAGAACTACAAAAAGTGCTGAATCTATCGATAAAAGACTTACATACAGAGGATTTTGGGATGGTCAGGTAACCTTTAAGCATGATCTGGATTCAACGGCGAAAAAAGCTGCGGTAACGTACTTTATTAAGCATAATGATCCTACCTATATCAAAGACTATTACTTTAATATTACCGATCCCGGCATCAAAAGCCTTTATATGCAAAAGCTGGATAAAAGTCTTGTAAGATCCGGAAAAATTCTTGATCAGACCGTTCTCGAAAAAGAGGTAACAAGGATTAATGAGCTGATGAGGGAAAAGGGCTATTACCGGTTCAATAATTCCAATGAGGAAATCTTCTTTGTAGCAGATTCCTTAAAGAGCAGAAAGCAGGTTCCTTTAACACTTGAAATCCATAGAGATTCTGCAGATCACCCTTATAAAGTGGCTACTATAGGAAATATAGATGTCGCCATTGTAGATGAGGCGGGTGATTATCCTAAAAACACCATTAAAGATAGTCTAAGAAGAGTAAGATTCCATAAGATGAATAATAATTATAAGACATCATCATTATGGAGAGCGGTTATCGTAGATCACAAACAGGTATATGATCAAAAAAAGCTGGATCTTACGAAAAGAAATTTCCTGGCAATGAATAATTTCAGTATTCTAAAAGCCAGAGATTCCTTAAGAAGAGGCGGCGGAATTTCTCCTAACGACAGTATTATTGATGTTTTATATATATTGAAACCACTTCCTAAATATGAATTAAAATTGGGAACAGATATTAATTATTCCCAGATTCTGAACTTAGGGGTTTCTCCTTCTGTAGACCTTACGACCAGAAATGTTTTTAAAGGAGCAGAAAACCTTTCAACAAGTCTTTCAGGGACCTTTGGTTCTATCAGAAGTACCAAAGATATCAGTAACAGAGTTTTGGCTTATGAGATATCTGCACAGGCTTCTCTTAATTTCCCAAGACTATTGCTGCCTTTTGATTATTATAAACTCCTGCCTAAGAGATACACTCCTACTTCATCTATTCTTTTAGGGGCATCGGTCCAGAATAATATTGGTTTGGGAAGAGTAAACTTTAATACAGGGCTTAATTATCAGGCTAACGTAAATGATCAGGTATCACACAGACTAACCCTTTTCAATACCCAGGTCAGTCTTACCAAAAATAAAGATGCCTATTATGATTATTTTGTAAATGACGATAAAGTAAGAAGTGAAATATTTGATAATTATTTTGCACACAGTCCTGAGACCGAGGCAAAGTATAAATCTGGTGAACTGAGTATTGATAATGTATCCCGTATGATCGTTGAAGATAAAGGATACTATGCAACGCTGAACCAACAGGGTGTTGATCTTTTCACAGCCTTTAAAGGAACTTTGGTCAATAAAGACCGTCAGACACAAGATATCCTTATCTCTTCCATGATCTATAATTTTGTATATAGTGAAATCGGTAAAAAAGATTATCCAAATGCTTTTTATTTCAATGGAAAGCTAGAGCTTGCGGGCAATATATTAAGTATATTCAACCAGAAAAGAGATGAAGGGGGAATTGTAACGAACCCGCAACGAACTATTTTCGGGATACCGTATGCACAGTTTGTAAAGTTTGATATTGATACCAGAAAATACTTCAAGTTCGGTAACCAAACTTTGGTATTACGCCAATTTATTGGGGTCGGTATTCCGTATGGAAACTCTAAAAACATGCCTGTTATTAAATCATATTTTAACGGAGGTTCCAATGATATCAGAGCCTGGGTAGCGTTCGGAGGATTAGGTCCTTCAGACTCTCAGGTAGATGAAAGAGTGCGAAACTATATGACAGACAATATAAAATTGACTACGAATATAGAATACAGGGTTCCTTTCAACGATATGTATGAAGGGGCGTTATTTACAGATATTGGAAATACCTGGAGTGTCCGTAATTATAACGATGGATTCGGAGACGAGTTTAAATTCAATAAATTCTTAGGACAGATGGGTATCGGTAGTGGATTTGGATTGAGGGTAAATGTTGCCTACATCACATTCAGACTGGATCTTGCTTATAAGATTTACGATCCGAATAAACCGGATGGTGACAAATGGAGATTCAAGAATTTCCAGCCTTTTAAACCGACCTTAAACATTGCTTTCGGATATCCTTTCTAATCCGGAGAAATACCCAATGTAAAATACACTACAGCAATCACTCTGGCGAGTATCTCTCTGGATTGATTCCTGTAGTAACTTTCAGGCTTCGTTACATCCTGAGCATCAAATCCTAACGCATTCATATTATTATTTCTCGCAAAAAATAAAGCTCTTAAATTATGGAAACCCTGAGAGACTATAATTACATTTTTCTTTTTATAAACGTCTTTACAGCGTAAAATACTTTTATAGGTGTTGAACCCTTTAGGATCCTCAATGATAATTTCTCCCGGAACCCCTTCCTGATATACCAGATAGTTTTTCATCGCAGCAGGTTCATTATAACCTTTGCTTTTTTCTCCGCTCACAATAATTTTTTTGATCTTTCCGTGATGGTATAGAAGGGCTGCGGCATCCATTCTTTTGGTAAAATAAGGATTAGACAAACCTGATCTCATTTTAGGTGAAGTTCCCAGCACCAAAGCTATTTCACGGGGTGGTATTTTTGATATTTTAGTATAAGTTCTTCCGTTCGTAAGGCCAAAAACCCAGGCATTACAAAAACATATCAACAGAATTCCTATTTCTATTGATATAAAAGTTAAGTTAAATATGTTTTTTACGGCTCTCAACTAAGATCAAAGTTAAGCTTTATTTTCTTACTTTTTGCAATGGACATGCAAGCTAAAATCCGTCCCTGCGCTTCTTCTTTTTCCGTTAGATATTCATTTTCGAGCAGCTCCACTTCTCCTTCTTCAAGATAACATTCACAACTGCCGCATATACCCGATTTACACGAATACGGAACCGGAAATTTTTGGGTCAGTAACTGTTGCAAAATCTTTTCTTTATTATCAGGAAGTACTGTCTGATACGTTTTTTCCAACATTTTACATTCTACTTCGATCTGTTCAATCAAAGGGAATTCTTTTTCGACCGGGTAAATATCGTCATTAAATTCTTCAAAAAGTTCAAAATGAATATTCTTTTTAGGAATTCCATGATGATAACAGGCATTAGCCAATGTTTTGATCATATCACCTTTTCCGCAAATCAGAACTTCGTCTACTGCATCCCAGATCGTAGATTCTTCATCCGTATCATCCAAATGCAAAATTTGATTGATGATTAAATTCAGCTTTTTCGCGTCCAGTCTTCCATAAAAAAATGGGTCCGCCGTATTTTCCCGTGAAAAGAAATAAAAAATCTGCAGCCTGTCTCCGTACTTTTTGGTAAGATTGTCCAAAAGATCTCTGTAAATTAATTCCTCCGAGCTTTTGTTTCCGAAGAATAGAAAAAGTCTGGTTCTCGGCTCATTGTGAAGAATATTTTTGAAATGGCTTATGATCGGAGTAATTCCAATACCGGCAGCAAAACCAATGATCGTTCTGAACTCACTGGGTTTAGATCCTAACGTGAATCTGCCACTAGGTTCTCCTACTTGCAGCTGATCACCTATATTATAATTTTTGAAAAGTTGGGAAGTTGTTCCGTCAGAAGAATTTACTTTAATTCCCAGACATATTTTTTTTTCATACGGAGCAGAGGTCATCGAATAATCATGAATCACTTCCTCTCCATAAGATTGAAATTTCACACTTACATACTGACCTGCCTCAAACTTGAAATTATCCTGTAAATTCCCGGGAATATCGAACTCCAGAGAAAAAGTATTTTTGGTTAGTTCTTCCTTTTTCGCTATTTTTAGCCAATGAAACTGTATCAGTTTCCCTTTATAGATTTGTTGTTCCATACTTCAATTCAAAAATAGATAAAAAATAATTTATGAGAAAGATAATTTTAGCAACGCTTGTTCTGTTTGCCCTTTCAAGCTGTAAAAAAGAAACTCAGAAGACAGATGCAAACACTAAGCCGTCTGACTCACTTTCTACCACAGAAAAAACTGGTTCAGAATCAAATGCCTTTGTTTCTCCTGAAATTTCTTCTGAAAAACTAGGCCAATATTTAGCGAAAAATAATGACACATTATATGTTACTAATTTTTTTGCAACCTGGTGCGGACCGTGTATGAAAGAAATTCCTCATTTTAAGAATAAAATGGCAGAACTGAAAGGAAAACCTGTAAAATTTACTTTCATAAACCTGGATGAAAAATCTGACTGGTCCGGTGCTGTGAAAAAATTCGCTGATGAAAACGGACTTGCTCATAATATTGTTTTATTAGACGGTAAAAAACTGGATCATACCTTCTTTGCAAAGAACTTTAAGCAATGGGATGGTGGTTCAATACCTTTTACTTATATGAGAAAAGGCAATACAACTGATGAATTTTTGGGAATGATGACAGAAGAGACCTTAAATGCCAAGATCGCGTCTCTTTTAAAATAAAACCTACATCGTTTATTTAAAATAATGTCAAAAAAATTTAAAATCCTGTGTTTATTTTCTTTAATCGCAATTATTATTGCCGCGGTTATGAATATGAACACGGGATTTTTGAGTTTACATTTTCAGGATTTTTTTCAAAATTCAGACCATAGCCAGATCGCTGAAATCCGGGTCAACCGTATTCTAGTCATGCTCCTGGCAGGAATCTCAATTCCTACATCGGGATTTTTAATGCAGGAGTATTTTCAAAATCCTTTAGCAGGACCGGATATTCTGGGAATTACTTCGGTAGCCAGTTTATCTGTGGCATTCTACATTTTTTTCTCCCATGATTTCCTACTTCCTGAATTTCTTCAGAACAGCTTTCTCAGTTTATCAGCTATTGCCGGAAGTTTGGCACTGATGCTTGTCTTGTTATCCATGTCTAATAAATTTCAGGATAAATCATATCTTATTATTTTCGGGTTTCTGGTTTCGGCATTTGCAGGAGCTATTGTTTCTCTGCTTCAGTTTTATGCTGAGAATCAAAGTTTGAAAAACTACATTTTATGGTCTTTCGGGGCGAATAATATGGTGACGAGAAATCAAATCTTCGTGTTACTCATTTTAGTGTCAATAGGTATGTTTATCTGTTTTAAAACTATAAAACCCTTAATTGGCAATTCATTGGGAAGTTCATATGCTCAAAGTTTGGGAGTGAATTTGCAACACTTAAAACTTCTGATCATCCTTGCCTCTTCCCTGCTTTCCGCCTCTATTACGGCATTTTTAGGACCTATTTTATTTATTGGAATCATTGTACCTCATTTCTGCAGACTGATCTATAATCCGGCAAAACTGTGGCAGCAATGGATTCTGAATATGCTATTGGGAATGTTGATTATGTTGTTATTTTCTACTGTTGCAGAAAAAACTCAAATACCTTTGAATGTGATTAGCTCTATCTTTGGAATTCCGGTAATCCTCATGATGCTTTTAAAGCAGAATAAAGTATGATGTTTTGAAAATGAATTTATTGGTAAATTGCAAAGACGCAAAACATTTCAATAAACAAAAAATTATAGCAGCTAAAAGTTTTTGTGACTGATTTTGACCACAGATTTCTCAGATTGACACAGATGATAGCGTTAAATTCGCGCAGATGATGGAAACCGGGCAATTTTTTTTCTCATGATAAATAAAATCGTAGATTTTTAACCTTAAGTGTACTTTTTGCAGTATAATTTTAACTTTAAAATAAGCTAAAGCGTTTAAAAACTTTTGTGACTTTTGTGGTTAAAATCAGCATTCAGAACAATAACAAACACAAATTAAAAAAAATAAAAAAATTTATAAAATAGAATTAAAATTTAAGTTTTCTAAAATTTTATTCCTTCCTAAAAACACTATTTTTGTAAAACAAATCTGCGCCTTTGCGATAAACCAATAAGAATGCATCTACAAATCAAACAAGCAAACATCGGTTATGATACAACTTTAATTTCAAATGCTGAGGCAAGTTTGAATTTAGGAGATGTATGCTTGTTGATCGGCAATAACGGAGTAGGAAAAACAACGCTGATTAAATCTATTTTACATCAGATTCCGTTATTGAATGGTGAGATCTTTATTCATCATAAAAGCATAAAAAATCTTTCTGTAAAAGAAATCGCTGAACATATTGCTATTGTTTTCTCAAAATCTGTTGTTCCTCAGAATTATACGGTTGAAGACTTGATTTCACTGGGAAAATACATTTACTATCCTTTCTATTTTGAATTAAAAAAAGAAGACCGGAATGAAGTTTCTGCTATTATCTATGAGCTGGACTTAAGTCAATATAAACACACACTTCTTAAAAACCTATCCGATGGAAATCTTCAGAAAGCATTTATAGGAAGAGCATTAACGCAGAACTCTCCTATCATCATTCTGGACGAACCGACGACACATCTTGATGAAAAGAATAAAATAATCATTCTCAAAACCCTTAGAAAATTAGCAAAAGACCAGCAAAAACTTATTTTGTTTTCTTCCCATGACTGGCGGCTGGCAAAAGAATTTGCAGATAAGATATGGTATGTAAAAGACGGTCATTTACACTCAGGAATTGTTGAAGATGTCCTGTTACAACATGAAGAACTTACCAACGCTTCTCTCTTTCAGGTAAACGAGAATTTTATCCCTCCTAAAATTACAGCTCCTGATTTTTATAAGGAAATGCTCTATTCTTTGTTGCAAAAAAACTTCCAAAAAGACCTCTCTTCCTTCCATTTTGAGTTCCAGAATCCATTTTGGACAATCTCTAAGGAAAGCACCAGACACCAATGCGAATATTTTGAAGATATCGTTAATTTCATCAAAAACATTCATTAATACTTAGTTTTCATTGATGTATCGATATACTATGCATGCATAGTATTATGCTAATCATACAATTTAACCATCTACATATCAGGTTATTAACAAAATTTAACGTTAATAAATACTATGCATGCATAATATTTACTAAATTTGGGTAAAACCATTTCAGCAAAAATGATGGATCACAACAAAGATAAAATTGAAAATGTAGATTTAGTATTAAAACAGACCTGGTTAGCTGTTTCTAAAATGTACACAGAACTTGCCCAAGAGCATGATTCTACGGCCGTTCAGGCCCTTACCCTCCTAAAGATCGATCCTAAAGAAGGAACCAGAAGTACCAATCTGGGACCTAAAATGGCCATTGAGCCTACTTCTTTAACACGGATCATAAAATTATTGGAAGACAATGGATATATCTATAAAGAAAAAACGACCACTGATAAAAGAGAAGTGATCATTAAACTTACAGATAAGGGATTGAATTCAAGAAATATGTCTAAAGAAGTTGTTGTCAATTTCAATAAAAAAGTGATGGAAAAAATTGCTCCTGAGAAAATAGAAGTATTTAAGGATGTAATGCATGAAATCATGAAAATTGCCAACGAATTATTGAACAACAGAAAATAAATTATAAAGAAGCCGCAAGGTTATCTATGATTTTAGAAATAATAAAAATTTACATATGAAAAGAAGAATCAAACATGTAACGGTTCTTGGCTCAGGAATTATGGGAAGCGGTATTGCAGCTCACTTTGCCAATATTGGCGTAGAAGTATTGCTGTTAGACATCGTTCCTTTTGAACTGACCGAAGCAGAACAAAAAAAAGGTTTGACCAAAGATGACAAAGCAGTAAGAAACCGAATCGCTGCTGAAAACTTTGAAAAACTGAAAAAAGCAAGCCCCGCACTGCTCTATTCTCCAAAATTTGCAGATAGAATTAAAGTGGGAAACTTTGATGATGACTTACAAAAGATAAAAAATACAGACTGGATTATTGAAGTAGTGGTTGAAAGACTGGACATCAAAAAATCAGTGTACGAAAAAATTGAACAGTTCAGAATACCGGGTACCTTGATTTCTTCTAATACCTCAGGAATTCCTATTCACTTTTTAACAGAAGGAAGAAGCGATGATTTCAAAAAATATTTCGCAGGAACTCACTTTTTCAATCCAGTACGATACCTTCCTCTTTTAGAGATTATTCCAACTAATGATACGGATCCAGAGATCATAGATTTCTATATGACTTATGGTGCTAAATTTTTAGGTAAAACGACTGTTTTAGCAAAAGATACGCCTGCGTTTATTGCCAACAGAATTGGGGTTTTCTCTATTATGGATCTGCTTCATAACGTTCAGAAATTAGGCTTAAATGTTTCTGATGTTGATAAATTAACAGGTCCTGTTATCGGACGTCCTAAATCAGCAACGTTCAGAACAGCGGATGTGGTAGGTCTTGATACTTTGGTGATGGTTGCCAACGGCGTACGTCAAAGCGGTGCTGAAGCCAATGATTTCAATGATGTATTTGCCCTTCCTGATTATATCCAGAAAATGATGGATAATAAGTGGCTGGGGTCTAAAACGCAGCAGGGATTCTATAAAAAAGTGAAAACGGCAGATGGAAAATCTGAAATTCATGGATTAAACCTTGAGACTTTAGAATATGAACTTCAGGGAAAATCTTCATTCCCTACGTTAGAATTAACAAAAACAATTGATAAACCCATCGACAGATTTAAAGTGTTGATCGGCGGAAAAGATAAAGCAGGAGAATTATACAGAAAATCCCTTGGTGCCCTATTCGCTTATGTTTCTCATAAAGTTCCTGAAATCTCTGACGACATCTATAAAATTGATGATGCCATGAGAGCCGGTTTTGGATGGGAAAACGGGCCGTTTGAAATATGGGATGCCGTTGGTGTTCAAAAAGGTATTGAATTAGCCAAAGATGCAGGTTATGAAGTTTCCGATTGGGTTAAAAATGTAGAAACATTCTATAAAGTTAATGATGAAGGACAAAGCATTTATGTTGATAAAAATTCCGGCGAATATAACAAAATTCCGGGTCAGGATGCCTTCATTATTTTAGATAATATCAGAAAAAACAAAACGCTTTGGAGTAATTCCGGAGCTTCCATAGAAGATCTTGGAGACGGAATTATTAACTTTGAGATTCGGTCAAAAATGAACTCTCTTGGAGGAGAAGTGCTTGACGGATTAAACAGAGCCATTGATTTAGCTGAAAAAGAATACGACGGTTTAGTGATCGGAAACCAGGGAACAAACTTCTCTGTAGGGGCCAATCTGGCAATGATCCTTATGATGGCGATTGAGCAGGATTGGGATGATTTGAATATGGCGATTGCTTACTTCCAAAAATCAATGATGAGAGTACGTTACTCCTCTATTCCAGTAGTAGTGGCTCCTCACGGAATGACTCTTGGTGGTGGCTGCGAGATGACCATGCATGCAGACAGAGTGGTTGCCGCAGCAGAAACGTACATCGGATTAGTAGAAACCGGAGTTGGAGTAATTCCTGGTGGTGGTGGAACGAAAGAATTAACATTAAGAACTTCAAGAGAATTCCACAGTGATGATGTGAAAAACAACAGACTTCGTGAAGCTTTCATGAATATCGCAATGGGAAAAGTAGCCACTTCAGCATACGAAGCCTACGATATGGGAATTCTTGAAAAAGGAAAAGACATCGTTTCCGTAAGTAAAAACAGACAGATTGCAGAAGCTAAAAAAATAGCAAAACTCTTAGCAGAACAAGGATATACACAACCTATTGAACAGAAAGTAAAAGTATTAGGTAAGGACGCATTAGGAATGTTCTATGTAGGAACAGACCAAATGTTAACCGGAAAATTTATTTCTGAACACGACAAGAAAATTGCCGATAAACTGGCCAATGTAATGGTTGGTGGAAATCTTTCTGAACCAACAGTCGTAACTGAACAATATTTATTGAATCTTGAAAGAGAAACATTCCTGCAGCTTTGCGGGGAAAGAAAAACATTGGAGAGAATTCAGTATATGTTACAAAACGGAAAACCATTGAGGAATTAATTTTTTCTGTACAATGTAAAAAGTATTAATGTATTCACGATGCACAATTTTAGAGATTTAGAAGTTTGGATAAAATCGATGAAGCTTTGTAAAATATTTTATTTAGCATCAGGCAATTTTCCTAAAGATGAATTATTTGGATTGACATCACAGTCAAGAAGAAGTCTTTATTCAATTCCTTCTAATATTGCTGAAGGTGCGGGTCGTGATACAAATGCTCAATTTTCACATTTTTTAAATATTGCATTAGGCTCTTCGTTTGAATTTGAAACGCAGATTTTAATAGCGAAAGATTTAAATTTCTTTAAAGAGGAAGACTTTAATATCATTTATTCAGAAATTAAGCACATACAGAATATGCTCGCTAAATTGAAGCAAAAAATTAATACTCAAACATTTTAACATCATAAATACATTTTACATTAATACGTAATACAACAAAAATGAAACAAGCATATATAGTAAAAGGATTTAGAACAGCGGTAGGAAAAGCACCTAAAGGTTCCCTTCGCTTTACTCGTCCCGATGTAATGGCGGCAACCGTAATTGAAAAATTAATGGCTGAACTTCCGCAATTAGATAAAAACAGAATCGATGACCTTATTGTAGGAAATGCAATGCCTGAAGCTGAACAAGGCTTAAACGTTGCCCGTTTAATTTCTTTAATGGGTTTAAATACAGATAAAGTTCCCGGAGTTACAGTAAACAGATACTGTGCATCAGGAAGTGAGGCGATTGCGATTGCTTCTGCTAAAATTCAGGCAGGAATGGCTGATTGTATTATTGCAGGAGGTACAGAATCAATGTCTTATATTCCGATGGGTGGTTACAAACCAGTTCCTGAAACGGAAATTGCAAAAACAAACCCTGATTATTATTGGGGAATGGGTTATACTGCCGAAGAAGTTGCAAAACAATATAATATTACAAGAGAGGAACAAGATCAGTTCGCTTTTGAATCTCACATGAAAGCTTTAAAAGCGAATGCTGAGGGTAAATTTGCCAACCAGATTGTTTCGATTCCTGTAGAATATAATTTTCTGGATGAAAATCAGAAAATGCAGACTAAAAAGTTTGATTTTTCAGTCGATGAAGGTCCAAGAAAAGATACAAGCTTAGAAGGTTTAGCAAAATTAAGACCTGTATTTGCCAACGGAGGAAGCGTAACAGCCGGAAACTCTTCTCAGATGAGTGACGGAGCTGCTTTTGTAATGGTAATGAGCGAAGAAATGGTGAAAGAATTAGGCCTTGAGCCGGAAGCTAGATTAGTAGCATATGCTGCTGCAGGTCTTGAGCCAAGAATCATGGGAATGGGACCTATTTATGCGATTCCAAAAGCTTTAAAACAGGCTGGTCTTGAATTAAAAGATATTGAATTAATTGAATTGAACGAAGCCTTTGCATCACAGTCTGTGGCAATCAAAAAGGAATTGGGACTAAATCCTGATATCCTTAACGTCAACGGTGGTGCTATCGCTCTTGGCCACCCGCTTGGATGTACAGGAACTAAATTAACCGTTCAGCTTCTTGACGAAATGAGAAGACGTGGAAACAAGTACGGAATGGTTTCTATGTGCGTAGGGACGGGACAGGGAGCAGCTTCGATTTTCGAACTTCTTTAAAATGTATTGATGTATTTACGTAAAATGTATTCATGAGGCGCAAGCCAAAATCATTAGTACATTTTACATGAATACGTTAATACAAAATCAAAAAATCCAATTAAAAAACAAAAAAACATATGGCTACATTAAAAGGAGGAGAATTCCTGATCAAGGAAATCCCTGCAAACGAAATTTTCAGTCTTGAAGAACTAAGTGAAGAACAAAAAATGCTTCGTGATTCTGCGAAAGAATTTATTGAGAGAGAGGTTATTCCGCACCACGATCGTTTCGAGAAAAAAGACTATGCATTGACAGAAGAAGCAATGCGCAAATTAGGCGAAATGGGATTGTTAGGAATTACCGTTCCTGAAGAATACGGCGGTCTTGGAATGGGATTTGTGAGCACAATGTTGGCTTGTGATTATGTTTCAGGAGGAAACGGTTCATTAGCAACAGCTTATGGAGCCCATACCGGAATTGGAACACTACCAACTCTTCTTTACGGAAGTGAAGAATTAAAAAAGAAATATCTTCCGGATTTAGCTACAGGTACAAAATTCGGAGCGTATTGTTTGACTGAACCGGATGCTGGGTCTGATGCAAACTCAGGAAAAACAAGAGCAAAATTATCCGAAGATGGAAAACATTACATCATCAACGGGCAGAAAATGTGGATTTCAAATGCAGGTTTTGCAGATACTTTCACTTTGTTTGCTAAAATTGATGATGATAAAAACATCACTGGTTTTGTCATAAATCGTTCAGAATTAGAAGATCCAAACAGTTTAACATTTGGTGAAGAAGAGCATAAATTAGGTATTCGTTCATCTTCTACTCGTCAGGTTTTCTTCAATGATATGAAAGTTCCTGTAGAGAATATGTTGGGTGAAAGAAACAATGGTTTCAAAATCGCTTTGAACGCATTGAATGTTGGTAGAATTAAATTAGCTGCAGCAAATCTTGACGGACAAAGAAGAATCCTAAATCACTCGATTCAATATTCAAACGAGAGAAAACAGTTTGGAGTTTCAATCTCAACTTTCGGAGCAATCAGAAAGAAATTGGCAGAAATGTCAACTGGGGTTTTTGTAAGTGAAGCTGGTTCTTACCGTTTAGCAAAAAATGTTGAAGACAAAATTGAAGAATTGGTTTCCGGCGGAATGGACCATCAAGAGGCTGAACTAAAAGGAGTTGAAGAATTCGCGGTAGAAGCTTCTATTCTGAAAGTTTTTGTTTCTGATCTTACTCAAAATACAGCCGATGAAGGAATCCAAATCTATGGTGGAATGGGATTCTCAGAAGACACTCCAATGGAAGCTGCATGGAGAGATGCAAGAATTGGAAGAATCTATGAAGGTACAAATGAAATCAACAGACTTCTTGCGGTTGGAATGCTAATAAAAAGAGCAATGAAAGGAGAATTAGACCTTCTTTCTCCTGCAATGGCTATCAGCAAAGAACTGATCGGAATCCCTTCATTTGAAGTTCCGGATTATTCAGCGTTCATGAGTGAAGAAAAGGCAATTATCGCGAACCTTAAAAAAGTATTTTTAATGGTTTCCGGTGCAGCGCTTCAAAAATTCATGATGGATATTGAAAAACAGCAGCATTTATTATTGAATGCTTCTGAAATTCTTAACCAGATCTACATGGCAGAATCAGCAGTATTAAGAGCGGAAAAACACTTCTCTCAGGATTCTGTGGAAGCAGCAATGGCTCAGTTAAACCTTTACAAAGCAGTAGAGAAAATCAATGTGGCCGCTAAAGAAGGAATTATTTCTTTCGCTGAGGGTGACGAACAGAGAATGATGCTTTCCGGATTAAGAAGGTTTACAAAATATACCAACCATCCGAATGTAGTGGCTTTAACTGAAAAAATTGCCGCTCACTATGTAGAAAAAGGAGCTTATTAGTCTTTATATATTTGATTTCAAAAGCGTCTCAAATGAGACGCTTTTTTATATTGTTGATGGTAAAAAATTGAGTTGATTATTATTAAATCTCTTTGCTCATTTCAAACTGTACCACTTTTTCTGAAAGTCCGATTTTCTGTAAAAAACCAAGGGAAGAAGCAGAGTCATGATCTACGTTATATACATATATCTCCTGCCCTTTTCTTGCTGTATTGACCCACTCAAATAAACTGCTGCCAATTCCCATTCTACGGTACTCAGCAGACACTGCAAACTGATGGATCTTCCCTGATTCCGCATTGAAAATGACATATCCTACAGGTACATGATCCATATACGCTACGACAGTACTGCAAAGACTTTTACCATTTTCTATCGTCTGAACCGTATTCTGCCAGGATGGAAGTATATCCCAGAAAGACATAAATGTATCCCATTGAAATTCAGAAACCGATTGTATAATGACTTCTTTATTGAATTTCAGAATATCCAGTTTTCCTGAAAAACAGTCTAGTTTTCTCGAAACGGCATACCCCATTTTTTCATACGCTCTAACGGCAGGCTTGTTTTCCTGTATCACTTCAAGAATCATCTTTTTAATATGTAGCTCCTGTAATTGTGGAAGCAGTTCTTCATACATCGCACCGACTAATCCTTTTCCTCTGTATTCGGGTATTACTCCTGTTCCGGCATTATAAACCGTTGGTACAGCTGTATTATTTCTTAAGCCATGAAGCATAAATCCTACGATTTTACCAGATTCAAAAACACCCAGAGATAATTCAGGTTTGATATCTTCCGCTGTAATTTTAGATTTCAATTGCTCAACAGTCAATCTGAAAGGCACAATATAATCTGAAAATGACCGATTAAAAACAACAACCAATTCTTCTGTTGAAGTACCTTTTAAATTCCTAATTTCCATAATTCAACAATTTCTTTTTTTTAGTTTAAAATTTGTAAAATGCCCATCATATCAGCCAAAACAGGCGCTATAAAAGTACTTTATTTCTTTGAGGTCGTTCAGTAATTTTTAAAAAACTTTATTTATTTTAATCAATATTATAAAATATCGGACAGGCGTAAAAAAAGAGCTGCCTCAATGGAGACAGCTCTTTTTTAATAAAGTACCACTTCTTATTTTCTAAGTCCGAAGTTTTTAGAAATACCGATGTTAACAGATTTACCAAAAGAAAAATCGAATGTACTGCTTTTTGCATCAGAATTCTTATCGTTCAAATTGTTATACCCAATTCCTCCGATATTAAAGTTCAGTCCGAAACTGTTCTTGAAATTGATGAATAAAGCCGGTGTGAATTGTACATACATCCCGTTAGCTTTAGAAACAAAATCCTGGTTCAATATCGTCTGAGTAGCTTTCTGACCCTGGTATCCAATCCCTAGGTCTCCATATATAGCAAATGTTTCGTTAAAAGGCTGGGCATATCTTACAAACCCTCCTATTTTGTCTGTATTTACTTTATACGCATCCGATATTTTATTCGTACCGAAAGAAGCGCTAACCCCTGCAGTCCAATGATCTGCAAACTGATATCCTACTGTAGGAGAAAATTCGAACTTGTTTGTAGTGTCTGAATTGTTGAGTACATCCGTGTTTTTGGTAGAACTGTATGCAATGTTACCTCCTACTAATAATGTGTTTTTTTGAGCACTAGCTAACCCGAAAAAGGCAATCGCCCCGGTTAAGAATAATTTTTTCATAAAGTGTTTTAAATTTTGAGGAACAAAAATAACTTCTTTTATATCAATACAATAGACATTTTTTATGATTTTAATCATATTTTTTAAGGTTTTTTTAACAATAATACAATTCTTAATGATTGTTGCTGATTGAACTTCCCTGTTAATTCTTCAAAATTTAGACAAGATAATATTCAAACTACAAGAGTTCAGCTACTTATTTATCAAATGAAACAGAGCGATAAGAACAGGTAAAAATAATTTCTTTAAAAAATGCGTTATTATTTCTTACATTTTTTATTTTTGTATCCTATTTTCCCTTGGAATGACAAAAGAAGAAATGCTCCACAGAGCAATAAAAATAGCCGATAAGGCACATAAAGGACAAACTGATAAATACCATGCCCCATACATTGCCCATGTAATGCGAGTAATGGAGTACGGAAAAACGATGGACGAAAAAATCGTTGGAGTTTTACATGATGTGGTAGAAGACCATCCTGAAGAATTCAGTCTTGAATTTCTAAGAAGCGAAGGCTTCCCTGAAAACATCATTTTTGCAGTAAGCTGCCTTACGAAATATGATCCGGAAGAAGATTATGATGAATTTATCCAAAGAACTGAGAGATCACCTCTTTCCGTTGCGGTAAAATTGAATGATCTGCGTGACAATATGGATCTGCGAAGAGTCAACCGGGAGCTGACTCCGAAAGATATTAAAAGATTTAATAAATATTTGAAAGCGTATCGCTATCTGACTGAAAAATATTAATCTGCCCCAGGGAAATCATACGTTTTTACAGGATGTTTGGTTCCGTCTATATTGATATTTAAAGCAAGATAGATAAAATGCAAATTTCTGTTTCCAGCAGCGTCAAATTCACGCTGCCAAAGATATCCTGTAAGAACTCCGAAATAATCGTCGATCTGATATCCGAATCCGGCATATACTCTGTTTCTTGCAAAAGTAGGCTTCATTGGACTTACCAAGAACATTTCGTCATAGGCGTTCGCAAATACAGTCCCTTTTTGAATCGTTTTTGAATTTAAAGGGACACTTACGTTCAGACGGTAACGATAACGCATTCTCTGAGAAGTTTTATCGGTATTCGGCTCATAAAACCAGCTTTTCTCAATACGGAAACGGTTTTCAAATTTTACGATTCCTTTTTTCAGATCAATCACATCCTGAAGCCAGATTCTGAATTCCTCTTTGCTTAAATCGTGATTTTTATAGTTAACATATCTTCCAAGACCTACAAATGGTTTGTGGTTTTTGGTGAGATTGTATCCTACTCCTCCTTTTATCTCATAGTAATCGGGGTACGTGTAATCTTCATTGCCACGGAGCTGGCCTTCCCCATACAGGAAAAATTTGGGATGAAACTTATAAGTCAGAGTCACGGCATTGAAGCTGGAAATGTGATCCTGCGCTTTAAAAAAACACATACTTAAAACTAAACTCAAGCTTAAAAAAAGTTTCATAAAAAATTTTTGCAAATCTAATTTATTTAACAATTTGTTAATATTAACTTTTATTAATATCAACGTAACATCTACTTAATATTGATATTATAAGAAAATCCTACATGAAACCACCTTTGTGGCATTGCTACTCCAAAAGCTTCAGTGTACTGTGTATTGGTAATATTGTTGATTAACACATAGACCGAAAAATCTTTCTTGGAAAAACTAAGCTTTTCATCAAGAAGATTATAAGTTCCTAAGTTGACCCTTTCATTGTACCGGTAGACTAATTCATTGGTAAAATATTTCAAAAATTTCGTCTCCAGTTTAGTAACCAACTGATGCTTCAAGTTGTCCAGAATATATCGTGAAACAAAGCCGTTAGACTCTTTAAACTTACTGTCCAGATACGTATATCCTACAGAATATTTCAGCCAGTCCAATACCTTATGATTCACTTCTGCTTCTATTCCCTTGGTATCTATTTTTCCAACGTTCTGGGCATACCATACCGGATCATTTGCCGCATTTTTCACCCAATCGATAGAGTTGTTCGAGTTCCTCATAAAACCGCTAACCTTGGCTAGGATTCTGCTGTTCTGAAACTGATATCCTATTTCTGATGAAATCGCATTTTCAGGAAGCAAATTGGGATTTCCATGTTCTGTCATGCTTACATAATACAGGTCTGTGAAAGTAGGAACACGGTGAACTTTAGCAACATTTCCGTATACTTTATTATTTTGATTGAAATTATATCCTACATCCAATCCAGGATAGAAAAAATTTCCTTCTTTCGAATAATTAGCCCATGAAATCCCAGGACTGATATTTAATTTTTTATCCAGCAGCGAAAAATGGTGTTCAAAAAAAACTTGTGATACAAAACGGTTTCTTTCCCCTAAATTATTGCTCGCCAGAAATTCTTTTCTTAGCTCAACGCCAACTCCGGTTATTCCTAATCCCCATTGGTAGCTGGAATTAACTTCCCCACCGGCATTATTTCCAATGTGCATATTTCTGTAGCCATCAGGATTCTGTCGCTGATACAGGTACATATCCTGTCCTCTCCTCCAGTAAACATTTGAACTCAGTTTCAGATTTCCGAAAGTCTGCTGATGAGCGACACTTACGATAGAAGCCTGGGTTTCTTCATATTGATCTATTGCAGCTTTGGAAGCATAAAAACCGTTTGCTCCGAATTTTTTCTCCGAAAAACCCACCTGAAGCTTTAAATCTCCATTCTTTATGCTTAATCTACTTTGATAAAATACATTTCTGATCTCGTAATCCGTATTGTACATGTATCCCTGCGAAGTTGCGGAATTCGCCTGAAGTGAGTTGGAAAATTTTTCATTTCCCAGCTGTGCATTGAATCCGAAACCATAGGTCTCATAATCTCCGCCATCGGCACTGATCTTCACATGCTTTCCCGGATTTATTTTAGTAATAATATTGATGACTCCCGCGTACGCATTCTGCCCGAATCTTCTCGCCGCAGGGCCTTTTATGATTTCTATTTTTTCAACATCATCAAGATCCACCGGAATGTTCAATGAATTGTGTCCGGTCTGGGAATCATTCATTCTGATTCCGTTTAACAGGAGTAATACCTGTTCAAAAGAACTTCCTCTGAAACCGATATCGCTCTGTACTCCATTCGCTCCTCTCCTTCTGATATCCATTCCCGGAACCTGCTGAAGAATTTCATCGATACTGTTTGCCGGAGAATTGATAATATCTTCTTTGGTGATGACTGTAATATTCTGGTTCGCACTTTTATAAGGCGTAGAAATGAACTTACCCTGAAATTCAATACTTTCTATGTCTGTTGTTTTTTCCTGCGCCTGAATGGTCAATATGGTTCCAAGAAAAACAGCGGTTCCCAGCTTTTTTATCATGTCTTTATTTTACTTTTTAAGATTTCGTTAAGATTTCCCAAAAGTAGCATCGTTACTTAAAATAGGCAAATGATAGTTGTCATAAAAAAAGATGCAGTACACCAGGCACTGCATCTCTTGTTTTTTGGGAAGTAATCTTTATCTTTTTCTCATTAAATGTGTAACTAGATCTCTGAATAATTTTCTCATTTCTATATTACATATTTATGAATACAATTTTAAATAATTTTAAAATATAAAACAATAGAAAAATGAAAAAAGATAAAAAAATTACATTTTTCTCAAATTCTATTTTTAATCTGAAGAATATAACGGTGTGAATAGCAAGTGTCTATTATCTTATTTTCCTTTGCAGCCCGCATTAACTCTACTTTTATGCATCACCCTTTCAGAACGGATCAGATGTTGTACACATCCCTATTTTAAAGATGAAATTTTCACTAAAATTTCGTAATTTTGTGGGTCTTAATTTTATGATGCGAATAATCTTTCTTTCCATACTTTTTGCAGGCATTTCCATCAATGCTCAATTTACGTATCCTGAAGTAAAAATTCAGGATCCTGTACAGGAATTGGATACCCGGGAAGTATTCGAAAACAGGATTATCGGAAATAAAACCATCAAGGAAATTCAGACGACAGAAAAAACAGACAGCAAGACCGAGATCCAGATCAAAAAATTTGACAAAAACGGAAACATTATTTTCAGCAGCAAAGTTACAGAGCTCCCTCCAGGACGAGATAACTTTATTCCTCCTGGCCTTGTAGATTTTCCACAGGCAGGGAAAAGTGAATATAATACAACGCTGTCAGATGGCAGAATCATCTCATATGAATATTCCTCAGATCAGGGCAGACCTCATAAAAGTGAAATTTTTTATGATGATGAAAACAATATTTCGAAAATAAAGGAGCCTGATAAGAGTTCTGAATATTTTTACGAAAAAGGAAAACTGTCCAAAGCAATAACTTTCATTGGAGCCTCTCAGCAACAAAGTTCTTTTCAATATAATGCTGCAGGAAAAATGATTTCTTCAACGCATGCACTTATTTTCCCAAACGGGCAATCAAAATCAAGCTCCATAACTTTTGATTATGATAAAACCGGAAACATACTGGTATACAGATATAAAAACCCGGGTGATGGTGGCATCATAGAAAAACATTATACCTACAAAAACAATTCACTGGCAACATTTCTTTATACTATCGGGAAAAATATAAAGGAACAAAGAACCTACGAATACGATACAACCGGGAAGCTAACCGGAATGACAAAGACAGAATATGATTTTGGCTCGAATGTGGTAAAGGATAAAGCAATATTTCAATACCGTTACAAAAACGATCTTATTTCTGAAATTATTAGAATACAGGGATTTGACGATAGAAAAGCAACATATACGGATGTTTTTTCTTATGATAATCAAAACAGGCTTGCCAACATCAAGACTAAAGCCGGAAACAATATTTTTACCAATATTGATATTGTTTACGGCAAGAACACAATCACACTGAATACAGAGAAGTCTCAGTCAGTATATACTTTATATGAATAAAAGACATGGCTAAAACAATAGAAATAGATATAAAAAAACAGGTTTTCGTAAAAAACGCACACCTGAACAACCTGAAGCATATCGATGTCCTGATCCCGAAAAATAAACTGATCGTGATTACAGGAGTTTCCGGAAGCGGAAAGTCCTCTTTGGCCTTCGACACTATTTATGCAGAAGGACAGAGAAGATATGTTGAGAGTTTAAGCTCTTATGCACGTCAGTTCTTAGGTAAACTTGAAAAACCAAAAGTTGACGATATTAAAGGTTTGGCACCTTCCATTGCCATTCAGCAGAAAGTAATTTCTTCAAATCCCCGTTCTACAGTCGGAACTTCCACAGAGATTTACGACTACATGAAGCTGTTATTCGCAAGAGTTGGAAAGACTTTTTCTCCCGTCTCCGGGGAAGAGGTGAAGAAAGATTCGGTTTCTGATGTGGTGGATTTTATTAAATCTTCCAAAAAAAATACTTCATTTATATTAACGGCACCTTTAGAATATGATGCGGCTAATTTTAATGAAGCACTTAACGTTCTGAAACTGGCCGGATTTACCCGACTTGAAATCAATGGAAACCTGGCAGGAATTGAAGATCTGGAGAGCTTTGGATTCACTCCTGAAAAAGGAATGACCATTAATCTTGTCATTGACCGTTTTTCTTACGAAGAAGATGAAAATTTTCTTCAAAGATTAGCAGATTCTATTCAAATGGCGTTTTATGAAGGTCACGGGTATTGTTCGCTTAAAGATGCAGATACAGGAGTTGTTAAAGAATTTTCGAATAAATTTGAATTGGACGGGATGGAATTCCTTGAGCCTAACGTTCATTTTTTCAGCTTTAACAATCCTTACGGTGCATGCCCTACCTGTGAAGGGTATGGTAAAGTAATCGGTATTGATGAGGATCTTGTGGTTCCCAACAAAGCACTTTCTATTTTTGAAGATGCAATTGCTTCCTGGAAAGGCGAAACGATGAGCGAATGGAAAAAATCATTCATCAAAAAAGCAGGTGACTTCCCGATCCATAAGCCTTACCATCAGCTTACCAAAGAGCAGAAAAACTTTTTATGGAAAGGAGACGGTAAAGAAAGCTTCCCTTCTGTCAATAATTTCTTCAAAATGCTTGAAGAAAATCTCTATAAAATCCAGTATCGCGTTATGCTTTCCCGTTACAGAGGAAAAACCTTATGCCCTACCTGTGAAGGATTGAGATTGCGTGAAGAAACAAGCTGGGTAAAAGTAGACGGACACAACATCCAATCGATGATCGAACTCCCTCTGGATGAGCTTTTCCCAATGATAGAGGGATTAAAGTTATCAGAACACGATAAGGAAGTTGCTAAAAGACTTTTATACGAAATTACCACCCGTATCCAATTTTTATTAAAAGTAGGACTGGGATATTTAACGTTAAACAGAACATCCAATACCCTTTCCGGAGGGGAAAGCCAGAGAATTAATCTGGCCACAAGCCTGGGAAGTTCCCTGGTGGGATCTATTTATATTTTAGATGAACCTTCCATTGGACTGCATTCAAGGGATACAGAAAACCTAATTGGAGTCTTAAAAAATCTTAGAGATTTAGGAAATACCGTTATTGTGGTTGAACATGATGAAGATGTCATGCGTGCTGCCGATTATATTATAGATATCGGCCCGGAAGCGGGTTATCTCGGTGGTGAATTGGTTTTTGCCGGTGATTATAAGGAATTAAAGGATGCTGATACACTGACCTCAAAATACCTTACCGGAAGGCTGGAAATAGAAGTTCCCGCCAAACGCAGAAAAGCAAAAGAGTGGATCCATATTAAGGGAGCGAGGCAAAATAACCTTAAAAATATCGATGTAGATGTTCCTTTGGAAAGCCTTGTCGTTATTTCAGGGGTTTCCGGTAGTGGAAAGTCTACTTTAATGAAGGAGATTTTAACCAATGACATCCAGATCCAACTGGGAATGGGCGGAAAAAAAGGAGAATATGATTCGGTAGAATTTCCTAAAAAGCTCATTAAGCATATTGAACTGATTGATCAAAACCCTATCGGAAAATCTTCCCGTTCAAACCCTGTTACCTATCTTAAAGCGTATGATGACATCAGGGATCTTTTTGCTAAGCAGAAGATGTCTAAAATGATGGGCTACAAACCCAAGCATTTCTCTTTCAACGTAGACGGCGGAAGATGTGATGAATGTAAAGGTGAAGGAGTGATCAATGTTTCCATGCAGTTTATGGCTGATATTGAACTTGAGTGCGAAGTATGTAAAGGAACCCGTTTCAAAAATGAAATCCTGGAAGTAAGATTTGATGAAAAAAGCATTTCCGATATCCTTCATATGACGGTAGATGAAGCATTGGCATTTTTTAAAGACAATAATGAGGAGAAAATTGTAACCAAACTCAGACCTTTACAGGAAGTTGGTTTGGGATACCTTCAGCTGGGACAAAGCTCTTCTACCCTTTCCGGTGGTGAAGCACAGCGAGTGAAACTGGCTTCATTCCTAGTAAAAGGGGTAACTACAGATAAAACTTTATTTATTTTTGATGAACCTTCAACCGGACTTCATTTCCATGATATTCAAAAATTACTAAAATCGTTACAGGCTTTGATTGAGCTTGGACATTCCGTAATTGTTATAGAACATCAGCCGGATATTATCAAATCGGCAGATCATATTATTGATATTGGTCCCGAGGCTGGAAAATATGGTGGCGAAGTTGTTTTTGCAGGAACACCGGAAGAACTGGCGAAAGATAAAAAATCGCATACCGCGAAATACATTAAAGAAAAGCTTGAAAGCTAAATATAAATAGAGAGTCAGTATTTGACTCTCTATTCTTTTTATTTCTAAAATCTACTCGTTTAAAAACCAGGATTTAGATATTATACAAAAACGGACTTGCTTTAAGATAGGTTCCATCAAGAATCTGAGCAACCAGAAACTCTGACAGGTCTGCAGCACTGATCTTTTCCCCTACACAGTCTGTTAGATTGGCTTCTGTTTTACAATGTTCAGAAGTTGGGATAATCAAAGGAAGCCTTACCAACGTCCAGTCCAAATCACTGTTGACAAGAATTTCATATTCATCCTGTTTGTCCTTTGTTGTTTTGGGATAGTTCTGATACATCCAGTCTGTGGCTGCTTTTACTTTATCATTTTTATGATCAAAAGGGGTATCTACATTCAAGCCTGTAATGGCAATATATCTTTTGATTCCATGCAAATGCATCGCCCGGATAACATTATTGGTAGCATCCGTGAATATTGATTTTTCTCCAACAGGTTGTCCTATTTTACTGATGACTGCACTACAATCTTTAATAAGACAGCTTACAGCATCAAAATCTCTTGCATCTCCCTTGATCACCTCAATTAAAGGATTTTTCAAAGTGAAATTTTCAGGAGTGCGCAGTAATAATTTCATTGAAAGTCCTTTTTCCAGAAGATGTTGAACAAGGTAGTGCCCGGATTTTCCTGTGCCGCCTATCACGGCAATTGTATTTGTTTTCATAATGATCTCTTTTGTTTGTGAAAATGTATTGCCAATAATGAACAAGAGTACTTCATGTACATTGTCAAATTAGGTTTACAGTTTATTTAATAGTTGAATTAGGTTCAGAACATGTGAACCTTAAGATTTCAGGCAGTTAGAAACGTGCCTGATAATGGGATACTATTTATAAAGAGATATTAATGAGCCAAATATATACATTTATTTTAAAATACAAACCGTTCATTTTTAGAGCTTAAATTTTTATCTTCGAAAGAAAAAATAGTCTCTTTTTAATCCTAAACAACCTGTTAATCTAAATGAAATATAGCGCTCTATTCATTTTTCCTATTGCTTTATCCTTGTGCAGCTGCTTATTGAAAAAGAATATCAGTACAACTGCAAGTAATGAAGTACATATAGATACTCTGACTCTATTTGATCAAAGCAGAAACCGCAAGATTCCAGTGGCTTTTTATATTCCTGTAACAAAAAATCCATCTCAACAGATTGTTATTTTCAGTCATGGATATGGTGCTAATCAGGGTGGCGATTATATGATCTATTCGTATCTGACAAAAAATCTGGCTTCAAAAGGATATTTTACCGTGAGTATACAGCATGAGCTCCCTACCGATCAGTTAATTCCGAAAGAAGGAAAACCCCAAATGGTAAGAATGCCATTCTGGGAAAGCGGCGCTGAAAATATTTTATTTGTTTTAAACGAACTTAAAAAAACAAGACCTGATCTGGATTATAAACATCTGACATTAATAGGACATTCAAACGGTGGTGACATGACAGCACTTTTTGCCAACAAATATCCGAATCTGGTTTATAAGATTATCACGATGGATAACCGCAGAATGTATCTTCCAAGAACTGCCATTCCGAAAGTCTATACATTACGATCTAACGACTACCCTGCCGATGAAGGGGTTTTACCCACTGCTGAAGAACAGAAAAAATATCATATAGTGATCCAGAACACTGCAATCAATCATGGAAAAATGGATGATAAAGGCAGTATTGAAGAGAGAAAAACGCTGAATGATTTTATAGTAAGTTATCTTGATCAACACTAACCAACAAGTTATCCACAAAAAAATGTGGATAACTTGTGAATTTTAACATTTAATTCATACTTCGTATTAAATTAATTCCTAAATTTACTATGTAATAGAACTGAAATGAAATCATTTTTTGCTTTTTTCAGACCAGAAATTGCAATTAAATTTGAAATAAAAATTTAAGCACAGCATTGTCGGCTGTGCTTTTTATTGTTGTCTAATTAAAAAAATGAGATGTCTTATCTATTGAATCCGTTCCTAAAGAGCGGATTCTTTTGTTGCCAGATTATTTAGATCATTTACCCCTATAATTAAAATACTAAATCTATAATTCTCTCTACAGTAAAAGAAATCCTTCTATATTTGTAGCCCAATAATATAAGTCTGGATTCCCCTGAATTATGCGGGAAACAGTAAACGAGTCTTAAGCTTATCTAAGTGAATATCATGAAAAAAATAGGAATTATTGGCTGCGGCTGGTTGGGAATACGCATTTCAAAACATTTGCAGCCCAGATATAAGATTTATACAACAACTACTTCTGAGGAAAAGAAATCAGAATTAATTGCAATGGGATTAAATTCCGTCACAGTTCAATTTTCAGATGATGAGGTTACGGAGGAACTTAAAAATAATGATACAATCCAGGAAATGGATGCCTTAATCATTACAGTTCCTTTTTCTAAAAGAACTCCTATTAACCAGTTAAAAAACCGGTTTGAAAACATCAGCCTGTTTATCGGTGAATGTAAAAAACCTATTTTTCTAATGAGCTCTATTGGTATTTATCCCCAGATGAATATATCTATGGATGAAAGCTATACCCCAGAAGAGCACCTGGAACCTACCCTCCTGTCAATAGAAAAAGTAATGAAGTCCAATTACCCGGAAATTAATATTTTAAGATTAGGCGGACTTATGGGAGACAATAGAGTATTCAGTAATTACACCATTTCAGATCCTGATCAGGTGGTGAATCATATTCATTACGAAGATATCTGTCTCATTATTGAAAAGATGATCGACATGAATATCAACTCCAAAACCTATAATGTTGTTGCCCCGGAACATCCAACCAAGCAGGAAGTCATCAATTACCAAAAAAATATTACTGCTAACATATCATCTGCTGACAAAAGGTCCCAAAGAATAATATCCTCTAAAAACTTAGAATCAGATTTAGGATATGTGTATAAAAATCCAGATCCTAAAAAATTTAATGATAGAAAATCCAATATTCTTTGATAGCATTTATTCTTCAAGAACATTGGAAATTTCAAACTTTTATTTCCAGCCACCGCCTAAAGCGGCATACAAATTAACTACCGCCTGCAGCTGCTGAAGCTTATCGGTAATTGCACTCTGTCTGGCGCTTAAAAGACTTTGCTCTGAAGTAAGAACATCGGTATAGTTGGTGTCGCTTGTATATTTTAATAATTCCTTGGTAAAATGCACTGCTTTTTCAAGATTCGCTATCTGCTCTTGCCGGGACAGCGCTTTCTCATCTACCATCTGGTATTGATAAAGGGCATTGGAAACTTCCTGTCCTGCAGTAAGCAATACTTTACTGTAATTATATTCGGCGGCTTCGTAATTAGCCTGTGCTATTTTCAATTTTTGTTTGTTAAGTCCGTTATTAAAAATCGGTTGTGTTAAACCACCCACAATATTAGCTAGAAAAGCTCCTGCACTGAAAAAATTTTTTAACTGCGTCCCGTATAAACCAGCCTGTCCTGTTATGGTAAGAGCCGGATAAAAAGAAGTTTCAGCGACATTTACCTGTTCGAAATAGCTTCTGAGCTGCAGTTCCGCCTGTTTTACATCAGGTCTGTTGGCCAGAAGCTGTACAGGAAGCCCGGTCGATAATTCACTATAGACCTGCTCATTAAAAAGAGAATCCCGTTTAATGGTTCCCGGAGTTCTGCCCAATAACAAAGACATTGTGTTTTCAGCCTGGCGGATATTATTTTTTATATCCGGAACGGTAGATTTTACGGCATAATAATTCGCTGCACTCTGTACTACAGCAGCACCTGTAACCACATCGCTGTTCTTCAGTATCTTCATTGTTTCGGTATCTTTCGAATACACTTCTAAAGACTGCTGAACAATATTCAGCTGCTCATCATACGCTAAAAGCTGATAATAGGTAACTGCTATATTGGCAACAAGCTGGGTTTTCACCGCCTGTTGATACGCTTCACTCGCAAGATAGCTGGCGTACATAGATCTTTTTGTACTTCTTAGTTTGCCCCAGATATCAGCCTGCCAAGATGAAAGTGCATATAACTGATACACCTGTGTATTGGAAGCCTGTGCATCAGAGGGATGGTAGGCGCCTGCTGAGGCATTCCCTGAAAGTGAGGGTAAAAATGCCTGCTTGCTCTGCACAAAATTAGCTTCTGCAGCTTTAAGATTGGCAGCAGCTGTTTTTAGATCCAGATTATTTTCAATTCCTTCAGTAATAAGATCTTGCAGCAAAGGGTCTTTAAAAATTTCTTTCCATGAAAGTACAGCCATGTTCGCATTTGCATCCGCTGCTGTATCACCATATAAATGATCAGGAACAGTCTGCTTGTTTGTATACGGCTTCGTAACATCACAGCTGTACAGTACAAGTGAAAAAGCTGTAATCTGTACAAAAAAATGATATCGTTTTCTCCAAGGTGTTATACGTTCCACTGTACTATTATTTTTTTTCATTTACAATCAACTCGTCATTTTCGTCATATTTATTTCCTTTGATTTTCTCCTGTAATCCTTGAAAAATTACATAAAGTCCAGGGATTACAAATATTCCGAGTAAGGTTCCGAACAACATTCCACCGATGGAACCGATACCAATCGACTTATTCCCATTAGCCCCAACACCTGTTGAAAACATTAAAGGCATCAAACCGAAAATAAAAGCCAGTGACGTCATCAAAATAGGCCGGATTCTGATCTTGGCTCCGGCGAGTGCGCTTTCAAGGAGATCCATCCCTTCATGCCTCTTTTCTAAAGCAAATTCTACCATCAAAATGGCATTCTTCGCGAGTAACCCTATCAGCATGATCATACAGATCTGTACATATATATTATTATCTATTCCAAATAATTTTGCAAACACAAATATACCGCTCAGTCCTACAGGCAGCGAAAGAATTACTGCAAGTGGAAGAATATAGCTTTCATATAAAGCACTGAGCAAAAGATATACAAAACAAAGGCTTAATAAAAATATGATACTGGCCTGAGATCCCGAACTTTGCTCTTCCTTGCTTATCCCACTGTATTCAAAACTGTAACCGGGGGGCAAAACATTGGCAGCAACCTCATTGATGGCTTCCATAGACTGGCCTGTACTGTAACCGATATTGGGTGAACCGTTCACTGAAATCGCATTATACATATTAAAACGTGATATCGAAGAAGGTCCATACACCTTTTTCATCGTAATATACTCTGAAATGGGGCTCATTGTTCCGCTTCCGGTACGTATTTTAATGTTATTCATCTGCTCTATATTTCCTCTGTAAGGATTATCAGCCTGAAGAATAATCTGATACTGCTGTCCAAATTCGGTGAAATTGCTCACATATGAACTACCATAATAAACATTCATCAGACTTAAGATATCTGAAGGCTGAATTCCGTTATCTTCACATTTAGCGATATTAACATCTACTTCATATTGCGGAAAATTAGGGTTGAATGCTGTTGCAGCATATTGTATTTCACCTCTTTTATTTAATGCTGCTAAAAAATTTTGTGCGACTGCATAAAAATCACTGATGGAATGCCCACCTCTGTCCTCTATCTGAAAGGTAAATCCTCCACTCGTTCCGAAGCCGCTGATCGTAGGCTGCTGCATAAAATTAATGGAAGCTCCCTGTATATTTTTTGTTTTTTCCGTAAGCTGTTTGATGACATCTTTATCGGTAACACCAGGGCGCTGACTCCAGGGGGTAAGCCTTAAAATAAGCATCCCATAAGAACTTCCGCTTCCTCCCAATTGGTTTTGTCCCAATGTAGTCATGGTTGCCTGTACCTGCGGAATGGTATGGGCAATTTTATCGATCTGTTGATTGATAGCCTGTACCCTTTCTTTCGTGGAGGCAGGAGGAAGAGTTACATTAACGAAAATCGTTCCCATATCCTCTGAAGGAACAAAGCTGGAAGCCACACTTTTAATGGTAATGTAAAAGAGTCCGCCAAAAAGCAGTACAATAAAGGCGGTGAGCCATTTTCTTCTGATTAGAAAGGCAACAGAATCTGTATATTTATTAATCAGTTTTTCATAATTGGAATTGAATCCGTTTTTTATCTTTTGAAAGAATCCTTTTTTACTTCCTTCTTCCTCATGTTTGGGAGGCCGTAAAAACATAGCCGCCAGAGCAGGACTTAAAGTAAGCGCATTCACTGCGGAAATCATAATAGCTATCGCCAATGTAATCCCAAACTGCTTATAAAACACACCCGCTGAACCTCCTAAGAACGTTACCGGAAGAAATACGGAAGCCATTACAAGGGTAATGGAAACAATAGCGGGAGCAATCTCTCCCATAGCGTCAATGGCTGCTTTACGAGGAGAAGTATATCCATGTTCCAGCTTACTGTGCACCGCTTCTACCACCACTACCGCATCATCTACCACAATACCGATGGCCAATACCAATGCAAATAAAGTAAGCAGGTTGAGGCTGTATCCGAATAAGTATAAAAAGAAAAACGTCCCGATAATGGATACAGGAACCGAAACCCCATGAATAATCGTAGACCGGACATCCTGCAGGAAAATAAGAATCACCAGAAATACCAGTAAAAAACATTCGACTAGCGTGTGAAGTACTTTGGTAATACTTTCACTAAGGAAGTTATTGATATTAACAAGTTCAATCATTTTAATTCCTGACGGGAAGTTCTTCGAAGCATCAGCCATTACTTTCTGAGCTCCTAAGATCACTTCCTGAGCATTAGAACCCGGCGTCTGACTGATTGCAATGGCAACCCCCGGTTTTCCGTTAATTGCTGTGGCACTGGTATAAGTCTGCGTTCCTAAATCGATCCGTGCAATATCTTTCAAATACAGATATTGTCCGCTTCCTATTGATTTAATAATAACATTCTGAAATTGATCAAGCGAAGCCAGGGTACCGGAATATGTAAGGTCATATTGAAATGCCTGTCCCATATTATCCCCAATCTTACCCGGAGCTGCATTAAAATTCTGGGCATTGAGAGCGGTCGTGACATCTGCAGGAACTAATCCATACGCGGCCATTTTATCAGGTTGCAGCCAGATACGCATGGCATAAGTCATTGCGCCTCCAAATACGTTGGCCCCACCAACTCCTTTTGCTCTCTGCAGCTGGGGAACTAAATTGATTGAAGTATAGTTTTGTAAAAATTTTTGATCGTATTGTGGACGTTCACTGTATAATCCTACAATAAGTACGTTACTGCTTTGCTGTTTTCTAACGGTTACCCCAGCCTGCGTTACCGCCTGCGGAAGCTTGGACAACACTGTACTTATCCTGTTCTGTACATCCACAGCAGCCTGGTTAGGATCTACTCCTACTGCAAAATAAACACTGATACTCGCAGAACCTGTATTGCTTGCCGAAGAAGTCATATAAGTCATTCCTTCTACCCCATTGATCTGCTGTTCAAGAGGAAATACCACACTATTAATTAATGTCGTTGTATTCGCTCCCGGATAGGAAGCCGATACCTGGATGGTAGGTGGTGCAATATCAGGATATTGGGCGACCGGTAAACTGCTTACTCCTAAAATACCAAGAACAACAATGATTACGGAAATCACGGTACTCAATACAGGTCTTCTTATAAATAGCTTTAGCATGACCTATTAATTAGAGTTGGTTTTCATAGTGCTGTAGATAGAATCAGCTTTGGCCGGCATCTGCTTTATGACGGTACTGTCACTGATATTAAGCCCGTTAAGCACAAGTTTATCACCTGCTTTCACCCCGCTTTTGATCACGACAAAATTCCCGTCATCTGTAGGGGTAGTCATTACAGCTGTACTCATGACCTTATTACCGCCCATCACCTGATATACAAATGATTTATCCTGTAACTGGTAAATGGCAGTCTGCGGAGCCAGTAAAGCATTATCCATATTGACAGGGATCCTGATCGTAGCACTCGCCCCATTTTGAATGAGTCCTAATTTATTATTAAATATTGCTTTGAAAGTTGCCGTCCCCGTGCTGCTATTGATCCCTCCACTGGCTGTTTCCAATCTTCCTTTTTCAGGATAGACGGTTCCATCAGCCAATACCAATGTTACTAAAGGCATATTATTTAATTTTTCAAGCGTTGTGCTTCCTTTCACAGTATTCATAAAACCCAGCAGCTGCTTTTCATTGAGAGAAAAATAAGCATATACGTTGGTGGTATTCGATAATGTAGTAAGCGGATCGGTAGCTGTACTGCTTACCAAAGCTCCTATTTTATAAGGAATAAGGCCGATCGTTCCATTTTGCGGACTTCTGATATAGGTGTATCCCTGATTGGTTTGTGCATTGGCAAGAGTGGCTTTTGCCTGTGATAAAGCCGCCTGCTGTGATTGTAATGCATATAAGGCTGAACTCAGCTGATACTTGCTCACAATCTCCTGTTCTACCAAAGGTTTTGCTTTTTCTACGTTCATCCTTGCGGTATTCACGTTAGCTTCTGCGATTTTTATGGCTCCTTTTGCCGTAATGATATCCTGCTCATACTGGGGATTTTTAATCCGGAATAATAGCTGTCCTTTCATTACAGAAGCACCTTCAGGCACATAAATATCCTGGAGATAACCAGATACCATCGGTTTAATCTCTACTACATTTTCTCCTTGTATGGAGGCCGGAAAATCATTGTAAACAGTAACCTGTTTGGGAACCAGGGTTAGAACCTGATAGCTTTGTACAGCATTTTCTTTTGGCTTTTCTTTTTTTCCACTGCATGAAAGTAATATGAGTGAAATGAAAAGGACACATCTATTTTTTATCATATTAAAATTTGTGTATACAATAAAATACATCAATATTCTAGAATTCTAAAACACCTCTGCATTGTTTCATCCTTATAAAAATAATCATTTTATTATATTATCCCAAGCAAGAATCGTGAAATATTAAAACTTAACACAATATTAAGGATGAAACATTCAAAAAAAATAATTCAAACATCTGAAGAATGGCTCTATTGCTGATAAAATGGTATATTATAAAAAACCTCTGCCAAGATCTGGCAGAGGTTAATATTATTAATTTCTTTAAGAAATTTATCTAAATGTAATTAAAGAGATTCGAATCTGATACTAGAATTGATAGACAAATGAATTAACATTCATTCCCGCTCCTACAGATGCAAATAAAAGAATATCTCCTTTTTTGATTTCATGAGCCGGTAATTCTCCGTCCAGAATCATTTTAAGAAGCGTTGGAATAGTAGCTACACTGCTGTTTCCTAATTTACTAATCACCATTGGCATAATATTTTCCGGCATTGGCAGATCATACAGCTGATAGAAACGTTTTACAATAGCCTCATCCATTTTCTCATTAGCCTGATGGATAATGATCTTACTCAGCTGATCAATGGTATATCCGCTTTCATCAAAACATTTTTTCATCGCATCCGGAACATTGACAAGTGCAAATTCGTATATTTTCCTGCCGTCCATTTTGATGTACTTCGTATCCTGGCATTTATCATTATTATATGATTTTCCGAAATACAGATAGTCTTTTTCGTTCAGTGTATAGGAAGCTGATAAATGGGATTTTATACCACTTTCATCACTGCTCATTTCCAAAATGGCAGCTCCTGCTCCATCCGCATAGATCATACTGTCTCTGTCATGAACATCCACAACTCTGGAAAGAGTCTCTGCACCGATTACCAAACATCGCTTGGCAATACCCGATCTGATAAACGCATTCGCCTGTATCATTCCTTCTATCCATCCCGGACATCCGAACAATACATCGTACGCTACACAAAAATTATTTTTGATCCTTAAGAGATGCTTTACCCTTGCAGCCAAACTTGGAACGGCATCCGACTGCACTGTGCCTGCACGGACATCTCCAAAATTATGGGCAAATATAATGTAATCTAGTGTTTCAGGATCAATTCCTGAATTTTCTATAGCCGCCTGTGCTGCTATTAAACCTAAATCGGAAGTTACCTGCTGATCGGAAGCATATCTTCTCTCCTCAATACCTGTAATATCTTTCAGTTTATTCGCAATAACTGCATTGCTTTCTTTTAATGACTCTCCGCTTTTATTAATAAAATGATGTTCGTCAAAAAATAAATTAGTAATGGTTTTTGATGGGATATAATTACCCACTCCGATGATTTTGCTTGTCATTTAAAAGTTATAATCTTTCAATTCGTTTTCAGTGAATTAAAAATAATTCGATAAATATAACGATAAACTATATAAAAATAGTATTGCAAAAAATATTTCTCCGACTTATTTATATTCAAAGCATAAAGAAAGCTTCTTTTTTTATTAATTAAATGACTGCTTATAGCTTAAAGGAGTGGTATTGGTTTTCTTTTTAAACAATTTGTTGAAAGACTGTGAATGCTCGAATCCTAATTGGTAAGCAACTTCTGCGACAGAAAAATTGGTAGTGGTGAGATATTCTTTTGCTTTTTCAATTAATTTTTCATGAATATGCTGCTGGGCGTTCTGGCCTGTTATATTCCGGAGCATATCGCTTAAATAATGAGGTGATAAATGAAGCGCTGATGCCAAAAATTCTACGGTAGGAAGACCGTTATTTAATGTTTCCTGTTGATTAAAGTAATTTTCCAGAATAGAATCCATTTTAGAAAGTAGATCACTGCTTACGGCTTTTCGGGTGATAAACTGGCGTTTGTAGAATCTGTTGCTGTAATTCAGCAGGACTTCAATATAGGAAATGATAACATCCTGGCTGACCTCATCAATAGAGGTATTCAGTTCTTCCATAATACTGTTTAAAAGTCCAATGACTACTTTTTTTTCTTTATCGGACAAATGCAGGGCTTCATTGGTATCATAGGAAAAGAATCCATACTTCTTGATATTTTTCGCTAAAGGATAGTTTCTGATAAAATCGGGATGCATTAATAAGGTGTAGCCATGGTATTCTGCTTCTTCATTGGTAGACAGGATCTGATTGGGCGCTGTAAACATCATCCCGCCTTCATTAAAATCATAATATCCCTGTCCGTAGCCCATTTTACCGTTTTCAGAAAACTTGTAGGAAATTTTATAAAAATTCAAAACAAAATTCCGGTTAAGGAGTTCTTTATTAACCGTCAGTTCTGTATTATCCACCAGGCTTACCAAGGGATGAAGGGGTTTGGGAAGCTGCAGCAACTGGTGCAGTTCTGATATGGATGAAATTTTCAACGGGGTATTTTCTTTCTTTTCCATGATTATAAAGGTAAGAATTTTATTAAAAAAGTAAGCAGACTGTAAAACCGCCCGCTTACTTTTTATGATCTTTTCAAAAATTACATAAACTGCTTTCCAAACTGTTGTCTGAATGCCTCGTCACCCAGTTCCAGACGTTGGGCATACAATGCTTTTGCATCTTCACCAGCCACATATCGTAATTGATTTTTTCCGTCGGTAGCAGCTTCGTATACTACCTCAGCAATCACTTCCGGTGCTGAGGCGGCATCCATCATCCCTTCCATTTTAGAAAATAAGGTATTGACCATTCCATCATAGGCAGGACTTGATGCTGAATCTAGTGAACGGCTTACGAAATCTGTTTTAATACCTCCCGGAGAAACTGTTTTAACATCAATTCCAAAGGCATTAAGCTCAAATGCAAGGCTTTCGCTCCAGCCTTCCAGTGCCCATTTTGTAGCATGATACGTAGAACCTAATGGAAATGCGATCAATCCTCCAATTGAAGTTGTTGTAATGAACGTTCCTTTTCCTTTTTCTCTAAAATAAGGAATGAAAGCCTGCGTCACACGGATAACTCCCAATAAATTAGTGTCCAGCTGTTTTACAATCTGCTCATCTTTTAATGCTTCGAGTGGTCCAATCAAACCATACCCGGCATTATTGAACACCACATCGATGTCATAGCTTTCAATAGCTTTTGTAACTGTTGATTGGATCTGTTCGATATTAGTAACATCTAAAGGAAGAACGGTTACATTTTCTAATGCAGTAAGTTCCGTTTCAGATTCAGGGTTTCTCATCGTTGCAATGACATTCCATCCTCTGCTTTGAAATAATTTTGCGGTTGATTTTCCCAATCCTGTAGAAGCACCTGTTATAAAAATTGTTTTCATTTTTGTTGTTGTTTACATTTTACATAGCAAAGGTCTGCAATCAACAAAAGCCGGGAGTTGCCAAAATGGACAAAGATGTAGCCAAAACGGAATTACCCTATTTTGGCTTAAAAAACAAAATAATCTGTTGTTATTTTGGGTTAAAAACAGCAGGATGGATACACCAAACTCTTATTTATTATAAATTATTTGTATTTTTAGAATTGAAACGGCCCCGTAGTTCAATGGATAGAATAGAAGTTTCCTAAACTTTAGATCCAAGTTCGATTCTTGGCGGGGCTACTAGAACGCCGTGTGAAGCCAAACACTGCCACATGGCGTCGTTTAACATCACGGACGATACCGTTATTACTGCGATTGAAAATTGTCCATGACAAAACGTTTCTACCTCCACCATTAACAACATGCTGAATATAGTTGTCATGAATAACGGATGTATTGTAGAAATAGGAAACTCCCATCGCGTAGTAAAAGAAATTCACCAATTCTAAATGAATTTAAATTTTAAATTACATAAATATTTTTTTCCATTTTGCAATGGTATTACGACTCATTTTAAATTCTAATGCTACCTGATTATTATTAAGCTTGTTTTTTTTCTGGTAATCAAGGATTTGCAAAACGGCCTTTTTATCATATGACCGGTGTCTTTGATTTAAAATAACATGGCTTGCTTTTCCAAAAATTTTTTGATTTAATTTTATAACATCTAAAACAGACAATGCATCCTTTTCCAGCAGAGATTTAAATTCTTCCCTTTTCTCAGGATATTTTCTGTCAATCAGGTCATTATAAATACGCTTGTAATCAGGTTTTAATTCTTTTTTCTGTATTTGCTTATCCATTTATGTAATGTGGTTTTGGGAATTTTATAATCTTCTATCACCTGTTTTATACTTTTATCTCCTGATTCTACCAGTTCTACGAGGAAATCTATGATCTCTTTTGTATAAATATTTTTCTTAAATACAGGCAATGAATATTCACCAGATATTTCAGTTCGGTTAAGGGAGGCTGGTGGTGAATATAATATAAGATGTTGAGAGTATAGTCTGAAAAAATCATATTCAAGAAGTTTCGACCATCTAAGAAGGATTTCTGCATCTAAAGATTGCTGAGTGTACATATATTCAATTTCTTCCGCACTTAAGTTGAAAAAATTACATATCCTCGTCATTTCTATCTGATTTTCAGTAACTCTTAAATGAATAAGATTTCCTATATGTATGTTTTTATATAAACTCATTATTCTGATCTATAATCTTTGTTAACTCATTTTCCAGCCATACCTGCTGAACATTATTTAATCTGTAGAAAATGAATGACTGGTTATGAACTGAATCTGTGATCGCTCCTCTTCGTTTAAATGATATTTTAAGATTTGTGGTAAGAAAAGTTCTTTTCATATTGTATCTGACAAGTCTTGCTTTGGGGAATTCAGTATATAATTTTGAATGATGTATGTGTTTTTTAATGAGAGGATGCGAAATAACAATACTGAGAACTTCACTTGTGCTATCAATCTCAATTTTATGAGTAACGACCAGGTTTTTGAGCAGCCATCCCATTACTAAAAAAAGAAAAATAAGCAGTAATACTATTTCTGATGCATTAAAGAAAACAACAAAAAAAGTGAGGCATAGAAAAGTAAATATTGATAAAAAACTGTTTATTAATAAAAATGTTCTTGCGTTTTTAGAATTATTAAACTTCATGAGGATACTATAATCTCTTAATGTTTTAAAATGTTGCCTTCTTTATTTAATTTATATTTGAAGTTGTGTTTTTAGATGTTGACGAAAAAAAAAGAAGGCAATTAATTTTTTATTTATCTCTGCCACTTCATAAGCAGCAGAGATATTAATCATATGATTTTGCTAATCGAAGCTCTTACAATAGATGGTAAATCTTTAATTTGATGCCCAGAAAGACCAAATAGAACCATTAAAAAAAGCTAACCTTTTAGCACCTGTTTTATTGACGTATACCATCATTCCAGGAGAAGGACTGGGAATATTATTCACATCATTTACAACAGGAATAACCATAGCCTGTGTTGTTGATTCTAATACCAATACGCCGTCTGCAGAACTCGTATTTGAACCTATAATAACTTTTGCGTTAGCATTTTCACTATTATTTGTTTGCTGCGCAAGAGCCGTATTGATATTGCCATCTCTCCCGCTTAAATCCTGCCAGATCCCATTGTAATATTTAATTCTGGCCTGTGAAGGATTGGAGGCATCCAGTAATATCGTTCCGGGAGTCACACCGGCAGGCAGACTTTTTACATAAGGTAAAATAATACCCTTATTGTTTGTATTTGCAAATTCTAATAATACCGAAGTTTTATCAGTTGCCGTCCCTATTGCATCACCTATAATAACTTGGGCAAAAAATATTTTGTATAGAAGTATCGAACTTACTATTATTATTTTCTTCATATGTGTAATGGTTTATTGTTAATTTAAAAGGTTAATTACGGACAAGATGGGGTTGAAAAGCATTTCCATGCACCATCACTGTAGATTTTCAGACATTTTGCTGTTGTGTCATAAACCATCATTCCTTCTTGTGGAGCAATGATCGCAGATAATCCGGCAGTAGAAACTCTCGACACTACAAACCCTTTGGTATTGGATTCTAAAACAGCATGTGCTGATTTTCTAATCATGGGCCAATTTCCGGTGTCTGCTCCAGCTCTTTGCTGTAGGGTTATACCATATTTCGTATCTATGCCCGTAGTCATATTGGTTGCAGGATTATAACAAGAACAGTTTCCTACAGTTACATCTAATTTTGCTTCGCTGACACAGCCGCTTACATCTGTATAATTATAAATAATTTCTGCGGTACCCACTGCTCCATAAACAGCAGTAGCAAGTCCTGTATTAGGATTAATCGTAATTAAGCTGGGATTATCTGAACTCCAAATTCCTCCGGCCAGAGAATTGGTAAACTGATACTGTGTAGGATTGCTGCTCATATTACTGCACATGGTTGTTACACCGCCTACCATTCCAATGCCCGGTATTGTTGGAGGGGCCGGTGCAAATGTTATATCATCAATCGCAATATCATTTCCATCGCCTCCAATTGAATTATTCTTTAAAAAGATTTCGCCTACTGTTGAAGTTGCAGTAAATGTGAAGCTATATCTCTTCCAGATAGTTGAGGAAATATCCCCTGTATTAATAGAAGCCAATAATGTTCCCGTACCAGGATCTACTATCCCCATCGTAACATTAGGACGTATATTGAAGGATGGGGCCAAATCTGCCACCCAAAAGGCAAATTCATACTTTGTCCCTACAGACAGTCCTGTAACCGTTTGCCTAAAGAAATCGTCTGTTGCATAGGATGCATTAAAGAGTGCAAAATAGCCATTAGGGTCATTAGGAGTATGGTTTAATAAAGGAGGTACCGGTCCGCCCGCAAACCAACCGGCGCTAGTTTTAGCCAAGGTATAATAACCATCTGCAACCTGCCCGTTATTAAAATAATGGTATGCTGTAAAACCATTTATTGGACTGCCATAGGTACCGGAACCCTGTCCAAAGGACAATATGTAATTTGTAGCACACACAGCAGGAGTTGCTATTGAATTTTCTAAAACATTACTATATACTACATTAACCACTTCATTAGCAGAAACATTAACTGTAGAGGTATAATTAGCCAGATTGGCAGAACTGTTATTCGTGGGATCATATAATTTGATATCACTATTATTCCATCCTGAAGGGATTATTTCAGACAATTTGTAAACTCCCGCCGGAACCGGAATCATAATAGAATTGCCATTTTCACTGGTTCTTACTCTTTCATCATCCAGCCAGTCGCCTGTAGATGTTCTAGCATAAATCGTATGCTGAATAATTTGTGGGTTGTTTTTATTAATAGACCAGACCTGATCACCTGCTCCCGCAGTAAGACCGAATAAAAATCTTGACTGAGGGCTGGTAGTCCATGTACTACCGCTGTACTGATAAATGGTTGCCCCATAATTTGCATATATACTTCCATTATTGCTAATAGCAATATCACGGGCAGTATCCTGAGGGTTTCCTGCAGATCCGTTGGCTACTATAGCCGGAACTGCCGAAGCCGGGTTTGAAGAAGCAACTTTATACACATTTCCATCTCCATTAGTTTTTATGAAAACAACATCTCCCGTGCTCGGATATACATCTAACCGAAACGGAAGATTCGTTCCATTGTTGATTACATTAGAAAAAACGGCCCAGGAATCATTAATTCCATTCCCTGTATATTTATAAATCATTCCATCATTCCCTACGGCAACTATAATTCCCCCAGGTCCTCCAGAAGCAACATCCAGAATTGCCACGTTAGAATGGGACGCAGGTGACCAAATCACTGCAGAACTCCCGTTATTATATAATCCCACGGCACCTGATGCGTCAGAATATACTGCGGTATTTTGTCCTATACCATCTACAGATTTTACATTGGTAACTGTGGTAGCGAGCCAGGCAGAGCTGCCCACCGGCCTCGTATAAAGTGTTCCTGCAACAGTATGTACTTCTGGTACGCTAATGCTGTTATTAACCACAGTCCATAACTGTCCTTCTCCTGTCCCATGGCTGTTTCCTAAATCAAATGAATTAAACCCGTCTGGTTTATCATTTAATGTAAAATTGGAAACAGGAAGCCCCCCAGAATCAGTTAAAGTAAAATTAAAATTAAGCGAGGCTACCTCGCTTATAGCTTTTTTATGAACATAAATATATCCATTTTGTGCCCTCATATTTTTAGTAAAAAGGCAGAGAATAATTAGTCCGTAAATCTTTTTTTTCATTTTTCTTAGAGTTGTATTTTTTTTGATTGCGATTGTTTGTTAATTAATCATTCATTTAATTATCAAAGAGTATTTTTAATATTCGTATCATCAAGATATTCGTAGTTAACTGATCATTGTAAGCTTCATATGAATATTGCTTATTTTTATTTGGTCAGAATATTTTTTCCTCATAGCTAGTTGGGATATTCCAAGTTTCAACAAGAAATTCTACAATACAAAACAGTAGTACTATAAAAAATTTCACAGTGCAAAACTAGGTTGGATATAAGAGAATGGAAACAAAACCATTATAAAATGGCAGGAATCAAGATAGCCTAAATAAACCCTAAAACACTCATAATCAATAACGATTAATTGTAAAATAGTTTTTTAAGAGTACAAATGGAAAATGTAAATTTTTGGGTAGTTAGAAATATAAATGCGTTTACCTAGCCGATTAATTTAAAGCAGCCCTTCATAAAAATAAAAAATACGATGGTGATAATGAGCATATGTACATTTTAATTACCAGCGAAATTTATGGATAATGAATATCGATGAAGACAAAACAGCATGAAAAAACATCACCTCAACAGCCGAGCTGAAAATGTGTATTTAGAGATTTTTATTAAAAACATTAGCCGTGAGGCTTTTAATATCTATTTTTATATTCGTCGGTTAAAAAACTGATATACTGGCTGGGAGAGATATTCTTAATGGATTTAAAAATACTCCCAAACTGACTATGCGAATGGTATCCACACATATCAGCTAATGCAGAGATTTTGTATTGTAATAAATGAGGATGATCATGAAGTTCTTTCACAATATAATTGATTCGCTGAGTATTAATGTAATTGTAAAAATCTGAATTCCTGTATTTTTTGATAATATAGTTAAGATATTTTGTATTGGTCTTCAGCATTACAGACATTTGTGCAGCAGAAATTCCTTTAGTGGTATAAAGCCTTTTCTTTTCAAAAGCCTCCAGATTTTTCAGAATTTCCTTTTCCGTTTCTTCGCTTATTGAAATTTTTTCCTTTGGAGAATTGTTTGTTTGAGATTCCGGAAAAATACTAGATTTCACAACTGGATTTTTAAGTTCCTGAATGATTTTCTGATATCGTAATTTTATTTTTTTATTTCTTATTTTATAAATAAAGAGGCTACAGATGATCAATACAATGATGATACAGGTAAAAATAATAAGACTTAATTTTATATTTTCTCTTTTTTCTTTTATCGTATTCTTAATCGTTTCTTTTACTGTTAAATCTCTTGTAACTGTAATTTGAGAATTGGTAATATCAGAAACAATTTTTGAAAATTTAAGCTGATCTGCGGGAGTATCTATATTTGCTTCTAATCTATCCTGTAAGATTTGCTTAATGACAATTTTATCTACATTTGGATGAGAATAAGCCAAGTCGAAGTTTTTTCTCGCCTCGGACAAATGATTATCTTTGACATTAATAAGTGCTTTATCCAATAAATAAAACTCATATAAGTTTATAGGAGATTTATCTTTAATTCTTTTGAGAGCAATTTCAGTTTTTTCTAAAGTTTCTTTAGCTTCATCAATTCTACCACATCTAATTTGTTCATAACACAATTGCACCAGCATTGCAAAATCGAACATATTCTTATACTCTGTGTTTGGTATTTTTCTGATATGCTGAATATATTTTTTTCTGCTATCTGCTGCTTTACAAAAATTGTCATCAATATCAAAAATTTTTGCCTGAGTATATAATAAATTTGCAGTCTTAATAAATGGGCTTGATTCCTTATCAAGCTCTTTTACCAATTCCCACGTTTCCTCAGATTCTACTATTAGTCCTGCTCTACGGTATGAATTTATAAGTGAATATAATATCGTTATTCGATTTTGGGTAGAGTCGCTCTTCTTAATAAGAGAATCTGCTTTTTGCAAAATTTTTACAGATTCCAAATAATTTCCTTGTCCATACAAGCAGTCACCCAAATTAGAGTAAGCAAGAGCTTTTTCATAGTCATTCTGTGCATATTTGGCCATGTTTTTTGCTCTTATTAAAAGCTTATCTGGATTATATAATTTATCATTGTATTGTTGATAGAATAATTTTCTCTTATTTGCATCAATCTTAACTTGAGAAAAGCCTTGTGCGAACAAGAAAAAAAAGCCAATATTGAAAAAAATTTTTATAGTTTTATGCACTGCTTTACTCGTTAATTCCATTGTGTATATCAAATATACGATTACTTTTCTTCATTCCCTCGCAACTAACTCTCAAATCCAAAACCACGCATTTATTATACATATTTTTTAAATTGTTGAATAGTTAAAGCACTTATCATTTGAAACTAAAAAATTACTCACTTGCTTTGTAAATTAATATTAACACCTTTATGTATCAAATTATATTTACCGAAGTATTACATCTATTACTTATAAAATTTGTCATAGGTGTGGAAAAACCACAAAGTATCGACCCCACCGCACAAAAAAATGTATAGTGTAAGTCTTTAATTCATCATTCGATAGTAAAGCCTTTAGGAATTGGAGGTTTGACAATATTTGAAGCTATTTTAGGAATTTTTTGAGTATTGTCGTTTTGCTTATACTAAGTAATCTCCCTACTCCACTGATACCAACACCCTCAGTTATCAGTTGCAGAATATTATGATTAGTACTTCTATGGTAAGTTAACCGGTTTATTTTCGATGTACCCAAAATTTCTTTTTGATGAATTTATTAAAATAAGGCAGATCGTTTATTTTTTCCATTCCTTTTCTCATTTTGCCTCAGAAGCAGTAGCTACTTCTGAAAGGTCAGTAGTACGGTACAAATAATCTACCGGAGTACTATTTCCTTCTTCAGAATGAAATCCTGGCACTACCATACCTTTTATAATACCGTTTTTTATACTTTTAAAATTAATCTGCCTTTCTGCAAGATCACCTCCTCTATCAAATGAATATTTATAATCAAGAACACCATTATTATTGATGAAAATAGCATAATGTGCATCCCAATTATTCCCACCCTGGCGTCCTTCTATAGAAAAAGGCATAATAGCATCATCCTGATGATCATCATTCAGGTCACCAATCAGAATTGGCCGTTCCGAATCAAAAATTGAACCACCCAAACCATCCGCCTCAATGCCTAACTCTTTAATAAATTGGTCAGTTGTTATCGTTTTCTTAAAAGCAGTAAGCACTGCAATAGTGTCAATAACAGGAATTTTAGCATTCGTTACAAGAGTATCTTTTTCTTTTATGGCTGTTTCCTTGGTAATAATGGTATCAGTAACCTTCTTATTTTGCTGACTTCCCTTTTCATTGGGGCTGCAGCTTAAAATAGTTACAGCCAACAGCAATAAAAAATATATTTTGTTTAAGCTCATTTGATAATGATTTAATAAAGCGTACTGTTCAATATCGTCAATACAAAAGTATGTAAAACTACTACTGTATAAAATCCCTGCTTTCAGCTAATTTATGCAATTATAATTTCGAGATAAAACTACATTTCTGCCTCGTTTTTTACTTTGAGAAACAGAAACAAAATGGTTTTCGTTTTCATTTTTTTGTCCGTTCGGTTAAAACTTCTTTTAACATATTGGTTCCGTTAATAGCCGAAGTAAATCCTGAATAAATACTCATCAAAATCATAATTTCTTTTATTTCGATTTCGGTAAGACCGATGTTTAAACCTGCGTTGATATGAAATTTCAGTTGCGGTTTTGCGGTTCCCAAAGCTGTTAAAGCTGAAATTGTGGCAATTTGTCGGTATCTCTCACCCAAATTTGTTTCTTGAAAATATATCTGCGTACCCATACTCAACATGAATTTTACCAAATCGGGTGAAAAGTCATTATATGCAGATTTTAACTTCTCTACCTGAAGACTGTCTAGTTTTGTTAATTCTTGTTCTCCTAATTTTAACCTGTCCATTGTTATTTTGTCGGCCGTCTTTCCCACTTCGTCTTTTATTCCATTCTTTTTTCTTTCTTCTAAAACTCCTTTCAAGGTGTTCATTGCATTTATACAACTTGGAAAACCCGAATAAACCGACATTTGCATAATCACTTCCTTTAGTTCATATGGGTCTTACCTGGCAATTAGATGGTGAAGCATTTGGAACCAATCAACCGGGTTACATGCTATTTATTCTTTCCATTTAACGTAATTAGTTGTTCCGTTTTCGTTCCAATCTATTTTCAAAGTATCTTTTGTCACTTTTTTAATGATTCCAACATTTACAAAATCATTATAGTATACTTTGAGAGAATCTTCGTTTATGATGTATGGCATATCTCCATCTCCATCATAATCTACAACATAAAAGGATTTTTTATTTAAGTCAAAGTCAGCGTGAGGTCCTTCAGGATCACTTGCCCAAATTCCGAAAAGTAATTTTATATCAAATTTCGATTTGATTATTTTACTCTCATTCGGACGGTCAACATCTTGTATACTTTCAATATCTTTGTTTTTTTTGGAAACGATTTCTACAATTTTATTTTCTTTTTTTGGTCGTATTGAATTCTCAATATTTATTTCATTAGCAGTTTCTTTTTTCTCGCAAGAAATTGCAGTTAATACACAAATAATTAATACGTATTTCTTCATCATTCTGTCTTTATATTATAGCATGCAATGTTTTACGGCTTGGTGATGTAGAGTAAATCGAATCATAAATGTTCAATTTATACTAAATTCAATTGAAAACTGCCATTGAATTTTGCATTTCTGCCCGTTTGATGCAAACCCCTTGTTGGGAATGTTTATTTCTGTTCTGCCAATTTTTTCAGCTTTTTATTCATTTCTTCAAATCCTCTTTTTGTGTTGTTGTCAAGTTGTTTTTTAAATAATGGGACAAGTATTCCTTTAAATTTTTCACTTTGCCTAAAAGTTATTGTCCCGTTTCTGTTGTCAATAAGTTCAAATTTATGTTCGCCATCAAAAAGTCCAGCAAACAGTAAATGACCAAGCCAGCTTAATTCTTTATCCGTTTTAAATGTAAGAATTTTTGGGTTAAAAGTCATTCCTTTTGATTCTGGTGGTTCTATAGTTACTGTAATTTTGTTTCCTACTTTTACTTCGCCTTTTATTGATTTTATGAATGGATTCCAATTCGGATAGTTGTCAAAGTTGGTGAGAATTGACCAACTTTTTTCAGGAGTCGAATTGATTAAAATTTCTGTTTTTATTTCTTTTTCCATTACTGTTGTATTTAATAATGTGATTAAAATAACAGTTGTTAAAATAATGGTTGTTAAAATAATTGTCTTTAAATATTTCATTTGGTTTCGCTTTTGAGATACATTACAAAGATCTAACAGAACAATTATTCTGCTCTTGACAAAAATCAAGAAATTACGGAAGTTGTCTTTTATTCTATGAATAGCGACATTAATCCGGCATTTTCTTCCTTGGTTACCTAAAGCCGAAAATAATAGAAGAAGCCGAAATACTTCTGAAGGAATACACCAACTCAATGTCTTAATATCGGAATTTTCACAAAACTGTCGTTGTACCATTTCACCCGTAAGGGTTCTTTAGCATCTTTAATGGTTTCTTCACTTACGGTTTTTCCTGTTCCGTAGTTGAGTTCAGAAAATGGATTTTTATTTACATTCAGATAGACGACCAGCCGGCTTCCCTTGCTTAACTGTTTACTTACCAAATGGGTATTGGAGAATGGAATGGTTTCAATTTTATTTGGTTTCAGCAATTTCCTTTTTGCACTATCCGTTGAGTAACTTGCCCGCCCAATAAAATAAGACAGATGAAAATATTCTCCATTGGGCATTAATTCATATAAGGTCACTCCGATATCCATATCCTTTTTATTGATGCTGGCTTTAATTTCCCCTAAAAAGGAACCGTTTATTAACAGGGGCTCTTCCAAGGGTTCACTAACAAAATTAAATCCGTTAGAGGTGTCAATTTCCTTTCGAATAATAGGTTCCGGATAATAATCATTATTTGTTATTTCTCTGTTTGCAAAATCTACCTGCTGTGCTAAATACCCCTTCTTACCCGGTTTTTGTGAGCTTAAAGAGTAGAATTTATCTGACTTTTTATCCGTCAGATAAAGGGTTAAAAAACCATTACTCATTTTATCAATAGATGGTGCACTTCGCCATTCATTGGCGCCCATTACCTGATAGTTAATTCTGTCTTTTAAAATTTCGGGTTTAGTCCCATTCTTTAAAATATAATCAAACCATTGATAAGTAATTGTATTAATATCAAATAACGCAACAGGGTCTACTTGATATTCGTACAGAATAGCTTCTCCTCCACTTTGAGTCCCAAAATGCCCATAAGGTCCTATAATTAAATAAGCAGGTGTCTGAGGGCTATACTTTTGGAGTTCCCTCAAATAATATAAGCCCGAACTCTGGCCGTCATTGTAGTAACCGTCAAATGCCAAAACGGGTATTTTTATTTGTGCGAAATCTTTTTCATAGGGAGCCATTTTTTGCCAATACTGATCAAAAGAAGGATGGCTGATCCATCGCTGAAACCATTTATTAGGTACACCGTCTATACTATCTAATTTTTTATAGGCAACTCCTGTCTCCCACCATTTATTTTGCATTTTTCTAAAACGCTGCCTGTCATTTCCGGCTATGGTATCCAGGTATTTATTATTTCCAACATACAATGCCCATTCATAATTGGGGTTAACAAAAATATTATTTTCTACAGGTAAACCCTGCCCCGGTCGGGCCGCTACATAAGGTACAATTGTTTTAAGGGCCGGGTGTAAGTTTTTACATGCTGCCCATTGTGTAAATCCATTATAACTTCCTCCATACATTCCAACTTTTCCATTAGACCATTTTTGTTTACTGATCCAATCTATGACATCATAGGTGTCATTGGCATCATTCTCATATGGAAGTATTTCGTCTTGACTGAATCTTTTTCCTCTTGCATATGCCATAACTCCTATATAGCCGTTATCTACAGATCTCTTTAATGATACCATATCCCTGCCTGCGTCCCTAACATAAATTGTTGATTGAAGTATGACAGGTGCAGGTGTTTCGTCTCCTTTTTTACGCACCACTATTAAAGATAAGGTTGCTCCATCTCTGGTTCTTACAGTAACACTATCCTGAATATTATAAATACTTTTTAAGTCTTCCGTTTTTGCTTTTTTTGTTTGTTGGGCCGGACAATAGAAAAATGCCAGAAATAGTATGATGAAATTCAAGAATATTTTCATTGGTTAGTTTTATTTAGGTCGTTTTTATTAGATTTTATTTATATTTTTGAGCTTAACAGATTGGCGGTTTGAAACTTCCAATAGCTCTCCTGTTTTTAATTTTACCACTAAGCGACCTCCAGTTATTTGTTTTACTTCTTGGATATATTCAATATTAATAATCTCAGTCCTGTTTATTCTAAAAAAGATATTTTCATCCAGCATTTCTTCCCATTGGCGAAGTGAACGTCTTTGAAGTGCCTTTTTACCTTGAAAAAAAAGTCTGGTATAATTTTCAAGTGATTCAATTAAATAAATTTCATCTAATTGGATAAAGAATCGTTTTTCCCCATCTTTAATAAAAATCTTCCGGTCTTTGGCTGCCACATTATTTAAAGAAAATTTCTGGTGTATAGAATCTCTTATTTTTGTAATTGCTTTTGCAAAGCGTTCCTCTCTTATAGGTTTCATAAGATAGTCTAACGCATTTACCTCAAATGCTTTTACGGCATATTGGTCATAAGCTGTAATAAAAAGTACTGCAGGTACATGATCTAAGGATTCCAATAAATCGAAACCGGATTTTTCCGGCATCTGAATATCTAAAAACAGCAAATCAGGCATTTCTGTTTCAATCAAATTCTTAGCGTCATCAGCATTTTCAGCCTCACCGATCAGAACAAAGTCTTCATACCCTTTTAATGTATTTTTCAGTTCTTCCCGTGATAAACGTTCATCATCTACTATTATAACTTTTATTTTTTTCATTTGACTGGGAGTAAAATAGTTGCCAAAACCGTTTCATCTGTGTTCTCTTTAATCTCAAAAAAGGCATTTCCATTGTATTGTAATAATAGCCTCTCTTTGAGATTCTTCAATCCAATACCCGAATCTTTAATCTCATCACTCAGTTTTCCTGGATTTTGGACACTGATGTTTATATAATTGCTTTCTTCTTCAATTTTTATCATAATAAATCCGCCATTTTTCCTTTTTCCAATTCCATGTTTTATTGCATTTTCAACCAGGGACTGAATACTCAAAGGCAGAATCTGGTGTTTTGATATCTCTGCATTGATCTCCATTCTTATTTGCAACCGTTCTTCAAATCGTATTTTTTCTAATTCAAGATAATCCTTAACAAGATTAATTTCATCCTCTAAGGGCACTAATCTCTCTACATTGCTGTTTAAGGAATTCCTAAGCAGTTCAGACAAAAGATCGATTGCCCTTCTTGCAGAATTTGGGTTCTCTAATACGAGAAATTTTATATTATTTAATGAGTTAAAAAAGAAATGCGGATTAAGCTGTGCACTCAGATTATTCAATTGTGCTTCTTTTATTTTAAGTGATAACTGTGCATTTTCCTTCACCGTTGCAATTTCAAGTCTTGAATAATGGAAAAGATGGTAAGCCAATAACCAAATAGACATTAATCTGGTACCTGTAATAAAAATCTGTAATTCCATAGATTTGAAAAACTCGATGAACGAAATCATAGTACTTTTTAAAATAAACAGCCGTACCAGATAGAGTTTACCGACAATCAAAAACATATATAGTAAAGAAAGTATCAAAACACTGATTGCAATTTTTGGAACCAGCTTTTTCAGATTTAATTTATTCCAACCCTTTCTTATCGCAAAATTCCTGTACATATGTGTCAATGAAATACCTATAAATACATCCAATATGAAATCTAATATTCCTATTTTCCAACTAAAATTACCTGTAAAAAATGCTGAGAATCCCCAATAAAATGAAACCGAAAACCATCCAATAAGCTGAATCTTCCAATAGGTTGATATTCTTCTAATTATTTTCAATACACAAATTTTTAATGCTTTAGTAAAGATATTCCTCTGATGCAGACTGAGCAAATAAAAGTACATGAACGAAGAATAATAGCAGATGAACGCAGAATGCTTTTTTGAAAAAAAATGTGGCGGAATAATATGTTTAGTTAGAAGAACGTTTTTAATATTTAATTATTAATTCCTTTTTCATTTAATCTTGCCTAATATATTAGTTTTAAACTTTGTGACTTTTACAATATCCTGTAATACAAATAATTGAATTTATGTACTTTTAATTCAGCCTCATTTTTACCCCATGATAGTTTATGATTTTATAATTATCACTTAACTAATTATTATATAATGCTGAATATATGAACCAACACATCAACATTTTATAAATTACAATATATTATTTCTTATTTTTAACTAATAATATTATTTGATACTTATTGACAGGTATTGCTATCATAGTGTTAAGTTAGTTTAACAGCTAATTAAAGCCATTCGCGTATCTTTCGGCCCTTTTAATACATTGAAAATTTATGCGATATAAATTCATATTATTTCTTCTTTTCTTCCATTTTGCTCTTTCTTTTGCTCAAAATAGTAAAGAGATATCCTCTATTGACAGTTTATGGACAATAGTTAGCGATAAAAATGCTTACGCAGAAAAAGGCAGTAAAGAAATGCTGAGGTTATGTACTGAAATGTATTATCAGTCTAAAGATATAGGTTATGATAAAGGACAGCTTAACTCTATCGTAAAGTTAGCGGGAATTTATCTGGATGAACGCAATTATAGCGAAGCCCTAAAGAAAATACCTGAAGGCATTGAACTGGCAGAAAAATCTAACAGCTATTTAAACTGGTCTAATTTGCTGATCATTCAGGGAGACATCAATACTGAATTGGGGTATTTTCAAAAGGCAAGAAAAAGCTTTAAAAAAGCGTTATTAATTACTGACAAAGTTCTGGCAAATGATAAAAAATATGCTAGTAAATCAGCTATCTATTATCAAATAGGCAACATTAGCGATAGTGAAGGTGTAGGTGTAGGTGCAGTAAAAAATGACAGTGCTCTATTTTATTTTCATAAAGCTTACGAGGAATCTAAAAAAATAAGTAGCATTTATCCTATGAGAAAGATTTATATTGCTAAATATGCTGCAATTTTAGGAGCAGAATATTTAGATCAAAATAATATTCCTCAGGCGGAAAGATATTTAGATGAATTTCCGCTGCTTATGAAAGATGAAAAAAATAAAGCCAGTTTTATACCCTATTATAGAATCAGGGGACAAATTGAAATTGAAAAGAAAAATTATCCCAAAGCGATTGAGTATTTTAATCAGAGCATAGCACTTTTTAAAGAATATAAGCTGCTTCCATCAGAATTAGCAGCATCTTACTCAGGTATTTCAAAAGCGTATCAAGGCAGTGGAGATTATAAAAATGAAGCATTTTATCTTGCAGAATCCAGCAGAATAAAAGACAGTCTTTTACTTGCCGACAAGAAAACTGTAGAAAAAGTACCATCAGAGCCGAAAAAAAAAGAACAGCCTGTCAATAATATCTTTATTATAATTGTTTTCACAGTGTTTGTCACAATATTAGTTTGTTGGTTATTTTTCTTTCAAAAGAAAAAAACAGGAGAAAAAGAAGCTGCAACTGTTGAACTCAAAGAAGAAAAATTAATCCCCAATGAATTTGATACACTTCATTCTTTAGAACAACATGACAATACAGAGCTTCAAGATCTAAGCACTATTATTGAACGGGTTAAAAATAATGATAAATCATTTCATCTGAAATTTTTAGAATTGTATCCCAAATTCAATCAGCATCTATTGGTAATAAATCCACAGTTGACTCATCTCGACCTGGAATACTGCGCACTAATCAAATTGAATTTTGATACCAAGGAAATTGCAAGGTTCAAAAATACATCTGTAAATTCTGTTGAAAGTAGAAAATACAGAATACGGAAAAAACTGGGTATCGCTACTCATGAAAATATGTACGTTTGGTTTATGAATCTATAAAAAACACATATTTAGGCCCTTTATAAATGACGAATTTAACAAAAAAAAAGCACCACAAAACATTCATATTCAATACCTTAAACCAGTTGACAAATATTGACAAGTATTAACAAATATTGCTACTTGCCGGTTTAATATTTTTCAGGATTTCTACGCTAATTTCGCCTCAGAATTTTAATGCAAAATCTATGAAAAAAATATTTATTTCCATTGTATTGCTGGCAGCGGTAAGTACACAGGCACAAGTAGGAATTAATACCCAAACTCCCAATTCAACATTAGATGTGCAAGGCAAAGCAAGTACTACAACAATTCCTGACGGAATTATTGCTCCAAGAATCAGTAAGCAGCAATTAGCAGCTAAAACAGCTGGTACCTATGACACACCTCAGACAGCTGCTGTCGTTTTTGTAAACGATATTACTACTCCCACCGGAACAATCCCTAGTTTGGCTCAAGTAATAGAAGTTACTGCACTCGGATATTATTACTTTAATGGAACTATATGGAAGGCAATCGGTGGTGGTGCATCGACTGTTGATACAAGTATCTATACAAATAATGGTACTTTATCAGCGAACAGAACTGTTAACCAGGGAGGTTTAACATTAGCCTTTACCGGAGGAACCACTACTAATTCATTTTCTGTAAATGGTTCAAGCTTGTCTGTAGATGCATTGAATGATCGAATAGGAATAGGAACCACTGCACCACTTACAAAACTGCATGTTGTTGCACCGACTGTGCAGGCTAATAGGTACAACTTAATAGATGCTCCCTCTTCAACCAATCAATATGCATTGGTTGCTTTAAGAAATACTTCACCTTTAGCTACAGGTAATTATTCTTTATTAGGCTTTACAAATGACGGACCTACATCAGGAGGCGCCAACTGGGGTGTGGGAAGTATACGTACAGGAGCATCTTCAACAACTGGTTCTGAAGAAGATTTTTATATCGGTAACTCTTTAGGAGGATCTCTAAATGAACGCTTCAGAATTAATTCTGCCGGAAATGTCGGGATAGGTACTTCTCTACCGCAAAGACCACTGCACGTTAATGCAAATACAGGACCTGTACGATTTGAAAACCTTGCAACGCTGGCTGCAGGTACATCTGCTTCCGGATTAGTTATTGATGGCAATGGAGATATTTACAAAAATAATAGTGTATCCGTTGAAGGACAGATTCTAAGGATAGGACTTAATGGTACAACATATTCGTCGGGGACACAAGCTGCTCTTAGATTTAATGCAAACGATGATGCGACAGAAATGGGGAATGCCCCAAATGCAGCTCCTAACTTTATCAATACAATTGTTGGAGCGACAATATCGGAAGGGGTTTCTCCAGGAGCAGGCACAAATGGTTCTTTCACCAGAACAACAGATCAAATAAATCTTCCGCCTGGAGTATATAAAGTACAGGTAAGGCTTGTTGGAAGTTTTGCATTAGCATCTGCTAATAACAATATTTTTATAAAAGCGATAGTTAACAATAATGAATACTCTATAATAAATGGTTCCAACAATTCCAGCCAAACCTCAGTATATTATTTTGATGATTATATTAACATTACAGGAGCTACTTCACAGACATTAGATTTCTCAGTACAGCCAGGAAATAGTAATTTTACTGTTTCATCATCAGCTTCTCCAGGTACAGGTAACTCTTACAGAAGTTTGATTTTAATACAGAGATTAAGATAAATTAAACTTGTAACTCCGGGGAATCATCTGATACATACCCAAAAACAGTGTTATAAAATACTTAATATCACTGATTCATCATGGTAAACAGAAAATAAAAACTTTACCCATAAAAAAAATTGGAAAGGAGAACTGCAAAAAGCTCTTCTTTCCTCTTTTAAATTAAATATGCAATGAAATTTGATTTTAAAAATATCCATATTGGCAAATGCATTAAAAATAGAGTTGAAGAAGAAGAAATTTCTATTAGCCGCATTTGTAATTTCCATAAAACTTCTGTAAATGAAATATATAAAATGTACGAGGAGGAAAGTATGGATGCAGAAGTTCTTCTTCAATGGTGTAAGCTCTTGAAATATGACTTTTTCAGAATGTACAGCCAGCATCTTATTCTGTTTTCGCCAGAGATCCGATCAGATTCTAATACCAGAATAAAAACTGAAGCCATTCATCTTCCAAAGTTCCGTAAAAATATATATACCAAACAGGTAGTGGAATTCATTTTGGAATTAATAAACACTGGTGAAAAAACAAAACTTCAGATAGCCGAAGAATATAAAATCCCAAAAACCACCCTTTATAAATGGATTTCTAAGTACAGTAATAATGAAAAGTAAAGTTTTATTTTTCTAAAAACATCATCAAAAAAACACATGACTACAAGAACACCTGATTATAAAAAAATCTACCATGATATTATTCTAAGAAAGTATCCCGAAAAATATAATCTTTGCAGCTCTTTATTAGAAAAGAATACCTTGTCACAATTAGATATTATTAAATTAAATCAGCTAGTTTTTACTCATGAAGACAAGAAAACATTTGAATTCAATCAAAAACACAGATCATACGATCAATCTACGATTTTTAAAATTTTAAGACATCAAAAAGAGAGAAAATATAACAACTCACAAGTAGCAAAGGAATTTAATATAAGCCGGAATACGATTGCAAAATGGAAGAAAACATTTACTCACCACGAGAAATTCAGTATAATTCTATAAATACATCAAAAAGTCTATTTTTCATTTTAGATTATGTCAAATAAATACAAAAATCTTACTGGTAAAACAAAAAAAGAGGTTTTAGAAATTATACAAGAAGATAATATTAATTATTTCAATTCCAACAGATGGATTTTTTATCTGGGAAAAGTTCATTTTTGGCAGAAAGAATTCCTGCATCTTTTTTTTGAAGAAGAAAAAGTAATATTATCAAGAGCTGTTTTCAAAAACTGCTGGAATAAAAAAATTTGAAAATATGCCTGCTAAGGGCTGTGTATTGGGACAAATCTATCTTTTATAGATTTGTCCTTTTTTTCGAAAAATGGATTTCCAATTATAAATTATGTTTCAAAAAAATTCAAAACACCTCAGTTTTATGATGTTTTCTGTTCTATCAATAGCTGCCAATCTCTAATGTAAATCGGTCAAAAATGGTATACATCTATGATACGTTGAACCATTAATATAGTAAGAAATGTACATTGAAGTCTTTAAGAATACTTTTGGCACAATTTTCCTTACACAAATATTTACACAATTACACAATAATAACTTTCAAAAAAGTTTATGATGTTAAAAAAAATATTTCTTTCCCTTGTTGTGCTGTTTACCTTTCAATTAGCAATGGCTCAGAAAAAGATAGATGTAAAAGTGGTACAAGATACCCTTACCGATTTAGAGATACCTAATTTAGTAAATAAGATAGAAAACTATAGTCTCTTAATTGATAGAAATAGCTTCCTGTTAAAGAAAAATTACGATTTAACAAGTATCGAAAGAGAAGTACCCCCCATTGAAAAAGGCATTTCTGGCTTCAAAAATAAATTTGATTCTTTAAGTAAGAATATGAATGTCAGAAGTTTAAATACCATTATTATTTTATTGGAAGAGGCTACAGAAAAATTAGATGCCTACCAAAAGAAACTATCGGATTATCAAAAAAGGCTTAATCAGAGTAATACTGAAATTGATAAAATACTGGGTGATAAAGAGTTGCATATTAGCAGTAATGATCCTGTTTTAAATCAACAAGTTAATGAACTTCTTACCAACGCTAAAAAATTACAATACCAACAAAAGAAAATTTTAGCAAGTATAAATTTATGGAACAGTAAGGTTTCTGTATGCACGTATCAAACCAACGATTTGGTTTCTGATATGACTTATATGGCGATCGCTAAGAAAATGGATATGTTTTCTGCTGAAGAAGCGAGTCTTTTTAATTTGAAAGCAAAATCTTACAAAAATAGCTTATATACTGTTGTTACCAATACTTTAACAAGTTCATTTAAGATCATCACCATTTATTTGAAGAGCAGAACAGGGGTCATTATCTTTACTTTGTTCATCTTTATCGGGCTTACCTTTTGGCTTGCTTATAACCTTAGACGAATAAAAAAACAAGAAGACAGCGTTGCCATTTTAAGTCTTAGTAATTTGATTAGAAGAAGCATGTGGCTTTCTTCAATATTCTGTTTCTTAACCTATATGCCTCTGTTTTTTGGAAACCCTCCAATGTCATTTTTGCATTTCTGTGAGTTTTTTAGAATTGTTGTTTTATATTTTTTAATTGCGCCTTTTATCAATCAACCTTTTAAAATAATTTGGACAGGTATTGTAATCATTTGGACAGGATATGCTATTGACGATTTATTATTAGAATCAGCTTACGGAGAGCGCCTGATTTTATTATTTCTAGGGATTATTATGATTTCTATTTGTGTGTTCCTTTTAAAATCGAAGGAGAAATTTTTCAGGATTTTGGAAGAATCTCCGGTAGCAAGAGCATTAATTATTTTCGTACTTTTTCAAATTATTTTATCAGTTCTATTTAATATAACAGGCCGCTTAACTCTTGCTAAAACATTTGGAATTACTGCCGTACAATGTTTAGTATATGGCGTTGTTTTAAAGGTATTTTGTAGAATTGTTATTGAGGCTATTTATTTACAGACAGAAACTTTTCAATCGAGTAGAATTTCGGAATACATTAATTTTAAAGAAATTCAGCACCGTATACAACGTAATTTATGGATACTTGCCTGTTTGGCATTCTTTGTTGCCTTTGTAAGAAGTTTAGGATATTATGATTTGCTGACAAAATTTTCGACCAATTTCTTTTATGAAGAAAGAGCCATTGGCAGTTACAAATTCACATTAGCCAGCGTCCTTATCTTTTTTATCATCCTTTGGATTTCATCACTGATCTCAGGGTTTATTAATTTCTTTTTCGGATATGAGAAATCGGTAACTGAAGGTAAACGAAATGGCTTAAATTCCATGATGTTATTGGTGAGATTAGCTATTTATTCAGTAGGATTTCTTGTTGCCATTGCAGCAGCGGGAATTCCTTTGGATCGTATATCAATTATGCTGGGAGCATTAGGTGTTGGTATTGGGTTTGGGTTGCAAAATATTATCAACAATCTGGTTTCTGGTGTAATCATCGCTTTTGAAAGACCAATACAAATTGGAGATCAGATTGAAATCGGAACAAAAGCCGGGCTGGTGAAAGAAATTGGTATTCGTTCCAGTAAAATTCACAGTGCAGATGGCGCAGATATTATTGTTCCCAATGGAGATTTGCTTTCTCAACATTTGATCAACTGGACGATGCAGGATAGACGTAAGCGTATTGAATTTATAATTGGTGTACCTTATGACTCCGATTTGGAGGTAGCGAGAGCAGTAATTGCTGAGGAATTGTCTACAAATCCAAATATTTCTAAAAGTTCTGCGCCAGGTATAAATATTAATGATTTCGGGGAAAGCTCTGTCCGCCTTAAAATCCATATTTGGGTAGATGATTTGTCATTAGCTTCGGAAGCCCGTACCACTGCTATGATTGGTACTAAAAAGGCTTTAGCTCAAGCCGGTATCTTACTGGAGACCGGAATATAAATTGATAAAAAATGATATAGAAAAAAGACACTTAAAACGTATTGAAATTTCACTAAAAATGGGCCACCGGATCCAGAGTCAAAGTGATAAAGCCTAATCTGCAACTGATGTAACGGCTTTTCTTGTCCATTCGTAAAAAGAAAACCTTTCAGGCTATTTTGGATTGAGCAACGGCATCAGTTACTCTGCATCTGTCTAATTATTTTCATCTTCCCAAATTACGGCATTTATTTTCCAGCCTTTTGTAGTTTTAATGTACTGAAAAAACTTATTTCCGTTTCCTTCAAAATATTCACCATTAAGATATCCCTTCTTTTGATATTTAGAAAAACGCTGCGCCAAATTATTAACCACTTTTGTTTCTTCAGCTACTTCATATTCTTCAAATTCTGTAAGTGTTCCGTCAGAAAGGATTTTTTTTCTTGGGCTAATAAAAGTTTCAATGTTAAAAGTTTCTTCGTTGTCTTTACTCTTTTTAATAATAATGGTCTCGGGAAAACATATATCATTTATTTTTTCTAATTCAGGTTTACTTTGCTTTATGTTGGTAAACAAATTAAAAAAAACTTTTGTGATTTGATTAATCAAAAAATTATCCGCTTTAATAGAATATATCAGCAGTAAATCTTTTCCTACTTCCATTTCTTTTTCAAACCTAAGACCTAATTTTTCTAATAATTTTATTGAGTTTATATTTTCCGTTACAGTCGTTGCAAGAATTTGCTCATGATTATTATTTATTGCATCATTTAAAACAGTGACAGTAGCTTCAAAGGCATACCCGTTTTTAGCATATTTTGGTAGAAAAGCAAAACCAATATCGTGATGTTCTAAATAATCTCGTTTAATAAAAGTGATAATTCCAATGCGAAGATTATCATTTTTTAATTTCACTACCCAATAATTAATATTGGGACTGTCGATTATTCTTTGAACATAATTTTTTGCATCCTCTTCTGTTCTTATATTTCTATCGCCAATAAATTGTACCCACTCGTGGGTATTGACTAATTCATTTATAAATTCAGTATCGTTTAAGGACAATTCATTTAGTAAGAGCCTTTCTGTCTTATATTGTATTTCCATTTTTAAATTATTTGTGTATAAAGTTTGTAAACTGTCTTTCTACAATGACTATTAAGATTTATAAGCTCTGCTTTTATACGGAAAATTGAGGCACAAAACTCTAATTTATTACTAAAATTCAATTGAAAAAGCTGCCATTTTAGCAATAAATCCATGTGATGTAAAACCGTACTTAGGCCTTCGAATTACTACTATAGAATTTTAAACTTTAGCCTTCATTATTGGCAAACCTACTTTTAAGGAGCGCATTTTAATTGAGTCTGCTTGATTTTCATTCATACTTATTTTTGTAAATTATTAATAATGATCTTACAGAATCTGCAATACTATGTTTAATAGGTCGATCTGAAGATTATAACCAATGGTTCAGAGCCTGATACTGTAAAAAAGGATGAGTCAGCTCAACCTTGCCCTAAAATTAAATTGAAATACAATACTTTAGCCTTTGTATTTCAAGCCTAAATGTAGTTAAATTTTCTAAAATAAATTCTGTAAAACTTTATGTATGTTTTGAATAATTTGCATTCCCGTTCCTATATACTTCATCATGCAATATGATCACTTTTTATATGTCTCCTAACATAAAATAAATCATACAGACCGCTACCTTTTTAACAGCAACTTTATTCAATTGATATTTTGCGGCTTATACAATCAATATAAATACTGTTTTTTAGAAATATTTTATTCCCTAGCATTCCGGTCATGCCTGAGAATTTCATAAGTAGGTATTGAGTATTGGAAAACCCTTTGACATACGTAATTTCACTCAACGGAACTCTTGTCTTTTTGAATTGTATTGTTTGATTGCACGTTGTAGAAAAAGCAGTCAATGTATTGTTCCATGAACGTACATTTTCCTTGGTTACTTTTGCATGGGGTAATTTTAAATCTTCCCAAACTTCCTGATAGGTCAGTAATTCATAAGCACTTGTTCCGGAATCATACAGAAATTTCTCTGTTTTTCCTTTTAACAAGGCAGGAATTATGATATGTCTTTTTTTAAATGAAAAATCAATAAGATTATTTTTGAAACGTTCCGGTGTTTCAGAGATATTAAAAACAATATGGTTTTCTTTAAAATTAATCAGGGTTTTCCTGTTTTCAAGCATGTCCGCCCCCAGTGTTCCTATTATTTTTGTTGATGTATTTTTATCATCTTCTCTCCCATTATTAACAATTTTGAATTGGTCTGAGAAAATTTTTGTCTTTCCTATAGTCAATGAAACTGTAGCCAATCCTTCATGAACTGAAATTCCTTTTATATTTTTTATTGCTTCCGCATACAATACGGTATAAGAATGTCCTGTATCAAACTGCAGATAATAAGTCACAGTATCTCCTGTAACACGAACAGGTAAAAGCAAAACATTCTTATCATTTCCTAACCACGTTACAGGAATATTTCCGCTTTCATTTTTTATCTCTAAATAATTAGATTCTGGAGTAAATTTTCTGTCGAAATAGAAATATCCAACTGTAATTATCAACACCAAAACAATTAAAAAAGCTACTGTAATTTTTTTTATTAATTTCATGATCTATTTTTCTGCAAGATTCGATGTTAAAAATCAATATTCCTGCAAAAACAATACGTCATTATTACGTCAATCCTATGACTGCATTTATAAAAAACTGGTTTTCAAACCTATGCGAAGATCACCTTTCGTGTTTAAACTAATACCATTCAGAATGATTACGCTTATCTTTACACAAATAAATCCTATCAGTGGAATGATAAATAATGGAAATCGTACAGGATATACTTTCTGGATAAACGGGCTGATGATCATTACAACAGAGACAATAAATGCCAAAATAATCTGTATTCCAATAATATTTTTTCCAAGTTCTTTACTTTTCGAATCCTTTGTTTTATACGTCAGCAATAACGGAAATATGATGCCACCAAATGGAATAACAACACCTGCCAAAGCAGAAAGGTTAATTAATTTCGCTCTGTCAACCTCCGCACTTTCCTTATTTTCAATAAGCTTTTGAGGATCAACCTCCAATGCAGCGGCCAATGCTTTTAAAGTAAAACCTCTAGGAGTATTTCCCGCCTCCATCCGTTGTATAGTCCGTAACGAAAGTCCTGCCTTTTCAGCAAGTTCAGTTTGAGTAAGATGTTTTTCTTCTCTTAATAATTGAACGGTTGATTTCATATGGTATAGGTTACAAATTGTATAACTTGATCTTATTAGATTCCGCAGCTGTAAACTTAAGAAAAAAATCAGTTGGTGAATCTTACAGGTTCATCATTTATTGAATTCGGTCCATCCAGATCATTCGATTTTTCGCCTTCCTTTCCCTGCTTTTTTGTAAGTTTGCCTCCTATCAATTTTATGGCTGAGTACATCCTTGACAATATTTCTATCACTACTCTTTCGGTATATGATCTCCTGAAGCATACCGCTAACGGTGCGTTTATGGAAAACAGGGATTTTCATACCATCTATCCTATTGCTATAGAAAATAATGCAGGTGTTTTTACTAAAAAAACAGATCTGCTGACGTTTCCAGAAGTTTCAGTTAATCAGATTGGTCATTCATTGGTTTGTGCATGTTCGTGTGATAATACTGAACATAAATTATGCAGCCATCAGGCTGAAATCCTTCATTCTATCATAGAGTATAAAAATTTCAGGATTTTTTTTGATCCTCTTTTACGCAAACAGTTTCTTACTGCTCACGCTAAAAGTTATGGATTAGAAAATGAACCGGATCTGGATGCTTATTTTGAACTTGAATATGAAGATGGAAAGCTCAGGGTAAAATCCAAAATCAAAGAACTGTTTCCGATCGATTCACAATCTCTTCAGCGGGAGCTGCTACCTCAGCGGACTTCTATTTTCAAAGAATTGAATGTCCGGAATACAGATAAAAAACAAATCCTGGTCATTGGCAGGCACCGATATTACAACCATCTGATGTTTTTTCTGATGGAAGCCCCTGTAACGCAAAACGGGAAAATTAAAAACCCTGTGAATCCGGTTGATGCCATGCATTTGATCTGGAAGACAGACCAACCCCTGGAAATCAAATTCTACACAGGTATTGTGGCTTTTCAGAATAAATACACTGAAGATCACAATGAAGCAGAACTGGAAGCTTTACAACTGATTGTCCGTAACCCGCTGGACCTTGACGTCTATTATCATGACCGGGAAATTGCAGAAACAATGGCTGCCAAATCCCTGATTCCTGTAAAATTGACAACCTTAAATGCTGAAATACAGCTTCACGTTTTCAAAAAAAATCCTTTTTATGAAATTACGGGAGAGCTCTTATTTAGTGATACTTCATTACCTTTTAAAAATGTAGTGATCCGAAATGATTATTTTGTTTTCAGCCGCGACACCTACCATTTTGTAGATAATCCGGACGTGCTCCGAGTCATTAAATTCTTTAAAGCTAATAATGAAATTCTGCTCGTTCATTCTTCAAAATATGAAGAACTGATGCAGAATATCCTTTCTTCTTTAGAATCCATTATCCAAATCAATTACAGCTACATACAGCCGGCAACACCGGTACAGCTTGAAGAGAAAAATTATCAGATAGAAAGGATCATCTATCTTCGCCAGCAGGAAAATTTTGTTTCCATCACTCCAGTGATGAAATATGGCGAAGCCGAAATCCCAGTATATTCCAGAAAACAGCTTTTTGATACCGATCAGAATGGGAATCTGTTTAAAGTAGAGCGTAACGACAGCCTGGAATCTCTTTTCACGTCTATCATTATGAGACAGCATCCGGATTTTAAGGATCAGATGGATGGACATGAATATTTTTATCTTCATAAAAATAAATTCCTGGATGAAGACTGGTTCCTCGATGCTTTTGAAGTCTGGCAGAATGAAGGGTTAACAATACTCGGCTTTAACGAATTAAAAAACAATACCATCAACCCCAACCGGGCTAAGATCAATATTCAGATCACCAGCGGTATCGATTGGTTTAATGCAAAACTGAAAGTAGGTTTTGGAAAGAAAGAAGCAGCCTTAAAACAGCTTTATAAAGCCATCCGGAATAAAAGTAAATTTGTTCAGCTGGATGATGGCACCCAAGGGATTCTGCCTGATGAATGGATTCATAAAATAGCGGCTTATTTCCAGGCCGGAGAAATTGACGGGGAGCTGCTAAAGATCCCAAAAACCAATTTCAGTGAAGTTTCAACACTGTTTGAAAAAGAGGTGCAAAGTCAGGAAGTACAAACAGAGATAGCAGCGTATACGGATCAATTTTTATCTCTGAAAAACATTCCTGCGGTACTTATTCCCGCCGGATTGAATGCCAAACTTAGGGATTATCAGCATGATGGGCTCAACTGGCTCAACTTTCTGGATGGGTTCAATTTCGGAGGCTGTCTTGCCGATGACATGGGATTAGGAAAAACCCTGCAGATCATTGCTTTTATTCTTTCGCAAAGAGAAAAGAGAGGCCATACCACCAACCTGATTGTCGTTCCTACTTCCCTGCTTTTTAACTGGCAGGAAGAGATCATTAAATTTGCTCCTTCTATAAAAGTACTGTTATATTACGGAGCAGAAAGAGAGAAAACAGCAGCGGGTATGGAACAGTATGAAGTTGTACTTACCAGCTACGGTATGCTTCTTTCCGATATCCGGATTTTTAAAACATTTCATTTCAATTATACTTTTCTTGATGAATCTCAAACGATTAAAAATCCCAATTCAGAAAGATATAAAGCAGCCCGTCTTTTACAGTCCCGGAACAGGATCGTACTCACCGGAACTCCTGTAGAGAACAGCACTTTTGATCTTTACAGCCAGCTTTCTTTTGCCTGCCCCGGATTATTGGGAAGTAAGCAGTATTTTAAAGATACCTATGCTATTCCCATTGATAAATTTGAATATACCAAACGGGCTGTCGAGTTGCAGCAGAAAATACAGCCTTTCATTCTCCGCAGAACAAAAAAGCAGGTTGCCAAAGAGCTTCCCGAAAAAACGGAAATGGTAATTTACTGCGAAATGGATGCTGTACAGCGAAAGATATACGATGCCTACGAAAAAGAACTCCGGGAATTCATCTCCGCAGCCGATGAGGATGAAGTGAATAAAAGCAGCATGCATGTTTTGACCGGGCTTACCAAGCTCCGCCAGATCTGCAACTCTCCGGTATTGCTTAAAGAAGGACACTCGGCAGAGCATTCCGCTAAGATTAATGTATTAGTAGAGCAGATATATAATAAATCCAAAGAACATAAGATCCTTATATTTTCACAATTTGTAGGGATGCTTGATCTGATAAAAGCGGAACTGGAAACCAGAGACATTCCATTTGAATATCTCACAGGACAGACTAAGGACAGAGGATCGAAAGTAAAGAATTTCCAGACAGATGAAAACATCCGTGTATTTTTGATCAGCCTGAAAGCCGGCGGTATTGGTCTCAACCTAACAGAAGCTGATTATATCTATCTGGTAGATCCCTGGTGGAACCCCGCTGTAGAAAACCAGGCTATAGACCGAAGTTATCGTATAGGACAGACGAAAAATGTTATTGCTGTCCGTTTGATCTGCTCTAATACAGTCGAAGAAAAAATACTGAATCTCCAGAAAAAGAAAAATAAACTGGCTCAGGATCTGCTTTCTACAGACCAGTCCAAGCTGAAAGGATTTTCCAGGCACGATCTGCTGGAAATTTTGGAATAAATATAGCAAAAAGGCATTTCTCTGTTGAAATGCCTTTTATTATTGAGTCTTAAGGATACGCAATCTTTCGGTCCAGGTTGATCGGATTATTATATTTTTTGATTGCTTGTTTCATTCTTTCATTGATTTCCCGCATATTGGTAGGATTCACTTTTGTTCCGTCATTCAGGAAAAACTGTCCGTCTGTATTGGATGATCCCATTCCGCTTTTGATGAAATTTACCGGTGATTCATAAAAGGTAAGTTTCGTACTTTTGTATTTGTCCCAGGTTACAGGAACGCTCATCTGTCTGGCCATCACAATAAACTGGTTATTGGGTGCTTTTTCCAGTTTTACAGATTTTACCAGTTCAAATTTGTAATTCTTTTTATCATCATACAATTCTATGATCAATCCCGGAAGCCCGTGAAATACATAGGGTCCTTCCTGAAAAGGGATTTCTTTCGCAAACCAGGCTGTCCAGTTTCTTCCTCCAAAGGTTGTGGTTGCTTTTTGAAGGGTTAGGTCTTTCACTTTTTTACTTTCATTCTCCAGGTTCCACTGTTGAGATTCCTGGGTCTGAAGCTTAAGGACTGTATTTTCCATCAGATCATATTCTTCATAGTTGTCATCTCCTGTTTTATGATAGACGATGGTGGACGTATTTAGTTTTACTCCCTTTGGAAATGGAATATTATTATTGATCAGAGAGTCTGCCACAAAGAAATCTCTCTGATAATAGGTTGCACTTTTTGAATCAATATCCAAATGGAAATTTTCTTTGGTCAGCAGATCGGTACCTGCATCTTTTTTGTATACTAAATCATAAATAAAACGCTGGGTCTGTGCTTTTGCCCAAAAACTAATGCCTGCGATGGCAATAAGTACTATTTTTCTCATATATTTAATTTTCATTTATAAATTCCTGTTCTTCTTTGGAAAGCAATATCTTCGTTTCTTTTTGTTCATGATTCGGTATATTCTCCCACATATTTTTGTTGAAATCAATCCTGTTTTTTAATCCGTCTTCCTGAGCTTCATGAAATGTCTGAAAAATGATGTCCCGTTCGTAAATTCCTGTATGAGCGATACCTTTATGGGTAACAAAAGAATCGCTTTTCACACTTGCTCTTGAAGGAATGTATTTTTTATCTTTTTTATAAAAATCAAGTGACATAGTCCCATTCCCGGGCTGAAACTCTGCCATTTCTCCATTCCTGAGTTTCCCTTCATAAGGTTTAAAACCACTTTGATCATATACTATTTCCAGATGGGAGATTACTTTATCATTTGTGTTATACAGCAGCTTACCGGAAATTTTGACCAAAGATTTTGTTGTGATATTAAATACCATCGTCTGCTCTCCTCCCGTATCATCCACAATTTTTCCTGAATATTTTGTTCCCTTCAAATCGATATGCTGTACCAGTCTCCTAAGCGTGTAATTCATAAACATAAATCCCGCATGGTCAGTAGATCTTTCTTGTTTCTGAAGAAATACGGAATCCTGGGACTTAGCAGCTTTATAATATTTAATATTATTCAGGTCTACCTGGAAAAAGGCATCATTATCATGATTGATACTATTTTTATAATTGTAGGCATTAGAAACCGACCAGAATTTGGCATCAGCGATTAAAAGCAGCTGAAGTGTTCCGTCGTAAATGCTTTTCTCTTTATAAATGATATCATACAGTGAAGGTTTGGAATAATATCTTTTGCTGTAATGGCGCAGTACATCAGTAAAAATCTCTCTTATATCGACCACGGTAATCTTTACCTCGTCAATATTTTTGTACAACGGGCTTAATGAGATTGTGGAAGTAATTGATTTTAGAGTTTCTGTTTTATAACCCGATTTTGAGATTTCAATGGGACCTGCATTTTCTGGGACTAAAACGATTCCATCATCATTGGTATATACCACTTCATTAGAAAGGATTACCCTGGCATTGGCAATAGGTTTTCCACCTTGGAGATCGGTAATTTTTATTTTTTTCAAAGTCTGGGAAAAGAAGATCCCCGACAATAATACAAAGCAGAATGCACAGTACTTTGTATAAAGCTGTTTAATCATAAGTTTCTATTGGTATTAGAATTTTTTGTAAAATAAATCCATTTTATCAAGAGTATGAGAATTAAATTTGATAAAATTTTATTAATTTTTGAAGGGAAATTGTTAAGATTTAAAACAAGACTTTAACAATTTAAATCAATAGTAAGATTTTAGTTAAAAGTCTCTTAAATACAGCAATTGAGGGCAGATATAATTTCAAAAAAAACCGGCAGATATGACCTGCCGGTTAGAAAAAAACAAAAATTGATATGGATATGATTAGATATGTGTTCTTTATTCTTTAATGATTTTTTCAGTGATGATTTTCTTGTCTTTCATTTGGATTTTGATCAGATAAGTTCCCGGTACCAGTTTTTCCAAAGTAAATGAATGGGTATTTCCTTCCATTACCTTCTGTCCTGACATGCTGTATACTTCATACTTTTCCAGACGATCTGTGTTTTGAATCGTTACCAATCCGGTAGTTGGATTAGGATATATTTTGATGGATGTATCTTTTGAAATCTCCCTCGTTGCAAGGTTAGATGCCTGAACATTCAATGTATAATCTTCCACCTGCCCGATAAACCATCCTGACGGACATGATAGATTTTCCAGAGTTCCCATCCATGAACTAGACTCGTATGCTTTTACAATTCTAAAACGCGTTTGTCCCAATAGAGCATCAGCAGGAATCTGGATAGTACCTGTAGTAATTCCTGACTGTGCATGAGAAACAGGGTTAGAATTATCTAAATAGCCTAGATTGAATTTTTCATTATCATCAAAAATATGGTTATGATTGAAATCTATATAAGCATAGGCTGAAACACTAGCCTGTCCCTGAGTACCTCCTGTTACAGAAATGGGATACGAAATTCCTCTGGTTACATCAAAGACTGTATTGGTAAAGTCCTCAATGGTTGTGGATGATCCGTCAATATTGCTGTCGTTGGTCATACCTGCAAACTCTACTTTGCTTATTTCACTTACCGTAAGGGTTGTAATATTCTCATCTCCGCAATAAGGTGAAGGAAAACCGGCTGTAGTAGATTGGATCATCACTGTATAATCTTCCGTCTGGCCTGCTCTTAAAGCAGTATCGCATGCTGTACTGATTGAATTGGGTGCAGCAGGGTTTGAGTAGGCTACGGTATTTGTATTTTTAAGGACACGCATTCTTGTAGCTCCGGCTACAGCATTGGCAGGAACGGTGATAATAGTGGAAACGGTAGATGCATTGGCAGGATTTGCAGCAGTTAAACGTCCAATATAAAAGCTTTCTCCCGCATCATCAAAATTTCCGTTCTGATTGAAATCAATAAAGACAACGACATCACTTGGAAAAGTACTGGAAGGACCTTTCACTGAGATTGCATAACTTCCCCCTACCTGAATATCGGTAGACATCGTCGTGAAATTTTCATAAACAAGAGCATTTCCAGCCTGAAAGGGAGATGTATTGTTGATGTTCCCGAAGGTAACATTCGTGATCATGTTACTGTCGCTTCCATACTGAAAAACCGGTAAGCAGTATTGTGCATTGAACAACGCAGTAACAGCAACCGCAAAAAGGATAGAAATCTTTTTCATTTATTCTTTATTTTTATTGAGACAAATTTATATTTATTTAGACTTAATAAAAATAACAAACCTGATGACATTTATCAGTTTATGGGGATTTCCCGATAATCCTAAAATTTGGTTAACCTAGTATCTACCAGAAGTCACAGAATATCAGCGTATTTTCATGGTCATGATGATAAACAATTATCTTCTGTTCTTTTTTTAAATCCAGACTATTTTTGTGGTATTCATCAAATTCAAAAGATTTCATCATGATTCTACTGGATAATGAATACATCACTACCCTTCTATTTTACTAAAAAGCATTCAACTTTTCAAAATAATAAATACATTTTACATGAAATACGTACCTACAATTCATGTACAGTATTACTTAATTTCGGTGCAAATTTCCACTAAATAATGATCCACATCTCTGATGTAAGCAACTTTCTGTCCCCAAGGTTTTACACTAATTTCTTCGTACAGCGATGCCCCATTGGCAATAGAAGTCTGAACTAGCGATTCTACATCGTCCGTTATAAAGCCCAACTCTATCCCGAAAGGTTTCTGCTGGCCCTCTGATTGTAAAAAACCTTCTTTTATATTGAATGAAGCAAGTTCCAGTGAGGCAAAAGACAGAGACGTTTCTCCTGTCGTCAGTTCTCCATAATCTTTTTCGGGTGTGATGAACTTAATTTCAAAGTTGAAAGTGTCTTTATAAAAATTCATTGATTTTTCTACATCTGCTACATAGAGAATGACATATTTAAATTTGATCATGCTTTAATTTTTAGGTTGAATAATATCTTTTTCCATTTTTTGAATAAGCTCATGAATAAAGGAAAAGCCTAAGATAACAAAAACGGTTAAAATAACCGTTTTTAAATATTAATGGATGGAAGCCCGGAAGCAATAGTATAGGATTCTTTAAGGACTTCTGCATAGGTAGGATGTGCATAAGATATTCTGGCCATATCCTCAACAGTGACTTCATACTCCAGACCTACGACCGCCTGGGCAATAAGGTCTGCGGCCCTCGCCCCGATAATATGTACTCCCAGTAATTCGCCATATTTCGGATCTGCGAGCACTTTAACAAAGCCTTCGGTATCCATTCCGGCTCTTGCCCTTGCATTCGCTGAAAAAGGAAATTTCCCAATGGTGTATTCGAGTCCTTTCTGCTTCAATTCTTCTTCTGTAGCCCCAACCGATGATACTTCCGGCCATGTATATACTACCGATGGAATTCTGTCATAGTGAATATGGTGTTTCTGACCATTTATTCTTTCTACCACAAATACTCCTTCCTTTTCTGCCTTATGAGCCAGCATTGCCCCTCCTATGACATCACCAATGGCATAGATCCCCGGAACTGAGGTCTGAAGATTTTCATTGACCACAATGGTACCTTTAGTACTTAGTTGTACATTGGTATTTTCAAGACCAAGATTTTCAGTATACGGTTTTCGCCCTACAGCAACCAGAATATAGTCTGCTTCCATCTCCTGTTCTTTTCCTTGCTGATCTTTAAACCAGACTTTAGCTGTATTGCCCAGGTTTTCTGCTTTGTAGACAGATTGTTGAAGACACACATCAATTCCTTCTTTGCTCATTATTTTTTTAAGCGATTTTCCCAGATCACAGTCCATAGTTGCGATCAGGTTATCCGTATATTCAAGGATGGTCACTTTTGTTCCTATTCTGTTGAAAATAGACGCCATTTCCACTCCTATTACTCCCCCGCCAACAATCACTAATGATTTGGGCTGTTCTTTAAGCGATAAGGCTTCTGTTGAGGTGATAATTCTTTTTTTATCGATCACAACACCGGGAATGGTAGCAGGTTTTGAGCCGGTTGCGATAATATACTGATCCGCTTTAATCGTCATCACCGATCCATCTTCATCGGTTACCCTAAGAATTGAATGATCAGCAAAAGAAGCGGTTCCCTGCAGATGGGTTATGTTGTTCTTTTTCATCAGGAAGTCGAGTCCCTGCGTATTCTTTAGCACCACTTCTGTTTTTCTTTTATAGAGCTGATCGAAATTCAGTTGTACAGATCCTACATCAATCCCATGAGCCCCGAATTTATGGAGTGCGTCGTGATAATGATGAGTGCTGTCCAAAAGGGCTTTGGTAGGAATGCAACCTACATTGGTACAGGTGCCGCCCAGGGTGTTGTATTTTTCAATAATTACGGTTTTATATCCCAGCTGTGCACTTCTTATAGCGGCAACATATCCGCCTGGACCTGAGCCGATAACGGCTAAATCATATTGTTCCATTGTTTAAATCTTACTATTTTTTATACATTTATATTTTCGATAATGATAGCAGAAGCACCACCACCTCCATTGCAAATCGCTGCGATTCCGTATCTGCCTTTTTCCTGTTGTAATACACTTAACAGCGTTACTAGTATTCTTGCGCCTGAAGCTCCTATCGGATGTCCCATTGCCACTGCCCCGCCATAAATATTCACTTTTTCCAGATCGTATCCCAAAATCTGCTGGTTGGAGAGAATAACAGAAGAATACGCCTCATTAATTTCAAAATAATCAATATCACTGATCTTGAGGCCAGCCTGCTCCAATGCTTTGTTGATAGCAATAGCCGGAGAGGTGGTGAACCATTCAGGAGCTTGGGCTGCATCTGCGTAGGAAATGATTTTAGCTAAAGGTTGCAGCTGGTGTTTGCGAATCGCTTCTTCAGATGCCAGAATAATTGCTGCAGCTCCGTCGTTAAGGTTACTCGAATTGGCAGCTGTCAAAAAGCCGTCTTTTTCAAAAGCAGGTTTTAATTGGGATACTTTTCCAGGAATAAGCTTGTCGATATCTTCATCTTTATCAATAACTACTGTTCCTTTTTTCCCTTCTATTCGTATCGGGATGATTTCATTTATAAACTTATCATTAGCTGAAGCTTCCTGCGCCTTTTTGTAAGAAAACAAGGCATAATCATCTAATTCCTTTCTGGTATGACCATATTTCTTCACTCCCAGTTCAGCAGCACTTCCCATATGGAAATCATGATAAACATCCCATAAACCGTCTTTTATCAGTCCGTCTGTAAGAACGGTATCTCCAAGCTTTTTACCATTCCGGAGATGGGTATGATGAGGAACATTACTCATACTCTCCATGCCTCCTGTAACGACAATATGTTCCTGTCCCAGCTGGATCTGCTGCGCTCCCAACATTGCAGCTTTCATTCCTGAAGCACAAACCTTATTGATGGTGGTAGCATCTTTATCAACCGGAATTTTTGAAAAAATAGCAGCCTGCCTTGCCGGCGATTGTCCTATTCCGGCACTTAATACATTACCCATGTAAACGCTGTCAACATATTCAGGAGAAAGTGATAAGCTTTCATATGCACTCTGAATAGCAATTGCGCCAAGCTGTGTTGCGGTAAATTCTGACAGACTTCCCATAAATCCACCGATGGGAGTACGTTTTGCTGCAACAATAAATACGTCTTTCATATTCTATATGTTTTTATATACCGATCGGTATATTATTGTTTAAAAAATTTTATTCCCTTACTTTAATTTCCAAAAGTATTTCTGACAAAGATACTTAAAAAATACCAATCGGTATATTCATTACAATGAATTTTCTATATTTTTATTTTAATTAAAAATTGAAGGTTTTAAGTGAGATTGATGGACTTATGCTCTGCTTAGCTGATCCAGTTTCTTCAGTAGTGCCGGCATTCTGAAAGATCCATGCATCTGCTCTACTTTTAGGTGTATATCATCTACATCAGCGCCTTTAGCCGTAAGAAAAAGAGCTGTTTTACTTTCTCCGCGATATACACTCCTTCTTTGGGAATCCGGAGCATTAAATTCATTTTTAGCAATTCCTACGACAGGATATTTCTGATCAAGGGCTTCATACAAATAGCCTCCAAGTCCTGCTTTACCTTCATCATTAAGCGTCACATAACCATCTACAATAATAAGATCCCCATTTTTCAGAGGGATTTTCTGTAACAAACTTATGATGCACGGCAGTTCTCTTTTGTAAAAGGCACCGCTTTCATAGGCAGAAGTTATTGCTGTTTTTTCGGTAAAGATCTCAGATTCCTTTTCAGAAGTCCAGTCTTCGAATGCAATACAGACTGTATTGGCGTAATCTTAGTAATAATAGGTATCAAAAGCGTAAATCATCTTCAATTATCGGGTGTAAAATTCTCCAAAATGCCATAGAATCCCGGAGGGATCATGCACAAAGCATTCTTTTCCCCAATCCATTGTTCTCACAGGAACGAGCCTCACCTCTTTATATTTTTCAGTAAGGTGCAAAGATAGAAGTTCTTCCCAGCAGTCATCGGCACTGCTGACTTCGATAAAAATCATGGTATTATCAATCCAGTCTTTTGCATAATAATCCTGAAGATAAAACCCGATTTCCTGTTTTCTAAACAAGGACAGTTTAGGCTCAAGAATCACTTCTTCGAATCCTAAATCTTTATAAAAATTTCTGCTGATTTCAAAGTCTTTAGAGCCAATAAAGGGTCTGATTGATTTCATTGGTTGTTTCATGAATGTTTATTTTTCCAGTCATCAAAAGTCATTTCAAATTTGATCTCATTCTTTCCATGAGTTCCGATTTCTTTCCAGCCTGATTGTTTATAGAACATTTCCGCTCTTGTACCGGGAGAAGTTCCCAGCCATACCTTTTCTTTTGTTTGCTCAAAATACCAGTTGAGCATAACATCATGAAGTTTTCTTCCAATTCCCCGTTTTTCAAAATCCGGATGCAGGAAGAGCGCCCATATATTATTTTCTGCCAGATCTACAATGGAGAAGCCAACCACCTTATCATCAATTTCACATACCCAGCCTTTTCCTCTTTCAAACAAAAACTCTTCACAGTCTTTATCGGTCACAAGATTAGGGTCGGATAAGGTATTTTCTTTTACCGAATTTCTTACGAACTGGATGCCCGGAATATCTTCCGGTCTGGCTTCACGAATAATCATGATCTTTAATTAAAACTTTAGTAAAAACACATAACAATTTATTTTTAAAACTGTTATGTGCTTATTTTTATAATTACTTATAATTACAAAGATGCCAATTTCACTTCAAAAGTTTTACAGCATCTTTCTTTGAATTCAATATTATTGCTTTTTATCTACTACAATTCTCTCAGCTCTATTGGCAATTTCCCAGGCCGTTGCAAAGACAAGCTGTGCTCTTTTTTGCAGTAATGGATAATCAATTTTCTCTACATCATCTGTAGGTTTATGATAATCTTCATGAATTCCATCAAAGAAGAATGCTACCGGCACATTATTTTTAGCAAAATTATAGTGGTCAGATCTGTAATATAATCTGTCCGGATCGCTTGGATCGTCATATTTGTAATTCAGTTCCAGATTGTTAGTTCTCTTATTAGCCGCTTCATTGATGACTTTGAGCTGGGAACTCAGCATTTCAGATCCGATAACGTATACATATTGTTTTCCTCTGTTGGCGAGGTCATCACGTCCTATCATGTCAATATTCAAGTCCACTACAGTGTTGGCAAGCGGAAATACCGGGTTTTCCGTGTAGTATTCCGAGCCAAACAAGCCGTGTTCCTCTCCAGTTACATGCAGGAATAGAATGGATCTTTTTGGGCCGTTTCCGGCTTTTTTAGCACTTTGAAATGCTTTTGCAATTTCCATTACTGCTACCGTGCCACTTCCATCATCGTCCGCCCCGTTATATACCACCCCATTTTTAACACCTACATGGTCGTAATGAGCAGAAACAACCACAATTTCTTCCGGTTTTTCCGATCCTTCTATAAAGGCCAGAATATTTTCAGAATCCGGCAGGTTTCCACCACCTCTTTTTTTCATAAAATCTGCAGGAACCTTCTGATAGTAAGATCCAAGGAACTTTGGATAGGAAATTCCTAAGCTTTTATAATAGTTAATCATGTACTCTCCCGCTTTTTTCTGTCCCGGGCTTCCGGTATCTCTTCCTTCCATTTCATCAGAGGCGATTACGTATAAGTTTTTCTTTAGATCATCTGCTGTAATTGTTTTATATGCAGCCAGAAATGCTTTATCTCCTTTAGCTACAGAAGAAGATTTTGGGGCATTCTCAGATACTTTAGAGGTTCCGCAGCTTGCCAGCACAGCGATAAAAAATAGTGGAATGAGTAATTTTTTCATGCTTTAATAATTTGCCTAAAAATAACAATTTTTATTTAATCTTTACCGGATTGCATTTTTTCTTATATTTGATATAAATGCAAAATTGATGGAAAATATTTACGGATTTACCCATTACTCTTTTTTCACGGAGATGTCTGAGCTTGCGGTACAGCATAAGAGCTTTGACCTCTCTTTAGGCATTCCTGATTTTGATATTGATGAGCGGCTAAGAAGCTTTTTAAGGGAATCTGCAGACCTTAACTGCCATAATTATGAGCCTCTTGCGGGAAATCCTTTTCTCATTGAAAATATTATCAATTACAATCGAAAGCGAAAAAATCCGATACATATTACTCAAAATGAAGTAAGCATTGTTCCTTGTGCAACCTTTGCTTTACATACTGCCCTTAAATCTATTTTAAATCAACATGATGAGGTGATTATTATTCAGCCATCTTATTATACTTATGGACCATCCGTTGTACTAAATGGAGGAACTCCGGTATATTATGATCTTGATAATGATTTCGCCATTGACTGGGAAAAACTTCAAGAATGTCTTTCCGAAAAAACAAAGGCGATTATTGTGAATTCTCCCCAGAATCCAACAGGAAAAATATGGACTCAGACAGAATGGGAACAACTGTACGACATGATTAAAGACCAGGAAGTCTATGTAATTTCTGAAGAAATCTATGATACCTATTGCTATGACGGAGTTGAGCATTACAGCTCATTCCTGCATCCTGAGTTAAGGAAGAGAACATTCTGCATTTTTTCTTTCGGTAAAATGTTTCACACTACAGGCTGGAAAGTAAGCTACATGCTTGCTTCTGAAAACCTTACGGCACGATTCAGATGTCATCAGCAGTACATTTCTTACAGCGCTAATGCACCTGCTCAATATGCCATTGCAAAATATCTTGAAGTGTTCGATCCAACTGAAAGTCAGAAGATCATGGAACACAAGCGGAATATTTTCAATGAATTAATAAAAGACACGCCGCTACAGGTGGAAAAGAAAGCGGAAGGAAGTGTATTTCAAACAGTTAATTTCAGAAATGTTTCCAAAACAATGACCGACGTTGAATTTTCCAAATGGCTGACTATTGAAAAAAAGACAGCTTGTCTGCCCCTTTCCGCATTTTACAATTCACGACATAATTCTGATTATATCCGGTTTAGTTTTGCTAAAAAGGATGATGTGATTATTCAAGCTATGGAGCATTTGAAAAAGCATTTATAATTACTCTGTATAAAACAAAAGCACTGCGTTCTGCAGTGCTTTTTATATGTTTATTGTAATTGAGTTCTATAAAGAAAGAACCCTTACATCAATCCTTCTGTTTTCGGCTTTACATTCATCCGTGTCATTCGCCGGACACACCGGATATTGTGAACCATAGCCTTCTGCTTCTACTCTGTCTGAGGCAATTCCCATTTCCAACAGTTTCAGTTTAGCAGTTTGTGCTCTAAGATTGGATAGTTTCTGATTGGTTTCTTCGCTGCCTGTATTGTCAGTGTATCCGCCTAATTTTATTTTTAGATCCGGATAAGCATTTAAAATTTCCGCCAGGTTATTCAGTTGTATTTCCGAACCTGCTTTCAGATCACTTGATCCCGTTTCAAAGTACAGATTCTGAATGGTAAACCAATTATTGGAATCCAATAACGCCTGATCTTTTTTCTTCACAGCTTCATACATCTGATAAAGGTGACTTCCCTGACCTAAAGAAATTATCTTTCCGGAATTTAACTGTATTTCTTCAACAGTTCCTGTTTCATACACGAAATCTCCACTTTCATTCAGATGTCCTACCACTTCTTTTGAGCCTGAAATCTTTTTAAGTTCTGTACCTGAACCTACTGCAATAGTTTTACCCATCAGGCTTTCGATTTTAGCTTTTCTGTTGGCTTCAATTTTATCTTTATGTAAAACCGCCAGTGTAGGCGCAATAACCAGTGAAACAATAGACATAAGCTTAATCAGAATATTCATGGACGGCCCTGATGTATCTTTAAACGGATCTCCCACGGTATCTCCTGTCACGGAAGCTTTATGAGGTTCTGAACCTTTATAATAAGTCTGTCCGTTAATATTAACTCCTTTTTCAAAAGATTTTTTGGCATTATCCCAGGCGCCTCCTGCGTTATTCTGGAACATCCCCATTAACACTCCGGTTACTGTAGCTCCTGCTAAAAACCCTCCTAATACTTCAGGGCCAAAAATAAATCCCATCAGTAACGGTGAAATAATCGCAATAGCACCCGGCAACATCATTTTTCTAATGGATGCATCGGTAGAAATGGCTACACATTTTTCATATTCCGGTTCTGCTTTTCCTTCTAAAATCCCTGGAATCTCACGGAACTGTCTTCTTACTTCTTCTACCATCGCCATGGCAGCCTGTCCTACAGCGGTGATGGCTAATGATGAAAAGATAAATGGAATCATTCCTCCTACAAATAATCCTGCAAGGACATCAGCTCTGTAAATATCAATTCCGTCGATGCCTGCAATGCCCACGAAGGCTGCAAATAAGGCCAAAGCTGTTAAAGCTGCAGAAGCAATCGCAAAACCTTTCCCTGTGGCTGCAGTAGTGTTTCCTACAGCATCCAGAATGTCTGTTTTTTCGCGAACTTCTTTTGGCAGTTCACTCATTTCTGCAATTCCTCCCGCATTGTCTGCAATAGGTCCAAAAGCATCAATAGCAAGCTGCATTGCAGTGGTTGCCATCATTCCGGCAGCGGCAATCGCAACCCCATATAACCCGGCACATAAATAAGACCCGTAAATCCCTCCCGCTAACACAAGGATGGGAAGAAATGTAGATTCCATTCCTACAGAAAGTCCGCCAATAATATTGGTTGCATGGCCGGTGGAAGACTGTCTTACAATACTGGAAACAGGTCTTTTACCCATTGCCGTATAATATTCTGTGATGATGCTCATTAACGTTCCCACAAGCAAACCTACCATAATTGCTCCAAATACGCCCATTTTCGTGAATTCAAGCCCCCTGAGAATCATTTTATCGGGAAGAATATAATTTACAAGGAAATAAGAAGCTACTGCAGTAATGACAATGCTTCCCCAATTTCCCAGATTTAAAGCATTCTGAACGCTTGACGTTGATGGTCCTTCACTATCATTAATCCTTACAAATAAGGTTCCTATCATTGAAAAGATAATTCCTGTTCCGGCAATAAGCATCGGCAGAAGGATCGGTGCAAAGCCTCCGAAAGAATCTACAGAAATTGTTTCTCTTCCCAAAACCATTGTGGCAAGAACAGTGGCCACATAAGAACCGAATAAATCCGCTCCCATTCCTGCCACATCGCCTACGTTATCTCCCACGTTATCTGCAATGGTTGCAGGGTTTCGCGGATCATCTTCAGGAATTCCGGCTTCTACTTTTCCTACCAGATCGGCTCCTACATCTGCTGCTTTGGTGTAAATTCCGCCGCCTACCCTTGCAAAAAGAGCGATAGATTCAGCACCTAAGGAAAATCCGGTAAGGATTTCAATAGTCCTTTCCATTTCAAGGGAATCCACTGTAGCATTCGGGGCAAAAATCTGCTTAATCACCAAAAACAGGGTTCCCAATCCTAAAACAGCTAATCCGGCAACTCCCATTCCCATTACGGTTCCTCCGTTAAAAGAAACTTTTAATGCTTTGGCAAGGGAAGTTCGTGCTGCTTCTGCGGTTCTTACATTGGCCTTAGTGGCTATTTTCATTCCGATAAAACCAGCCAACGCGGAAAATATAGCGCCTACAATAAAAGCAATTCCTATGCTCCAGTGTGAATTAGCATTGCTCATTCCCATTATAATTAACAGAACGGCTACGATCACTACGAAATACGTCAAAATTTTGTACTCGGCTTTTAGAAAAGCCATAGCACCGTCAGCGATATGTCCGCTGATTACTTTCATTCTCTCGTTTCCGGCATTTTGCCTGCTTACCCATTTACTTTGAAAAAAAGTATACAGCAAAGCAACAACACCAAATATTGGAATTAAATAGAACAAACCCATAGTTTATTATTTTTATATTAATGAATTGTAATTAGTTTTATAAATATAACAAAATTTCCAAATGCTTTATAGAGGTGAGAATATTATATTTTATTGTATATTTATTGACACCACAAAATCACAAATCATGAAAGCATTAATTTATTTAATTCTCTCAGCATTATTCTTTAATAGCTGTCAAACCAGAATTCCCACAGAAAAAGCTGAAATCCTATATTTTGGAGGCCCCATTTTAACCATGGAAGACCAGGCACCACAAGCTGAAGCTCTTGTTATAAAAAATGGTAAGATCCTTTTTACAGGAAAAAAATCCGAGGCTGATCATTATACCGATTCTCATACGAAAATGATTGATCTTAAAGGAAATGTTTTATTACCCGGATTTATTGATGTTCATAGCCACCTTACCTCCCGCGCAGGCATGATGCAGGCGGTTGATCTTTTCCCGGAACCTTATGGGGCCGTGAATTCGATCCAGGAGCTTCAAAACACCCTGAAAAATTTCATTAAAGATTATAAAATATCCAACAATCAATCGGTTATTGGGAACGGCTATGATGATGCCATTATGAAAGAGCACAGGCATCCGACTAAAGAAGAACTGGATGCTGTCAGTACAACCAATCCTATTATTGTTATCCACACTTCAGGGCACGCAAGTGTTGCCAATACTGCTATGCTGCAACTGCTTGGGATATCTGATTCTTCAAAAGATCCTGATGGCGGACATTACGGACGTGATAAAAAAACAGGAAAACTCACCGGAAAATTAGAGGAAAATGCCAGTTTTTTAGCTCTATTAGCTCTTACTGAAAAAATGAATAAGGAAATTGCAGATCCCCAGACTTTGGCTTTAAAGAATCTTATGAAAGCTCAGGATGAATGGCTCAGCTACGGACAAACCACTATTTGTGATGGCCGAACCATGGGAGAAAGTGTTCACCTGTTAGAAAAAGCAGCTTCTGAACATCTCTTCAAAGCAGATGTAGTCTATTTTCCCGATTATGAATATTTCAAAAAAGATCTGAATACTTTTAAGCCAAAATATATGAAGTACAATAATCATCTTAAACTTGGAGGGTTCAAGTTTTCTGATGACGGTTCTCCGCAAGGAAAAACAGCCTGGCTTACCCAGCCTTATTTGGTTCCACCGGAAGGTCAGTCGGCTGATTATAAAGGCTTTCCTATTTTTACAGATGAAGTTTTATATGATGACCTGAAAACGTTGTTTCAAAATAATATTACGGCACAACTTCATGTTAACGGCGATGCTGCTATTGATCAGGCATTACGGGTGATTGAAAAACTAAAGGATGAAAAAATCTATAGACCTGAACTCAGGGTTACCCTTATTCATGTTCAAAACAGCCGTCCCGATCATATTCAGAAAATAAAAAAACTGGGGCTTATTCCTTCTTATTTTTCAACACATGCTTACTTATGGGGAGATTGGCATTATTCAAGTGTTTTCGGTCCGGAAAGAGCTTCATTTATCAGTCCTGCCCATTCTGCACTGCAAGCCGGAATCATTTTCACTATCCATCATGATGCTCCAGTAACTCCGCCAGATTTAATTACAGCCATCTATGCAGCTGTTAACCGAAAAACACGTTCGGGAATGATTTTGGGACCTAATGAAAGAATATCACCTCTTGAAGCTTTAAAAGCAATAACAATTAATGCAGCTTATCAGCTGCAAGAGGAAAAAACAAAAGGATCTATTAAAGCCGGAAAGCTTGCTGATCTTGTTATTCTTGATAAAAATCCATTAACGATAGATCCTGAACAAATCAGGAGCATTGTTGTTTTGGAAACGATAAAAGAAGGAGTCTCTGTCTACAAAAGAAAATAAACATACTTTTTTGTTGACATGAACACCAGAAATGAACCCTTAGTCTATTTATACACCACACAAAAACATACAATATGAAAAAAAAGATTACTTTATTGGCAGGGCTATTGCTGGGAACAGCTATTTCTGCCCAGGGGCATTATAACGGTTCCTCATTTAATCCCAATGATTATTTTGCACCCCATCCAGGATGGATTATTCCTGTCTGGTATGGATATGCAGATATGAATTATCATAATGCTTCGGGTAAAAAATCAGATCAGCTGATCAATCCTACTCCCGGAAATCCTACCGAGCTTACCCTTAAACAAAATGTGAAAACCCATTCTTTCATCCTTATGGCTATTTATGGCGGTAAGGGCAAAATTTTAGGAGCCAATTGGGGCATGATGATTATTCCAACCCTAAACAGTCCAACCGCCGATATTGCTTTAGATTATTATTCTAGCCAAACAGGTTCCGGAAGCTATGTTTTTACCAATAAAAGCATTGGAATCGGTGATATGTACATTCAGCCTGTATGGCTGTCCTGGACAAAAGGAAAATTCAGTTATGCTTTAAATTATGGGGTTTGGGCGCCTACCGGAAAGTACAAACCCAATGATCTGGACAATGGCGGACATGGCTATTGGTCGCATAATATCCGGATTGCAGGTAAAGTAAAGCCCACTTCTAAGACCAATATTAGCATTGCTACCACTCTGGAAATCAACCAATGGCAGAAAGATACTGATTTTAAAGAAGGCAGCCATTTCACAGTGGATGCCGGCGGATCTTATGTATTGGACACACGAGGTGATGAAATAGGAATGTTCGGGCATTACAGCACCCAGGTGAGTGACGATAAAGGTACAAACGGAGGCTTTGTCTCTGATCAGATTGCAGGAATCGGAGCCTTTGGCTCTTACTGGATCATTCCCATGAAAATTGGTCTTATGGGCAGAATTACCCAAAACTTCGCCGCTGAAAACCGATTTGCAGGAATTGCTATTCAGGTAGGTGTAAATTTTTTAATTCCTTCCGGTGGCCATTAAAATCTTATTATCAAAAAACTTAAAGACAAAAAAGACAGATGAATTTCATCTGTCTTTTTATTATCTGTATACGGGGATTTTATCCTCCGAACTTGTCTGCGTAATCTTTCTGAGATGCTTTGATTACTTTCTTAGCATGTTCTACTCCGTACACTTCCTGAATTCTGCATTTTGCAGGCTCATCCGGTAAGTTTTTGTATGTTAAGAAATAGTGCATCAATCTTTTTACTTCAGCATCTGGTAATTCAGCGATATCTCTGAAGTGTCCAAAAGCGTGATCTCCTACCATAACGGCAACGATCTTATCATCTGCTTCACCACCATCGATCATTTTGAAACCACCGATTGGAATAGCTTCCATAAACAAACCTCCTCCGTGAATATTGTGAGAACTTAAAACACAGATATCCAATGGATCATGATCTCCTGTCGTCACATCAGTTGCACCACTTTCAACAGCCAGCTTCATTACTTCATTATCACAATATGTTCTTGGAACAAAACCGTATAATGCCGGAATAATATTTGAAAATTTTTGTGGTCTGTCTACCTTTAAATATCCTGTTTCTTTATCTACTTCATATTTGATAGTATCAGAAGGAACGATTTCCACGAATACGTTAACAACATTTGGCGCATCTTCTCCTGCAGAAACTCCATGCCATGGATGTGCTTTAAAATTTGGAATCATTATTTATTTGTTATTTTTATGTTATTATTAAAATTTCTCTTCTTAAATCTTCTATCGTTGCGGCAATATAATCATCTCCATTCATATACCCCATGATAAAAACAGTCTTAAATTCCTCCAGATCAGGATTGTTATTAAGTTCTTCGTAGGTTGAATGAAGCAGATCTATGATGGCATTTTTAGAATCTACAATATTTTTCCATGAATTTTTGGTGATGTAAAGCTGTTGTGAAGAATTGTAATCAAATTCTTCATTGATCGTCTTTTCGGTTAAGAAAATAAATTCGTGTACGGCCAGCTTTTTATCAAAATTCTGGATAAGGTTGGATGGTTTCATCCGTTCCAGAAAAAGAGTCATCCTTTCGTAGGAATGTGTTTTATTTTCAGAATTTGATTTTACCGAAAGTAGCTTGATCTCCTGATTTTTAAGGGTAATATACGAATGTACAAACTGTCTCAGCAAAACCAGGAAAGGGATTGCGATAATCAATGCAAAAGCATACGGTAGATATTCTGAAAAATTTGCCATAATTTAGGTGGCAAAATTACTAATATTTTCTGAATTACAACTCAAATAAAGCAGGTCTTTGTGTTACTTCATGATAACAAACACTGTTTTCATCGAAAATGTGATATACGAGGCTTTTTCTCGTCCTGTTCTTGTCTAAATGAGGTTCTCCTCCATGTAAGATATTGGCATGCCAAATCAACAAATCTCCTTTTTTGGCTTTAAAAATTTCTTTCTTAAGTCCTAACTCTTTTACTTTATTCTCAAGAAATTCTTCGTATGCTTTATAGCTCTTTTTTCCAATCCTAAAAGCATTTCCTTCATTATCATAATCAGAATTCAAAAAATAGGGTAATTTATGGCTTTTAGGAATGTAGTGAAGAGCCCCATTATTTTCATCAACATCTTCCAAAGCAATCCACACCCCTAAAAGTCCTCCCAGAGGATAAGTGGTCATATGGATACTGTCTGAATGGGTTTTTTGCTGGCTTCCATTAATGAAATTAATACTTTGAAAAAGTTTAGCCTTTCCATCCAGCAAAACGGATAAAAAATCCAGTAGTTTTTTGTCGGCTCCAATTCTTTTGATGATTTCGGAATGATGGATGGCAAACATCAATTTTCCGCCGTACTGGAACTTCAATATGCCGTCTTTCACTAATTTATCTACTTCTTCATTGATTTTATCAGCTTCTTCAGGACGTAAAAAATTTCTGAGAACCAAATATCCATTTTCATCATAATGAAGAGTACTTTCCTGATTTTCTTTTGATAAGTTTTTAAAAAATTCTGTATCAGTGAGCTTATTTTGATCTATTTTTCTTTCAGAATCAGGAAGATGAGAAAAGTCTGAACTTGAAATGGGAGAATAATATTTTTTATCTACCTCATATTTTTTATAAAGAGGAATATTGTGCTTTAGTTTATCTTTATGGAAGTAATTATAAACAATATAGGGAAGCTTGTAATTTCTAATAAATTTTAGCATGATTGATTATTTTTGATATAAAATTACCTGTTTTTTCTGAAGTATAGCCTAATGACTTTACTGATAACATTCAGTTTTTTACTGGCAAAAATTGAAAAGTAATATACTTCTGCCCCAAATCTTTCATTAAAAGCTGCTACATTGGGAACGTTACTTCCCATAAAATCAAAATCTTTATCTGCTATGGAATGCTGCAACTCATCATCTACGATAATAGAAGGGATATTTTTATTCTCCAGTTTTCCAGCACTGATAAAAATGCTTAGGTAATTGGCATGTTCAGAACTATAGATCGCAGCAAAAGACTTTAGCTCATCTTTATAGGTCAATTGGCACGTTCTTAAAAGCTCTGCTTCAATCAGTTTTTTTATAACTTCCCAATATTTTTTCCTTAGTGATAAGCTTTTAATTCCCTTTATATTTTCAAGAAAAAAATCTTCTATCTTTTTCCCGGGAATTATATTTTTTTTAAAATCAGCATATTCTTTAATATCTGCTGTATGTCTTACATTTCTTCGCCTGTGGATATGATAGTTTTTCTTAACATTTTCATAAGTATCCTTACCAATTTTGTAGGATTTTTTCTGTTGAAGGTCAATCGGGAAGCTATTATCTTTATTAAAAGCATAATATGAAACCGCGAAATTCTTCATTAAGAACAGATAAAACTGATGATTGATTTCAATATTGTCTTCTTTGGAAAAAACTCCCAATTGGTGACAGAGAATTGGCATTTGTACAATCTTGATTCCAAAATTATTTGACCACGCAACAGGCATTACAGCTTCATAATCTCTATATACAAGTAGTCCCCAGTTTTTACCTGAAACAATGTCCAAAAATTCTTTTTGAGCAAAATCTGAAAGCTGGCATGCCTCGGACAACGTTTTTTGATACTTAAGAAAATCAATTTCATGGTATTTCAATCTTCTAATCATAATAATCCTTCATCTGAGAAACTAAAATATGAGTCCTGTGTAACAATGAGATGATCTAGCAGCTGGATACTCAATGTTTTTCCTCCTTCTTTAATTTTTTGGGTAATGCTCAGGTCTTCTTTGCTTGGTTTTAAACCTCCCGAAGGATGATTATGTGCAATGATAATTCCTGTCGAAAAATGATCCAATGCTGTTTTAAAGAGAATTCTTACATCCACGATAGATTGGCTTATACCACCATGAGTCAATTGGGAAATATGAATCACTTTATTGCTCTGGTTCAGGAAAATAGCCCAAAATTCTTCCGTTCTGAGGTCGGATAAATGGTTTTTAAGAATTGCATAGGCATCGTTACTATTTGCTATTAATGATTTTTCAGGAATTTCCTGGCTAGCCCTTCTTCTTCCAATTTCCAGTGCAACGGCAATAGAAATGGCTTTTACCTCTCCTATTCCTTTAAACTTCATAAGATCTTTTGCTGAAAGCAGGCTCAGATGATGCCAGCTGTTATTTACAGAAGTCAAAATTTTTCTGGCTAATTCTACTGCCGTTTCTTCTTTGTTTCCACTTCCCATGATGATAGCCAATAATTCGGAATCAGAAAGTGAATTCTTACCTTTCTGTAAAAATTTTTCTCTTGGCCGGTCGTCTTCTGCTAAAAATTTTATCGACATTTTCTTGAATTATAGGTTGGAAAATAGATTTTTTAATAAAAAGCATATAAAATAATAGGCAGCTTTGACTGATCTATGTATTTTGCCGTTTGGGTAAAAGCATTGGTAGAAAGCATGGGACATCCTAAACTTAAACAAGCCGGAGCTTCGCTTTCTTTATCTGGAATGCAGCTATAGGAATGAAGGATAATTGCTCGGTCCATCGCATTGTTATTGGTCGGATCCAGCCCATTCAGCCGATATGATTTGCCAAATTTCCCCACATAACTTTCCCTGATTTCATATTTCCCTAAGGAAGATTGATAGGAGCCTTCAATATTGCTAAATGCAAGTGCATTTGAATGGGGAATTACCGAACCTGAACCATGTGAAACGACTGCTTTTTGCAGAATTTTATCATTTTTTAAATCATAGACAAAATAACGGTACTTTCCTGATGGTACTTTAAAATTGATAAAAACAGCTATATCCTGATTATAATTTTTTCCTTTTAAATAATCCTTAATTTCTAAAATTTTGGTCTTAGGAATATCTAAAACAAGTATATTCTGTGACTCAACTTTAGTACAGGATATAATAAACAGGAACAGAAGGATACATTGTTTCATCATGGGTAAAGCTGTGTTTATTCAACGATCATCCCGTCTTTCATTATAAGTTTTCTATCCGTAATTTCTGCAAGATTTGGATTGTGCGTTACAATGACAAAAGTCTGGTCATATTTATCTCTTAAATCAAAAAACAGTCTGTGAAGATCATCAGCATTTTTTGAATCAAGGTTACCTGTCGGTTCATCCGCAAAGATAATTTTCGGAGAATTAATCAATGCCCTTGCCACTGCTACACGCTGTGCCTCTCCTCCTGATAACTGATTCGGTTTATGGTGAAGTCTTTGTTCAATCTTTAGATCCTCAAACAAAGCATATGCTTTTTCAATCGCTTCTTTTTCGTTGGCTCCACCTATCTTGGTAGGCAGCAATACATTTTCCATCGCAGTAAATTCCGGAAGCAGCTGGTGAAACTGAAATACAAAACCGATATTCTGGTTTCTGAATTTAGAAAGCTGTTTATCATTCATATTAATAAATGATTCTCCAGCTATTTCAAGCTCTGTTCCATATTTATTGGAATTACTGGGAAGATCCAGGGTACCCAAAATCTGTAAAAGCGTAGATTTACCAGCTCCTGATTCTCCAACAATTGAAACAACTTCTCCTGTTTTGATATGGATATCAACACCTTTTAATACTTCTAAATTCCCATAAAACTTATGGACATTTTTTGCTTTAATCATAAATCAAAAATAGTGAATATAGATGATGTATACAAAATGTTTCCAACTAAACATTTCGCATATAATTTAGTGCTGTAAAAACAAAAAACCTCTCAAAATGAGAGGTTCTAATATTCTATATACTAGATAATCACAGTAACAAAGTTAAAGGATTTTCCAGATATGTTTTTAAAGTTTGTAAGAACTGAGCTCCTGTTGCTCCATCTACTACTCTATGGTCACAAGCTAATGAAAGCTTCATGATGTTTCCAACTACAATCTGTCCATCTTTCACGATAGGCTTTTCAATAATAGCGCCTACAGATAGGATAGCTGAGTTCGGCTGATTGATGATACTTGTGAAAGTTTCAATTCCGAACATTCCCAGGTTAGAGATTGAGAATGTAGAACCTTCCATTTCATTTGCTTTAAGGCCTTTAGATTTAGCTCTTCCAGCCATATCTTTAACCGCAGCAGAGATCTGGGTATAGTTCATCTGATCTGTATTTTTAAGTACAGGGACTACCAATCCGTCAGGAATTGCTACTGCTACACCAACATTAATGTTTCCTCTGTGGATGATTTTGTCTCCAGCCCAGCTAGAGTTCACCTGTGGATGTTTTCTTAAAGCAACGGCTGTCGCTTTAATAATCATATCATTAAAAGAAATTTTAGTATCCGGTAATGAATTGATTTCTTTTCTTGCCACAATCGCTTTATCCATATTGATTTCTACCATCAGGTAGTAATGTGGAGCAGAGAATTTACTTTCAGCAAGACGTTTTGCAATGATATTTCTTACCTGAGAGTTTTGGCTTTCTGTATCCTGACCCTGAACGAAATTAACGGCAACCTGTGCTGCTGCACTTGCTGCCGGAGCAGCTGCGGTAGGAGTTGCTTGAGAAGGCTGATAGTTTTCAATATCTTTCTTCACAATTCTTCCGTTTTCACCAGAACCTTGAATTCCATGAATATCAACTCCTTTTTCCTGAGCTATTTTTTTAGCCAGAGGAGAAATTGCTACTCTGTCAGAAGATGAAGCACTTACTGCCTGAGCATCAGACTTTTCTGCTGTTTTAGCTTCAGCTTTTTGTTCAGCCGGTTTTTCTGCAGCCTGAGCCGCAGGTTTTGCAGAACCTACCGCCGAAACATCTGTTCCTGCAGGTCCTATGATAGCTAATACTGAATCTACCGGAGCACCATCACCCTCTTCAACACCTTGCTTCAATAATACTCCATTAAATTCAGATTCGAAATCCTGAACTGCTTTATCTGTTTCGATCTCAGCAAGAAGATCCCCTTCTTTTACGGTATCGCCTACATTTTTATGCCATTTTGCTACTTTACCTTCTGTCATGGTATCAGAAAGTCTTGGCATTGTAATCACTTCTACACCTGCGGGTACTTCCGCAGTTGTTTGTTCTGCACTTGGTGCATTATTTTCTGTTTTGGATTCTTCTTCAGATTTTTTTTCTTCAGAACCTCCAGCAGCCGGAGCACTTCCTCCTTTCAATGCTGAAATATCTTCTCCTTCATTACCAATGATTGCCAAAATAGAATCCACAGCAGCTGCAGCGCCTTCTTCTACACCTACGTATAAAAGAGTTCCTTCGATCTCAGACTCGAAATCCTGAACAGCTTTATCTGTTTCAATTTCAGCTAAAATATCTCCTTCTTTTACTTTATCTCCTATTTTCTTGTGCCATTTCGCCACTTTACCTTCCGTCATAGTATCGGAAAGGCGAGGCATTGTAATTACTTCTGCCATAATTTATTTAATATGATAATGAGTTAATTTGATAATGAATTAATTGGATAATCTGATAATGAAATGAACATGTTAATTAACTAATTAGCACATTACCACACTATCTCATATTATTTTTAGTTTTCTAATTTGTCTAAGAATGGGTAGTTTTCCTGAGAATATACATACTCATATACCTTCTCTGCATCTGGATACGGTGAGTTTTCCATGAATTCAATACATTCGTCAACGAAATCTCTTGATTTGTTATCCATAGCTTCCAATTCTTGTTCAGTAGCCCAGTTGTTTGCTAAAATTCTTGATTTTACCAATTCCATAGGGTCATCATTTTTATGAACAGCTACTTCTTCTTTTGATCTGTACGGTTCTGCATCAGACATAGAGTGTCCTCTGTAACGGTACGTTCTTGCTTCTATGAATGTAGGTCCATCTCCTCTTCTTGCTCTTTCAATAGCCTCATAAGCAGCTTCAGCCACTTTTTCAGGATCCATTGCATCTACTGCAAGACAAGGCATTTCATAACCTAATCCTAATTTATAGATATCTTCGTGGTTAGCAGTTCTTTTTACAGAAGTTCCCATAGCATACTGATTGTTTTCTACAACAAATACTACCGGAAGTTTCCAGTTCATTGCCATGTTAAACGTTTCATGTAAAGAACCTTGTCTTGCTGCACCATCTCCGAAGAAACAGATATTTACGGCTTTTCTGTCGAAAAATTTATCTGCAAAAGCAATACCAGCTCCTAAAGGAATTTGTCCTCCTACAATACCATGACCTCCATAGAAACGGTGTTCTTTACTGAAAATGTGCATAGAACCACCCATACCTCCAGATGTTCCTGTTGCTTTTCCGCAAAGTTCTGCCATGATTCTCTTAGGGTCTACTCCCATTGCCATTGGATGTATATGGCATCGGTAAGCAGTAATCATACTGTCCTTAGTTAAATCCATTGCATGCGTAAAACCAGCAGGTATAGCCTCCTGTCCATTATACAAATGTAAAAAACCTCTGATTTTTTGTTTTAAATAAAGAGAACGGCATTTATCTTCAAACCTTCTCCACATTGTCATATCTTCATACCACTTCAGGTATACCTCTTTAGAAAATTCTTTCATGTGTTAGCTCTTGCTTATTTATTATGAAATAGTTGAGCAAAATTATAAAAAAAACTTCGTTTTTATTGTATACATACCAATTGTTTTTTTGGTTATAGTGTTATATTTGAATTTTAAACTTAAACATGGAAGAAAAACACCCTTCAATCATACATAAAATTTCAAAAATCATCTCCGACTTTTTTAATCCGTTGACTTCTTTATTTATATTTTTCGCTTATATGAGCGTTCAGAAATACTCCTTGAAAGATTCCCTGGTCTATTTTCTGCCTATATTATTGATCGTTATTGTTCCTGTTATAGTCTGGCTGATTTGGAATGTGAAAACCGGAAGATATACCAATATGGATGTTTCCAACCGTATTCAGAGAAAGACCTTGTACCTGTTTATTGCCGCTTGTGTTATCGGTTACATTACTTTTAATTATATCAAAAATGGATACATTGATTTTGTGATGCTGTTTATATTAATTTTACTCTTTGCCTTACAGATCAGCAATTTTTTTATTAAAAGTTCCATGCATACTGCGTTTAATGTATTCGTAGCTGCCCTCTTTTTTGCCCTAGACTGGAAAATGGGACTTATCTGGCTAGGTATTGCAGCCTTAGTAGGAATTACCCGGATTATTTTAAAAAGACATACCGTAAAAGAAGTATTTATGGGCGCCGGAATAGCTTTTCTGGTATCTTTTATCTATCTTTATTGCAATATACAATTTCAACATTAAGAACTATATGAAAATTAATCATCTTACCGCAGCGGAAGAAAATTTTATGAAGCTGTTTTGGAAGCTGGATTCCTTTTATTTAAAGGACATTATGGAGCAGCATCCCGAACCGAAACCACACCAGAACACCGTATCTACCTATCTGAAAATACTTGTTGAAAAAGGTTATTTATCCACTGAGAAAGAAGGAAGAATCTTTAAATATACCGTCATTGTTCCCTTTCAGGAATACAGAAAATTTTTATTGAGAGAACTTTCCCACAATTTTTTCGACAACTCGGGTAAAGAGATTCTGACTTTTTTAATCAATGAGAAATTAATTTCCCAGGATGATTTAAAAAGCTATTTTGACCTCAAAATTGAAGTAAAGCCTGTAAAAGCAAAAGCTCCTAAGCTGGAAATTGCCGAAGAAATTCTAAATCCGAAAAAGGATAAAAAGCCTAAAGAAGTCAAAGAGAAAAAAGAAAAGAAGAAGAAAAAGAAGAAAGAATAACAATATAAAAAAAGCATTACGTTCTGTAATGCTTTTGTATTTTATAGTAAGCTTAAATTATTGCTGACTGTTTGAGCTCCAAATTGCAGATGAATATCTGTCATAAATTACCAAATTTCCATCATTTTGAACGGTAAGTTTTGTAGCACCTCTATTAACAGTGTTTGAACTCCATAATGCTCTGTTGTAAGAATCATACACAACAAGATTACCATCGTTCTGGAATTCTGCTCTACTTCCTTTATTATCTGTTCTGCTGCTCCATATAGGATCACCATTACTTCTGCATAAAACAAGGTTTCCGTCACGTTGGAATGTAATGTAAAATCTTCCATCAGAAGAGAAAACTTTATTTCCTCTGTTGAATTGATATCCGGTATTTACAGAACCGCTTCTGGAAGATGAACCGTTATTGCTGTAAGGACTGCTTTTTGAAGACCATAACGGGTTTGAACCGCTATAGATTACCAAATTACCATCATCCTGAACGGTTAATTTATCACCTCTTCTTCCACTGGTATTGGTGCTGAACACCACGTTGTTTCCGGATCCATATACTACCAAATTTCCGTCATCCTGGAATACTGCCCTAGAACCTTTGTTTGAGGTACGGGAATCCCATAATGAACTTCCTGATCTGTCGCTGAAGACTAAGTTTCCGTCATTTTGAAAAGTAACATAATATTGTCTGTTACTTGCCCAATATTTTCTGTTTTGCTCTAAATTCTGGCCTGTATAAATATTCTGTGCAAACAAAAACACTCCGCCAAATACTGCAAATATTGCTAATAAAAGTTTTCTCATTGTAATTCAATTTAACAATTAAAATTATTCCTAAAAGTATGCCAAAATACAGTACATTTTTAACATTTCTTACAAGTCAATGAAATATAACTACATAAAAAAAGCGGCTTAAAAGCCGCTTCATATTTTCTACCAACGATTTCCACCGCCGTTTCCACGGTTGTTACCGTAACCTCCGCCACCGTTGTTGCCACCACGGTTGTTTCCATAACTTCCACCTCCACTTCTGTTGTTGTCGAAGCTTCTTCTTGGTTTTTCTTCTCTTGGCTTAGCCTCAGAAACGTTAAGTGTCTTACCGTTGAATTCTTTTTCGTTAAGAGCTTCAATAGCTTGTTTTCCTTCTTCATCACCCATTTCTACAAAACCAAATCCTCTGGAACGACCAGTCTCTCTGTCTGTAACGATTTTAGCTGATGATACGTCTCCAAATTCTGCGAATAGATCATGCAACTCATATTCTTTAGTTGCGTAATTGATGTTTGAAACAAAAATGTTCATTTTGAATAAAATTAAAAAATTAATAAAAATTTGGTATATAAAAGAAAAGCAACATAAATTAATGAACAAATATTGATTCCAAATATAAACGTATGCAAGATACAATTAAAAATATCAAATCAAAATATTTTTTTTAAGTATTTACGACCTTTTAAACTCTTATTAAATGATTAAATTGGAAAAAAATAAATATTAATCGTTTATCAGTAAATATTTACTGATATTTGTAAAATAATTAAGAAAAATTTAACATGCAAATATACTCCCAACACCTCCTGAACATAGCCAATACTCATCCCGGATTATATTTACAGAGCTTAGTATTCGGCCTTCCGCTTTCCAGTTCTCTTATTTTTCAAAGAAAAACCCACTAACTTATCAATTATGCCAATTATAGTAAATCTGGATGTGATCATGGCAAAAAGAAAAATGTCACTGAACCAACTCTCCGAAAAAGTGGATCTTACCCTTTCCAATCTTTCCGTATTGAAAACAGGGAAAGCAAAAGCGGTTCGTTTCAGTACGCTTGAAGCTATATGTAAAGCTTTAGACTGCCAACCTGGTGATATCTTAGAATATAAAAAAGAAGAGGCCAACAATCTGTAAAGAGATTAATTCTGAAATTGCCAAAATAATATTAATTTTAAAAACAAATGCATTAAGGTATAGCAGAACTAAAAACCAAACACAAAATCCCTATCCTTAATATAAATATATAACACTAAAGCAACTTCATGAAGCATACCACGAATTATACCAACACTTTTATTGAAGTAGCAGAAGACTGCCCTGTCTCCAAAGCACAGATACCACCCGAAAAGGAGGTAAAGACATTAGCTGGTTTTCAGTATGAAAAGATCATTAAAAATCCTTACGCTTTTTCATCCGATGATATTATTTTTGAATGGTTTGCGATAAAACATGATATTACTGGAACTGAGAAACAAGAAGCGAGAGAAAAATTCTTTTCCAAAGGACAGGCATGCTTCCGTGCTTCCCCGCTTGCTAAAAGATATGGTTTTGGATTTCATCATAATTCCGAAGGAAAAGTGGCCGTTTTTCCTGTTGAAAGCGAAGAATATCAAAAATTTCTGAAAAACAGTTTTATAACCAAAGTAAAAGCCATGCGGTCCAAAAGAAAATGATTGAGAAAATAAATAATCTTCTTCAAATAACTAAATAGCATTCCTTTGATAAAGCCAGTTTTAAACGCTAAATTTGCATCACAAATAATCAACACATGAATTACCATACTAGAAAATGGGTAAAGCCAGAAGATTTAAATCCCAACCATTCGCTTTTCGGAGGAAGACTTTTACAATGGATTGACGAAGAAGCCGCGCTTTATGCTATTATTCAACTGGAAAACACGAAAGTGGTTACAAAATTTATTTCTGAAATCAATTTCGTAAGTTCAGCCAAACAGGGCGACATTATTGAGATAGGAATCGAAGTCTCTAAGTTTGGTTCTAGTTCTATTACGTTACAATGTGACGTCAGAAATAAAATGACCCATCAAAGCATTATCACGGTTGATAAAATCGTTATGGTTAATCTAGATGAAGAAGGAAACCCAGCTCCTCATGGGAAAACACAGGTTGAATTTGTGAAAGACAGACTCAATAAATTATGAAACTCTTTATAAAAAATATGGTCTGCGGCAGATGCATTTCGGCTGTTGAAAATATTTTCAGCGAAGCTGATATCAAAGTAAAATCCATCCGTCTGGGTGAAGTAGAACTCGAATCCGAAATTTCTGAAAATCACCTTCTAGCCATCGAAAAACAATTGGAAGAAACCGGTTTTGAAAGAATAAAAGATTCTTCCCATCAGCTTATTGAAAAAATTAAAAATCTGATCATCCTGAAAATAACCGAACAGGATATTGATGAAAACTTTTTGCTTTCTGAATTTTTAACGTCAAAGCTTCACAAAGATTACAGCTCGCTTTCAAAACTGTTCTCACAGAATGAAAACATTACTTTAGAACAATTTTTCATCCTTCAAAAGATTGAAAAAGTAAAAGAATTGCTTTTGTATAATGAATTCACCCTTACTGAAATTGCAGGGAAATTAGGTTATAAAAGTGTTCAGCACCTTTCTTCACAGTTCAAAAACAGCACAGGCTTCACTCCTACTGAATTTAAAAAGCTGAAGATCCACAACAGAAAACCTTTAGACAGTCTTTAAATCCTTTCTGGCGTTCAATTAGCCTACCAACCAAATTCTATAACTATTATCCTTAAATTTATAACAGCCTTACATTTTCATTGATGAAATTTGTAGTATAAATTTAGGATTATGGAACGTCAATATAATATACTCGGAATGACCTGCTCCGGTTGTCAGAAGAAAATTTCTGAGAAACTGAATAGCATTGAAGGTTTAAAAGCCGATATTAATCTGGAAAACAGCACTGCAACAATCATCTCCGACAAAGAAGTAGAAGTAAGTGCTCTTAATAAAGCTTTATCAGAAATTGGGAAATACAGATTGGAAGATCCCAACAGCCATGAAAAAACTTTTAAAGTACTGGGGATGACCTGCTCTGGCTGTCAAAAGAAAATTTCCGAAAAACTGAACAGCATTCAAGGGATAAAAGCCGATATAAACCTGGAACACAACACGGCAAGAATCACTTCAGATAAAGCAATAGAAATAAATGTTCTTAATAAAGCGTTAGAAGAAATTGGAAAATACAGATTAGAAGACCCTAATACTCCCGAAAAAACTTTCATAAAGCCTCAGGACCGTGTTTCTCCGTCTTCAGTGTATTATTGTCCCATGGAGTGTGAAGGGGATAAAGTCTATTTTAAGCAAGGCGAAAGATGCCCTGTCTGTAATATGTATTTAGTTCCGATTGAGGAAAAACAGGCGAAAGATCCCAATCACAAACCCACATTTTCTTCAACCCACCTTCCAGAAAATTTTAAAGACAGTATTGGAAAATATTACTGTCCGATGTTCTGTGAAGGAGATACAGTATATGACGAAAAAGGAGATTGTCCGGTCTGTCATATGCACCTAGAAGAAATCACCGAAGATCTGGCTAAAAACGCTGCAACACACCAACATCATTCCCATGACCACAGCCATCATCATGAAGCGCCTAAAGTTACTGATGATATGGCCGGAAAATATTACTGCCCTATGTATTGCGAAGGCGACAAAACATATGACAGCAACGTAGGTTGTCCTGTCTGCGGAATGGATCTTGTAAAATATCCCGAAAAGAAAACCGCAAAATACAGCTGTCCCATGCATCCGGAAATCATTAGAGATGAACCGGGAGACTGTCCGATCTGTGGAATGGATCTGGTAAGAATGCCCGACAGTGAAGGCGAAGAAGAAGATGAAACATACTCTATTTTAAAACGAAAATTCATTATTTCCTTAGCGTTTACGATCCCTGTTTTTATTCTTTCTATGGGAGGAATGTTTATTAATTTCCCATTCTCTCACAACATACAAGGAATCATTGAATTAGCTTTAACCCTTCCTGTTTTGTTTTTTTCCGGCTGGTTTTTGCTTAAAAGAGGCTGGATTTCATTCAAAACATGGAACCTGAATATGTTTAGTCTGATTGCTCTGGGAGTTGCTGCTGCATTTATATTCAGCCTTACCGCACTGGTTTTTCCTGATCTCATTCCGCATGAAATCAGAGGACATAACCACGAAATACCTCTGTATTTTGAGGCCATATGTGTGATTTTGACCCTTGTCATTTTAGGACAGCTTATGGAGGCTGCAGCTCATAAGAAAACAGGGAATGCCATCAAGGAATTAATGAACCTTTCTCCTGATGAAGCCAATCTTATCGTCAATGGAGAAGAAAAAAAAGTACTGCTTTCCCAGGTTAAAATCGGAGATCTATTAAAAGTAAAACCGGGCGAAAAAATTCCGGTTGACGGAAAGATTATTGAAGGAAACTCAGTCGTAGACGAAAGCATGATTACCGGAGAACCTATTCCGGTGGAGAAAAATGTTGATGATAAAGTTTCTTCCGGAACGATTAACGGAAATCAGGTCTTTATAATGAAGGCTGAAAAAGTAGGTGATGAAACCCTGCTTTCGAAAATCATCAAGATGGTGAATGAAGCCAGCCGAAGCAGAGCACCGATTCAAAAGTTAACGGATAAAGTTGCTAAAGTTTTTGTACCTACAGTAATTGTTATTGCCATTCTTACCTTTATTTCATGGCAGCTATTCGGTCCTGAAGGTAAAAAATCATTATTTGCTTTCATCAATGCCGTAGCTGTTTTAATTGTAGCCTGTCCCTGTGCCCTTGGCTTAGCGACTCCAATGTCATTAATGGTTGGGATCGGAAAAGGTGCCAAAAACGGCATCCTTATTAAAAATGCAGAAGCGCTTGAAGAAATGCACAAAGTGAATGTGCTGATTACAGACAAAACAGGAACCCTCACAGAAGGAAAGACTTCGCTGGAACACATAGAATCAGTGGATGGAGCAGACCAGAACCTGATGTTGCAGTTAGCTTTTTCATTGAACCAAAATTCTGAACATCCTTTATCCAATGCGGTGATCAAAAAAGCCAAAGAACAGAAGCTATCCGGTGAAAAAGTCACGGATTTTGAAAATATCTCAGGAAAAGGTGTTAAAGGAAATATTAATGGGAAAACAGTGTATGTAGGAAATGAAAGCCTGCTGTCTTCCCACCAGATATCAATCCCTGACCATATAAAACAAAAAGCAGTTGAAGTACAATCTAAGGCCCATACGATCTCTTATATCGCTCAGGATAATACGGTTTTAGGATTCATCAGTTTTACTGATAAAATTAAAGAAAGTTCTAAAAAAGCAGTTGAACATCTGATGACGGACGGAATTGATATCGTTATGATGACCGGCGATAATGAGCATACCGCAAAAGCCGTAGCTGATGAATTAGGAATACGTCATTATAAAGCCAACTGTCTTCCGGAAGATAAACTCAATGAAGTAAAAAAACTTCAGAAAGAAGGCAAAATTGTAGCCATGACCGGAGATGGAATCAACGACTCCCCTGCTCTGGCACAAGCCAATGTAGGAATTGCCATGGGAACCGGAACGGATGTTGCCATTGAAAGTGCTGCTATCACTTTATTAAAAGGAGATATTTTAGGCGTTGCCAAAGCAAAACTTCTTAGTGAAAAACTGCTGAAAAACATTAAGGAAAATCTCTTTTTCGCATTCATCTATAATGTGCTGGGAATTCCTATTGCGGCAGGATTATTGTATCCATTTTTTGGAATTTTATTATCACCGATGATTGCAGCTGCTGCCATGAGTGTAAGCTCATTATCTGTGATTTTAAATTCACTCAGATTAAATTCTGTGGATTTGAATATACGATAATCAGATAAACAAAAGTTATGATAAAAGAAAGTCTTTACATTGGGTGCTCGGGATTTTATAATACTGACTGGAAAGGGTCTTTATACCCTCCGGAAGCTCAGAGTAAGGACTTTCTTACGTTATATTCCCGGGAATTCAACTCGGTGGAAATCAATTCTACATTTTACAGGAAGCCTACTGCCAAAACCCTTTTAAAATGGCATGATGATACTCCGGATGATTTTAAGTTTTTCATTAAAATACCGAAGGCGATTTCCCATGAAAAGCGTCTTGAAAACTGCAAAGAGGAAATCACAGAATTTTGCGGGCATATTCATTCCCATCTCAAAAAAAAATTAGCCGGATTCTTATACCAACTGCCTCCATCTTTTAAAAATACGGACGAAAATCTTGAACGGGTTTTGAGCAATATGGATTTCAATTTTTTGAATGTCGTAGAGTTCCGTCATGAATCATGGTGGCGCAGTGAAATTTTTGAAGTCTTACAACCTAATAACATCGTTTTCTCCGGAGTCAGCTTTCCGGGAAACCTCCCTGAAGAGGTAATCATCAATCATTCGGAAATACTCTATTACAGACTCCACGGAAAACCTGTTCTTTACAAATCAGAATATTCTGAGGAATTTATTAATGCATTGGCAGAAAAGATCAGGACGTCACACAAGAAAACTTTTATATTCTTCAATAATACCTGGGGAACTGCAGCGATTAAAAACGCAATGTATTTAAAAAGTATTTTGAAGTGATATTAATATTTACAATATAATGCCATATAATTCTCCTACATGGAGAATAAATAACAAATATTTCAATATGACGGGAATAAAATTAAAAATAAATTCCGCTTTGTAAAATAAAAATAAATGCAATGAAAAACTTAAAAAAAGAATTTTTCTACATTTATAAGTGTTAAGATATGAAAAATCAAAATCATATTTAACCAACCCTTACCAACTTGAAAAAAAGCCTAATAATAAGCTTATTAAAATCTCCTTAAAAAGCAAAAATACATCAGGCAATGGCATAAATTTTGTTAACATTAATCCGTAAATTTTAACTATTTTTAACTATTTAAATTCCCATTACCTTACTATGAGAAAAAATTTTGCGGGAAAGTCAAAAAACATGACTTTTCTTGGGATGCTTGCATTGATGAGTGCAGCTTCAATTTCATTCAACAGTTGCCATGATGTAAAAGATAAGAAAGAATCTGAAAAGATGATTTCGCAAGAATATCCCGACGCAAAACCAGCCTCCAGTATTGATAATGAAAATGTAGAAACAGATAAAAGAGTTATTTATCTTACATTCGATGACGGCCCTAATCAAGGTACCGAAAATCTTATGAAAGTTTTAAGTAAAAAAAATGTTTGCGCTACTGCTTTCCTGGTAGGAAAACATGTTTATGGAAGTAAAAAGCAGAAAAATGATCTTGAGCTTTTAAGACAAAATCCCCTGATTGAACTGGCTAACCACAGTTTTTCCCACGCCCACAATAAATACACAGAGTTTTATAAAGATTCGAATGCGGTAGTCCGTGACTTTGATATTGCCAAAGACAGCCTGAAATTGGCGGATAAAATCGCAAGAACTCCCGGAAGAAACATCTGGAGATTGAATAATATCAATGCAACTGATATTAAAAGCTCTACCAATGCAGCCAACAGCCTTAAAAAAGCAGGGTATAAAGTGATCGGATGGGATCTTGAATGGAAACCCACCAATAAAATGGCCCTAAAAGGAAACCATGAAGCGATGCTGAAAAAAGTAGACAGCATCTTTTTCAATGACCTGGAAAAGACGTCAAGACACCTGGTGCTTCTTACGCATGATCAATATTTAGCGGACTCTGATTCTATCAATGAGCTGGAGTTGTTTATTGATAAATTACAGAAGAGCAACAGATTCGTTTTCCGTAAGATATCTCAGTATCCAAAAATCAACGAGATTTTGAATTAATCTGATTTAAAATACAGCAACAATAATTCAATATAAATACATTGTAAGTATTCACCTTAAAATCTGAACAGATTCTAAAAACAAAAAAGCGCTTCGACTCCGTTTGGCAGGACAATTTTAATCATAAAATTCATGCTGACCGGGGTCGAAACGTTTTTCCACAGAACCTTCCTGATTAAAAATTGTGCGCTTTAAAATTTTATAAATCATTCGTTTTTTGCTTTTAAAATTCAGAAATTTGCAGGTATGGAGATTACAGAAAACTATAATACGATCAAAAAACAACTTCCCTCCTCTGTGGAATTGGTTGCTGTTTCCAAAACCCATCCTGTTTCAGCCATTCAGGAGGTTTATGACCTGGGGCAAAGAGTTTTTGGAGAAAATAAAGTTCAGGAACTGATGGAGAAATATCCATTGCTTCCGAAAGATATCCAATGGCACTTAATCGGCCATCTTCAGACGAATAAAGTAAAATACATCGCTGAGTTTATCGATACCATCCAAAGTGTGGATTCTGAAAAACTTTTATTGGAGATTAATAAGGAATCCCATAAGCATAACAGAAAAATCAAAGTCCTGCTTCAGGTAAAAATTGCTGAAGAGGAAAGTAAATTCGGGCTTGAAATTGCCGAAGCCAAAGATATTTACCAGCAATACATCAATGGAAATTTCCCGGATGTTGAAATTACAGGATTAATGGGAATGGCCACATTTACGGATGATGAGCAACAGGTTCGTAAAGAATTTTCGGTGCTGAAAAATCTGTTTGATGAATTAAGTCATGTAAAAGAATTAAAAACCTTATCCATGGGAATGAGCGACGATTTTCCCATTGCTATTGACTGTGGTGCCAATTCCGTAAGGGTGGGTTCTGCTATTTTCGGAAGAAGAGATTATTCAAAATAGAACATTTAGGTATAGTTTTTGCTAATAATTGAATCAAAAAATCTAAATTTGCAACTATGCAAAAAATCCTTATTGTAGAAGACGAAAAAGCAATTTCGGGAGTATTACACAGCATTCTTTCTGATGAACTTACCGACTATGAATTTGTTATCGCAGAAGATGGCCTTGAAGGCTACAAACAGCTAGAAAAAGAAGATTTCGCATTAGTGATATCGGACATAAAAATGCCTAAATTATCAGGTACTGAACTTTTAAAACAGACTCTAGCTCTAAAACCTGAAACTACTTTTATCATGATCTCAGGCCACGCAGATATTGATTCTGCTGTTTCCTGCTTAAGGGATGGTGCATATGACTTCATTTCAAAACCAATCGACATCAACCGACTTATTACCAGCGTGAAAAATGCTTTGGTGAAAGAGACGTTGAAAAAAGAGAACAAAAATCTTCAGACGGAAAACAAAACGCTGAAGAAAAAGGTGAGCAAAAAATATCAGATGATCGGTGATTCTCCTGCGTTGCAGAAGATTCAGGATATGATTGAAAAAGTTGCTGTGTCTGACGCCAGAGTTTTAATTACAGGGCCTAACGGTGCCGGAAAAGAGCTTGTAGCCCATGCTATTCATAATCAAAGTGACCGTTCAAGAGGTCCGATGATCGAAGTGAACTGTGCTGCGATTCCATCTGAATTGATTGAATCTGAACTTTTCGGACATGTGAAAGGATCTTTTACCGGTGCGATTAAAGATAAGCAGGGTAAATTCGAGCAGGCTAACGGAGGTACCATTTTCCTGGATGAAATCGGAGATATGAGTCTTATCGCTCAGGCTAAAGTATTAAGAGCATTACAGGAAAGCAAAGTTTCTCCTGTGGGAAGCGATAAAGAGATAAAGGTTGATGTAAGAGTGATTGCAGCAACCAACAAAAACATGCAGAAGGAAATTGAAGAAGGAAAATTCAGAGAAGACCTTTATCACAGACTTTCTGTGATTGAAATCTACGTTCCGCCATTGGACGACAGAAAAGAAGACATCAAATTATTGGTTGATCATTTTTCAGGAATGATTGCTGATGAACACGGTACTGCTGTGAAAAAATTTGATACGAAGGCTGTTGAAGCATTGAAAGCTCTTTCCTGGACCGGAAATATCAGAGAACTGAGAAATGTTGTTGAAAGATTAATTATCCTTGGTGGAAATTCTGTTTCCGAAGAGGATGTTGCAAGTTTTGTAAGAAAGTAATTTAATTATTAATTAAAATAAATTATAAAAAATTTGCAGTACTTTATACTGCAAATTTTTTTTTGAGCCATCATGAATTTTTTAAATAAAAACTATACGAAAGAGTGCCTTACTTTGGCTCTCCCTGTGATGCTTACGCAGGTGGGGCAGGTTTCGGTAAACTTATTTGATAATATTATCGTTGGAAAAATGCTGGGTGCCGATGCGTTGGCATCCGTTTCCCTGGGAAATGCCGTATTTTTCTCCACATTTGTTCTTGCTTTAGGATTTTCCTTTGCGATTCCGCCACTGGTTTCCGAAGCGCATTCCAAGCATGACCACGCTACCATCAATTCTGTCTTCAGTCATGGATTTATCATCAATATGGCTGTGGGGATTATTTTGATGAGTATACTGCTGTTAGGTCTGCCTCTACTCTATCATTCCGGGCAGCCGGCGAAGATTATTCCTGATACCGTACATTTCTTAGGAATTATGGCGATCAGTATGATTCCTTTTATGGCATTCCAGACATTAAGGGAAGTTTCTGAAGGATTATCTTATACGATCGGGGTAACGAAAGCTACGATCATTGCGAACGTTATTAATATTGTTTTAAACTACGTTTTCATTAAAGGACTTTGGGGGATTCCTCCGATGGGTGTCAAAGGATCCGCGTTAGCAACCCTGATATCCAGAATATTTATGGTAGTATTCCTTTATTTCGTATTGGTCAAAGAAGAAAAAACAAGACGATATATTAAAGATTTTTCCTTAAAAATTCAGGTATTTTCTAAAAAAATGTTTGATAAAATGGTAAGATTAGGATTGCCTACTGCCTTACAAATGTTTTTTGAAGTAACAGCTTTTGCAGGGGCTGCATTTATCTGCGGACTGATTTCAGCGCATGATATCGCTTCTCATCAGATTGCGTTGAGTATGGCTTCGTTTACCTTCAATTTATGTGTTGGATTCAGTGTGGCTTCGACTGTAATGATTGGAAGAAAGATGGGAGAGCAAAATTTTGTGGAACTGAGAAAAATGGGAATTAACAACCTTAAGATTGCGTTTATTTTCATGTGCATCTGCGGAATTTTCTTCATTTTGGGAAGAAATATCCTTCCTACTTTCTTTACTAAAAAAGAAGAAGTAGAAGTGATCATGCTGGCTTCAAAGTTAATGATCATCGCTGCTTTATTCCAGCTTTCCGACGGAGTTCAGGTAACGGCTTTAGGTATGCTGAGAGGTATGCAGGATGTAAAGATTCCTTCCATCTACACTTTTGTCGCCTACTGGGTGATAACCATTCCGTTAGGGTATTTCTTCTGTGTTACTATGGAAATGGGTGCTTTTGGAATGTGGATCGCCCTGGGATTAGGATTGACCATTTCAGCCTTTTTCCTTGTCAAACGATTTTTAAATATGTCTGCAAAGAGAATTAAGCAGAATTCATAATAGTAAAAATAAAGCGGTCTTAAAAGGCCGCTTTTTTATTATCTTAACCGATTCTCTTTCCTAAAATCACCAAACTCCTTTCTACTCCATCCAAAACCGCTACATTAGGAAACATTCCCCAATCTTCAAAACCAAAGTATCGGAAGAGTTTCAAACTCGGCTCATTATGCAAAAAGATAAAACCTAATAATGTTTTTACTCCAAACTTACCTGCATTGTCGATACAATATTGAAGAACTTTCTTACCAAAACCTTTTCCACGACAACTTTCGTCCAGATAAATGCTCATTTCAACCGTTCCATTATACGCCGGTCTTCCATAAAATGAAGAAAAACTTACCCAGCCAATTATCCCATTGTCATGATTTTCAATTACCCAAAGAGGTCTTGTTTCGGGATTATGCTCCTCAAACCATTTTTTCCGGCTTTCCACAGAAACATCTTCTGTATCAGCTGTCACCATTCTTGAAGGAATGGTAGAATTATATATTTCCACTATTTTTTCTAAATCTTCCAGGTCTGCATTCCTGAAGTGTATCTCTTCCATTTTTACTGTGAACTTTTTACAAATATCTCAAAAATGAATCATTTACATAGACTCCAGAACTTAATTCTATATATTATACTCATAATCAAGTTATTAAATTTTAATGCTTTTAAACTATTCTATTTCACAAAAAGAGATGGGTTCTTCACTTTGCTCATCGCAATGACAAAGCAAAACCCGTCCAAAATGAACGGAAGGATGATTTTTATTTCTTTAAACATTTCTCCAGGAACTGATCCTGTTCCCATAAAAGGTGAAAAATGTTTTCTTTTGCCTGATAGCTGTGCGCTTCTTTCGGTAACAATACCATTTTTACCGGTGCTCCCAGGTTTTTCAATGCCTGGAAATATCTTTCCGTTTGAAGGGTAAAGGTTCCTGGGTTATTGTCTGCATCTCCATGTACTAAAAGCAATGGTGTCTTCATTTTGTCCGCATTCATAAACGGTGACATCGCATTATAGATTTCCGGAATATCCCAATAATTTCTTTGCTCGCTCTGGAAACCGAAAGGTGTCAACGTTCTGTTGTACGCCCCACTTCTCGCGATACCGCAGGCAAAAAGTTTAGAATGAGTCAAAAGATTCGCGGTCATAAAAGCTCCGTAAGAATGCCCTCCTACCGCTACTTTCTTTTTATCAATATACCCTAGCTTATCCACCGCATTGATCGCAGCTTCTGCATTGGCAACCAACTGAGGAATAAAAGTATCATTAGGTTCTGTTTTTCCTTCTCCGATAATAGGGAAAGCAGCATCATCCAGTACTGCATATCCTTTGGTTGTCCAATAGACGAACGATCCATAATACGGGAAGGTAAAGTCATTCGGATTCTGGGTATTTTGTCCTGCTGTATTTTTGTCTTTATATTCTGTAGGATACGCCCAGATTAATAACGGAAGTTTTTCTGTTTTTGCTTTTCTATCGTAATTGGCAGGAAGATAAAGGGTTCCTGTCAGGGTAACGCCGTCATTTCTTTTATACGTAATTACTTCTTTGTACACATCTTTGATACTTTCAAAGGGATTGGCAAAATTCGTAACAGCTTCTGTTTTATTGGACTTGATATTTCTTTTAAAATAATTCGGATACTGGCTTGCAGACTGCTGAGTCGTTAGGATTTCTCCTTTTGACGGGTTTAAAATATCAATAATACTTTCTTTGGCATTTTTCAGATTAGAAGTATACAGCCTTTTCTTGGTAAGGGTTTTCATATCCATTTCATCAATAAAAGGATGCTGTCCATCTTTGGTGAACCCATCTCCTATCAGATAGGATTTTCCTCCTTTCATATCCACAACAAATCTTCCGTATTCATTTTTTGTGGTATTAAAATTTCCGGGATCGCTGTAAACATCCTGGTAATTACGGTCATCAATAACTTTAGATTCCCCGTTATTCAGGTCAACCAGGAATGATTTTGTATTTCTTGTATCATACCAGCCTTCCGAAACGATGGCATAATGATCATTAGTCCAGCTTACATCTTCATATCTTTGCTTTGTTTTAAAGAAAGATTTCGGGTCTGCGTTAAATGGTGCTTCCCATGTGAAAATTTCATCCCTGTATTCTGCTGTTTTAGATTGATCTCCTCCATCCAGCGCTTCGGTATATACCAATGTTGCAGGCTTATCACTTCTCCATCCCATATCTCTCTTTCCGGTTCTTACCGATGAAAATCCTTTCGGCATAATCTCGTTCAGAGGAACTTCATTAACGACTTTTATGGTTTTTCCATTGATATCATACACGGTGGTCGTCATAGGAAAACGGTTTAAAGGAACTACATAAGAAAACGGTTTCTTGATTGTTGTCGTCATCAGATAGTTTCCATCCGGAGAAAGGCTTAATCCGGAATACATATCCTGTTCTTTTACTTTTTTCAGGGTTCCGTTCAGGTCAACGTTATATACTTCGGAAGCCGTAAGAATTTCGAAATTCTTTTCATCCTGAGGGTTTTTCAGAAGATCCTGATAGGTTCTGTTTTGGGAAACCTTTCCATCAGCAGTAGAAACGATAGGTCCTGTCGGCAGATCTTTACTTGAGTCGATCAGAGTCGGTCTGCTTTGAGGAAGTGTTTTGATGAGTAAATTCTGAGAATCTTTATACCAGATATAAGGGCTTCCTAAATTGGCATTCAGATTGTCAGCCGTTATCTTTTTGGCCGTTGCCGTTTCAAGGTCTACGATCCAGAGTTCAACTCCTTTGCTGGTGGTATTGGTAAACGCCAGTTTTTTCTCGTCAGGAGAAAATGAAGTGAACGTAATTTTAGGATTAGCAGGCAGGTTTTTCACCTGAATTTCGTTCTTATCGGCGATCTTTCTAACTTTCAGGTTATTTGAGTATGCTGCAGAACTTGAAATATTAGTTACGGGATTAATTCTTAGCCCACCCAGCTTCATTTCCTGCTGACTAAGATCTTCCAATGTTTTATAAGTTGGACGGTAAGTAAAAAGTATCCAGTCTTTTTTACTGTTCATTAAGACACTTGGAGGTCTTTCGTAATCTGCGAGTTTAAGGATTTCAGCAGATGGTTTCTGATAAGTAACATTTTCCTGGGCTTCGTAGAAATTAAGAAACGCCAGAAGGCAAATCGTCAACTTTATCTTCATAATATTCATTTTTTACGAATTTAATGAATTTTTAAGATATATAAGCTAATTAAACTCTTGTGAAAAGAGTAAATCATCAAAGACAAAAAGTTGTGATTATTGATTACTGCAATTGGAAATTTCAATACACTGTGTGTCACACCACTCTTACAAAATCACTTTCGGTTGCTGTAATGCAAAGTTTCAACCCACAATCCGAAAATTTTTGTGCAACATGATAAAATGCAATAGTTGTTCTCAACATTAGCAGTGTACAAATGCCTGCACTTACTGTATCCGCAAAAAAGGCTTCCCCGGCATCATTTTTATATATTCCTGAAAAACCTCTGGCTTTTCCAATCTCAATCCAACTTTTACTTTCAGAAATCCAATGATTGTTTGCTTTAGTATAGTCTTTACAAATATATATGGTGCTGTCCCAACCATTGTCTACACTATAATATAAACACAAAGCCTGTGCATTTTCAGTATTTGCACGCGCAATACATTCATTCATTTTGCTTTCTATCTTTTTTTCGTATCCTTTTAGATTGACCGCCATTATTTTGTCTATCAATTCTTGAGGTACTTTTGATTTTAAAGCCATATCAATAGCATAATGGATCGCATTTTCAATGTCTCCTTTTTCTAAAAAAGTGATACAGTTTTTCCAGTATGTATAGTTTTTCATTCTTTATTTCTATTATATGAACCCTTTTTTTCTGTTAAAGCAATGATGTCAGATATTAATAAAAAAAGAGCATCGTTAAATGCTCTTTTATATGTGTAAACTCAGTATTGTTACCAATCTGAAGCTCTTTTCCTTTTTTCTATCATGTGGTCTACTGAAAATTTTCCAGCACCAAAAGCCATAATCATAAGATAAATAGACAGGTAGATAAAAGCCATTTCTCTTTTCTCAAACGGATCAGCTCCATGTACTACGAAAGCAGCAATAATCATCGTAAAGATCAAAAATCCCAATGATATTCTGGTGAACAGTCCAAGTATCAAAAGAATAGAACAGGCAAATTCAGCAAAAACTGCCAAGATAAGGGAAAATTGAGGCCCCAATCCCATAAAATCGAAAAATTCGATCTTACCACCCGCTAATAACATCTGAAGCTTTGGGAATCCATGAGAAAGCATGGCAAAACCAACAAAAACCCTCACCGCTAATAAAATAATATCTTTAAGAACTGAGCTAGAATTTGAGTTAAAATAGTTCATCTACTGAAAATTTAGATTAAAGGTAATAAAAATCTTTTAATAGAACGGAAACCAGGACATTTTTAGTCTATCTGTACCCGAAGTTTTTTAAATCTCTGTCATTTTTTCGCCAGTCTTTTTTCACTTTCACGAATAAATTCAGATGGATTTTTTTATCAAAGAATTTTTCAAGATCTATTCTCGCTTCAGTCCCTACTTTTTTGATGGCTTCTCCCTTGTGTCCGATGATAATTCCTTTTTGGGTATCTCTTTCCACATAAATGATCGAATCAATAAAAATGATTCCTTCTTTTTCTTTAAACTGTTCTGTTACAACTTCTACAGAATAAGGAATTTCTTTATCATAATTTAAAAGGATTTTCTCACGGATAGCCTCATTAACGAAAAATCGTTCCGGTTTATCTGTATATTGGTCCTTATCGTAATACGGCGGACTGTCAGGAAGTAAAGATTTCAGTTTCGGAAGAATAATATCTGTATTAAAGGCATTCAATGCAGAGATCGGAAGAATTTCCGCTTTTGGAATCCTCTGGTGCCATTCTTCAACTAATTTTTCAAGACCTGCCTGATCTGTCTGATCTACTTTGTTCAGTAAGAGCAATACATGAACGGGGATTTTATTTAATTTATCAATTAAAAATTCCGATGGTTCTGCTTTATCGGTAACGTCTACAATGAATAGAAAAACGTCAGCATCCTGTAAAGAATCCTTTACAAAATCCATCATTTTCTCCTGTAATCCGTATTTTGGGTCTAAAACGCCCGGGGTATCAGAAAATACAATCTGTAAGTCCTCTTCATTATAAATTCCAAAAATTCTGTGGCGGGTGGTCTGGGCCTTTTGCGTTACAATAGCCAGCTTCTCTCCCATCAGTTGGTTGAGTAACGTAGACTTTCCGGCATTGGGCTTTCCAACTATATTTACAAATCCTGCTTTGTGCATAAAAATAATATTACAAAATGCAAAGTTACTAAAAACAAAATTGGTGTTTGCCCAATATGAGAGTTGTTTGCAACTTTTATGATGATCTTTTTTTAATTATCCAGCAATTCAAATAAAAAACCTCCCTGAAAATCCAGAGAGGTTCCGTGAAATTGTACGATATAATTAAAATTGACTGAAAATGGATTACAATAAAAAGTTTAAACACATTTTACACTGCATATTTTTTCATAAATGCTAAACTTCCTAACGCTAATTCTTCTGCATCGTGAGGCGATTTCTGCCATAAAGAAACCATCTGCTGCATTCCCGGGATGGAAGATGAAAAGTTTTCCAGCACCAGATTCCCTTCAAAATCTATTGCTTTTAACGCATTAAAAAGTTCATTCCAATTAACAGTTCCTTCCCCAAGCATTCCACGGTGAGACTCTGTCATATGAATATGTTTAAGCTTTTTCCCGGCAAGAATAACAGGGTCATAAAAATTATTTTCCTCAATATTCATATGGAAGGTATCCAGATGAAGGAAAAGGTTATTTTTTCCGGTTTTTGAAATCAGACCCAGTACATTTTCTGCTGTGTTGCAAACATAGGTTTCATACCTGTTAATAGGTTCAATGGCTATGTTTACTCCTTTTTCCTTCGCATAATCTGCCACATTGCTCCAGACTTCGGTAATGATTTCTGCCTCGCTTTCTGTCAGTGGATTTCCTGAAAAAACACCGATTCCGCCATGAAGAACTCCACAAATAAAATCGGCTTCCAGTTCGGAAGTTTTATCAACCGCCTTTTTCATTAGAGTTTCCGCCACTTTTGGATAAAAAGCAATGTGTGCTTCTTTGGGAAGATTCAGAGAACAAACGACACCAAGCTGATGGTCTTTAAGCTGCTGTTTTACTTCTCCAGCATTAAATTCCATGGAAGCCGGCAATAGAATTTCAAGTAGATCAAAACCGGCTTTTGCTGTTTTCTCTATGGCATATTTTCCTGCTTCAGCCGTCCAGACCGGTGTGATCCATGAAAGAAGGGAAGCTCCAAATTGTATATTCATTGTAACTGTTTATGGAATTATAAAAGTTTGATTCACCCTTTATTTGAGTGTTTTAGGTTTGTAGAATTTCAGCGCAAACAAGATGATCACTGCATAACAAATAATCGGCAGCAAATAAGCATGAGCAACATCCGTTTCTGCTATTTTACCCATGATTGGAGGGAAAACTGCGCCTCCGAACATCGCCATTACCAGGAAAGATGATGCTTGCTGAACTTTATTGCCCAATCTTTTAAGACCCAGGCTGAAAATGGTAGGATACATAATGCTTAAGAATAGATTCAGCATAATCAAACTGATGAATGATACCCATCCGAAACTTTGGGAAACAATGATACAAAGAACAATATTGCACATTGTAAAAATCGCCAATAGTTTATTGGGAGCAATATATTTCATTAAAAATGTGCCTATAAAACGTCCGATCATCATCATCGCCATACTTAAAGAGAAATAATAGGAAGCCTGGGTTTCCTGAAGATGCATTTTTTCCACACCATAATTAATGAAAAACGCCCATGTTCCGCCTTGTGCTGCGATATTGAAAAACTGGGCAATCACAGCAAAAATAAAGTGCCTCTGCTTCCAAAGCGGCGCATTGGGATTGCTGTCATGGTAATCTTCACCGGTAGCATGATCAAGGAGTTCCAATTCTTCGGCATGAGGATCTTTCAGATGAGGAACTTTAATAAAAAAGAAAATAACGGTAATCACCAAAATAACTGTTCCGATCCACGCATACAGGCTTTTTACAGAATCTAAGGAATGATCATCCTGCCCTCTTGAACCGAATATGAAAAATCCGCCTAACAATGGACCTATAATTGCTCCCAAACCGTTAAAAGACTGAGCAAAATTTACTCTCTGATCACTGGTTCTTTCATCTCCTAATGCTGCAACAAATGGATGTGCCACGGTTTCCAGCGTCGCCATTCCCATTGCAAGGATGAACAATGCTATCCTGAAAAAATTGAATGATTGTTGATCTGCCGCAGGAATAAAAAGAAAGCATCCTCCTGCAAATAATACTAATCCTAAAATAACGCCTAATTTATACCCAAATTTTTTCATGAAAATTCCCGCAGGAACTCCCATCAATGCGTAAGCTCCGAAAATTGAAAGCTGTACCAATCCGGATTTTGATTTGGAAATAGAAAGTACATTCTGGAAATGCTTATTCAAAACGTCGCCCATCGTAAGGGCAATGGCCCAGAAAAAAAACAGTGAAATAACGAATGAGAATACGATAAGGTATTTCTTCTCAGTAAATTTAGCTGAATTCATAACTGCTGTTTTAATTGGATGTCTTTTGATTTTTAAAGGTTTGGAATTCTTCATATTCGTAATCCGGACAGGCTCCCGATTTTGATGTGATGAATGCTCCCAAAGCAATGGCTTCTTCCATAATTTCTTGAGGCGATTTTCCCTGAACTCGTTTGGAAATAAAACCGGCCAGAAAAGCATCTCCGCTTCCTACGGTGTCTGCAATTTCAATGGAAAGAGCCGGAGAGCCGTAATTTTCTTTTCCCACAAAATATCTTGCCCCTTTACTTCCTTTAGTCAACACTATTTCTTTGATCTTAAAATGATCCTGTATAAAAGCTGCACTCTCATCTTCACTTACATATTCTTCGCTGAAATACTGCATGATCTGTCTCATTTCAGCCTTATTCATTTTCACAATGTCTGCTTTGTGCAAAAGCTCTTGAATAAGGTCAACATCGATGTAGGGAGCTCTGAAATTAACATCAAAGATTTTTAGTTTAGCCAATTCCAACAGCTTCATAAGCGTTTCTTTGGTTTTGGGATTTCTCGCAGAAAGGCTTCCAAAAACAAAAGCTTCTGCATGGGAAATCAATGTTTCATATTCCGGTAAAAAATCAATATAATCCCAGGCAACATGATTAACGATATCATACGTCGCTTCGTTATGTTCATCAATTTTCGCAATCACAGTGCTGGTCGGATGTTCATTGTCTACCTGAATATATTCTGCAGTAAGCCCCCATCCTTTAATCTGATCCGTCAGCTTGGTTCCTAATTCATCATTTCCGACTCTACTCAGCATTTTGACATCAAAACCTGATTTATAGATGTTGTACGCTGCATTAAACGGAGCACCTCCGGCTCTCGTTCCTTCCGGAAATATATCCCAGAGCACTTCTCCAAAACATACTACATATGGATTATTTGTTATCATAAGGTTAAACGTTTAACTAAATTATTAAATTTTTTATTGTACTGATTTTTTCTCTATTAATTTTGCAGGAAAGATGACCTTTTTCCCACTTGGAATATAATTATTAATCTGATTATCAAGAATCTTAACGGCTTCAGCAGCCATTTCTTCCAAAGGCTGTTTTACATAAGTGATTTCGGTCTGAAAAAGAGTATACGCTTCTGTTTCATCAAACGCAATGACTGAAATGTCATTAGGAACATTGATGTTATGCTTGATTAAATATCCTAATCCAGCTACAGCAAGCTTATTGCTGGAAAAATATAAAGCCCTTTTTCTCGAACGAGTCTTTATCACTTTCTCAATTCCATTTTGAACTTCAAGGGTAATATTCTCCAGGCCAACCAGAATTTTTTCGCAGGGTATTCTGGATGATTCCATACATTTATCAAAACCTTTTTCCCGGTCTAATAAATGCGGAAGTTCGGTGTCATATCCGATATATATAATTTCCTCAAAGTTTTTACTGACTAAAAATTCACATATCTGTTCAGAGATCTCCCTATTATTGATCATGATTCCCGGGATATCCAGATTATTGAGATATCGGTCGATGGTCACCACCGGATATTCTTCTTTGATCAGTTTTTCCAGTATCGAATCTGAATGTACTACCGGAGCCACAATCATCCCGTCAACCTGCTGTTCAGAGAAAAGCTCGATCAGCTTTTTGAATTTTTCAGGATTTTCATCTGAGCTTCCAATTAAAAGGGTGTAGCCTAATTTCATGGCTTCATTTTCAATATTTCTTGCAATGGTAGAATAAAAATCATTGGAAATATCGGCAAGAATAAGCCCTATCAGCCTGCTTTTATTGGTTTTGAGGCTTTTTGCCATTTTGTTTGGCGTATAGTTAATCGTTTCAGCAACTTCTAAAATTTTTTCTTTGGTAGCCTCACTGATTCTGTTCCCCTCTTTCTTATTAAGGACATAGGAAACTGTTGCCACGGAAACTCCGGCAATTCTGGCTATGTCTTTAATGGAAACTCTTTTCATAAGAACTAATTAAGTACAAAAGTATTTTATAAAATGCTATCAAAACAACAGCTGATTTTTTTGGTGGTTTGATAAATTATTGTATTTTCGCGCGTTTTAAAATTCAAAAATGAAAAGAGTTTAATTTATTGTAAATCAATATATTAATTTGCCCATCCTTTTCTTTTATTAATTGAATATGAATTAAATATAAACTCAACGATTCTATCAGATTAATTTTTGGTTAAACGTTTATCCAAAGAAATTTTGATTTTTTTTCAACTATTTAATATTTAGCTATTTTCGTATTGAAAAATATCTGAAAAGAAATACTTTTGTGAATGGAATTCACACTTCCCATTATCAGCACAGACTCCATGAACATAGACGAAATTATAGACAGCATCTACAAAATTCCTGAAACTTCTAAAGAGAATTTGAAGAAATACATTACCGAAACAACGTATCCTAAAGGACATTGCCTGATGGAAGCCGACAAAATAATCCCCTTTATCTGTTTTATAAAAAAAGGAATTGTTCGTGCCTACGCTTCTACTTCAAACAACGACATTACCTTCTGGTTCGGCAGCGAAGGAGAAACCGTAGTTTCTATGAAAAGTTATGTAGAGGATAAACCCGGTTATGAGAACATCGAACTTCTGGAAGAATGTGATTTATATATACTGAAAACGGAAGACCTCAGAACGCTTTTTAATGAAGACATTCATATTGCGAACTGGGGAAGAAAATTTGCAGAAAGGGAGTTGGTGAAAACCGAAGAACTGATTATTTCAAGACAGTTTAAAACAGCGCTCGAACGGTATAAGGATTTAATGAGAGATAAATCCGACCTTCTGAAAAGGGTTCAGCTGGGGCATATTGCTTCTTATCTGGGCATTACGCAGGTGAGCTTAAGCCGCATCCGGGCTGAAATAAAATAGATTCATTTTTTAACAATTGTAAAATGTTCCCTGCTTTTAAATCCGGATCTTTGCGGGAGAAAATTATCAACAATGAATTGGATTATATTAATTATCGCAGGGCTTTTTGAAGTAGGATTTGCAGCTTGTTTAGGAAAAGTAAAGGAAACATCGGGTTCTGAAATGTACTACTGGTTTACAGGCTTTCTGGCTTCTCTTACCATCAGCATGCTTCTGCTTATGAAAGCCACCCAAACACTGCCTATTGGAACGGCTTATGCAGTATGGACCGGGATTGGAGCGGTAGGAACAGTAATCGTAGGGATTCTTTTCTTTAAGGATCCGGTAAGCTTCTGGAGAATATTCTTTATTGCAACGCTAATCGGTTCTGTAGTTGGATTGAAAGCAGTTTCTCATTAACATAGAGATTAATTGTAACGTATTTATATCATAAAAACGCCTTCAGATACTGAAGGCGTTTTATTATTTTTTGAAAACAATGGGTAAGATTTCATTTTTTCTTAACCCGTATTTTTTAATTTCTTCTTCGGTGAACTGCTGAGAATAGAAATTCGGTTCTGTTTCAAAACCTGCTTTTCTCAGACGGTCAAAATAATCCATTCCATACCAGCGGACGTGGTCGTACTGACCGAAGTGCTTCTGGCGTTCTTTAGGATCTTTAATAGTGAAATCTTCGTAGGTTTTTTCCAGCGAATTTCTCATCGGAACCTGAAAAATCCCCCACCCGCCTGGCTTCATCACCCGATATAGCTCACTCATCGCTTTTTTATCGTCTTCTATATGCTCCAGTACATGGTTGCAGAAAACAATATCAAAGCTTTCATCTGCAAAGGGAAGATCCAGAATATCGGCTTTTACGTCGACAATCGGAGAATAGAGATCAGCTGAAATATAATCCAGGTTTCTCATCAGCTTAAATTTCCTCAAAAACTCCTGTTCGGGAGCAATATGCAGTATTTTATGGTTTTTGATGAAAAAATCTGTTTCATTTTGAAGATACAGCCACATCTGACGGTGTCTTTCCAAACTCAATGTTCCCGGCGACAGTGCGTTTTCCCGTTGGGTTCCGTAGCCGTAAGGCAGAAATTTGCGGTATGATTTTCCATCAATAGGATCATAAAATTCGTCTCCTTTAAAAAACTGATAGATAAGCGGCCTTGCCCAAATACTCATTTTGATAAGCATGGGACGCGGAATGGTATTTAATAAAAGTTTGGCTACTTTTTTCATTAAAAATCCAGTTGGAATGGCTTTTCTTCGTCACTTTCAATACCTAATGCTTCATACACATATTTGAAAGTAGACAGCAATACCGGCTTTCCGTTGATTACTGCTACATCATGTTCAAAATGGGCAGAAGGAAGGTTATCCAATGTCGTTACCGTCCATCCGTCGTTATGGAATTTTACTTTTTCAGTTCCAAGGTTGATCATCGGCTCAATCGCAATAGCAAGACCGTCTTTGATCACTTTTCCGCTTCCCTGTTTTCCGTAGTTAGGAACCTGAGGATCTTCATGCATTTTTCTTCCTAATCCATGTCCTACCAGTTCTTTTACCACTCCATAACCCTGTTTTTCACAGTAGGTTTGAATAGCATGGGAGATATCTCCTATTCTCTTTCCTCTTACGCACTGCTCAATTCCTTTGTACAGTGATTCTTTCGTTACCTGCAGTAATTTTTTAACTTCAGGTTTTACTTCACCGATTTCAAAAGTATAGGCATGATCTCCCACGAAACCATTAAGAATAGCACCACAGTCTACGGACAGAACGTCACCTTCTTTGATCTCTTCGTTGTTGGGAAAACCATGAACGACCTGATCGTTTGGAGAAATACATAAAGAATTAGGGAAACCTCCATATCCTAAAAATGCAGGTTCAGCCCCATGATCTTTAATAAAATCATGTGCCAGTTTATCTAAATATAAAGTGGTAATCCCCGGTTTGATTTCCTTCGCCAACATTCCTAATGTTCTTGAAACCAAATGGGCACTTTCTTTCATAAGACGAAGCTCGTCTATTGTTTTTAATTGAATCATGTTTAATTTATAAATGTAACAATATAACAATGTATCTGTGTAACAATATTTACTTACGATTGGTAAACTGTTCGATTGATACCTTGCTGCATGATATTATTTTCTACCAGAAAAGTCCTTTTTTCTTTTCTTTTTTAAGTTTTGAATAGGCCAGCACCTCTTTACCTTCCACACGGAATTCGATTCTTTCCTGAATGATATTGTAGATTTCTCCCCAACCTGGAAATCCGCCTAAGTTTCTGTCATCAATAAACCAGTCGGCATCCAATTTTCTGGACTGTGATTCAGCATCAAAAACTTCTCCCTCAAAACTAGAATTCACTGCGTAAAACTCTATTCCGTTTTTACTGCAGAATTCTACGGCCTCCTCTAACGTTTTTCCGTGTCTGTATGTCCAAAGAATCAATCTAAATCCTTCTGCCTGAAGTCTTTTTAATGTTTCAAAAGCGAAAATCTTAGGTTTCCCTATTGCCGGATAAGCATCATCAACAATTGTTCCGTCAAAATCTACCGCAATTTTTTTATTATTTAACATTTTGTCCTTTTTTAACGTTGCAAAGATAAGAAATAAAAAGAGCGCCAAAAAACGATGACACTCTTACTTTTATAATTTATGATAATATGGAACTAACTTTTCACCCAGCTGAACTGAAACTGCAGATCCGGAGTAGAAACTCTATCTGTAATTTTCTGTAATCTTCCCGGTAATTTCATTAAATATTCCTGAGCTTTTTCTGCCTTTTCGTTAAGACCTTTTACATGCTCAATCTTCCATTCATCCAATAAGTCTTTCATAATATTGATGTAATCCTGACCTGTATACACCATACATCTTTGTGCTGCATCTGAGAAATGCCCCCAAAGTTCTCCTGCTTTCTGCCCTGACTGTCTCATCAAATGCGCAGGCATTACAATTTTCTTACGCATCATATCTTCAAATGCGATGATCATTTCTGACGGATCCAGTTCAAGAATTTTTGCTACGAAGTGTTTGTATGCTTTTGCGTGTCTGGCCTCATCTGCTGCAATTACGCCACACATTTTAGCTAGTTTTCCGTTTCCGGACTGTTTTGCCAATGTCCCTACTCTTCTGTGGGAAATATTGGTTGCTGTTTCCTGAAAACTTGTATATATGAAGTTTCTGTATGGGTCCATACTTGTACCAATATCAAAACCATCACTGATTAAGTATTGAGTAGTGATTTCGACCTGTCTCATATTTACTCTACCGCACAGATAAAGATATTTATTGAGTAGATCTCCGTGTCTGTTTTCTTCACCTGTCCATGATCTGATCCAGTTGGCCCAGCCCACTTTATTTTCCTCCTGATTGATTCCTTCAACACCCATTAACCAAGATTCGTAAGAAGGCAATGCTTCTTCTGTAATACAGTCACCGATTAAGGTTACGAATAAATCATAAGGCATCTCACGGGCAAATGTTTGGATTTCCTCCAGGTCATGTTTAAAATCATCACTTGAAGGATCCGGAAGATAGTCTGATGGCTGCCAGATCTTTTCGATTGGCGTTAAAAATTTTTCAAGAAAAGAACCTACTTCCTTTTCCAAAATTCCCATTACTTCTTTCCTAACAAGCTTTTGATACATTTCTACTATTTAGATTTTAATATACAAAGATATGATTTATTTATTATTTACAGCATAAGAACATATGCAACTCATACTATTCTGACATAAATCATAAAAATGCCACTATACCATGATAACGGCATTTTTTCACTATTATTATTGGGTTTTAGCTAACTAAAATGTCTCCTGTCATAATTTCCGGTATTTCCACACCCATTACTTTCAGGATTGTTGGCGCTACATCACCTAATTTTCCAGGCTTCAAATTCCAGGTATGATCTTTATCCATTACGATGAAAGGAACAAGGTTAGTAGAATGCTGCGTATTCGGAGTTCCATCTGGATTGATCATCACATCAGAGTTTCCGTGGTCCGCAAGGATGAAAACGGCATATCCGTGTTCATAGGCTGCGGTTGCTACTTTTTCAATACATTTATCAACGACTTCGGCCGCTTTTACCGCTGCTGAGAACACACCGGTGTGTCCTACCATATCGGTATTGGCAAAATTTAAGCAGATAAAATCAGCGGTTTCATTTTCCAATTCCGGAACGATGATATTAGTGATATCATATGCTGACATTTCCGGTTTTAGGTCGTATGTAGGTACATCTTTTGGACTTGGGCAAAGCAATCTTCTTTCTCCGTTAAATTCCTGCTCTCTTCCTCCTGAAAAGAAAAATGTAACATGGGGATATTTTTCAGTCTCAGCAATTCTTATCTGGGTCTTGTTATTTCTTTCCAACACCTCTCCCATTGTATCCTGCAATACATTTTCATCAAAAACCACCTGTACATTCTGGAAAGTTTTATCGTAATTCGTTAATGTCACGTAATACAGATTGAATTTTCTCATGAAAAATTCAGGGAAGTCTTTCTGAGAAAGCACTTCTGTAATTTCTCTTCCTCTGTCTGTACGGAAATTAAAGCAGATCACAACGTCATTATCAATAATTTTAGCAACAGGAACTATGTTTCCGGTTTCTGTTTTATTAATAAGGATCACGGGTTTCAAGAATTCATCGGTTACTCCTTCGTCATATGATGCTTTTATAGCTGCCAGGGCGTCGGTCGTTTGCAATCCTACCCCTTCGGTCATGGCATCGTATGCTAATTTTACACGTTCCCATCTTTTATCACGGTCCATAGCGTAATATCTTCCGATTACCGTAGCCAGTTTTCCGGTCGTGCTTTCCATGTGTTTTTGAAGTTCATCGATGAAACCCAATCCTGAATGCGGATCGCAGTCTCTACCATCTGTAAATGCATGGACAAAAACATTCTCATGTAAGCCAAATTCACTTGCAGCCGTTAATAAACCTTTTAAATGGTTGATATGGGAGTGTACTCCACCATTGGAAACCAATCCGATGAAGTGTACTTTTTTATTTTCTCTTTTAGCATATTCAAAAGCGTCCTGAATTACTTTTTCCTGACCTAATGTACCGTTTTCTACCGCCATATTCAACTTTACAAGATTCTGGTAAACCACTCTTCCTGCACCGAGGTTCATGTGTCCAACTTCGGAATTTCCCATCTGGCCGAAAGGAAGTCCAACCGCCAACCCACTCGCCTCAAGTGTTGTGTGAGGAAATTTTGTATAACAACTATCTATAAATGGTGTATTTGCTTTATCTAATGCTGAAACCTCCGGATTCAGACCCAATCCCCATCCGTCAAGGATCGCTAATATTGCTTTTTTTGACATTTTGTATAACTTTATGTATTACAAATTTATCTATTTTTCAATGAATGTAAGAATTTAAAGAGCTTAAATTTTGATTAAAAGGTAATCGACCGCAGGACAGATTCATTGTTTAATGTATGAATAAGGTCTGCTTATTTTTTACTTTCTATTTCTCTCAGCTGGTAAAGATTCTGCAGATTTTTACCGTTTTTGTGGGCTGAATTATTCAATATTATTTTTAATTTTGCGGTATGGATTTACGAGACCAGCTTAAGAACCTTTTTCCTGCACATGAAGAGCAGGATTTTGAGATGCCTGAAGAACAATTCAAGCAAGTAGAGCCTTTAGTGTGCAAATTTGAGAAAAAAGGAAGAAACGGAAAGCCAGTTACCGTGATTGAGGGCTGGGAAGGAAGTGAGGAAGACCTTAAAAAGATCTCAAAGAAAATTAAAACCACATTAGGAATCGGTGGTTCGGAAAAGGACGGAACCATTATTATTCAAGGAGACAACCGTGATAAGATCATGGAAATCCTTAAAGATATGGGCTATAAGACCAAAAGAGTCGGCGGATAGATTAAAAGTAGATCTGCGCCTGCGGTATCAACGCTTTTAACTTTTCTATGGTGGATTTTTCCATTGGATTACCGGTTAGAATTAAGGTTTTAAGGTTTTTCAACTGTGAAATTTCAACCGGAAGATCTTTGAGCTGGTTGTTGGCCAGATTCATGCTTACGATATCTTTCAAGCCTTTTACTCTTGGTGAAATCATTTTTATATGGTTATCACTTACATTTAAAAATTCCAGTTTTTTGGAACGGAATATATTTTCAGGAAGTAAGGCAATAGCATTTTGCTGAAGTTCCAAGTATTTCAGGTTTTTTGGAAATGAAAGATCTCCCAAATCGTTGATCTGGTTTTCTGAAAGATTTAAGAATTTTAAGCTTTTAATCTTATATAATCCATCAGCAATAAAGCTGATCTGATTCCCCTGAAGATTGATTTCTTCTAAAGTCGGAATTTCCATCAATGCTTCCGGAAAAATGCTAAGATTGTTTGCATCAAGATGAATGACTTTCAGATACTGGAGCTTTGCAATATTTGGATTAACGCTCGTTAAACTGTTTAGGTTGATAGAAAGTGTTGTGAGTTTTGTAAGGTTTCCAATTTCGTCAGGAATGAATTTAATACTGTTTTCATTGGCATTTAATATTTCCAGCTCTTTTAACGTAAATATTTCCTGATCCATTTTCTCCAGTTTATTTCCCATAATATTCAGAAAAAAGATCGATTCGAGCGTGGCAATCTGAGGCGGAATATTAAATAATCCTTTGCCTCTAAAGCTCATGCTGTACACTTTTTTTTCACTTTTTAAAGCATCTTCAATATTCGTAAAAGTAGGATATTGTACAGGGTCAATCTGGGCGTTAACCTGACAGAGAGCACAAATGGAGATGAATAGTACAAGTTTTTTCATAATCAAAAAAAGCTGCCGGCAAAACCACCGGCAGCAATGAAAGTATTAATAATTTATTTTTTCAAGAGTTTTACCGTTTTCTGGAATCCTCCTTCGGCTTCGATATTTACGATCAATGCACGCGAAGTTTCAAGCTGTGAAGTAAAATCGATATCCAGTGATTTGTTTGAACCTGTAAATTTCTTTGTATAGACAATTTTACCTTCTATACTGTAGGCAGTAACGGAAATGTCTTTCAATCCTTTGGAAGAATTGATTTTCACCAATCCTGAAGTAGGGTTTGGCGCAACCGTCACTGTATTTTCAGCATTTTGGTTTTCTATGGTTCCTAATGAACCGGTGGTTCCTAAATTATTTTTTAATGCAATAACAATAGTTGCCGATTTACCTCTGTAATCAATGGTGTTTCCTGTTGCATCAACATCTGTTGCAATGGTAGCATCCGGATGCTGGATAGAGAAGAACCCAAATTTATGATCAGGAGTAAAGGTAAGTCCTGTAGGCTCTGAACCTGCTGGCATAGAAGCAAACAATCTCACTTTAGGGTTAGCTGCCGTATGATCCGGAGCAATTACCCAGATATAGTTTTTACCTCCATCCTGAAGCACCCAAAGATTCCCCAGCTCATCAAAAGTAAGGTTGTCATTTCCATCTCCCCAGGCTTCAGATTTCATACCCTGCGCCGTATTGAAAGAATAAAGTGTAGAAGCTCCTCCTACGAAAGTTTCCACCTGTGATGCCGTAGTTCCGTTATCCTGTAAACGGTATACTTTATCCAATCCTTTTGCTGTAAAATAGATTTTCCCGTCTAATGGACTGATATCTACATCTTCTACCCCATTGAATTTTGTTCCTCCTAATGACTGGGCAAGAGTAGCCGTGTTATTCTGGTCTGCTTTGGTTTTGTTTGGAACCTGAACCCATACCGCAGTAGTTCCTACAGGATCTCCGGCTGTGGACAATCCCTGGTCTAATTTCAGAACATACAGGTTTCCTGAAGAAAGGTTGTTAGGGGTATCCATCACATATTTATACACCATATGAGTTCCACCATCTTCACCATAATAAGCAGTAGTTCCTGCATTATTAATCACAACATTCTCGTGATTCATGATTCCCATCTGCCAAAGTTTCCCTTTAGAACCGTCTGTATTGGTAGAAATAACCTGTGCTGTTGCCGGATCAATTTCTACAAGCCATCCGTAATCTTTGTATCCATCTGCATTTATATCATTAGACGTTACAGATTCTTCAGCAGTAACTACTGTTCCCCAAGGAGTAACTCCTCCTGAACAGTTTCGGATCGTCTGTACCAAACTAGGTGCTGAGAAACTCACCGCTCTGGATCTTGTTAACTGCCATAATTTTGTGGAAGCATTATAGTTGATTTCCGCCATGGTAACGCCTCCAGGATTGGTTTCATGATTGACGGAAAGGTATCCATTCGTGCTGCTTGCCGTTTTTGGAACATATGCTGTAAAGTCATTTTGACCGCCTACCAGTCCGCCTCCTTCTGTGTAGTTATCGCCTTCTTTTAAAATAAGCTGGTATTTATGCTCAGCCGGGATAATCAGTTTATTAGTTTGTGCGGTAGGAATGATTGAGGTAAAGCAACTGATATGAGTGGAATTACAGGTTGTAACAGGAGGAATGGTCGTTGTAGTCGTTTTAAGATACGCATCGATTCTTAAATCCGAACTTGTTCCGGTTCTGTTATGCAGTTCAATAGAAATCCTGTTGGTTCCATTAACGAATTTTGATTTTGGAATAGAGAAAATATTGTATACACTTTCCGCAGCTCCGTCAATGGTTGTGCTGGAGGGGGTACCGAATGTAATCGTACCTGTAGGCATATTATCTCTTACGACCTCTTCTCCGTTCAGGTAAACGACAATACCGTCATCCCTCATCACTCCAAGTTCCATGGTGTCGGAAAGTGCTGACAGGTTTACGGTAATATCCTTTGCAAAATATGCTGTGGTAAGGCCTGAACTGATGGTTGTGGTTACCGGATCTCCGTACCCCAAAGGTCCGTCTCCTACTGCCCATGTAGAAATGTCAAAAGTAGTATCCTTCCATTGGGCTGCCTGTGCCTGGTTGTTGTCTTTATAACTCCATGAGGCATTTTTGTTGAAAATAAAAGTTTGTGCCTGGACGGCCGAACTCGTGAGTAATGCAAGAGCTGCAATTGTCAGTAGTTTTTTCTTCATTTTTAATTTTGATTTATTAGACCTTGCAAAGCTATTTTTTTATAGTTTTCCCTCTGTTAATAGGACTTTAAATAAACAGCAGTGCGTATTAATTAATCAAAAACCCAATGTTAATTACATTAATTTTATGTTAAAAGAGATAGAGAAAAGATGTTCATGTATTAGAAGTATTTTAATTGATTACTAAAGAAAAATTTCTTCAGTAACTTGAACAAAAAAGTTATAAAATAGTACAAAACTACTTAAATTTAGGTTGATAGAAGAGCTACTTAATGGCTTATAATTATTTAACGGGTAAGCTATAACGACCGTATTGAAACAAAAAGAACGAAAGAAATATGGATTTCAACACATTGACCAAATTAAGATAGCAGTTTCTATTGAAAAGAAAGTGATTTTGCCGTTGCAGATTTGTGTGAGGAAATCTTCGAAGAGGAAATAGTATTTTATCTTTAATACAATTAAAAAAAATCAGTTGTCGATAATAGACAACTGATTAACTTTAAGTAAAGTATTTTAAATTAATCTTTTAAAATCTTCTGGGAAACCAAATGATTATTTATTGTTCCTGTTACTATATAATTCCCTTTTTGCAATTCTGTAATATTTAAAGGGGTATTTTGTTTTACTGAACCGGTTTTTACAACTTGTCCTGAAATTGTATAAACTTTAATATCTTTCACATCGGTGCCGAAAATAATTTCTTCATTTTTAATAAAAGTATTTTTAATGAAATCTGATTTAACATTTTTGACATCAGAGACACTTAGAGAGGTGACAATTGGTGTCAAAGAAAAATCGTCTATTGCATACATCCCATTATTACCAGTTTCTTTAGCATCAATCCATTTTATAGAAAGCACACCTCCGTTTGCAATATTTAAGCCCGTAATGGTATATGATTTGTCTGCTTTATTTATTGATAAATTGCCGTCAACTGCGATATTATCATTACTAGAGGTAAGTATCTCAGTTAAATTCAAATTCGTCACCGGAATCCATATTCCTGAATTTACCAGTAAACTTGTAGCATTTGTACTGTAATAAAATGCTACTGTCTCGGCAGCAGAATTACCGCCTGTCCTCCACTGCTCTTCAGTAAATGCTATTATAACACTTGTAACAGGAGATCCAGTATTATTAATAAATCTTGCTCCAAAAGCAGCAATATTAGTTGCAGCCAAAACTCCTAAAGCCCTATCAGCAGCTGAAACGGTTCCCACATTGAATACACCACCCGAAGTTGAAGCTCCTCCGTTGCTTACCACAGGAAGCATTGTTACCCCACTTGGCAAAAGTCCACCTGCCGTGATAGCACTCCAGTCTGATGGCAATGTAGTGGTACTACCCATACTATCAAAATTTTGCGAATATGCAACCCCAGAAGTAGCTAAGCTAATTTGCCCATTAGAATAGGTAGAGATTGAGACGATAATTAAAAAATAGATTTTTTTCATAACATATAATTTTTTTTAAAAAATAATAAAATTATATTAAGCAGTTCATTTTTTTAAATTTATTTTCAGATTTGGATATGCAAACAAAATTTCCAGTATAAGTTAAGCTACATTTTTGTAAATATTGTGCAAAATTTAGAAGCTTTGAGCACCTGATTTCAATTTTGCATGACCAGGTTATTTCAGGTTGGAGTGATTTTAAATATGCTCGATTATATAAGTGTAATTTTATTAATGAGTCCTAATCTCACAAAACGATCGTTTAAAAAAAATTCTCATTTTACAATTTACTATCAGTTCGTTCTGTTAAAATTAATATTAAATCAGCTCTGAAAACTTCATTAAGGTCTTTTATGAAAAACTATTAAGATTCAACTAAATTTTACACTTACTCCCATATTTCACAAAAGTCCACATTATTTTTTTGCCTGACTGATATCAGTCAGAGTATGTAAGAAAGCAATAATCTGTTTGATTTCCGGTTTAGACAAGTTTAATTTATCCGCAGGAAGCGTCTGGTTCTTCATTTTTAATCCTGCTCCTTCTCCACCACCTTCATTATAAAAATCCATCACCTCTTCCAGGGTGTTGAATGCTCCATTATGGAAATAGGGTTTGGTAAGTTCAATATTTCTTACTGTAACCGTTTTGAAAGAATTTTCATAAATCCATGATTTCTCCTTTTTCATCGGGCTGTCTGCCCTTCCGCGGTCTGTATCTAATTCAATGGGAAGTTGGTTCAATGGCTTTTTTGTTACGCCTAACACTTCGGATTCATTTTCATTAAAAAACGGCGGAACCAGTCCTGAAAAGTGTGGAGCAAAATGGCAGGTTGCACAGTTTGCTTTTCCCATAAACAGGTTAAATCCTTTTTGGGCATCCTGCGATATTTCTTTTTCATTTCTCATAAAACGGTCAAAATCACTTTCAAAAGAATACAGTGAAGCCACATAGGAGCTTAGCGCTTTTGAAAAGTTTTCTTTACTTATTTTCCCGTCTTTAAAGGCTTTTTTGAATGCTTTTTTATATTCCGGTTTTGTTTTCAGTTTTTTTATGATGCTTTCATAGCTGGTATTGAATTCATCTTTGTTATAAATGACATGTTCTGCCTGCTGCTCGATGTAAAAAGCCCGCATATCATAAAAGAATCTTTTCGCAAAAACAACATTGTACAAAGAAGGCGAATTTCTTATCACTGTTTTTCCTTCAACATTGGTTTGAGATTTTATTTTTAAATCGGTAAATGCATTTTCAGGAAGATGGCATGTGGCACAACTCATTTTACCATTTTCACTTACATTCTGATCGTAAAATATTTCTTTTCCTACACTCCTCATCTCAGGATTGTCTTCGGAAGATTGTAATAAGGTATAGAAATATGGATCAAGGAAATCGCTGCTGAAAAGGTTTGTATTACTTACATTCCATCCTGAAAATTCTTTCAGGTCATCTGTCCTTCCATCCCATTTCCCAAATTCTTCATACAGCGGCTGAATATATTTTTTGTAAAATTCTATCCTGTCAAACGTTTCAAAGTCTGTATTTTTTGACAGATATTCTCTGCTTTCTGTTAGGATTGAATTGGCTTTATTGATATTGTATCCTTTGAAATAAGGATCGTCGTTGATGTATTTTTTAATTCCCAGCAGCGCATGGCTTGCTTCTTCGGAAATACGTAAAGAACCGGGCGTATCAAAGCCCGTCACCCCCAATGTATAAATTCTTATCAGTTCTAAACGAAGCGGCAGCGTTTTGTTATTTCCTTTGCTTAATCCGTTTTTTAAAGAATTCAGATGAAAATTTGAATAGCTGTTGTATAAAAAGGTGGTAATTTCTTTGATTTTTTCCTTTTCATTGGCTGCTTCATCAGAGAAAATCAGTTCATCCAATACCTGAAGTCCTTCCGGAGGAAGCGTATAGGCAGAGGTTCCGGCAGCTTCTATATGAAAAAGAGGCGCTGCATTCAGATGGGTTTTCGTAAATTCAGGATAGTGGTAAGCTACGTAAAATTCAATCTCTTTAAAGGAATTTCTCGTGCTGCTTAATGATTTCCGGAGCTCTTCAACCGTTATTTTGTCTTCAGAAAATTGATCTACATCGGATTTCAATTGTTCAAGCTTACTTTTAAAATCAGATAAACCTGCATTAACAACTGTATTGTCGTTTTTCATTCCCCTGTCGGTTGGGTTAAATGACATTACGGCAAAACCAGTCAGCAATACGGTAACAAGCAACGGATAAAATTTCATTAATTTTTAGCTGCAAAGCTATTCGTTACACATTATCTTATCTTTAATGCAGCATTAAATAATGTTTATATTTTTGATAAAGGAATTTTTATTAATTTTAAACCCCGAAATCAAATTCATTATACTGAAAAGGCCGACAGATTCTAAAAGCCTGATTTTAAAATGATGATGAAAGGATATTGGGGAGGCATTTTACCATTGAAACCAGCACATTAAAAACTAAATATTATTATGAAAGCAAAATTACTATTCGCTTTTGTGGCAAGTCTTTTTTCATTTTCCGTATTTTCCCAGAAACTGGGACAGGAAATGGCGGTATATGCAGAAAAAAAAGGAGATGATTATTACTTGATCCGATTAAGGCAGGATCAGCCGGTGCCCAAAGTGTATGTTTATTCAAACGGACAGACCAAAGTATATAAGAATTATAAAGAACTGAAAGATGTTTTCATGGATTTTCCGGGAATGGTAACATCCAACCAGTCTACGAAAGAGGAACTGGTTTCTGTAATAAAAAAAGACGATCATTTTTATGAAGTGACCTCCCAGAGAAAAGATCCTAAAAATTTTGAGAAAACCACCGTTACTGTTTACGAGGTTTTCAACGGGCAGAAAAGGATTGTAGAAGAATATAGCTCAATTTTCGAGCTGGCTAATTCTCCTTACAAGAATGCCATTTTCATTGATTAAAATAAATAAAATATAATTATGCTTAATAAGCTTGCAGCATCAGAACTTGTTCTGAACGATGACGGAAGTGTATACCACTTGAACCTTTTACCTGAAGATATTGCAGACAAGATCATCCTTGTAGGAGATCCGGACCGTGTCGCAAAAGTATCGAACTATTTTGATACAGTAGAGATCAAAAAAAACAAAAGAGAATTTTATACCCACACCGGAACATTACGTGGTGAAAGAATCACGGTGATGTCTACAGGTATCGGTACTGAAAATATTGATATTGTGATGAATGAGCTTGATGCTCTGGTAAATATTGATCTTCAAAACAAAGAATTTAAAACGGAACATAAAGCACTTGAACTTTTCCGTATGGGAACGTGCGGAAGTGTAAACCCTGATGTTCAGGTAGATAATATGCTGGTTACCCAGAATGTTGTGGGATTGGACGGACTAATGCATTTCTATCAGGATTATGAGTTTGAGAATGAATTTTCTAAGAACTTTTTAGAAAAATTCCCTTATGCGAAGATCAAACCGATGCTTTATTTCTCCGATTGGGCAGAGGATATGGGCGAGTATTATAAAGATGCAAAATACCACGGAAATACTGCTACATTCCCGGGATTTTACGCTCCACAGGGAAGACAGCTTCGTTTAAAAGCGTTGGATGATAAGTTTCTGGAAACATTAAATGATCTTGGGGTAACCAATTTCGAAATGGAAACTTCTGCGATCTATGCTCTTTCAAAATTATTGGGACATAAAGCGATCACGGTAAATAATGTAATTGCCAACAGAAGACGTGGTGAATTCTCAGCAGACCATCATGCATCGGAGAAAAATCTTATTAACTGGGTATTAGAGAGAATTATCAAGTAATTCATATTTAGCAACCTATAAGCAATAAAAGGATCTCAAGTTGAGGTCCTTTTTATTATTTGATATGATCATGAAATTTGAATGGTTGTATTTTTATGACAGTTTTAATTAATGAAATCTATTATGGTCGATAATTTAGAAGAACTTAAGCAACATATTATTAGTAGTAAAAACTTCAAAGAAATAAAATCAGAATATTTATTATCTCAATTATCAGATACTGATGATATTGTTTTAATCAGGGATATATTTGTCAGCAAAGGGAAAAAATTATTTTTTAAAGGGAGCCAAGAAAATATAAGTAAGGATGAATTGGAGTACTTTTTAAAAGAAGAACTAGCCCCAAATCTACATAACAATTATATTCTGGTAACAAATAACAAGAATGTCTGCACAATAAATGAAGATGGAGTTATCCTTGAATATACGATTGTTTATTAAGCCGATCAACTACTCTTTGCCTTCTTTAAAACTCATTCACTGTCACATAAAAATGACCTGAATATAAATTTTCCGGATTACCCGAAATATTGGTAAGATTGATGGTAATGCTTGATGTGGAGGTCATTCTCGGATTTGAGATAGAAAATGTCGCATTTCCTGCAAAATCCCCTGCTGGCGACACCACAATAGTTGCTCTGGTAGATCCCGGTTGTACATTGGCTGGAATAGCAATATTCAGTGTTGTTGATTTTCCCGGAGGAAGGTTATTCACCGATACACTCGGCCAGATCTCAAAACTGATCTGGTTCTTATTCACAGTTCCCTTCTCCCCTAACTTATATTGTCCATTCACATCTAATTTTGCAGAAGTATTGGGTGCAGAAGTTCCGATACCTACGTTGGCATTATTATTTCCAAGAACGATGGCATTAAGCTGTGCTGTAGAAGCTCCATATCCTACCGCAGTAGAAAACTGTCCCAATGCACTGGCGCCTGAGCCCAGAGCCGTAGAATTTTCGTTGTTCGTTACACTATTATACCCTAAAGCCGTTTCACTGTTGGAATTCGTCTTTGCGTTAAATCCTAATGCTATTGACTGAAAGCCTCCCGCCTGAGAATTATTCCCGATGGCCGTTGATTCATTTTTCGTTGTTTTTGCCTTATACCCGATTGCTGTTGACTGAAAACCATTAGATTCAGCATTATTTCCTACAGCGATAGCTTCATTCACAGTCACTTTCGCATTGTATCCCAATGCTGTTGACTGATACCCTGAAATTTGAGTATTCGCTCCTATAGCAACAGATTCATTAGCGGTTACAGAAGCATTTGTACCGATAGAAATCCCCTGATATGAACTGCTGGAATTCCCAATAGCAATTCCATTTTGAGCAGCATTGGAACCCACTCCAAAACTTACTGAATTATTAGTCCCCAATCTTCCTATAGTTGAAGCATTCACTTTAAATACAAGATCATCCAGTGTTGAGGTTCCTAAAGAGAGTCCTGTACCGGAACCGCTGTAATTTCCGGCGTTGCTTCCGGTAGTATTCCAGCCACTACCTCCTCCACTATTGATCCCATTTCCTGAGCTGGGAGTTGTTGACAGCTTATTCCATTTGGATTCATTCCAGTAATAAAATCCGGTTTCAGATAAACCTCCACTTCCGTTGTTCCATACCATAAGACCAACCGCAGGAGACGATATGGTAACATTGTCCGTTAATGCAGTTAATGCGACACTAGGAAGAAGAACTCCTTTATTTTTGGAACTAATTTGCAACATAGCCGAATTATCAGGACTCGGAGTACCAATCCCCACCTGTGCGTAAGCGAAATAATTTAATAATAAAAGGGGGAAAATGAATTGAGGTTTTAGTTTTTTTAACATGACTTCCTGAATAATTGTTCATTATAGAACGGTGCAAATATAACAATTTCCAATAAAACATCAAAATTTTTAACAATTCCTCAATTAACTACTCATATATGGGAATAAATCCCCATTTAATCACAATTAAATGAAACATATACCAATATGAACAAATGGTTAAATCGTGTATAAAAAGGCATTAACAGTATATTTACATTTTAAAAATTATAAAAAAAATTATAAAATTCATAAAAAAATCACTAAAAAATGATTAAAATATAATTTATCACTAAGTAATGAAACATGTTTTTATGGAATGAGAGGCCATTTTAACCTTCAGTATCGTCTTACTCTCATCAATTCATAGCAGCATTGATGATAAATTTTAACCTCCGATTTTGCATTTCAATGAATAAGAACACTCTATTTATATTTGGAGTATAGCCTATAATATGAATAGGATTTCTTTTTAACCCATTTCCAATTTTCATATTATTTTTATTATGAATTAAAATAATACTACGTATGAAATAATGTTTAGAAAATTATAACAAAATATTATGAAAAATTTAACAACATCTTTTTATTTTAGGAATGGTTCTTGTTTATTCAATACCATCACAACAAAATTTTAATATTATGAACAATTCAGATTATAACAAAGCGGAAAATGCAGTAAACAACACAGAAAACTCTTTACAAAATGCAGCGGACAAAGCAAAATGGAAAGTAAATGAATTGGCAGATAAAGCTAAGGATTATATTAATGAAAAAAGAGCAAATGATGAGGAAGCTACACAGGAAGATTGGCTTGACAAAGTAAAGAACAACGCTTCTGATGCGTGGGAAAGTGTTAAGGATCATGCCAATGATGCATGGGAGAAAACAAAAGATGCTGCTGAGGATGTAAAAGCAGAATGGAACAAGAAAACCAATTAGAATTTCAGTCGTATAAATATTTTCAAGAAAACAGAGTCTTTTTATAAAGGCTCTGTTTTTTATTATGCTCTAAACATAAATTATCGCTACATTTGTAGTTAATAAACATTAAAAAATTATGTCATACGGTTTACTTAAAGGCAAGAAGGGAATTATTTTTGGAGCCCTTAATGAACAATCTATCGCATGGAAAGTTGCTGAGAGATGCCATGAAGAAGGTGCTGAATTTATCCTGTCTAATGCTCCTATCGCTTTGAGAATGGGAGAGCTTAACGGTTTAGCAGAAAAAACAGGTTCTGAAGTAATCGGTGCAGATGCAACGTCTACTGAAGATCTTGAAAAACTTTTTGATGCTGCAGTAGCGAAGTTTGGTAAAATAGATTTTATCCTTCACTCTATAGGAATGTCCGTAAATGTAAGAAAAGGAAAACACTATACCGAAATGAATTACGATTGGTTGGAAAAAGGTTGGGACATCTCAGCAGTATCTTTCCACAAAGTAATGCGTACGGCATGGGAAAAAGACTGTATGAATGAGTGGGGAAGTATTTTGGCACTTTCTTATATCGCAGCACAAAGAACGTTCCCGGATTACAATGATATGTCTGATAATAAAGCGTATTTAGAAAGTATTGCAAGAACTTTCGGATATTACTGGGGAGAAAGAAAAGTGCGTGTAAATACAGTTTCTCAGTCTCCTACAGTTACCACTGCAGGAAGCGGAGTAAAAGGTTTCGGAGGTTTCTTAGGCTATGCTGAAGATATGTCTCCATTAGGAAACGCATCAGCCCTGGAATGTGCAGATTACTGTGTAACTCTGTTCTCTGATCTTACCAAAAAAGTAACTATGCAGAACCTATTCCATGATGGAGGATTCAGCAATACCGGAGTTTCTCAGAAGGTCATCAACAAATATGATGTTGAATAAATATTGACATTTCCAATAGTCTGCAAGGATTATTTGGATCATACTATAAAAAAACAACGCAAACTATTTTGCGTTGTTTTTTTATGTCCATTTTTAAGATTCACCTAAAAATATCCTTCTATTTTTACATACAATCAATAATTCATATGATTATAATTGACATATTAAAAAAATCACTACTTTAGGATTAAATAAAAGCGGAATCTGAAAAGCTTATAACAGAGTAGGAAAACTAAAAACTTATTATCATGAAAAATCTTAGAAACATCTCAAGAGAGGCTTTAAAATCAGTAAAAGGAGGCACTAAAGAAGGATGCCCGGGACCTAAATCACCATTCTACCATCCTTATGCTACACAAGAACAATGTGAAAATGCAACAGGAAAAACATGCTCATATTCAGAAGAAAGCAATTGTTTCCCTGCTGGCTGGAATGCTGATTTGATACTGAATTAATTTCCTTAGATTTCTAAATTTAATTCTTTATATCAACTCGCAAACTCTATCAAACCATTTTAGGTTTCCTGGGAATATATGAATATCAAAAGATGTAATCAATTTTATTCAGACAAAACAAACCGGCGGGCTCAGAGAGCCCGCCGGTTTTCATTAAAATGTTAATATGAAGTCTATAAAATTACGGTCTGTATAGAGTGTGAAGGTGCTGAAAGCTTCGCTGACATTCCTTCGATCCAAAGGTTGGTTTCGATATCATTATCGGTGTCGTTCATAATTACCGTTACCAATTGTCCATTTTCATTCATAAACGTTGTAGAGGTTAAGGCAGCTCTGTTGGAAGAACTTCCTATTCTCTGGGCATTAGGCTTGATATATTTTGACACATGGCCTACATAATAATATTCGTAGGTGTAATGAACTTCTCCTGTTTTTGTATCGGCAATAATAGGTGCAAAACAGAAGTTTCCAACATGATTCGGGCCTCCGGTTTCATCCAGCAAAACATTCCAGTCTGTCCATAAGGCGGTTCCTTTGTTGAAATCATTGATCATATTTCTTCCGTATAATTCCCCCAGGCTCACTTCATTGATTCTGGACATATCAAACTGCTCTTTACATCCTTCTGTAAATGCTAAAAATTTATCCGGAAATGCCCTCTGAGTTTCTAATAAATTATCAAACAACTGCGTTTTGTTGTTCCATGTTTCATACCAGTGGTAGCCAATACCTGAAGCATATTTTGAAGTTTCCGGATCGCTTAGCGTCGTGGTAGCTCTTTGGTAAATTAAATCTCTGTTGTGATCCCAGATCATTACTTTTTTATCTTTGTATCCATTTTTCCAAAGGGTTGGTCCTAAATTATTTTTAAGAAACTCCCCTTCTTCTTCCGCAGAATAGATACAAGACTCCCAGGTTTGCGTCGCCATCGGTTCATTCTGGATAGTCATTCCCCAGACATTGATTCCTCTTTTTTCGTATTCTTTAATGAATTTAACATAGTAGTCTGCCCAAGGCTGATAATATTGATTTTCCAATCTGCCTCCTTTCAGCATACTTTTATTGGATTTCATCCAAGCTGGCGGGCTCCATGGAGAAAAGTAAAATGTAAAGTCTTTTCCTATCATTTTCTGAGCCTCTTTGATCATAGGAATTTTATATTTCTCATCATGAGCTACATTGAAAGACTTCAAAGAAGTATCATTTTCAGCAACATACGTATAGGAATCGCTTGAGAAATCACAAGAATTCATGTTGGTACGAACCACCGTATATCCCAGTCCATTTTTCCCAAAATAGGCTTCCATAATCTCCTTCTGCTTATTTTTAGGCATTTTAGCAAGAGTTTCAGCAGATGCATCGGTGATGGCACCTCCAATTCCGATCAATTTCTGATATTTAAAATCCGGATCTACAAAGATGCAGGCATCCGTTTCTTTTGGCTGTCCAAATTTTTCAAACTTTACCGTTCCTTTATCCACCATTTTTTCATTGGTTTTGGAACTGGTAAGAATTACCTTAGCTGTTTTCCCTGCATTTTTTTTCCAATAATTCTGGGCATTTGCATTCAAAGCAAGTCCCATTACAAAACAACTTACGATTAATTTTTTCATATTTTTTCTTTCTATTTATGGAGAGAAAAATCACTCTCACTTCATTATTTATTCTGATACACCCTTACATAATCTATATAATATTTCTGAGGGAAAATGGTGTCATCTATTCCCTCTTTTCCACCCCAAAATCCTCCTACAGCCAGATTTAAAATGATAAAATACGGCTGATCAAAAGGCCAGGCCTCATAGCTTTTTTCTTTATTTTCATAGGTGAAAAACTTTGTATCATCAATGTATACATCAATCTTTTCAGGAGTCCAGTCTGCTTTATAGACATGGAATTTTTCACTGGCATCACGTACAATCAGAGTGTCTGTTTTCTGGGTTCCCAGAATATGATTGTACTTTTTTGTATGCACTGAGGCATGGATATATCCGGGATTAAAACCCACATGTTCCATGATATCCAGTTCCCCGTCATCAGGCCATTGCTTCATATTTTCGCTCATCATCCAGATCGCTGGCCAGGTTCCGCGGCCTTTGGGGAGTTTTGCCCTTACTTCCACGGTTCCATACTGAAAGGAGAATTTCCCTCTGGTCAAAAGCCTTGCGGAAGTATATTTACTTTTCTCCCAGTTTTCTTTTCTGGCTTCAATGACCAGGTTTCCATTTTCAACCCTGGCATTTTCCAGGCGGTTTTTGGTATAAAACTGGGCTTCGTCATTTCCATAGCCATCTCCGCCTACTTCATAATTCCATTTCGAAGAATCCGGTAATCCTTTTCCATTAAATTCATCATTCCAGATCAATTTCCTGCTGGAATCGGGTTTATTTGAGACACAGCCTGAAACAGAAAAAGCCAAAGCTCCTCCCATTAACAGAGTCATGATATGTTGAATATTGATTTTCATTAATGATTTTTATATATTGAGTTAAAACCGAACTCCCTTTACCTCCAAAAGCGGACTAAAGCCCGCTCGTGTTGGTGTATTTTTATTTATTTTACCCAATTAATTCTTTTAGTCTGAACATCTTTAGAACTGGTTCCCACCATGATGTCAAACTCACCGCCTTCCCAATCATAATTCAGTGCATCATCATAGAATTTCAAATCTTCCGTGGTAAGTTTAAAGTTTACCGTTTTGCTTTCTCCTTTTTTAATGAAGATTTTCTGGAATCCTTTTAATTCTTTTACCGGTCTTACCACTTTTCCAAAAAGATCTCTGATATAAAGCTGTACGACTTCTTCCCCATCATATTTTCCTTTGTTGGAAACCGTTACTTTAATATCTAATGTCTGATTTCCTTTCAGATCCGTTGAACTTAACGTCATATCAGAATAGTTGAAATCTGTATAACTTAGTCCATACCCAAAAGGGAATTTCGGATCATTATCTAAATCGATATATGCGGAAACATAATTTCTGTCGGTATTATTTTTAGCAGGTCTTCCTGTATTATAATGATTATAGTATACCGGAATCTGTCCTTCGGTTCTCGGAAAACTCATTGGTAATTTTCCAGCCGGGTTCACTGTTCCGAACAGAACGTCTGCAATAGAATTTCCTGCTTCCGTTCCAAGCCACCAGGTATACACGATCGTTGAAATATTGTCGGCCGCCCAGTCAAAAACCAACGGTCTTCCGGCATTGATCATCAACACGATAGGTTTACCTGTTTTTGCAATTTCTTTCAGCAATTCTTCCTGAACCCCTGAAAAATGGATATTGCTTCGGCTTTTGGCTTCTCCGCTCATTGCATGTCCTTCTCCCAGGGTCATAATCACGACATCTGCTTTTTTAGCCGTTTCTACAGCTTCCGCAAACATGGATGTATCCTGATCATCAGCGTTACAGCCTTTAGCATATAATAAAGTTGAGTTTTTATCCAACTGATTTTTGATTCCGTCAAACTGAGTTACAATTCTTTGATTGTCATCTTTGAAAGCTACCGACCAGAAACCGTGATTGGCTGTTGTTTCCTTTCCGAAAGGTCCGATTAAAGCAACTGTCTTTGTAGATTTTGAAAGTGGCAGAACCTTATTTGTATTTTTTAATAATACAATACTCTTGGAGCCAAACTCTCTTCCAAATTTTCTGTTCTCTAAATTGTTTGTCTGCTCCTGCTGTCTTTTATCATTGCTAAATCTGTAAGGATCATCAAACAGACCCATTTCAAATTTTTTAATTAAAATTCTTCTTGCAGCATCATCAATGAACTTTGCATCTACTTTTCCTTCCTTTACTAATCCTGGAAGTTCAGCCATGTAGGCACGGCTTTCCATGTCCATATCGCTTCCGGCCAAAATTGCTTTTTCTGCTGCTTCTTTATTATCTTTTGCATAGCCGTGAGGAACCATTTCTCCAATACTTCCCCAGTCTGAAACTACAAATCCCTGATAATTCCATTTTCCTTTCAAAAGATCTCTTTGAATATATTTGTTAGCTGTCGCAGGAATCCCGTTGATATCATTAAATGAATTCATGAAAGTAGCTACTCCGGCTTCTGCCGCTGCTTTGAAAGGAGGTAAATAGGTTTCATGCAGCTGTCTTAGACTCATATCAACAGAATTGTAATCTCTTCCGCCCACTGCTGCTCCATATGCCGCAAAATGTTTTGCACAGGCCATCACTGCATCAATATTTCCTAACCCTTTTCCCTGAAATCCTTTGATTCTTGCAAGTCCAATCTTTGTTCCCAGATAGGTATCTTCCCCGGAACCTTCCATTACTCTTCCCCATCTCGGATCTCTTGCAATATCTACCATCGGTGCAAAGGTCCAGTGAATTCCATAGGCAGATGCTTCTGTTGCTGCAATTCGTTCAGATTTCTCAATTAATGCAAGGTCCCAGCTTGCCGCTTGTCCGATATTAACAGGAAAAGTGGTTCTGTAACCATGAATCACATCCTGACCGAATAATAAAGGAATTTTTAAACGCGACTGCAACGCCAGTTTTTGAAAAGAATGCGTTTCTTCAGTTCCTGCTACGTTCAGCATAGATCCTACTTTACCTTTTTTTATTTCATCCAGAACACTCGCGGAATTAGAATTCTGAGGTCCTGTAGCATATTCAAAACCACTGTACTGTACCAATTGGCCCACCTTTTCTTCAAGGGTCATTTTAGACAACAGATCAGCAACTTTCTGATCAATAGATTTTTGTGCAGAAATGCTTATTCCGAATGTTGCGAATGCTAATAAAAGGCATCTTTTTTTCATATCTTTTTCTTTAAAAAACGTAGGTTGCCACTGAACTTCCTGAGAGGTTTACAGCTGCTGTTTTTCCGTTATACTTGATAGTAAAGGTTTCTTCATTTTTAGAGTCGTTCTGTACAATCAAAACTTTCTTTCCTGCAGGTGTTATAAAAGCTGCTGTAGAAAGGTTTTTCGTCTGTGTAGAAGCAATTCTTCTGGAATTTGCAGGGATGAATTTTGAAGCATGCGCAATGATATAATAAGCAACGTTTCTCGTAAAGTTTTCTTTATCGGTAACGGTTATTGCTCCTTTACATTCTGTGCAGCCTCCATCTGTATGAGGTCCGTATTGCGGATCATTGGCCAGATTCCATTCCAGTGCTGTTTTGCTCCAGTTTCTCATGGAACCGATGACCACATTTCTGGTATGCCAATTTAAATCTTCATTAAAAGTTCCTTTTGCGCCTGTCCATTGCTCGGTAAAATACAAATTTTTATCGGGAAAAGCAGCATGAACAGTACCTAAAGCAGAGACATCACCTTCATAAAGATGGAAAGCTGATCCATCAATATATTGATACGCATCCGGATCGCTTAAAATATCCATAGCATATTCCGGCTTGTTGCAATTGTGGTCATAGACTACAATCTTTGTTTTAAGATTGTTTTTCTTAAAAGCCGGACCTAAATTATTTTTAATAAAATCTTTCTGCTGATTGGAAGGCATATACAAACTGGGATTATTCCCCGGATGCAACGGTTCATTCTGAGGGGTAATGGCATTTATAGCAATCCCTTCTCTCTGCATTCCCTGAATATATTTTACAAAATAATCGGCATATACACCATAATATTCTGGTTTCAAGCTTCCGCCTTTTGATTTCCCGTTGTCTTTCATCCAAACCGGAGCCGACCAGGGAGCTGCAATAATTTTAATGTTAGGATTTATTGCCAGAATCTCTTTAAGCATGGCGATTAAATTTTTATCTTTTGCCAAACTGAACTTAGAAAGAGAGGGATCTGTTTGTCCTTCCGGAAGATCATCGTAAGAAAAAACAGTACCATCAAGATCAGATGCTCCTATGCTTAGCCTCAGGTAACTTACTCCTATGGCGTTTTTACCACTTCCGAAAAGCTCCTGAAGCAAGGCCTTTCTCTTTAAAGGTGAAAGCTTATTAATCACTTCTACACTTCCTCCTGTTAAGGTATATCCAAAACCGTCAACATATTGAAACTTTTGGGTGTCATCAATTTCAATATTTTGAATGTTATTAGGAGTGTTTACAAAACGGACAGGATGTTGTATCTGCAATTTTACGCTTTCATCACCTTTTGTAAGCCAAACCTGAACTTCATTTCCTGCACCGGATGCAGCTGTTTTGCATGACAATAAAGGTAAAAGTACCACACCACTATAGAGCAGTGTAGTACTTTTAAAAAAGAAACTATATAAACTTTGAAACTTCATATTTTAATAACCTGGATTTTGGGTTAAATTTTGATTGTTATCTCTCTGTCCTTGAGGAATAGGCCATAGCAGTCTATTCTGATTGATATTTGCCGCATACGGAAGAATATTCCCATTTCCGTCTTTCTGTTGGGAAAGAATAGCAACGGCCGTTCCGGTTCTTTTCAGATCAAACCAGCGCTGTCCCTCAAAAGCCAGTTCCATTTTTCTCTCTGCCAAAACTTTAGCAATTCCGTCTGTTTCAGAAGAAACTGCAACCGGGGCCAAGCCCACTCGGGATCTCACCTGATTAATATACCCTGCTGCTCCTGTGTAATCTGCTGTTCTTACAGCCGCTTCTGCCTTCAGTAAAAGGATGTCTGCATATCTCATGACGTAAAAATTCTGTGTTCCATCCGTTTTCCGCATTTTATACATGAAAGGATAGTTGGTGCTTGGCCAGTAATTATCGGACCATGCCACCGGCGAAAAATTAATAGAACTATTCATTCTCTGAGTATCTCCGGCATCAGAAAAAGTTTTAACAAGGTCATTGGAAGGAACATTGAATTTCTTCCAGTCGGTTCCTAAAAACATTGATGATCCCCAAGCCCACACACTTCCCGCATTACCGTCGGCTTCGAAAATAGATTCGGCATTGGCTTCGTGCAGTCCGTCAAAAAGATTATCATATACGGGAAGTAAGTTTACACCTGCGATATTGGAAGTATATTGTTTTACTTTTGCCCAGTCAGGGTTTGGTTTTGTTGCATTAGCTTTAGCCAGCAATCCATAAGCAAAGTTTTTATTGGCTCTGTATTTTTCACTTCCAGCCGGAGCATTGGCAATAGCTCCTTCAAGATCTGCAATGATCAGATCATATGCCTCCTGAACTGTTTTCCTTGCCGGATACACCTGACTGTATACTTCATCAAAGTTACCTGAATTCACCCCTATTACTGCTTTTGTCACCAAAGGAACATCTCCCCAAAGCTGTACAGCATGAAAATAATACAATGCTCTCATAATGGATGCCTCCGATTTCATTTCAGCTTTTCTGGCTGCTGTTAATGCAGGATCATTGATTTCATCTACATAATTAAGAATCATATTACAGTCATTGATGAAACCGTATATGTATTTCCAATCTCTTGTTATATTAGTATTGGTGGCAATGATACGGTATTCATCCTGCTGGAAGTTTTGAACGTTATCCGCGCCGGCATAGGAAATATCTGTTTGTGAATCTCCATTCATTCCGTAATCCAGCTGCCAGTATTCATTTCCGAATGCCGCATAAATGGTGTTCATTCTATTTTCTGCGTCTGTTGCTGTTTTTAAAGGATTTGCAACTGGAATCCCTTGCTCTGTAATAGGTTCTGTATCCAGGAAATTATTACATGAAACAGCGGTAACAAGAACTGATGCTCCAAATAAATAATATATTGCTTTGTTGATTTTCATTGTAAATAATTTAGAAGTTAGCTTTTAACCCGATGATGAAAGTTCTTACCTGAGGATAAGTTCCGTAATCTATTCCAAAAACTGATCTATCAGCACCAGATGTATTTCTGTTAGGACTAAATCCGTTCACTTCAGGATCCATCCCTGAATAATTGGTGATGGTAAAAATATTCTGCCCCGTTACATATAGATTAAGTTTATTCACTCCTTTAAACGGTTTATTGAAGTTATATCCTAATGTAACCGCTTTTAACTTTACATAAGAACCATCTTCAATAAATCTATCAGAAATTGCCTGTGCAGAAGTGGAGTTAGCTCTAGGCACATCTGTGATCTGCCCTACTGTTGTCCAGCGATTCAATACTGCTGTGGACTGATTTTTATAATCATTCATCATTTCCAGATCGAATCTCGTTGCATTGAAGAGATCATTTCCTACTGACCCTGTAATCAGCATATCCACATACCAGTTTTTAAAGGTAAAATTATTGCTGAAGCCAAATGTAAAATCAGGGTTTGGATTTCCTATGTATTTTCTGTCTTCCGGTTTCAAATCTGCATAAGCCACTGTATTTCCGCTGGCGTTTACATACATCTGATCCCCATTATTAGGGTTTACTCCTGCCACCTGATATCCGTAGAACATTCCTAATGACTCACCTTCCTGGATTCTAACCAGATTTCCCATCCCGTCTATATTTGCAGCCTGAATTGTTCTAAGATAATCGCTGATGTGCGTTACTTTATTTTTAGCAAATGAAATATTGAATGAAGTATTCCATGTAAAATTTTCATTTTTAATATTTACTGTATTAAGTGTTAATTCCAATCCTTTATTTTCAAGAGAACCTATATTTCTGAAAATTTTAAAATCGTTCGTACCTAAAGGAATTGAAGTTATCAGGTTGTCTGTTTTTCTCTGATAAACATCAACACTTAGTCTGATACGGTTACTGATCAATCCAATATCCAGACCCGCGTTTGTATCTGTGGTAGTTTCCCATGTAAGATCACTGCTATCAGATTGGGTATTGGTATAGGTAGGAATGCCATTAGACCAGTAAGGATCATAAAGATTAAAATGGGAATAGGCCGGAATGGCTGATGCATTACCTGTTTTTCCCCAACCTCCTCTAATTTTCAATTCACTAATCAGTTTACTGTCTGCAAGGAAATTTTCCTTGGAAATCAGCCATGAAGCTGAAACTCCCGGAAAGAATCCCCATTTATTACCCGGTGCTAAAGCAGAATTTGCATTTTCTCTGAAAACACCCATCACTGTATACTTACCATTAAGTGTATAAAGAACTCTTCCGAAAAATGAAACCTGTCTTAGAATCTCTTTATGGAAATCATTCCCTTGATTCTTGGCTAAATCATAATTAAAATTAAACGTGTCACCCGGGAAATTATCACCACTATAGTATGTATTCTGTATATTTTTTTCATTGATCTGAAGTCCTCCAAGTATAGATAAATCGTGTACTGATCTCTTCAAGGTGTAATTCAACGTGTTCTCAAAATTATATTCCTGATACTGATAAAATTCCTGAGAACCAATACCGAATTTAGATCTTCCATAGCTGGTCTGATATCCATCGGTAAATTTAGTATTCCTTGAATCCGTCATATCAAATGATACACTTGGTCTCCAGGTAAGATCTTTAAAAATTTTTACTTCAAGCCCTAAATTGCTTAAAAATCTCTGCGTAAGAGTTTTGTCTTTTCTGGATTGATACGCAACAGGGTTTTCCCATGATGACTGATAGGGGTTGGGAGCAAATTGCCCCGACTTATACCCATCTTTTATAGCTCCTGTTGTCTGATCGTATATCTCTGAATCTCCAGGACTCATATTAACCTGGTTTCCATATACCGGCAAAAATGTGGGTGTATTGAAAGCACTTAATACAACTCCACCCCTTGCTGTACTTAAATTATCGTTGGTATTGGTAAGGTTCGTAAGGAAATAATTAACAGATGAGTTTAATTTCAGCCAGGGAAGAATTACTGCATCCAAATTCAATTTTGCAGAGGTTCTCTGGAACTTTGCAGGCTTGATGATCCCATCGATATCTTGATATCCAAGGGCTGCATATGCTTTAACATTTTCGTTTCCGAAAGAATAATTTACATTGTAATTTTGATCAAATCCTGTCTGAAAGACTTCTTTAGTCCAATCCGTATTAATCCCTGCATAACGGCTGTTATTTGCTGTAGCAAGATAATCTCCTCCTCCGTTCAGTTTGATGTCTCCTAATAACGATTTATATTGATCAAGAGAAAGTACGTCTATATTTTTTACTGTTTTAGAAGATCCCCAGTATGCATTAAAGTTCAATTGAGGCTTTCCTGCTTTTCCTCTTTTGGTTGTAATAATTACCACACCTGAAGATCCGTTAATACCATAGATTGCAGTAGATGATGCATCTTTCAGAATAGTCATATCTACAATATCATCTGTATTGATCCCACTGATATCATTGGTTTGTATACCATCCACTACGTAAAGAGGACTTACTGCTGACGAAATTGAGTTATTTCCTCTAATCTTGATATCAATGGTCGCTCCCGGTTTTCCTGAGGACTGAATGACACTTACTCCCGCAGCCTGTCCCTGCAATGCTTGTCCTACATTGTAGAGCGGTCTGTTATCAAATGCATCTGCTTTTACCGTAGTAGCTGCACTGGTAAGGTTCTGCTTTTTTACTGATCCGTAGCCTACAAGAACAACTTCTTCTATAGCCTTCTCTTTCGGAACAGTGTCTTTTTTCACCTGGCTCTGAGCATTGAAATTTGCTGTAAAGTATAGGACAGCAACCATTCCCAGGCATTTTGATATTTTAACATTCATATACAGTTAGTTTTTAATTCTCAAATTGAGACAATAAAAATATATTTTTTTTTAAATAATTAACATTATATTAATAAATATTTTAATTTTTCGTTTATTTTTGGGGGTTTAAAGGCATCTTTTCTTTCGTATAAATCATAAAAACTCATAAAAATCCAATAAAAAAATCCCCAAAATGACGACTAAGCTCTCCCATATTTCGCTTCCTCTGAAACTCACTTTCCTGATTTTTTCAATGGTTTTAAACTGCATGGGCATTGTGATTCTTCAACTTTCTGAGGCAAAAATAACCTACGAAAAACTGGGATTTTTAGAATCATTTAAAGATCTTCCGATAGCATTTATTTCGCTTTTTGCCGTTAACTTTATCAGTAAAATCGGTACAAAAAAGGCACTGATTTTAGCTCTTATTATTGTAGGTATTTGCGCATCAGTTTTACCTTTTGTAGAAGTTTTCTGGTTCTATAAGGTCTGGTTTGCTATCATTGGGACCTGTTTTGCGATCGGCAAGATTTGTGTTTTTGGGATTATCAGGAACAATATTTCAGACGAAAAATCTCTTGCCAAGATGATGAATAGCGTCGAAGCGTCGTTCATGATTGGTATTTTTGTAGTTAATACAGGTTTTGGATGGCTGATATCAAGTCAATATTCTGAATTTTGGAAATTTGGCTTCTTATCCATATCCATGATTTGTGCAGTGACTATATTTTTATTTTCAAAACTGGAGATTTCAGAACCTCAGAAAGTGGATAAAGAAAGTATTATTTCAGAACTTTCTAAATTTGTTAATCCTGTAATTGTTAGCTTTTTAGGAGTTGTATTTTTTATTGTTTTTGTAGAGCAGGGATTCAATTCATGGCTTCCTTCATTTTATAAAAATCATTTGAAGGTCAATTCATTTTTTGCTTTGCAGGCCACTTCTTTTCTGGCTCTTTTTTCTTATGCAGGAAGAATAGCTACCGCGAATATTATTCAAAGATTTTCATTACCTGCTTATTATACGCTTTGTATTTTTTTAATTATCAGTGTTTTGATTATTATTCTGGGAATACAATACTTTGACTCTGAAAACTCAAAAGTACTTTTGTTTTTATTTCCTGTCATCGGACTATTTCTGGCGCCGCTCTACCCTGTTATCAATTCTAAAATGATTGCTCAGATCCACAAGGAAAAAATAAATCTGTTTACTTCATTAATTGTCATTTTTTCATCGCTGGGCAGCTCTGTCAGTTCAATTATTATGTCATTATTGTTCGGAAAACAGCTCTTAAACTATTATCCTCTCTACATTTTACTTGCTGTAATCGTGCTTCTTACGATAAGTTTAATATATTTTCACCTTGCCAGGAAAAAAGTATAAAAAATAATTTTATTTTTACTGCCATGGAAATCAAGGATACAAAAAACAAAGAAACACTTCAGGAACTTATTGATACAAAAGATTTTGTGGCACACGTATCTGTTGACTGCACTATTTTTGGTTTTCATAATAACATTCTGAAGGTTTTGCTCTTAAAATACCACGACTTGGATCTGTGGTCGCTTCCCGGTGGTTTTGTCTTTAATGATGAAGACCTCAGAGAGGCTGCTGCAAGGGTATTATATGAAAGAACCCAACTAAAAGACCTGTTTTTAAAGCAGTTTCATACGTTTGGGAGAATCGACCGTACGGAAAATAATGTGCATCAGATTTTACTTAATAATAAAGGAATTGAAGTACCCAAAGACCACTGGATCTTTCAGCGTTTTATTACGGTGGGCTATTGCAGCCTTATCGATTTTTCTATTGCCAATACTTTTCCTGATGCATTCAATGAAACCTGTGAGTGGTTTGAGGTTGGCAAATTACCACAAATGGCCTTCGATCATGACCGCGTGATAGAAACGGGGCTTGAATATCTCCGGATGAACATCAATACGGAGGTTGCAGCCAGCAATCTTCTGCCTGAAAAATTCACCATGAAAGATCTGCAATCTCTTTATGAAACGATTTTAAATGAGAAATTCAGGAGGAACAATTTTCAGCGGAAGATCTTAAGCTTAAATATTCTTGACAGGCTGGAAAAGCTGTACGACGGCTCTGCCAACAAGGCTCCGTATCTGTATAAATTTAAAAGCAAAGTGCACAATTCTACCAGTCAATATCCCATTTCAAACCGGGATGACGATAGTGACGATGAAAAATAGACTGAACAATTCCGCCAGAATTATTCATTAAAAAGGTGAAAATAAAGGATATGAAAAGCCTTTCAAAAAAAATTTTCCCGGAATACTGAAAAGTGCTATTTTTAGGGAAATTAAAAACAAATGTCATACTATCCTCTTACAAGCATTCCCGACTATTACGGAATTGATGCTTTATTAACTGAAGAACACAAACTGATCCGTCAATCGATAAGAGATTGGGTAGAAAGTTTTGTAATGCCACAGATTGATCAGGCTGCACAAAACCACACCGATTTGCCAGGCTTAATGAAAGAATTGGGTAAAATCGGAGCTCTAGGCCCCTATATTCCGGTTGAATACGGAGGTTCCGGGTTAGATCAGATTTCTTATGGTATTATCATGCAGGAATTGGAAAGAGGAGATTCTGCAGTGCGTTCAGCTGCTTCTGTACAGAGTTCTTTGGTGATGTTTCCTATTAATGAATTTGGTTCTGAGGAACAAAAAAGAAAATATTTACCCAAACTGGCTTCCGGAGACATGATCGGTTCTTTTGGCCTTACAGAGCCTAACCACGGTTCCGATCCCGGTTCTATGGAAACTTATTTTAAAGATATGGGCGACCATTATCTTTTAAATGGGGCTAAAATGTGGATCACGAATTCTCCTTTATGCGATATTGCCGTAGTATGGGCAAAAAATGAAGAAGGAAAAGTACAGGGGCTTATCGTTGAAAGAGGAATGGAAGGCTTTACGACTCCTGCCACCCACAATAAATGGAGCTTAAGAGCCTCACAAACAGGAGAATTGGTATTTAATGACGTGAAAATTCCTAAAGAAAATCTTCTTCCGGGAGTTACAGGTCTGAAAGGTCCTTTATCATGTCTGAACTCTGCCAGATATGGTATCTCATGGGGAGTAATCGGTGCTGCAATTGATTGTTACTGTACAGCGGTACAATATTCTAAAGAAAGAAAGCAATTCGGAAAACCTATTGGTTCTTACCAGCTTCAACAGAAAAAATTAGCAGAATTTTTAACGGAAATCACTAAGGCTCAGTTATTATGCCTACAGTTAGGAACCCTTAAAAACAATCATAAAGCGAGTCCTGCACAGATTTCAATGGCAAAAAGAAATAATGTGAAAATGGCTATTGATATCGCAAGAGAATCAAGACAGATCCTTGGCGGAATGGGAATTATGGGAGAATTCCCGATGATGAGACACGCGGCCAACTTAGAATCAGTAATTACGTATGAAGGAACACACGATGTTCATTTATTGATTACCGGAATGGATATCACAGGAATCAACGCATTTTAAGAAGATAACAAAATAGTATAAAAGAGTCCGGTCATTTGGCCGGACTCTTTTATTTTACTCACCTCAAGAGGAATTTATATTCAATGAATAGTTGTTGATCTATTAACACTGATGCTTATTTAATGTAAATATTTAACTTAATCATCACTTAAAATATCAATATGAAAAAAATATCCTTATTTTTATTAAGCCTTGCTGCACCTTACTATTTTGCACAACAGGCCGGAGATGTAGTTAATTTTGAAAAGAATTTAGATCTGACCCCTCAGGGAGTAATCAACTTCATTGCCCAAAATTTGGGAGAACAGAATGCTCCTGACTTTGTAAGCTACCTTAACGGGTTCAATACAGGCTTAAAGGCGTATAAAATAACCTACTACACTAAAAATGAAAACAATACGCTGGTGAAAGCTACCGGGTTGGTTATGTACCCCAATGTCAACTATAAGCTTTCCACTGTAGTATCGGATCATGGAACGACAGACAGCCGTCAGAATGTACCTTCAAACCTGAAAGGAGTCCTGTATGCAGGTTTTGTTGTAGAGTTGTCTTATGCCCTGAACGGTTATATTGTCATGGCTCCGGACTATGTCGGAATGGGAAGCGGAGACGGTGTTCATCCGTATGTACACTATCCCACGGAGGCCGGCGCTACAATTGATTTCGTAACAGCAGCCAATAAAGTGTTAGCCCAATTAGGAATAAGGCGGTACAATGAATATTTCTTGACAGGTTATTCTCAGGGAGCTCATGCAGCAATGTCTACTCTAAAAAGATTAAGTGTTTCTAATCCGGGTAATCTCCAATTCAAATATGCTTATATGGGAGACGGTCCGTATGATTTTTCAGGAGTTACCCTTCAAAAAGGAGTTCTGGAAAAAGATATCTATCCTTTTTCTTCTTTTCTCGCGAATGTAGTCAATACCTGTAATAACATTGGCTATAAGAGCTATACCAACAATATCTCTGAAGTGATTTCCCCGGAATATCTTCAAAAATATGATGAACATGTCACTCAGGATAACGGCGGATTATTGTGGGGTCCGGTGATTTGGCGAAAACTGTTTACAACTCAATTTGTGAATGAAGTGACGAATAATCCAAATCACGTATTCAGAAAGTGCTTAAAAGCCAGTGATGTGTATGACTGGTATAACAAAACGCCTATGACTTTAGGACACTCAACGGTAGACCTCGCCATTGCGCCTGAAAATACTTCGAAAACCATTGAGGTTCAGCGTGGATATTATGCCTGGTGGGATTTGAATAAATATAAATTGGATTCTTTTTATTGGGGACCTTTAGGACATATAGGAGGAATTCTGCCTTTTGTACTGGCTTCCAATGCAAAATTAAATACGCTTAGAAGCGGTGGTTTATTCAATGAATGGGCCGTATTAACTTCTAAACAGGCAGGAAATAATCAATCTACCTTGCCTCCACCCTATTCTTCACAAATAAAACCGGAGCTTCAGGGAATGAAATTGGTTGAAATTACCGATTTTAACCATGAAAAAGCGACAGGAAAAACAGGTTCAGACCGTAGTTTGTCCTCTTTGCAGGATGGCGTTTATTTATTGAAAGTATCAGATCATAACAATGAAAATAAAATGATTCCTTATGTTAAAACAACTCCTGCTGCCATTACGGAAGAAGCTATTGTACAATCTGAAAACAATGGGGTTCTTACCTTAAAAATCAATCGGGATGAACTGTCTGCGGTGAATATTTTCGATGGAAATAAAAATGTAGTGAAAACAGTTTCAAAAGAACAATATGATAAAGACGGAGGAATTGCTATCAAAGACCTGGAAAATCAGCCATATACTTTTGAAATCGTCACCGAGTTCTACAATTTGCAGTTTAACAAAACAATAGGCAATGGTAAGTCTGAAGAACAACCAGATATCTTTACCCAAAACCGGCAGATTATGGTGAAAGCAAAAAATGATATTAAAAACATCAGTATTTACAGTATTTCCGGAGCATTAATTCTTCATCAGGACGTAAGTACAACACAATTTGAATCTAAAAGTTTAGAATCTGGCGTGTATCTGGTTCAGGTCATTCAAAACAATGGAAAAATACTCAGTAAAAAAGTAAAATTATAAATTCAGTTTTTTCTCAATATCAAATCTTTACAGTAGTGCACTTCAGCAATGGGGTGCATTTTAGTTGATATACGATTTTATATTCTCTATAAAAGTAAGGTCAGGATCTAAAATCTGAAGAATTAAATTTTTCACCGATTGCATTGCATCATCAATCGTTCCTTTATCAAATTGCAAAGAAATTACACCTTTTCTGGCTTCAGCAAAGCTCCAGATACCTGTTTCCACCGGAAGTCCCCAAAACTCAGGAAGACTCTGAACGACGTACTGATAAATACAAAGCTGTAGTGCCTGTTTACGGTCGCTGTTAAGGAAATATTCCTCAACATTATCTTCGTCTATCTTTACGCTGAGATTTTTTATTTTTGCTGTTTTATAATCAATAATTCTCAACGTTCCATTAAGACGGTCGATGCGGTCGATAAATCCAAAGAACGAAATTTTATCTTTATCAGCCAGATAAAAATCAACATTTTCAAACCTCCTTTCAATGTCAATAATTTCTAATGCATTTCCGCTTTTCACCAACTCAAGATCATAGGTAAGAATGCTTTCGATTACTTTTTTTGCAATGGCCTTATGGATGTAATTCATCCCTTTTTCATAGAATTCCGGCTGGTGTTTAAGCTTTTCTATAGCAATATTAACATATTGATCTATTGCTTTAATTGAATTGTTTAAATCACTTTCTTTTAAAACCTTACCTTTTAATACTTCATATACTTCTTGAAGTGAGTAATGCACTAGATTCCCGTAATTTTTTATAGACAGTTCTTCTTCAATTTCATCGGTTTCAGAGGTGTTCAGAATCTTGGAAAGATAGAAATCAATAGGATTATAGAGATAGCTCGTAAGATGTGAAGCGGATACTTTTTCTTTCCACTTTTCAAGCTTTTCCAACACCACAGCCGTCTTCGTAATTTCAATGGGCTGGGTGGTAATCGGCTCCGAAGAATTTTCAATAATCAGGTGCTCAATAGGATGAGAACTCTCCATTTCAATCTGCGTGATGAACCGGCTTTTTTCCCCAGTATTTACTCCGGAACTTAAGGCATTAAACAGCAGATGGACATTCTTGGAATCCTGGATCAACCTGTAAAAATGGTAGGCATAAATACTGTCGTTTTCAAGAAAGGTATGAAGATCAAAAAATCTTCTGATGTCGAATGGAATATAGGTATTCTGTGAATTTCCCAATGGAAGCTTTCCTTCGTTCACAGAAAGCATGATCACGTTTTCAAAATTGAGAAGACGCGTTTCCAGAAGTCCCATAATCTGAAGCCCACGCAAAGGCTCTCCCTGAAAGTCAATACTTTCAGAATTAATATGCTGATTGATCAAAATCTCCAGGGTTTCCATTTTAATCTCAAAATCGTATGGAGTAAGCTGGTTTTTGATTATCCTGAAGGCATTTTCAAAATGAGATACATTTTCATACTGAATATCATCGATCTCCAGCCATTTCACCTGGCGGCAGAAGGCAATAAACTCATCGAGATATGCGCTTACAGAATCTGCTTTCTGAAGCAAATTAAAATAAGAAAGTTCGCTCAGCAGCTCATGCAAAAGCTTTCTGGATATATAAACGATATTTCTTTCCTCTATTTTAGCTTTAAACTGACTGATAATCTCTCCATCTTCAGCAGATTTGGGAAGTTCTTCAAGAATCGGAAATATATCCCTGTAATAATAAGAAGATTTATTTTTTTCTAACTGCTTCTGCAGGTAAAAAAGTTGTTTCACCGCATTGGAGAATGATAAATTTTTCAGCGGAAATCCCATGGTAATATTTAGATGATCAACACCATACATCACATCTAAGCTTGCAGGCAATAGATTTTCATCTAACAACACCACGGCTGTGTTTGAAAAGGTTTTATTGGTAATTTCCTTGAATATTTCCGGAAGGATTTTAGTTTGGGCCACATTCCCCGAAACTTCGTAAACTTTTATATTTTTAGGCTGGTTAAAATCATCTTCAATCCATTGAAAAGCTCTGCTGTCATTAAATTCTTTCCATGTTATATGATTTCTCAGGAATTTTCCTGCCTCTTGTCTTTCGTCATCAAAATAATAGCGGTCTGCCTGAAAGAAACATTGTCCTTTATCCCATTGCAGCAGGTTTCTCACCAGCTTTTCTTCCACAGGGGTAAAAGCATTGAACCCACAAAAAACAAACTGTTCGGTATTATTTTTAGCAAAGGCTTCAATTTTAGATTTTGCTTCTTCGTGAATCATTCCTGAAGTCGCCCAATTCTTTTCCTGCAGCTTTTTCTTTAACGCAGGAAGGAAAACCGTCATATTTTTCCAGAAATTAAGGAATTTCCTTCTTGGAACATCTTCATCATCACCCAGATCCTGTGCCCATTCTTTTATCCGCTCTTCATCAAACATATATTGAAGCACCGCTTCATCACTATCAGAAAACTTTAAAATATCGTCCCAATCTTTTTGTAAGGTGGGAAACCATTTTAAAAAATCTGCAAAACTTTCTCTGGGAATGAAATTCATACTCTGATACACATCAAACGAAAAAAGCCACAAAGAAATCCCCTGAATGGGCAATTTATCTGCAATCCTGTCGATCAGTTCCTCTATTGTAAAAAAGTTGGGAAGAAATCCCGAATAATTATTTTCTTCTAAAATCTGCCGGATAAATACAATAGGACGTTTTCCGGGCAGAATGATATTAAACACCGATAAATCTGTGTTTTGTACTAATAATTCGTCGATGATTTTATTGAGGAACTTCAAGAGGCTTTATAGCTTTTTAGGTTTTCTAATTGTTCAGAAATAGCAGCATTGTATTCTGCCTGTTTCTCCTTGTTCATTCCGTGCTGGGTATCTTTGTCATAGGAGATCTGATAATTTCTGTACTCTGTAGATATCGTATTGTAAACCGATTTGAAAGTTTTATCGAAATCTCCGGAGGTTTTGATCTTTTCACTGACTTCTTTTCGAAGTTTTCTGGCAAATATTTCTGCAATATCAAAATGTTTCTGCTCGTGCAGCAGTACATAATCATTAATCCTTTTTACATCTTTCCAGGATTTGTCTTCATTGAAAATAGTCGTAATTTCAATGGTAACGGGAGATTTTGGATTGGTAGACTTCACTACGGAATATTCCCACCCGCAATGTGTATACGCTACCACATCGGGATTGCTTTTTCTGTTTACGGAACTTTTAAAATTGTCCCAAACCAGTTTCTGATCTTCCTTCCAGTTAATCTTTTGCCCAAATATCGCCCCTGCAGCCATCAGACAGATTAACATGATCCATTTCATTATCATTCCACTACAATTGTTTTGGTAATCCAGTTATTGCCTCCATTCCAGAATCTAAAAGTATAGGTACCTGTCTGCTGCGGACTGAAATTAATCTGGCTGGCAGCAGTATAACTCCCCTGTCCACACGGTCCGCTTGATCTGTATTTGTATGAAGTAACAGTTCTGTCAAATTTGGTATCATACACATAGTCGTAGCCATAAAACCCTTCGCAATGAGAAGGATATGTGGAATACGTCTTGATATGCTGTATGGAAAAAACATCCATGGTATCTTTAACAATTTTTACACTGTCTATCTTTATTTTATCCACAGATTCAACGGTTTGATAATCATCATCATCACAAGAAATTAGAAATAATCCTAAAAACAGTGCACAAAACGCTAGACGTAAAAGTTTTTTCATGACGTTATCGTTATTTTTGATTATCAATCAATATTAAGCAAAAAATATCACTCAATCCTATTAAATTAAGAATTAAAATTCCCTTTTGATACATAAACCACTTTTTTAGTATCAAAAAACTCTTCATCAAAATAATTTTTAAGGTTGTAAATTTCACATTTAATTCCGGCAAGCTCTTCTGCAAGCTCTCCGCCTTTCAAGTATAAAACACCGTTGTGTTTGGAATTAATCTGTTCTTTTTCAAATTTCCCTTTGAGCCATTTCAGAAATTCCGGCATCTGCGTTACCGCTCTGCTGACTACAAAATGAAACTTTTCTTTTACTTTTTCAGCTCTTCCGTGGATGGCTTTTACGTTTTTCAGTCCGGCTCCTTCAGCAACTGCATTAACTACGGTGATTTTCTTTCCGATAGAATCCACCAAAGTGAATTCTGTTTCAGGAAATAATATCGCTAAAGGAATTCCCGGAAAACCACCTCCGGTTCCGATATCCAGCACTCTGGTTCCCGGCTCGAATACCATTACCTTGGCAACTCCCAAAGAATGGAGAATATGCTTTTCGTAAAGCGATTCCATATCTTTTCTGGAAATCACATTGATCTTTTCGTTCCACTCATGATAAAGGGATTCCAATGATGTGAACTGCTCGATCTGTGTTTCGGTAAGATCCGGAAAGTATTTTAATAGTAACGATGTAGACATGTGAATTATTATAATCTGCAAAAATAACTTTTTATTGGCTTTATTCAAATTTTGAAGGCGGGTATATAAAAAAAGACTGCCTTTTAGCAGTCTTTTATTTTATTTTTAATCCATTTCAATGGGATTATTTGTTTTCCGTAACCTTTTGGCAATTTCAGCATCCATTCCGGCACCGCTTTTTTTCAGCTGATTGGTATCAAACTTACCAATATACCCGTCTTTTAACTGAATGCTCATCATTCCCGCTTTGGAATCCATATTCATGCTCTGGATGTCATCAGCGGCAATGAAGGTATAGTTTTTTATAATCTTTTTATATTCTTCTCTTGTCACCTGTTTGCTGCTCTTAGGAACAAGTGCAAAAAGTGATTGTATTTTTTTGATTTGTATTAAATTAAAAACATGGTTATCATCAGCATCTTTCAATTTTAAAACAACTCCCGGTAGTCCGCTGAACTTATAAGGACCATCACTGATAGGATATTCTTTACTGAACCACGCCTCCCATTTTCTACCTTTATAGTCGGTTGTTGCTTTTTGGCAGTTCATAGTATTAATGGTTGCAAATTCATTTTCTATTTTCCATTTCGGAGCATCGTTCTCTGTGATCAGCAGATTGACGCTTTTAAATTTATCATAGAAATTCACTGTTTTTTTAGCATACTGTTTTTCAATGATATAATTTAAGTTCTGGTCATAATGTTTACTCTGAAAGAGCGCGGCATTGTTTTTATCGGCAGTATACGCAGAATCTCTCTCATATTTTACAGCATTATAAAAATAAGATTTTTTACCGTCCGTATCCAGATTCATGTAATCCGTCACTACGGAATCTTTCTTTCCGGCGTCCGGCTTCATTTTATATTCATATACAAAACGATAGTTCTGCGCTGAAAAAAGGGTTGCAAATAATAAAAACAATAATCTGTACATTTTCAATACTAATTTGGTTACAATACCGTTAAATGCCGTAAAAGCCGGTCATTTAATCTTATTTCCAAATCTAATGATTTAATATAAACCTGACAAAATTCTTATAAACTAGAATTGTTTTTATTTCCCGGCAAGATGTTTTTATTATATATTTGTTACAATTCAAAAATACTACATGGACAAACTTTCAGATAGAGTAAAAAGACTAGGCTACTCTCAGACTTTTGTAATGTCTAACAAAGCCAGAGAAATGAAAGCCAACGGAATAGACGTTATCAGCCTGACCCTTGGCGAACCGGATTTTGATGTTCCAGACAATATAAAACAGGCAGCCTTTGATGCCATCAACGAAAACTACAGCCACTACTCTCCTGTTCCGGGATTTTTAGAACTGCGCCAGGCGATCGTTCATAAATTAAAAAGAGATAACAACCTCGAATATAAACCTACCCAGATCTGTGTATCAAACGGTGCCAAACAAGCTATTTTAAATGTTTTGGCAGCCATCGTTAATGACGGAGATGAAGTATTGCTTCCCGCTCCTTATTGGGTAAGCTATGATGAAATGGTAAAAATGATGGGTGGAAACTCTGTCATGCTTCCCGCTTCCTACATCACTGATTTCAAGATCACTGCGGAACAACTGGAAGAAGCGATTACTGAAAAAACAAAAGCTATTCTTTTCAGTTCTCCGTGTAACCCTTCCGGTGGATATTATACATATGACGAGTTGAAATCTCTGGCAAAAGCAATTGCCAAATATCCACATGTAACTGTGATTTCTGATGAGATCTATGAATACATCAACTACGAAACAAAAACTACTTCTATCGCCCAATTCCCTGAAGTATATGAGCAGACTGCCGTTATCAACGGAATGTCTAAAGCGTTTGCCATGACAGGATGGAGAATCGGATATTCTGCCTGCCCGGAATGGCTGGCGAAAGCATGTGAGAAAGTACAGGGACAGATGACCAGCGGCGCGAATACGGTAGCACAGAGAGCTTCTATCACAGCGCTAATGACAGATCCATCTGAATATAGATACATGATTGATGCCTTCAAAAAAAGAAGAGATCTTGTGTATGGCCTCATGAAAGAAATTCCAGGATTTAAAGTATTACTGCCGAAAGCAGCCTTCTACTTCTTCCCGGACATTTCTTATTATATCGGGAAAACTTTAGACGGAACAGAGATAAAAGATTCTGATGATTTCGCCATGTTCCTGTTGGAAAATGCACGTGTCGGATGTGTAGGTGGCGTTTCTTTCGGTAGTCCTGAATGTATCAGATTCTCTTATGCTGCATCGGAAGAAGACCTTACAGAAGCGATGAAAAGAATTAAAGATCTGTTGGCTAAATTCAATTAAATATAATTATTATATAAACATACGACTATAACACATGAATTTTTTTAAGAGAATCACAATTGTAACAAGTATTGCTGCGGCGAGTTTCACGGGCTATGCTTACGGACAGGATTTCCAATGGAAGGAAGCTAAATCGAATGGCTACTCCTATAAGTACGTCACCAACGACCCTACTTCAGCAAGATATTATACCTTAAAAAATGGGTTGACTGTTATTTTAAGCCCAACCAGTAAAGATCCAAGAATCCAGGCTTATATTGCGACAAAAGCAGGAAGTAAAACTGACCCCGCAGATCATACAGGACTTGCCCATTACCTGGAGCATATGCTTTTTAAGGGAACGGATAAATTCGGTTCTAAAGACTGGGCAAAAGAAAAACCTCTATTAGACCAGATTGATGCTCTTTACGAGAAATACAATAAAACAACAGACGAAACTCAAAGAAAAGCAATTTATAAGGAAATTGACAGAGTTTCCGGGGAAGCTGCAAAATATGCCATCGCCAACGAGTACGACAAAATGATGGCCGGAATGGGTGCTGATGGAACAAACGCCTTCACCTCTTTTGAACAAACCGTATACACAGAAGATATTCCTGCTAATGTAGTGGATAAATTCCTGGCTGTACAGGGAGAAAGATTCAGAGAGCCTGTTTTAAGACTTTTCCATACAGAGCTGGAGGCAGTTTACGAGGAAAAGAACAGATCTCTTGATGATGATGCTGACAAAGTGTATGACATGATGTTTGCCAGCTTATTTCCTAATAACAACTACGGAAAGCAAACCACCATCGGAACGATCGAGCATTTAAAGAACCCTTCTCTTAATGCCATCAGAAATTATTTCAACAGTTATTATGTTCCTAATAATATGGGAATCATTATGTCCGGAGATTTCAACCCTGATGAAATGATTGCCAAGATAGATAAAGCCTTTTCTTATATGAAACCTAAAACGGTTCCTGAATATAAGGTAGGACAGGAAAAATCAATCACTGCACCAATCGTTAAAGAAGTAGTAGGTCCAAATCCTGAAAATGTAATGCTTGGCTTCAGATTTCCGGGTGCCACCACAAAAGATGCGAGATTACTTAATTTAGTAGGTAATATGCTTACCAACGGACAGGCTGGATTAATTGATCTTGACTTAGTAAAAAAACAAAAATTATTAGGAGCCTATGCTTTCCCATATGTTTTAAAAGACTATTCAGTTCTTTTATTACAGGGGAAACCTACCGAAGGACAATCATTAGACGAAGTGAAAAACCTTCTTCTTCAGGAAATTGACAAACTTAGAAAAGGGGAATTCTCGGATGACCTGATTCAGTCTATTGTTAATAATGAAAAGAAAAGTATCATTCAGAAAGATGAAAAATATTCTTCAAGAGCAAGTATCCTGATGGATGAATTTACTTCTGATATTGATCATAAAGCTTCTTTGGAATATGTAGACGAAATATCCAAACTTACCAAAAAGGATATTATGGATTTCGCTGCAAAGTATCTTCAAAACAACAATTATGTAGCGATCTACAAGAGAAAAGGTGAAGACAAAAGCATTGTAAAAGTAGATAAGCCTACAATTACTCCCGTTTCTGTAAACAGAGAAGATCAGTCACCTTTCCTTAAAAAGATCGATGAAATGCCGGAAAACGCTATTGCTCCGGTATGGCTGAACTATGATAAAGATATCGCCAAAAACAAATTAGGAAGTGTAGATGTATTGTCTGTAAAAAATACGGATAACGCCCTGTTCAGATTATATTATCACTTTGATTCCGGGAAATGGAACAATAAAATTCTTCCTCTGGCAGCAGAATACCTTCAATACCTGGGAACAAAAAACAAATCTTCTGAAACCATCAGTAAAGAATTCTACAAACTGGCTTCAAGCTTTAATGTAAGCGCCGGAAATGAAGAAACCTATGTGTCTCTCGAAGGGCTAAATGAAAACTTTGCCCAAACCGCTTCTCTGTTTGAAGATCTGATCAAAAACTGTCAGGCAGATCAGGAAGCATTGGATGCTTATAAAATCAGGTTAAAGAAGGCCAGAGCGAACGCAAAACAGAACAAAGGAACCATTATGGCCGGACTTAGAAGTTACGCGCAGTATGGTCCTCAAAACCCGTTCAACAACGTATTAAGTGATGCTGAACTGGATGCGTTAAAGGCAGAAGACCTTATTAATGTACTTCATGACTTGTTCAATAATAAGCACAGGGTATTATATTACGGACCAAAATCCGGAAATGAAGTTACGGCCGCTCTGACAACGGTACACAAACTACCTACTACCCTGAAAGAACTTCCAAAATCTAAAACTTTTGCTCAGATCCCAACCGATAAGAACAAGGTTTTATTTGCTCATTATGATATGGTGCAGGCCGAAGTTTTCTGGGTAAGAAATGCTGATCAGTATAATTCATCAACAACGCCTACCGTAAGCTTATTCAATAATTATTTTGGTGGCGGAATGGGTTCTATCGTGTTCCAGACCATCAGAGAGTCTAAAGCATTAGCCTACTCAACCTATTCTTACTTTGCACTTCCAAGCAAAAAAGAAGATAAGGATATGGTAATGGCGTACGTTGGAACTCAGGCTGATAAATTCAATGAGGCTACAACCGCGATGAACGAACTTCTTACTGATCTTCCAAAATCAGATCAGTTATTTGAAACAGCAAAAAGCGGATTGAAAAAAACCATCGCTTCTGAAAGAATTACTCAGGATGGAATCATCTTCTCTTATTTAAAAGCCCAAAAGCTTGGAAATAATTTTGACATGAGAAAGAATGTGTACGAGCAGGCTCCGAAGCTGGCGTTCACGGACATTAGTAATTTTCATGACAAACAGATGAAAGGTAAAAACTATACATACTGTATTGTTTCCTCTCAGGATAAAGTGAACGAAGCCGATATGAAAAAACTCGGAGAAGTGAAAAAGCTTAATCTAACCGAAGTATTTGGTTATTAAAAGATAATGAAAAGCCCTGAATTCAGGGCTTTTTTCTTTAGGATCAATCAAAAACAATTATAGATTCTATTTATCGATATTGATTTGTTCGATAGACAGAATATTTCTATATTTGCATCAGAAAATTTAAATATAAAAACCGAAAATTATGTCTTTAGTAGGAAAAAAATTCCCAAATGTAGCAATTGACGCAATGTCTGAAATGGGTGATGATCTTAGAATCAACATCTTCGAAGAAACCACTAAAAACCAACAAAAAGTTATTTTATTCTGGTACCCGAAAGATTTCACTTTCGTATGCCCGACTGAGCTTCACGCTTTCCAAGATGCTTTAGGTGAATTCGAAAAAAGAAACACAAAAGTAATCGGTGCTTCTTGTGATACTAACGAAGTACACTTTGCATGGTTAAACACAGCAAAAGACAACGGAGGTATTGAAGGAGTTACTTACCCTCTTTTGGCAGATACACACAGACAATTGGCTAACGCTTTAGGAATTGTAGATCAGGATTTCGAATATGATGAAGAAGGTAATGAAAACTTCACAGGTTCTAACGTTACTTACAGAGCAACATACCTAATTGACGAAACTGGAAAAGTATTCCACGAGTCTGTAAACGATATGCCTCTTGGAAGAAATGTAAAAGAATATTTAAGATTAATCGACGCTTATACTCACGTTCAGAAGCATGGAGAAGTTTGTCCTGCTAACTGGGAAGAAGGAAAAGATGCTATGAAAGCTGACAGAAACTCTACCGCTGAATATTTAGCAAAAAACTAAAATTTTAATATAACAATGTAGCAATCTAATTGTCTAATAATGTATTTTGAGCATCCAAATAGTTTACTAATGAATGTTCACGAAAAATCTCATTTAGATTGGTAAATTATTAAATTGCTACATTGTTAAATTTGAAAAATATAACAGATGTATACAGAACTAACAGAAGATACCTTACAAAATATCGTAACCGATAATGAAAAAGTAGTCGTTCAATATGGGGCAACCTGGTGTGGAAACTGCAGAATCATGAAACCGAAGTTCAAAAAATTAGCCTCTGAAAATGAAGGTATTCCATTTTTATACGTAGACGCTGAGAAACTTCCGGAAAGCAGAAAATTAGCAAAAGTGGATAACTTACCTACTTTCGCTATCTTCAAAAACGGTGAATTGGTGAATCAGGTTCAGTCTAACCAGGCGGAAAGTTTAATTAATTTATTTAACGAATTATAATATGAAACTACCTGTAATAAGACAATTTTATCAGAATCAGACGCCTGAAAACCTTGAAAAAACACTGGAAGTTTTAGAAAGCTTCTCTGAGTTCAGAGGAACCAGTGAAGAAGATTTAAACGTTGCCGGAGAATTGATTACCAACATTTGCGGAGCCTTAGAAGTTCACGCCAATGTACAAAACGGAATGAGCGAAAAAGATGCTTTAAATTCTTTTGCTCAGAAAGTTTTAGGCTCCATTGACAAGTAGTCTCTATCCAACATACTACTCCTAAAAAAGTAAAAATCCCGATGAATTAACATCAGGATTTTTTGGGTTTATTATTTTTTTTATCGTCTTAGCTTCTTCTGCTCATTAAAATACTCAAAAGATACCAGAACAATAACATGATCGAAGCAAAAAGCTGTAAAGAAGCTCCCACATACTGATTGGTAGCATACGAATCTTTAAGCTTGCTGGTCTGATACAAAATCGTTGCCGAAGCTAAAATTACCATTCCTACCGAGAACCACAGTCCAAGATTAAATCCGAAAAGCATTCCGCCTACAATTAATCCCAGAGCAATAAATCCTCCAATAACGATGACGTTTCTTAAAAAAGAAAAATCTCTCTTCGAAGTAAATGCGACTGCAGAAATCCCTGCAAACATCGCTACCGTTAACGTTGCAGCCTGGAAAATAACTTTCGGCCCGGAATACACCATTGCGATATAAATCAGCGGCAGGAAAATAACTGCTTCAAGCAGAATATAGAATCCAAGTCCAAAATACTGTGTTGACCTGCTTTGTGAAAGCGACCATTTATTCGCTAAAAAGGAAGCCAGCCAAAAAACACCTATTATTAAAAGCCATATATATCGCTGGGCGAACATGGCAAAAATAAGCTGCTCTGGAACTATTTTCAATAAAACAGTTTCAACTCCTATAAATGCAAGAATTGACAAAGCAACATGCAGGTATGTTTTCTTATAAAAACTTGCTTTTTCCACGTCGGTGGAATTCGCAACTAAAACATCTGTCATCATAATTTATATTTTTTTAATTATTCACTCTTACTTAAGGGTTTAACCCCTAATATTTTACCGTTTTCCTCAAACACAACACTTACTACTCCCTGAGCAGCTGAATCTCCTTCATATTTGTACTGAATCACCGGATAATTAGAACCGTCTGCCACAGGCATATAGTCAGATTTTAAAACCTCAAATTTTTTCGTAACATCAATTCCATCTTTAACTTTCTTGAGGACATCATCAGTAACTAAGGTTTTTACTTTTTCAGAAATCAATTCGTCCATCGCCTTACGGTCTGAAGACTTTAATGCATTGACAAATTCAAAGAATTTCCCGTTATACAATTTGATTTTTTCTTTGCTCAGTTCCGACTGCGGAGCTGTTTTCTGACTCTCCTGCACTTTCATGTTTACCACTTCTTGTGCAAAGAAAAACTGTCCGAAAAGAACAACAAGTCCTAACATTAATTTTTTCATACTATTGATTTCTTGGATTGGGTGAAATAAGTGATTGAAGATACGAAAATCAAACCAATTCCAAAAATTTCATCGTATCTACATTATCTGCATATGTATCCAGGCCCGGGTTTTGAGCCTCCCCAAAGTGGATTGAATCCAGACCCAACTCTTCTTTAGCCACGATACACTGAATACTTTCTCCGTTTTCAGCAATGAAATTTTTAACATCATCTAACGAAGAATATCTGCTGAAATGAACAACAGAAAGTGGACTGAATAATTTATCATCCTCTTTCAGCATCACAAAATTATTATCCCAGAATTTATCCTGATTCAATAAAAACACAGCCCTGTTATAATCATAATTGTTCGCATATTTATTATGATTGATAATATCCTTATACTCAATAAAGCTTTCAAACAGCCTGTCAATCAGGAAGTCATCCGGAATAAAGATACGGGTTACATTCCTGCATCCCAACCCGAAATACTGGAAAATATCTTTCGCCAGCAATTGCAGTTCTTCCGGGGTTTCATCCCCTTTCAGTACTGCCGCAGAAGTTCTGTTTTTACGGATGATGCTTAGGCTGTTTTTAAAATAATATTCTAAATATCTTGCCGTATTATTACTGCCGGTAGCAATTACTGCATCGAAATCTTTTAACCGTTCAACAAACTCATAATCAACTTGATTATCAGAAAATTCTTTCCATTTTTTCAGTAAAAACGGAACCATATACTTATCTTTTGAAGAAAGTTTGATCACCGGAATATGATTGCTCAGCACCACCGATATCACATCATGAAATCCTACCAAAGGAATATTCCCCGCCAAAATAAGTCCTACCCTTTTGGTGATCTTGGAGATCGAATAGTCTTTAAGCCAGTTTTTTATATTTTCCTCAGTGAGTAAACCTGACCACTGCTGTAAGGCAAATTTCTGATTATCAATAGTAAACCACGGATTTTCAATTTCAGATTTCTTCAACAATAATTCAAAATCTAAATCATTATCATTATATCCTTCTGGATTCTTTGCTAAAAACTCTTTTATATAATCGCCTAGCTTAATAAGTCCTAAAACTTGTTTTTCAATATTCATAATTGCTGTAAAATTGGGGAATATTTTGTAATTTTGTGCAAATTTAAAAAAAATTAGCGATGGCTATTAAAATAACTGATGAATGCATTAATTGTGGGGCCTGCGAACCGGAGTGTCCAAATAATGCAATATATGAAGGAGCAGTAGACTGGAAAGCTTCCGAGGGTACTGAGCTTAAAGGTACTGTCACATTGCCGTCAGGTCTTACTGTAAATGCAGATGCACCGCAGGAACCTGTAAGCGATGATGTTTATTTTATTGTTACAGACAAATGTACAGAATGTAAAGGATTCCATGAGGAACCACAGTGTGCGGCCGTTTGCCCGGTAGATTGCTGTGTTCCGGATGAAGATCATGTGGAATCTGAAGAAGCGCTGCTTAATAAAAAAGCGTTTTTACACGGTGAATAAAAAAACGCCGTCTCATGAAGTATGGGACGGCTTTTTTACCTATAAATCTTAAATAAATCTAGTAAAATGCAAGTCCGCAAGTTCTTGCACAACCAAAAAATAAAAATATGAGCAAAAAGCACAACTTCAGCGCAGGACCATGTATTTTACCTCAGGAGGTATTCGAAAAATCAGCAGAAGCTATTTTAGATTTTAATGGTATCGGGCTTTCTCTTTTAGAGATCTCCCACAGAAGCAAGGATTTCGTTGCTGTTATGGATGAGGCGCGTGCCATTGTAAAAAGATTAATGAATCTGGGTGATGATTATGAAGTTTTATACTTAGGAGGGGGTGCCAGCCTGCAGTTTGCAATGGTTCCTTACAACCTGATGAAGGTAGGAGGAAAAGCCGCTTATATCAATACCGGAACCTGGGCAGCAGGAGCTATCAAAGAAGCTCAAAAGCTGGGAACAGTGGATGTGGTAGGTTCTTCAAAAGAAAAAAATTATTCATTCATTCCGAAAGATTATACGGTATCTTCAGAATATGATTATTTCCACTGTACTTCAAACAACACCATCTACGGAACCCAGATGAAGTCTTTTCCGGAAGTGGATACATTGATGGTATGTGATATGAGTTCTGATATTTTTTCAAGACAACTGGATTTTTCTAAATTTGATCTGATTTATGCCGGTGCTCAGAAAAATATGGGACCTGCAGGAGTTACCTTAGTGGTGATTAAAAAAGAAATCCTTGGAAAAACAGGAAGAGAAAATATGTTGTCTATACTAGATTATTCTCAGCATATTTCAAAAGAATCAATGTACAATACGCCTCCTGTTTTCCCTGTGTATGCTACGTTATTGACACTTCAGCATCTTGAAAGAAACGGAGGAATTGCTGCTGCTGAAAAAAGAAATGAAGCAAAAGCAAAACTTTTGTATGATGAAATAGACAGAAACCCTCTGTTTGAAGCATTTTGTGTAAAAGAAGACCGTTCTTTAATGAATGTTTCTTTCCAGATCACAGACGAAAGTAAAAAAGAAGCATTTGACAATGCCTGGAAAGCGGCAGGAATCAGTGGACTGAACGGACACAGAAGCCTTGGAGGCTACAGAGCCAGTCTGTATAATGCTTTACCGATTGAAAGCGTACAGGTATTGGTAGACGTAATGCAGTCCATAAACTAATCAATGTAAGTATTAAAAAATTCAAAGATAGAAAGCTGGAAATGCAGTTAATTTAAATTGATTAATTTGCAGGCCTATTTAAAATTTTTCAATCTTTGAATTTTAAATTAAATAAACTATGAAAGTCTTAGCTAACGATGGAATCTCCAAAGCAGGGGAATTAGCCTTACAGGAAGCAGGAATTGAAATTCTGGACAACAGAGTTGCCCAGGACCACGTGATCAATTTTATCAACGAAAACAACGTGGACGTTCTTCTGGTAAGAAGCGCAACTAAAGTGAAGCAAGATATTATTGATGCCTGCCCCGGCCTGAAAATTATTGGGAGAGGCGGTATCGGAATGGATAATATTGATGTAGAATATGCAAAAAGCAAAGGAATACAAGTAATCAATACCCCTAATGCGTCTTCAAAATCAGTGGCAGAACTGGTTTTTGGACATTTCTTTTCATTGGCAAGGTTTCTTCACGAATCCAACAGATTAATGCCTTTAGAAGGAGAAACTCATTTCAATGCGATGAAAAAATCATTCAGCAACGCCTATGAGCTTTCAGGAAAAACATTAGGAGTGATAGGGTTTGGAAGTATTGGCCAGGAAGTCGTAAAGATGGGAATTGCCTTAGGGATGAAAGTAAGTGTATTGACCCGTAAAGTTAAAACAAAAACACTTACACTGGATTTTTTTGACGGACAGTCAGTTCATTTTGAAGTAACTTCCACGACTGATTCTGATGAATTCCTGAGTAATGCAGATTTTATCAGTATCAATACTCCGCAAACGAATGAATATATCATAGATACCGCCCAGTTTGAGAAAATGAAAGACGGCGTTTATATTGTAAATACTGCCAGAGGCGGTGTGATCAATGAGGTAACTCTGATCGATTATATTGAATCCGGTAAAGTGGCCGGTGCAGCATTGGACGTTTTCGAACGCGAACCCAATCCTGAAGTCCTTTTACTGATGAATCCATCATTATCGCTTTCTCCGCATGTAGGAGGAAACACGGTAGATGCTCAGGAAAAGATCGGAGTTGAGCTTGCAGAACAAATTATTAAGCTACAAAAAGAAATTATAAAATAAAATATGCCTGTTTTTAAACCTTTCCGTGGAATAAGACCTCATAAAGACTTTGAGAGCACTTTCCCTACGCATCCTCTTGACAATTTTACCCAGGAAGAGATTGCGGAGAAGGCTCAAGTTGAAAATACTTACATCAATATGATAAAACCTTATGTTGTAAGTAAATCTAAAGATATTGACCGGAACTTAAGAAAAATACGTTCTACTTTTGAAGAACTTCTGGAAGAGAAAACACTGGTCCAGGACAGTTCGGCTTATTATCTTTATGAGCAGATCTATCCCAGTAAACAGGTGTTCAGAGGCCTGCTAGGCCTTGCCAGCATAGAAGATTTCTGGAACGGGAAAATTAAAAGGCACGAAAGTACCATCCCTCAAAAGAAAGAAAAACTGGCTCATTATCTGGAGAAAGTAAATCTGCAGGCTGAACCTGTACTGCTTACCTATCCTTCCAATTCAAAAATTGAATTGCTGATGAACCATGAGGAGAAAAACGTTCCGATTTTCAACCATGTGGATTCTATAGGCATCAGACATAAAATATGGCGTATCGACAACCGTCTGAAACTACAGCAGTTTAAAGAAGTGATCGATCAGATTGATTCATTCTACATTGCAGATGGTCACCACAGGATCGGTTCTACCGCTCTGAATGCAAAACGTAATAAAGACAAAAACAAGAGACATAACGGTACGGAAGCGTATAATTTTGTATACAGTTTTATCGTTTCCAACCAGTCGATTAAAATTCATGACTACAACAGGATTTTAAGCGATATTGACGGCATTTCGAAAGAAGACTTTTTACAGGAGCTTGAAAAGTATTTTCTGATTCATGAAAAAGGAGAAACGGCATATTTTCCTTCACAGAAATTCCATATGTCAATGTATATGGACGGAAAGTTCTATTCACTTCACGTAAAACATGACCTCCGTTCTGCAGAAATGTCATTGGATAATGTTGACCACCATCTTTTAGATAAATACATCTTTAAAAATATTCTGAAGATTGAAAACTCTGACAGTTCAGACAAAATCTCCTATATAAAAGGGACATCTAACATCCAGGGAATTAATATTTTAAAAGAAAAAATAGACAATGGTGAAGGAAAAGTAGGTTTCGGAATTTATCCTGTAAGTTTTAATGATATGATTAAAATTTCAGACCTTAAACTAAGCATGCCACCAAAATGTACATTCATTGAACCAAAATTGGTTACAGCATTACTGATGTATGATATGAAACCTTAAAATATTCCTATTTTTTCGCTACTTTTATCAGCGGAAAAAGAAATGGTCTATAAAAAATGAAAAAAATATTCATTATACTTCCACTCTTTTTGAGTGGATTTTTATTTTCTCAAAAAAAACCTCAAAAAAAGCCGGTAAAAAAAGGAATCGTTGTAAAATTAAACTACCAAGATGAGTTTAAAAAGATCTCGGATGAGATCATGACCAACGGAGCCGCTTACGAAAACCTTGGAGAATTAACTAAAGGTATAGGATCTCGTTTCAGTGCAACGCCAGGCTATATGAAAGCCGTAGAATGGGCCGAAAAGAAGTTTAAAGATGCTGGTATTGAAATGATCTGGAGACAGGAGGTAAAAGTTCCTGTTTGGATACGAGGAAAAGAATCTCTACAGATAAAAGCCGGTAATGGAGATTGGAAAAACATCAGAATGCTGTCTTTTGGAAATTCTGAAGGAACCGGAGGGAAAGATCTTACAGGGGAAATTGTTCAAATTAATACTGTTTCTGAGCTTAATTCTTTATCCGTCGGACAATTAAAAGATAAAATCGTTTTCGTTAATCTCCCGATCGATCCAAAAATCATTAACACCAGTGATTCTTATTTAATTACCGCAAAATCAAAATTAATTTCAGCTTCTGTCATTTCAAAAACAGGGGCAAAAGCTTTAATTATAAGATCTTTAACAACAGCATCCGATGATACGCCTCATGCGAAAATGGTCTATTATGAACCTGATGATAAAGTTAAAATTCCCGCTTTATCAATTGGAGTAAGATCTGCTGATGAATTGGAAAAGTTATTAAAAAAGCAAAAAGTAACCGCAAAATTAAATATGTCTGCCGAATCAAAAGGTGACACCACCAATCCGAATATCATTGCTGAAATTCAAGGTAAAAAAGATTCTAAAGTCATTGTTTTGGGAGCTCAGCTAGATTCATGGGATTTCGCAGAAGGTGCCCACGATGACGGTACCGGTGTGGTTCAGTGTATTGAAGTATTGAGAACCTTGAAAGCACTGGGCTATGAAAATAACCATACGATCAGAGTGGTACTATACGCAAACAGTGAAAACGGCGGACAGGGACGTGACATGTATGCAGCGTACGTTAAAAAGAGGGATGAAAAACATATTTTTGCTTTAGGAACAGATGCCGGAGGATATTCACCAAGAGGGTTTTCATTAGATATGTCTCCTCAGAGAAGAAGATTGATATTTGATTGGAAAAGCTATTTCCTTCCTTACGGCATTTATGATTTTGATCAAACCGATGCCATTCAGGATATTTCTCCGTTGAAAAAGCTGGACATTCCTTTAGCCGAATTGGTCGTGGATACCCAAAGATACTTTGATTATCACCATTCTGTAGAAGATACTTTCGATAAAGTAAGTAAAAGAGAGTTGCTGCTTGGTGCAGTTGCCATGACACAGCTTATTCTGATGATTGATAAAAACTGGTAAAATGAAAAAGACCGTCACCCTTTCACTTCTAATGGTAAGTATGACTGTTTTCGGTCAGTCTGAGGAAGATTCCATACAATTCAGTAAAATTTCTACGGAAATACTCAATAACGGAAAAGGATACACAGAATTAAAAGAGTTAACCAAAAACATAGGCCATCGTTTAAGCGGCTCCCAATCCTACGAAAAAGCAGTAGAATGGGCAGCACAAAAACTCAGGGATGCAGGCGCTGACAAAGTATGGCTTCAGGAAGTCATGATCCCTGTCTGGGAAAGAGGAAAAGAATCTCTCCAAATCAAAACCCTAGATGGAAAATGGAAAAGTCTCAAAATGCTTTCTCTTGGAAACTCCGAAGGAACGGGTGGAAAAGATGTTTCCGGTGAAATGATTATGATAAGATCTTTAGAGGAATATGACAGGCTTCCGGCAGATCAAGTAAAGGATAAGATCGTGTTCTTTAACTACCCATTTAATCAATCACATGTACAAACTTTTATTTCATACCGGGAAGCCGGAGCATACAGAAGAACCGCAGCCAATTTAACAGCCCAAAAAGGCGGAAAATTTGCCGTAATCAGATCGTTGTCTTCAGCGTTTGATGATATTCCCCATACAGGTAATATGCGATATGATGACAACATTTCCAAAGTACCGGCTGTAACCATCGGAAATACTACCGCAGATGAACTTGAAGTATTGTTAAAAAACAAAAAAGTTACCGCCAAACTCAATTCCAACTGTGGCATGAAAGGTGAGAAACTCTCCCACTCTGTTATTGGTGAAATTACAGGCAAAAAAGATCAGAGCGTTATTGTTGTAGGAGGACATCTGGATTCCTGGGATGTAGGCGAAGGAGCTCATGACGATGGTGCCGGAATTGTTCAGAGTATAGAAGTGCTCAGAACGTTTAAAAAACTGGGAATTAAGAATAACCATACGATCCGGGCGGTCTGTTTTGCGAATGAAGAAAACGGAACGAAGGGCGGAAAACAATACGGGAAAACAGCTAAAGAGAAGAATGAAAAGCATCTTTTTGCCATAGAATCTGATGCTGGAGGCTTTTCTCCGAGAGGAATCTCACTGGAAATGGATGATCAAAACAGAAAACAGATTCAAAGCTGGACCGATCTTTTTCTACCTTATGGTGTTTATAATTTCGAAGGAAAATATTCGGGATCAGATATTGCCCCGCTTCATGAAACAGGCGTTCCTACCGCAGAATTGGTACCTGATCCGCAACGTTATTTTGACATCCACCATACGGAAGAAGATACTTTCGAAAAAGTAAACCGCAGAGAACTCCTTCTGGGATCTGTTGTAATGACACAGCTTATTTATATGATTGATAAAAACTGGTAAAATGAAAAAAATAGTTGGAACTACATTGCTTCTATTAAGCATGGCTGTTTTCGGGCAGTCTAAAGAAGATTCCATACAGTTCAGTAAAATTTCCACGGAAATTCTGAATAATGGAAAAGGATATACAGAATTAAAAGAACTAACCAAAAACATAGGTCATCGTTTAAGCGGTTCCCAATCTTACGAAAAAGCCGTAGAATGGGCAGCACAGAAACTCAGGGATGCAGGTGCTGACAAAGTATGGCTTCAGGAAGTCATGATCCCTGTCTGGGAAAGAGGAAAAGAATCTCTTCAGATCAAAACCTCCAATGGCAAATGGAAAAGTCTCAAAATGCTTTCTCTTGGAAACTCTGAAGGTACTGGCGGAAAAGATGTCTCCGGTGAGATTATTATGGTAAAATCCATGGAAGAATATGACAAGCTACCAGCTGAACAGGTGAAAGATAAGATCGTTTTCTTCAACTATCCCTTTAGCCAGTCTTTTGTAGAAACTTTCAAGGGATATGGTGATGCGGCAAAGTACAGGGTGAACGCAGCTTCTTTAACTTCTAAAAAAGGAGGAAGATTTGCCATCATCCGATCATTATCTTCCGCTTTTGATGATGTTCCACATACCGGAGGAATGCGATATGATAAAGATTACGCTAAAATTCCAGCTGTTGCTATAGGGAATACCACTGCCGACGAACTGGAGAATCTTTTAAAAAGCCAAAAAATTACCGCCAAGCTAAACTCTAACTGCGGTATGAAAGCTGATAAACTCTCCCACTCTGTTATTGGCGAGATTATAGGCAAAAAAGACCAGAGCGTCATTGTTGTCGGCGGCCATTTGGATTCCTGGGACGTAGGTGAAGGAGCCCATGATGATGGTACCGGAATTGTACAGAGTATAGAAGTCCTTAGAACCTTCAAAAAACTGGGAATAAAAAATAACCATACCATCAGAGCAGTATGCTTTGCCAATGAAGAAAATGGCGTAAAAGGAGGCGTACAGTATGGCAAAACAGCCAAAGACAATAATGAAAAACATCTTTTTGCCATAGAATCTGATGCCGGAGGTTTTGCCCCGAGAGGAATCTCCCTGGAAATGGACGATACGAAAAGAAATCAGATCAAAAGCTGGGCACCTCTATTTTTTCCCTACGGAGTCTACAACTTTGAAGGAACCTATTCAGGAACCGATATTTATCCGCTTCATGATATGGGAGTTCCCACCGCAGAGCTTGTTCCGGATTCACAACGGTATTTTGATATCCACCATACAGAAGAGGATACTTTTGAAAAGGTTAACCGCCGGGAATTATTACTTGGAGCAGCTGCTATGACCCAACTTATCTATATGATTGATAAAAACTGGTAGAATTAACTTCTTACTACTATAAAACCGCCTGTATGGGCGGTTTTTATGTTATATATCAGGCAATTAAATTAATATCAGCCATGAATTCTATTTTAGATACTCTTTCTTACTCATTCTAAAATCCAGAATATTACCATCTCTCTTTACTTTGACTTCAATCGTACTAAAATCCTTTTCTACTCTATTGGTAAAATAATGGCAGGCTCCATCTTTGTCCAGGTTATCCAGCTCCACATCATTAATACTGATAATGGAATCACCTACTTTAAGGGGAAAGTTTTCCTCCTCAAACACAAAGGCAACCACAGGTTTTGAATCTACAAAACGATATCCGAAACCAAAAGATTCCAGTTTGGGAGCTTCATTTTTAATACGCTTCATATATACCTTATTGTTAGTCCAGTCCATAATGAAGGAGAAATTCTTAAAGAAATCATTTCCAATCAGATTGGAATTCCCGGTCGTAGTAATTTCATTGATGAAGCTCTTATTTCCCAGAGAAATCTCGTCAGCTTTGAAAATATAACCTGCAATCGGTTTTCCAGCACCATACGCTCCCACAGAGCTTGTACCATACGTTTTAATGCTTTTGGATGCTTTTCCGGCATCATAGCTGCTTTCTGAGATCTTCATCCTTCCGGAAAACCCGGTATCAAATGTAAGATCTATTTTTTTATCTAAAACTTTAGCGATTACAACAGGTGTTTTCTGTGGTTTCGGATCAAATGGAATAACAGTATCATAGGCGCTCAGATCGAACTGAGACAGGTCTTTTGTGGCCTCCAGCGAATTCTCCGAATAATTGATCCTCCAAAACAGTTTCGCCATTTGATTGGCACCCAGAATGCCGTCAACCTTAAAGCAGTCCAGTTCTGAAACCGTAAAATCCATCACCACGGCACCAATATTTTTAAACACCACATTATCTACCACCATTTCCGGCAGTTCTGTAAAGATCTGAGTCTGTTTATTTTTCTGTGAATCTTTAATTTTAGCTTTGTATTTTTTCTCAAGGTTGAGTTCAGTGTAAACAGCATTCGAAATGACCGTTGGAGCACCAGTATCAAAAAGGAAATTATAAGCCTTTCCATTGATGCTTACCTGCACAAATGGCAGATCAGCAGTATATCTCAGGTTAATCTTCTCTACAGGATTTTTAAGTTGTACATCACCACTTTCAAAAAATTTCTTTCCCTGTGCGGAAAGTGAGAGCATACACAATATAAAAAAAGGGTACAACGTTTTTTTCATAATAAGATTTGAAGCGAATGTACAAAGATTTAGTGTAAATATTGATCCGGCAAGAAGGCCAAATTTGAGAATTTTTCTAAATTAAAACATAGACAATTTCATGAAACCGTTATGATGAGACAACCTAATAACTCATATATTCGAAACAATTTTAAATCTTTTCAAGAATCTCTTTTGGAAGTATATTCATTAATCCAGATTGATATTTCTTACATTCCAGCAATGCAAAAGCCTCTTTTTGAGCCTACTTAATATTAAAAAAATAAACTTCTAAAATTTATCAAGAACTTTCTTCGGCAACACTTTTACCAATTGGGGCTTATACTCCTTTTCAAGAATAACAAATTTCCAGTATTTTTTATCTCTTGAAACGGCACAGGCTTTCATATTTGCGTTGATGAGATATGAACCTTCGTTTGCTAAATATTTTACATTATTCTTGCCGTATTTTGCTGTTAAAGCACTATTTATTTTCTTTTTTATATCGTCATTCAATGAACCAGCATTACATTTCAGTTTGAGAAAATAATTGGTAATGGAGAAATATTCACCCTTAATGAATTCCGGTTTTTCAATATTCCCAAACTGTAAATTCTGCACTTCAATTTTCATGAACGGATTGTTGTACGTCATATTCAAAATCTGTGTCATTTTCTCTTTTGAAACTATGGTGAAGAATTTTGGATATATACAGTTTACTGCCTGATCGATCTGTTTAGATTTAATACTATTAACAAAATAGGTAAGTGATTTTTTTATTGCTGCATCATCAGGATTTGCCTTCGTCTGCGCAAAAGTTACAAACGACAACAGAATGAATAGAAATATAAGTGGTTTGGTTCTCATTATTTATATTTTATTCACAAAACTATAAAAAAGCACTCTTTCTGGCAATAAAAAAGCCGTCCCAAAAGGACGGCTTTCAATATCATAAAATTTTGATTATTTTACTTTCACAAGCTCAACATCGAAAATTAACCATGCATTTGGCGGGATCACTCCTCCTGCTCCTCTTTCTCCGTAACCCATTGCTGGCGGAATCAATAAAGTAGCTGTTTCACCTTCTTTTAACAATAGGATTCCTTCATCCCATCCTTTGATTACTCTCCCCATACCGATTGGAATGTCGATCGGCTCGTTTCTTTTGAATGAAGAATCGAATTCAGTACCGTCGATCAATTTTCCTGCATAATGTACAGATACATTATCTCCTGATTTTGGAGCTTTTCCATCTGTAGTTTTGGTGATCTTGTAATATAAACCGGATTCAGTTTTCTGCATTCCAGCTTTCAAGTTCTCTACCATTTTTTCCTGATTAGCTTTAAACTCCTCTTCTTTTTTCTTTCTGTCAGCTTCTTCTTTAGCAATAAAAGCTTTATTGTTTTCTGCGATTTTCGCTTTTCCTTCACTGAAAGTTTTTGCGGCATCGTAGTGCTTATACTCGTCTCCTTTGCTGAAAACAGATACTTTTTCTAAAACAATATCTGTTTTAGGTTTATCCTGAGCACCTTTTTCTACATTAGCAATCGTATCGATTACATCTTCTCCTTTCACTACTTTTCCGAAGATGGTATGTTTCCCGTCTAACCAAGGTGTTGCTACTTCTGTAATGAAAAACTGAGAACCGTTAGTGTTAGGTCCTGAATTTGCCATAGAAAGCACTCCTTTTCCAGTGTGGTGAAGGTCATTTCTTTCGTCTTCAAATTTATACCCAGGATCTCCCATTCCAGTTCCTTTAGGATCTCCTCCTTGGATCATGAAATCTTTGATCACTCTGTGAAAAATCGTTCCATCATAAAAAGGAACTCCCTTAGCCTTAGCTTTGTTGTCGATTTTCCCTTCTGCAAGACCAACAAAGTTGGCTACAGTTACGGGTGCCTTTTTGTCTTCTAACTTAACGATTAAATTTCCTTTAGTCGTTTGAAGATTTGCATAAAGTCCGTCATTAAGACCTTCGTAAGTTTCTTTGTCTACGTTCATTTTTTTATAAATTGGTGTACAACTCATCAGCGATACGCTTGCCGCTGCCAGAATTATATTCTTGTTAAACAATTTCATTTATAGAGCTTTTAATTTTATGATCAATGGTATGTCGTTATCTATTTTCTTCTCATCTCCGTACGTACCGTAGGCCAGAGAAGACGGTACCAAAAGCGTAACTTCCTCCCCATCATGTATAAAACGCAAAGCATTCTCTACTGCTTTCAGTTCATCAAAGTGCCCGAATTTGGCTTCTCTTCTTTCAAAAGACTGATCGTAAATCTTGGTCTGATCAAAATCATACAGATCGTAAGAGTAAGAAATCGTGGAATTATCCGGTCTCCTTTCTCTTTTGTCAAAATTTTCTGCAGTTACCCAGTAATTAAGCTGTGTCGTATAATACTTTACAGGCTGTCCATTTGCCCATTCCTGGATCTGGCTTCTTTCCTGCGAATTAAGATTCCGCATTCTATTTTTAGAAACATCCAGATCTTTCTGGCTCAGAACCCCGCCTACAGGAGGATGGGTCTGTTGGGCACTTCTGTTGCAACTCAAAAGGCTTACTGCTGATATGAAGAGTAATTTTTTCATAAACTTTTGCGAAAATACGGATTTCGGAGAATATTCAGAAATTATTCATGCGGATATTACTTTAAATCTTCAGAACAGCATCATAAAACCTCATTCTTTGCGCTCAATTTCCAGATGCGATTGCAATCTTCCTGAAAAAGAAAAGACCGGTGGAAAATCTCCCACCGGTCTTTTTATTGTAATGTATTGAGTACAATTAAACTGTTTCCAATACTTGTTTTTCAACCAATACTCTCCATCCGAAAGTATCTTCGGAAAGATTATTTTGAAGATTTACCAAATCACTTTTAAGGATGGCTGCATAGCTTTCTTCGTCAGAAAGTGAAGGCAGTGCCAGTTTATCACCGTTATATCCTAAAGCCTGGAAAATAGTCGTTACTACAGCAGTTCCCACTCCCCAAACTTCTTTCAAAGTTCCGTTCTTTTGAGCTGCTACTACGTCTTTTACAGCGATCGGCTCAACTTTTACTTCAATACCTCTTTTCTTAGCCAATTGAATAAAGCTGTCTCTTGTAACACCATCTAAAATCTTTTCAGAAGTAGGAGGCGTATAGATTGTATCGTTGATTCTAACGAAAACGTTCATTGTACCACTTTCTTCGAAATACTCGTGAGTAGCGTCATCTGTCCAGATAATCTGCTCATATCCTTCTTCGATAGCCAATTGCGTAGGATAGAAAGATGCTGCATAATTTCCTGCTGCTTTAGCCGAACCTACACCACCGCTTGCCGCTCTTGAATAATGATCAGATATTTTTACAGAAACAGGCTCTGTATAATAGCTTTTCGCAGGCGATGCTACGATAGCAAACATATATTTATTAGAAACCCTGGCTTTAAGAACTTCTTCTGTTGCAAAAATCAATGGTCTCAGATATAATGACATCCCCTCACCCTGCGGGATCCATGCTCTATCTAAATCTACCAGTGCTTTCAACCCGTCCAAAAACATTTCTTCGGTAATTTCAGGGATAGCCAGACGCTTAGCTGATTTATTGATACGCTCAAAATTCTTTTCAGGCCTGAAAAGGAAAACCTGTCCGTCCTTGTCTTTATAGGCTTTCATACCTTCAAAACAAGCCTGTCCGTAGTTTACCCCCATCATAGCAGGCGTAAATTGTAATGGACCATAAGGAACTAATTTTACGTCACCCCATTTTCCATTCTCGTACTCACATATGATCATATGATCAATGAAAGTATCCCCGAATGAAAAATTATTTGGGTCGAATGTAGAAATTCTGGAGTTTTCAGTTTTTTGAATTATCATTTCTAAAATTTTTTATGATGTTCTACAAATTTAACATAATTTTCTAAATATAAAAATTTTGGAGTAAATTTGACAAAAAAATAGCTTGAAAAGAGAAATTAAGACCACAAATGACGGTAGTAAAACATTGTTTATCAATGAATTAAACGAAAAATACCATTCCCATCATGGAGCGCTGCAGGAAGCAGAACATGTGTTTATTAAAAATGGACTAAATCTGGTAAATGATTACGAAATTAATATTTTAGAACTCGGTTTTGGAACAGGTTTGAATGTTTTGGTTACAATTAATGAATATTTAAAAACTGACAAAAATCATGTCATCAACTATTTTTCGCTCGAAAAGTACCCCATAAATGAATCGGAAATTAACGAACTGGCCTATTTTGATCTCTTTGACAACCCGGAATTCAAAAATATGTATCAAAAAATTCATCAGTCAGAATGGGAAAAATCAGTGGAAATTATTAAAGGATTTAACCTTAAAAAGATTCAATGTGACTTTTTCTCCCTGAAAGACATAGACTTACCTAAAATCAACCTGGTCTATTATGACTGTTTCGGAGCGAGAGTACAACCTGATCTATGGGAAAAACCATTATTTGAAATGGTTTCTGACAAGATGGATGTTAACGGACTGTTAACAACTTACTCTTCAAAAGGAAGCGTGAGAAGAATCCTTCAGGAACTTAATTTCAATGTTGAGAAAAAACAGGGACCACCCGGAAAAAGAGAAATGATTAATGCTGTGAAAATGTAGATTTTGATGCATTAATTCAGCCATAAATTCACGAATAAGCTTTTATACTCTTAAGTATTTCCCTATTTTAGCTTTACAAATACCATTATATATATGATAGATAAGATCAACATCCGAGTGTATGCCTGTGCGGTAAAGGACAAAAAAGTATTAACATTGTTTGAAGAATATGCAGGCGAAGCTTTAATGAAATTTCCTGGCGGCGGGCTGGAATTCGGAGAAGGAGTTCTGGAATGTCTGCACCGCGAATTCGATGAAGAGCTTAACGTAAAAGTAGATATTGTAGAACATCTTTATACACAGGAAAGCTTTTTGGCTTCCCGTTTTCGCGAAAATGAACAATTGCTTACTATATATTATATGGTGAATATCCTGAATGAAGAAGACTTCATTATCATGGATCCCTGCATCGAAAAAACAGAATGGATTGATATCGACAGACCGGATAATCCCTTTCCTCTCCCGATAGATCAGATTGTATTTGATAAATTAAAAGAAAAATTCCTGTAAGCTCTCTTACAGGAATTATTATTTATGATTATTTCTTGATTTTAAAATCATTGGCTCCGGGATAAGGCTGAAGATACCCTGAATTCCAGTTAGACTGAAGCAGAGATTCCACAAATTCATCAGTCCTGTTCTTATGAGGGTCGTATTGGTCTTTCAGATCAATATCTGCCATCTTTCCTTTTACATTCCACCAGAAGGCACTCCATCCGCCTCTAAGCTCTTTTATGATCTCATACACGTTTTTACCGGTTGCTCTGTTCATAAGCTTTGCAAAAACCTGTCCTTCGGTAGTTGTCAGGTCGCGTAATTGCTTTTCATATTGGTCGGCCAGCATATTCTGTCTTTCTCTCACAAATTTTCGCTTAGCCTTGCTGTCCATATCATCCATGTCTTTCTGGATATCTCTGTACTGTTGTAGTGCGGCAACAAATAGAGGATATACCCTGTACAGCTTTTTATTAAGGAAATAATAGTAATTTTTATCCAACTGATTATTGAATTTGGGTTTGTTGATCAACACCAACTCATCCAAAACAACGACAGGCTCACCATTGACCTCATAGATCTTGACTTTTTGCTGTTCGTCATAATAATATCTATTGCCAAATTCATCTACTTTCAAAGATCCAGCCGGATACTGATCGAGAGGTTTTGCCTCTACAGAATCTTTTTGTCCAAAAACACTGACTCCAAAAAAGAAAATAAAAAGACAGATAATTTTACTAAAATTCATTATTTTTACACTTATAATAACAAAAATTAAACGCAAAAATCATTCCTTTTTATGAAATTTGAAAAGAAATCTTTAAAATTTTTAGAAAAATATTTAAATACTTCATCTCCAACCGGTTATGAACACAAAGGACAGGAAATCTGGATGGATTATATCAGACCCTATGTAGACAAAATTGAAGTAGATCATTACGGAACATGCTATGGGATAATCAATCCCGATGCCGAATTTAAAGTAGTGATTGAAGCACATGCCGATGAGATCTCATGGTACGTAAATTACATTACTGATGACGGATTGATCTATGTAATCCGAAATGGAGGCTCGGATCAGACCATTGCCCCTTCAAAAGTCGTTCATATTCATGGTGAAAAAGGAATTGTAAAAGGGGTGTTCGGATGGCCGGCAATCCATACAAGATCCAATCAAAATGAGCCTACTCCTAAGATTGAGAATATCTTTATCGATTGTGGTGCCATCACTAAAGAAGAAGTGGAGGAAATGGGTATTTTCGTAGGCTGCATGATCACTTACCCGGATGAATTCTTCGAAATGAACGACCGTTATTTTGTATGCAGAGCTTTGGACAACAGAATCGGAGGTTTTATGATCGCTGAAGTAGCCCGACTTTTAAAGGAAAACAAAAAAACAATTCCGTTTGGGCTGTACATCACCAATTCGGTTCAGGAGGAAGTCGGTTTATATGGTGCTGACATGATTGCCGATACAATAAAGCCTAATATTGCTATTGTAACAGACGTTACCCACGATACTACGACACCAATGATCGAAAAGAAAAAAGAAGGTGATCAAAAATGTGGCGACGGACCTGTTGTTTTCTTTGCCCCAAGTGTTCATCACACGATCAGAGAATTGATCATCAACACCGCAAAAACAAAGAAAATACCTTTCCAGAGAGCCGCAGCCAGCAGAGCAACAGGAACTGATACGGATGCCTTCGCTCACTCTAACGGCGGAGTTCCAAGTGCATTAATATCATTACCTTTACGCTATATGCATACCACGGTAGAAATGGTCTCTAAAGAGGATGTAAGTAATGTGATTAACCTTATCTACGAAACCCTGCTGGAGATCAAACCGGAAATGAAATTGAAATATCATTAAGGAGGATATCAGATGCCAGACACGAGATATTAGATTAAACTATTATGAAAATCTAAAAGTCCGAGACCTGACATCTTCAATCTGAAATCTAATATTAAGTATAAAAAGTAAAAATGAAAACTAAGCTGATTGCTCCTTCCCTATTATCTGCAGACTTTGGGAATCTGCAAAGAGACATTGAAATGCTGAATCAATCCCAGGCCGACTGGTTCCATATTGATGTAATGGACGGCAGATTTGTTCCTAACATCTCTTTCGGTTTTCCTGTGATGAAGACCGTTCAGCAGCACGCCAAAAAATTTGTTGATGTTCACTTAATGATCGTGGAACCGGACAAATATGTTGATGAATTCATCAATCATGGAGCAGATCTTATTTCCATACATTATGAAGCATGTACGCACCTGCACAGAACGATTCATCATATCCAAAGCAGAGGAGCTAAAGCAGGGGTTGTTTTAAACCCTTCCACTCCGGTTTTAATGCTTGAAGATATTATCGCTGATGTAGATCTTGTATTGCTAATGAGTGTAAATCCGGGATTCGGAGGACAAAAATTCATTGAAAACACCTACAAAAAAATTGCTGAAACCAAAGATCTGATCTTAAGCAATAATTCAACAGCGCTTATTGAAATTGATGGCGGTGTAAACCTAGACAATGCTTCTAAACTTTTTGATGCCGGAGCTGACGTTTTAGTAGCAGGAAATGCAGTATTTTCAGCAGAAAGTCCGGAAAGAACGATTGAGCTTTTAAAGATTTAAAAATTGGCAAGAATATATAATTTTACATGTATTGTCATTCCGACGAAGGAGGAATCTCTTTCATAGATTAGATTCTTCATTTCACTTCGTTACATTCTGAATGACAGCAGGCAAAGTCTAGTGTAAAATTGCGTATCACAAACTAAAAAATTTAATTTGATCAACATAAGAAAGGCAGCTCTTACGGGCTGCCTTTTTTGTAGAATTTGAGCTTTGTGGTTATTAGTTAGTTTTTGCAGCAAGAGCCTTTAAATACTTAAATTTCCTTGTGTAATTACTAACGTAAAGATCTGCATAAAACTTTATTTATACATCCGTATAAATACGTAATTTGCGACTAAGTATTTATACGGATAGCTTTTTTCGTTCCTATACCAGCTTGTTCCAAATACAGGCACAAACCACTAAAACTATGCTAATTACTGAAAAAACAGTTCTTATATTGTTTAAAAAATTCCATTTATTTTCAAAATTTTCACGCATTTGCCTTATTAAACCAGTCGTTGAATTATTAATATCAAACTGATCCAGCATATCGTTCAGTGGAACATTTCCGAATACAGTAACGCCAAAAACTCCGACCAAGTAAGCAATTGAAGCGATCAGCAAAAAGATAAAAGCAGGATTCTGCCCACGAAATAAAAAAGTGGAAACAGGCAGGAGAACAGCCGTCCCTATAAAGCTTATAAAAAATACAGGATTAAGAATTTCCCGATTGATACTTTGCATAGCTTTAAGATATTCCAGATCTGACAATTTTCCGAGCCCTAGCATTACTGAACATGAATATGCATAAAAAAGTCCGGCAATTAATGCCGTAAGCACCGCCGTGATCAATAAAAATACCGTTGTCATTTTCATTATTTTTTATTTTGTAATATTTCGTGAATTGTATTCAACAACTTAATAGGGGTTCCATTTTTTAATAATGGCCTGAGCTGTATTAATCATTTCTAAATCCCATTTTTCAGGTTCAAAATAATGAAATTTCTCTTTTTTGACAGCTGCTTCATCAACAGCATCAAACAAAAGCTTTGTCAATCGTGCCTGATCTTCATATAAAAGCAGATCTTCAACAGGCGCTGAAAGATTGATTTCTTTTTTATGCCAGACTCTTTTCTTCTCCAACTGATCAGCTGAGGTATCAATTATTTTTTTGCCCCTGTTAAAATCATTAAAGAAACATTTTTTTTCTTTTTGAGTTTTGATAGTATCACCTAGTCTTTCAATGATCACATATTCAAGATTAGTACATTGGGATAAAAGTTGGGGCATTACAGTAAATATCTCCTCCGGAATTGCATCATCATGAGTGTCTCTCCGGATTGGCTTTTTTCCATATACACTTTTCTGCCAGCTTCCTCCTGACAAATGAATTTCTTTTACCTTTTCTAAAGGATACAGCTGAATAAGCTCCCAGATATCTGTTTCAAAATTACAGGACTGACAATAAAGGTTATGGATATCCAGAATTATAAAGCCATCAATATCTTCGATCAGCTTATGAATAAATTCTCCCTGTTCTTTAACATTGTCTACGGAAAAAGAAAAAGCAAGATTTTCAATCCCTATCGGAATATCTACCGCATCCTGTAACCTATTTATTCTGTCTTTTCCTATTCCAAGTGTTTTTGAATTCAAAGAAACGGGCAATGGAACACCCTGATGAAAATTATCTGTATTCATAAAACCAAAATGTTCAGTAATATGATTATAATTCCTTTTTTGGGTTTCCTTTTTTAATTGCTGAAGCCACATTTGCTGTCTGGCTGTCCAGCGTGCATCAAAGAGCGAATAATAAACGCCATGTCCGATAAGGCGGTTATTTTCAGCATAAAAATTAAGAAGATTACTGAGCCATTCGGGCTCTTCTGTATTATAAAATGTATCAAAAGACCACTCCAATACTTCAATAGAATTAGCCTGCATTAATGGCAAGACCGCAGAAACAAACTCTGTCTCGGCCATCATTGACAATCCTAGTAATGGTTTTCTCATATCTAGCCCATTCCACAAGCCGGACAGTAATGAGAATTACCTCTCGTAAGACTGTCTTTAAATTTAGCAGGCTTTACAGGAACTGCTTTGGGAGATTGGGCTACTTGTGTTTTTTTCACCTTTTTCACTGGCTTCTTTACATTTTTACTCCCCGGTTTTGAAGTCTGTCCGGAGACTCCTACCGCCAATAAACTTGCCATTAATAATACTGGAATTTTCATATTCATTTTTTTAGGAAGGTTACAATAAGTATTCCATTTATGATTTTCCTAAAGTACAACAATTTTATCACTCATTATTTCATAGTTTTAAGGCTTTAAATCATAAATATTGATTTAAAATATACTATTTACACTAATTATCATAATTTTTTGCCATTAAAAAACAGCAGATGAAAAACAAATTGAACTGAACAAAATATAAATAATGATATATCGTCTATAAAATCTGCCACAAATGTAGAGAAATGTCACATCGAAAACTGAATTGAATATGGAAGAAAATTGGACAACAATATCGTTGAAGCTCCAGTTTTGCAGGATTAATTTATGGAATTCTATAAAGGAAAAACAGATGCTATTGAGAGTAAGGTATAGCTAATGGCAGAATTGAAAGTGACATGAAGTCACAGCCATTTTGGCATAAAAAAACAAAATCCAGAGAAATATCTCTGGATTTTTTATAGTGAAGATCTTTTTTCTTAGAAAATCTCTCTTCCAGAAAAATGGAATTGAGCCTCAATAAGAGCGTTCTCGTCAGAATCTGAACCATGAACAGCATTTTCTCCGATGCTTCTTGCGAACATTTTTCTGATGGTACCTTCTGCAGCATCTGCAGGATTTGTTGAACCGATTAGTGTTCTGAAATCTTCAACTGCATTGTCTTTTTCTAAAACAGCAGCTACGATTGGACCAGAACTCATGAATTCTACCAACTCACCATAAAATGGTCTTTCTGCATGTACTTCATAGAATTTTTTAGCATCAGCAACAGTAAGTTGAGTTAATTTTAAAGCTTTGATTTTAAAACCTCCTTCTGCAATTTTACCTAAGATAGCACCGATATGTCCGTCAGCAACAGCATCAGGCTTAATCATAGTGAATGTAATGTTAGACATAAATGTATATTTTTTTAATGGCGCAAAATTACAAAAAATATCCATTATTTTAATTTTAATTTTTCTTTAACATAAAAATAACTTTTATTAAGAAATTTTAAAATAAAGTTTGGCACAATAATTGTTTAATTAATTACGATTCTCATGTTTAATTTGAGTTTTCATGGTTATTAGTTTTTACCCAGCTTCGGCTGGGTTTTTTATTGACAAAAAACAACCCACTCTGTTGTGAAATCGATAAAATTTTTAACGCATAAAAATCACATTAATAGACTATTGCTTCTAATTCAATCAATGAAATAAAAGCAAATATTAAAAAAAATTAAAGATTATTTTTGTTGATTAGCTTCTTCTGCCTCATCCATTAATTTAATATAAGTCGCATACCTGGAATGCTGAATTTCTCCTGTTTCAAGAGAAGCCATCACGGCACATTTCGGTTCGTTGATGTGAAGGCAGTTATGGAACTTGCATTCTTTTCTTTTTTTGAAAATCTCAGGAAAATAATGTTGTACTTCTTCTTTTTCTATATCAATCATGGCAAATTCCCTTACCCCCGGAGTATCGATTACATTTCCTCCAAAATGCCAAAAGTGCATCTGGGCAAAAGTAGTGGTATGCTTTCCTTTTAAATGGGTATCTGAAATTTCTGATGTTCTTATATTCAATCCTGGCTGCAGAGCATTAACCAGTGTTGATTTGCCACAACCGGAGTGTCCGAAAAAGACGGAAGTCTTGTCTTTCAGCATCTCTTCCAGGTTTTCTAAATTTAATCTTGAGTAAGAAGAAATCTCTAAACTGTCATATCCTATTTCCTGGTAAAGAAATTCAATATCTTTTACGATTTCAATTTCTTCTTCGTGAAGGACATCAATCTTATTGAATAAGAGTAGAGGTTTTATGTTATACGCTTCACAGCATGCCAGAAACCTGTCAAGGAACCCCAGTGAGGTTTCAGGATGTTTAAGGGTGAATATAAAGCATGCCAAATCGATATTGGATGCGATGATGTGGGCTTCCTTTGAAAGGTTAACCGATTTTCTTATCAGGTAGTTTCTGCGTGGTTCTATTTTAGTAATCCATGCAATATCATCCTGTTCCAGTTGAAATTCCACGAAATCTCCTACAGCCAGCGGATTGGTAAGTCTTGTTTTAATTAATTTGAATTTACCCCGGATTCTGGCTTCAAAAATTCTATCGGTTTCCATTTCTAAAACCTGATACCAACTTCCTGTAGATTTAATGATTTTTCCTTTCATATTTATAACTGAGTGCAAATATAAGAAATTAGGGCTTAGAATTTCGGTATTAGCGGTAAACTAACTCCTATTTCCCAAGCCCTAACTATATTGATGAATCTTTCCGCTTATTGTCTGTCTATCATAATGCTGTTCTGCACTTCAATAGATTCTTCGTGGATCGCTTTGAAAACTTTTTCAATAAAATCCTGAGACATTCCTGTTTCTTTTGCTTTCTGACCTGCGTATTCTGTGATCACTTTCCAACGTTCCGGCTGGAAAATAGCGATGTCATTCTCCTTTTTAAGTTTACCAATTTGTTCGGAAACTTTCATTCTTTGAGAAAGAAGTTCAATCAACTGGAAATCGATATCCGAGATCAAGGTTCTGTGTCTTCCCATTTCCCCGTCAAAACCAGCAATTCCTGAATTTCTAACTTTCAGATTTCCGATCAGCTCGGCAAGAACTTCCGGTGTAATCTGCTGTGAAGCATCACTCCACGCTTCATCAGGATTACAGTGGCTCTCGATAATTGCTCCCTGGTATCCAACGTTCATTGCTTCCTGGGTAATATCAGCCAATCCTGTTCTGTTACCACAGATATGGGAAGGATCCACTAACATAGGAATATTTGGAAACTGGCTCTTGAAATCTAATGCGATCTGCCAGTTTGGATTGTTTCTGTATTTTGTTTTCTGGTACGTAGAAAAACCTCTGTGAATCGCTCCAAGATTTTTGATATCCTGACCTAAAAGTCGTTCTAAAGCTCCGATCCATAATGCTAAATCTGGATTTACCGGATTTTTAACAAATACAGGCTTATCTGTACCTCTTAATGCCATTGCGATTTCCTGAACGGTAAATGGGTTTACGGTAGAACGTGCCCCAATCCAAAGGATATCAACATCGGCTTCCAGAGCTGCAAAAACGTGATGAGCATTGGCAACTTCGGTTGCAGTTTTGAATCCGTATTCTTCTTTTACTTTTTTCAGCCAGTTAAGACCGATAACTCCTACTCCTTCGAAACCGTTGGGCTTAGTACGCGGTTTCCAGATTCCTGCACGGAAAATTGGTACCTGTGCATTTGTTTCTTTAATTCTTCGGGCAGTCTCAAGCATCTGAGCTTCACTTTCTGCGCTGCATGGTCCGGCGATCATTAATGGTTGTGAAAACTCATTGATCCAGTCGTTTTTTAAGTCTTTTAAATTCATCTTGTTAATTTATTGTATAATTATTTTTATTTTTAAAATTTGCATCAATAATCCATTCATTATAAAATTTACTTTATAATTCTTTTCAAAAAATGCCGTTCAAAATTTTTAAAGGAATCAGGAAAATTGGAATGGAATCTATTTGTCCTGTATTTTTTGAGAAAGAAATTTAGTTAGCTATACCAATAAAATCGATAATAACTTCTAAAATTTCTATAATAGGTAAAAGAAAAGCCAAAATAACCGCTAAAGTAATTAGCGGGAGCGAAACTAACAGAGTTTCTAAAGTCGGACATATATGGGATCAAAGATGTTTCCACTGTTGTTATGTACCTGAGCTTACGTTATTTATAACTTTTAAATTAATTATTTTTTTCCTGCAGTCATATTTTTCTGCAGAAATATTTGACAAATATATAAAATTATGTCAAATCAAACTTCATTAAATCATCAAGATCTTTCAGCAATGGATTTTTCTCGATGAATTTTTCAAATATTTTCTTCTTGGTAACCACTTCTATTTTAAGGTTTTCGAAGTCTCTTTTGTACTCAATTTCAATACTGTAGTTATGAACCTTTGTCTTGAAATGATTAAAAAATTCTCCGCTTATTTTATCAAACTCTATTTTTGCAGAATCAGACGGATATAAAACCTGAATAGCGTTTTCGTCTTTTTTGATAAGTTTAAAAGCTTTGATAGCATTAAAAACGAATGTATTTTTAGACTGAAGTTGTTTTAATAGCAAATTCCATTCCATTTGAAGATCTGTTTCTGTAAAATGGCTTTTCGGAAGATTTTCGGTGGTTGTAGAAACGGTTTCTTTTACTTCTGCAGTTTTTTCTTTTGCAGGATTCATCAAAGCATTGATACTAAATCCGGAAGGAGCTCCTTGTCTGGACAGAGGTTTGGAAGTGGTTGTATTGGGTATTTTCACCTCATTATCGATAACCAAAGGTTTCTCAATGGGCTTCTCTATTTTCTCCTGTGGTTTTTCAGGTAATTTTACCTCCTGTTTTTCATGAAGAAAGGGAGCTAGTATTATGAACTTTTTTTTTTAGTAACGTCTGCATTAGCCGTTAAAGAGGTCAGCTGCATCAGGGCAATCTCAACCGTCAGTCTTGGGTTCTTAGAGTTTTTATAATTAATATCAGCATGGTTACAGATTTCAATAGCATCTATAAGCTGCTGCGCACTCCATTTCTGAGCCTGTTCAACAAATTTAACTTTGGTCTTCTCTCCTACTTCAATCAAATCCATGGTAGAGGCATTTTGAGCCATCATTAAATCTCTGAAATGATTTCCTAATCCGGCAATAAAGATATGAGGATCAAAACCTTTTTTAACGATCTCATTAAATGCAAAAAGAACTTCCGGAATTTTGTTTTCCTTAGCAAAGTCTACAATATTCAGGTATTGATCGTAATCTAAAATATTCAGTACTTCAGCAGCTTTGGCTAAAGTAATGTTCTTTTGGGAAAAAGTGGAAAGCCTGTCGAAAATAGAAAGCCCATCCCTTAATGCTCCATCTGCTTTTTGAGCAATCATGTATAAAGCATCATCTTCATACTGGATATTTTCCTTTTTAGCAATATTGATTAAATGTCCCTGAATGTCTTCAATAACAATTCTTTTGAAATCATAAATCTGGCAGCGGGATAAAATGGTAGGAATAATTTTATGCTTTTCCGTTGTAGCCAAAATGAAAATGGCATGAGCGGGCGGCTCTTCCAGGGTCTTAAGAAAAGCATTGAAGGCAGCAGAAGACAGCATATGAACCTCATCGATGATATATACCTTGTATTTACCAACCTGAGGAGCAAAACGCACCTGGTCTATCAATTCTCTGATATCGTCTACCGAGTTATTGGACGCAGCATCTAGTTCGTAGATGTTATAAGCAAAGCCATCTTCTGAAACGGAGCCATCTTTTTCATTAATCTTTCTCGCTAAAATCCTTGCACATGTAGTTTTACCTACTCCACGAGGTCCGCAAAACAGCAAAGCCTGAGCCAGCTGATTTTCATCAATAGCATGTTCTAAAGTATCTGTAATATGAGATTGCCCTACAACAGTTTCAAACTCCTGTGGACGATATTTTCTTGCAGATACTATAAAATTTTCCATAGGCCAAAAGTAAGGAATATAGTTTTAATCTGAAAATTAAAAGTTTTCAAATTATCAAAAAGAACTTAATTTTTTGGCCTCATAAGAAAACTTTTAATCATCATTTTTTTTCGTAAGCAAGGTCTACCAGCTCTGCGATAGCTTTTTCAATCTCATGTCTTCCTTCCTCACTTTTTAGGTCAATTCCACAAAATTTGCTGGCATTGTACCCCGTATAAAGGTTAAGGTAATAAGCACCTGAAACAATTAAAGCCATGATCGCTCTGTATCGTGTAGCTCCTTCACCAAAGTGAGGGTCGGTAATGTTTTCGAAAATCATACTTCCCGCTTCTTCTCTCTGTTCCACCAATCTTCTAAGAATAGGCTTACTTTCAGAAAGTTCCCAAAGAATGATCTTTTGAAGTTCTTTATTTTTTCTGAAGTTTTCAAACTGATTAAGGATAGCCATTTTGGAAAGCTCTTTACCGCCATCGGAAATATCTACCTCAATACTATTCTGGTTGATTTTACTCCAGTAATCCTGAGATTTGATATATTCGTCTATCAGTTTATCCGTACTACCGAAGTATTCATAGATAAGCTTTTTATCAAAACCGGCTACCGCAGCAATTTTACTTACTTTTAATCCTGAATATCCTTTTACTCTCAGGATTTTACCGACTGCAGCGAGCAATTTCTGTTTGGTTTTCTCTTTGTCCCTGATGGGCCCCTGCACTACTTTTCTAGGCATAATTTATTATTTTTTTGCAATATGCAATTTATTATTGATATCTTCAAACGCATTCAGCGTTTTATCAAGATGCTCTCTTTCGTGTCTGGCTGTTACACTCATTCTGATTCTTGCATCTTTTCTGGCTACTGCCGGATATAAAATGGGATTGGTATAGATTCCTTTTTCAATTAGTAGTCTTCCTACATCTCCTGTTACATGTGGATCTCCAATTTTTACGGGAACAATGGCAGAACAGGTAATTCCTGTGTCTAATCCTAACTCGTCCAATCCTTTTTTGAAATAATTTATATTGTTCCAAAGCCTCTCTCTCCATACCGGTTCTTCATCTATTAAATCGATAGCTTTGATAATTCCTGCAGAAGACGGTGGCGCTGTTGCCGAGAATATCTGCTGACGGGACTGAAATTTAAGAAAGGTTGCCAATTTTTTATCTGCAATAACATACCCTCCTAAGTTACCAAAAGTTTTACTAAAAGTTCCGGTCATGATATCTACTTTATCCAGCAAGCCTGCCTGCTCTATGGTACCTCTTCCCGTTTCGCCCAAAATCCCTATACCATGTACGTCATCCACCATTAGAAAGGCATTATACTTCTTTACAAGATTATAAATCTCATTCATATGTGAGGTATCTCCGTCCTGCGAATATACTCCATCTATAATTACGAGTTTTGTGCGGTAAAGGTTTTCAGAAGTCTTCAAAATATGTTCCAAACCTTCTAAATTATTGTGTGGAAATGTCTTTTTATTGGTAAAAGCACATCCTTCATATACGCTGGCATGTACTGCCATGTCTAAAATAGCAAGGTCTTCTTTTTGCATCAGGCATTGTAATGTAGCGCTATTCGCAGTATATCCTGTTGTAAAAACCACTGCTTCATCATCATTTCTTCCGAAAAAATTTGATATTTTTCTTTCAAGCCTGTCATGATAATCAAAATACCCACCAATAAGCGGAGTTGCTCCTGTGCCGGTACCATATTTTTGTATTCCTTCTATGGCAGCCTGCTTTACTTTCGGGTGTTGCGTAAACCCTAAATAATCACTTGAAACAAAACTTACATATTCTTTGTTTTGGTTGGCAATATCTACATGTAGCGTAGCATTGGTTCCTGTGGTATTTTTCAGTCTATAATTCATATGACCGTTAGACTTCATATAGTCTAAAAAATCGTAAAAAGACTCTGCTCTTTGAGCAATATTGTAGTTTGGAATATTCTCAAAGTCCTTAAATGTTGCTGTTGAAAAGTTAATACTCATCCTTAATTTTGTTAGTTGTTTAATGAAACAAATATATGATTATTTGGAATTGCTCAAGTTGACATTTAGATTTAAATATTATTACACAAATACTATTTAGATCTTAACAACTGAAAACCAGATTCCTTCACATATTATTGAATCTTTATGATTTTCGTTACAGATTATTAGTTTTTTATCTATATAAAACTAATAAAAAAAAGAAGACCATAAAACATTTATGGTACAGAAAACGCAAAAAAAATTCGGTTTATTCACAACCTTCTCATTTATAAAATATTAAATTTCATTTGTCTTTATATCTTCTTTGTTTAAAAACAAAAAAGCATGTACATAATCCCTTATTATTTGTTTGAAGGTCCTATTTTTATTGGAATGTATTTGGAATGTATTTGGAATGTATTTGAAATATATCACTTTTAAGCAAATGAAAAAAAATAAGGAACTTAAGGTCTAAATTATTATTTTCCAGTAAAAAAGACTTGTTTTTCTCATAGATTATATCTTATGCATTTATAAGAATATATGAATAGTAATTATTAAGAGCATAAAATTGCCAGCTAATGATAAAATGAATATTGAAAAAAGGTAATGACGAAGATATTTTTCGGGGTATTAATATGAGCTTCTTTTTTCTTTCCTGAATTCGCCAGGAGTAATTCCTGTCATTTTTTTAAAGAATTTTGAAAAGTTGGAAGGATCATAAGTAAAAATGCGTGCAATTTCTGCGATAGGCTTATCGGAATTGGCAAGCATAATTTTAGCCTGCTCTATAATTTCCCTATCATAAAAATAGCAAGGATGATTTCCTTTTTCTTTTTTCACCGTGTCTGTAAGATGCTGATGAGAAATCGCCATTTCGCCAGCTATTTCATTCAATTTCATAAATTCAGGAACCGTCCCTGAGACAACATCTTTAATATGCTTTTCCAGCAACATAAAATATTGACTACAGATTTCCACCCCTCTTTTCATTCTTTTTTCATCATTATGCATAACATCTATTGAATATGTTGTTTAGACTATAAATATAGAAATACTCTTTAAAAATACCGTGGTGAACTTTTCGGATAATAAAAAATGTTGATTTAATGAAAACTGTCTTTAAATGCTTTTATAGAGTTTTTTACCTTTAGTTTTTCCAGAATATTCTGACGGTGCCTGCTTACTGTATTAATGCTTATAAAAAGAAGGTCAGCAATTTCTTTGCTCGCATATCCGTCACCCACGTATTTTAAAATTTCCAGTTCTCTTTTGGATAAAATAGTTTCGTAATTGAGTTTATCTTTTACCGCTATTTCTCCTTTGATGGCGTTTATAATTAAAAATTCAGAAGACGAAAGCAAAGATTGATCCAGCGCGATATTATACAAACATAATGCAAACCGCAACCGACTGTTGTAAGGAGAATAAATATAAAACATACGATGCTTTACAAAACGGTATTCGTCATTCTTATCTTTCATTCGGATTTTTGACAGTACATTATAGTCTGCGCGGTCCTTAGGATCTAATGAATCCATAAGTTTAAAGAATCTTAATTCATGGATATATTTTTTAAGCCTATCATCCGGATGTATTTTTCTGATGATTTCCTCCTCCCAGATAGAATCTATTTCTGAAAGGTCTTCCGTAATGTTTAATCCCAACTCCAACGCTGCTTTAGATTGATAGACATAACTTTTGTCTGCCTGCATATCACTTAACACAGCAATAGCACCCTCCATCTGCGAGTACACCAATGCTCTTTGTTTATATATTTCCACATCCAGAAGGCACTTTTCTCCAGCATTATTCAGTAATGTGTCATTCAGTTTATCCTTAATCTCCATAAATGGTTATTTATAAGTATTGTTGAAATTCAGGTTTAATTATACTTTTGCTAAAGTAACAATTTACACTCAGTTATATCCAATGAAGAGATTGATTTTAAGTTTCTGCGCACTGATTATATTTTAAAAGAATGCTGCACAGACATTAGAAAAGATGACATGGTTTAATGAACCTGAAAAATGGGAAATCAAAAACAACAGCCTATCTATGTTTGTTACGCCACAAAGTGATTACTGGAGAATTTCGCATTATGGCTTTACCGTTGATGATGCTCCCTTCTACTATACAACCTATGGTGGCGAGTTTGAAGCAAAGGTAAAAATTACCGGGAATTATAAAGCCAGATTCGATCAGATGGGATTGATGCTGAGAATTGATAAAGACCACTATATCAAAGCAGGAATTGAATTCGTAGATGGAAAATACAATCTGAGCACAGTTGCAACGCATACGACCAGCGACTGGAGTGTAATCACCTTAGACAAAACACCTGCTGCAGTATGGATAAAAGCCGTCAGAAGACTTGATGCAGTTGAGATCTTCTACTCTTTTGATGATCAGAATTACATCCTGATGCGGAATGCTTATCTGCAGGATAATACCCCCGTTATGGTCGGTCTGATGGCAGCCTGTCCTGACGGAAACGGATTCAGTGCAGTTTTCGAGAATTTTAAAGTAAAAACACTTCCGGATCAGCGTCGCCTGAAGTGGCTCGAAAACAATAAATAACCGATTGAATTACATTTCAATATACAGTCAATTTTTATGAAGTCTCCCATTTTTTTTGGGGGACTTTTGTGTATAAAAAAAGCCAGATATTTTTATCCGGCTTGTATTTGTGCATTAGAATCGAGTATCTGGATTGATAAGGTTTAAATCAATGATACAGCCACTGGCAACACTTTGCAATCTATTATTATGAGGGATAATGATAAACTTCCGTTGCTGCTATTGTATTTAATGTATTCTTACTGCTGATCTTATTGCTCTGTTGGCTATTCTATCAAATATATTGATTGAGTGATGTTGTATTAATCCCAACCTAAACACTCCTGTTAAAAGCAAAAATTGCAAGGATCATTTTAATAGATAATACCGTTTTTTATATGTCAAATTTTGGTTATTTGTTTTATCTATTGTAAATATAATAATTAATCGCAAACAAAATACTATAAAAGAACAAATAATTCAAAATATTAACAAAAAATATAATTCAATACATATTAATATTAAATTATCAATGATAAATTAATTTAACCATAAAATAAATTTTCTTCTCATTTTTCATAAAAAGAAATACAAACTAGAGTAACATAGCGATAATAATGGGAAAAATAATAAATTGATACAATTTTACTTCCCGCTATGTCACATTAAGAAAAGTATGAAAAACTTTCATTGCTTTTTTCTCATAAGCATCTTTCAGAGAAACCAGCATAGCTGTACGAATCATATTCTTTCCTTTTATCGGAATAGTAATAAGATCGTCATTTTCTGTCATAGTAGTCTGTGCTAAAATTGTATACCAGTTTCCACTTTTAGCCAATTCAAGTAAGGTGGGAATATCGTTAATTTCAATAAAAATCCTGGGTGACAATCCATTGCTTCCAAATGCTTCAGTTACAAATCTGGTGGTACTGTACCCTTTCGCAGGCATTGCCAAAGGAAGATCTGCAATTTCTTTCAGAGTGACGCTTTTTTTATGTGCCCAATCCGAATTTCTGGAGGCTACCAAAGTCATTGGAGAGGTGAAAAGAGGATGGTAGGTAAAAATCTCCTGTCTGTTTCCTTCTGCAAACGTAAGGGCGAAATCCAGTTCCAGATGCTGCAGTTTTTCCATTAGTTCGGAAGTGGTTCCAAATATAATGGTAAATTTAATATCCGGATATTCTTTCGAAAAACTGATCAGGGGCTGTATTAATGTCTGGCGCATTCCATAGGTAACGCCAATATTGAGCTCTCCTCCCTTTAATTCCTGTAAATCCTGCAACGCAAGAAATCCTTCCTGAGATTTCAAAAGGCTTTTTTCTGCATATCCCGCGAAAACGTTTCCTGCTTCTGTTAAAACAATACGTTTTCCTATCCGATTAAATAATGGGATCCCAAGTTCTTCTTCAAGCTGTCTGATCTGCTGAGACAGCGTGCTCTGGCTAATGTAAAGCTGATTGGCGGCTTCTGTAAAATTAAGCAGTTCTTTTGCTTTCAGAAAATAACGAATCTGTCTGAGCTCCATTCTACAAATCTATTAGATATATGCAAATGTAGAAATTATAAAACAGATTGTTATTTAGAAACGGTTAGGCTCTGCCAAATGTTTTGTAAAAGGTAAAGTCTGATGCTCTTTCATCTTTGAAAGTGATAGAAAGAATAATCTTTTTCCCGATCCAGGTCCTTCCCAGTTCGTAAGTCCACCTCTCACTTTTAAAATAATTAAAACCGTCTCCTAATTCCTTCTTGATTTCCTGGCGTGTTTTGCCCATTAAATAATTAAATTCCTCTTTTTTCATTTCAAAGTGTTTCGCCTTGAGCATCAAAATTGAGGCCAAGGTATTTGAGCTACAGGCCGCAACAGAGATAAACAAGTATTACAAAACCTGAAAAATGTATTATTTCAAGCTGATTAGGATCCCTGTTAATGCATTAAAAGAATCCGTTCTTCTTCCAGGTCTATCTTCATTAAATGCTTTCTGATGATATCTTCATCGAACCGCTGATCATTATCATGATTCTGTTCAATAAGCCACATTCTCTGCTTGTCAAGAACATCCAGATAGGCATTTTTGATCTCTGGGGTTAGTTTCACTTCAGTTTCTTCATCAATTTTACTTTTCCATTTTTCATGAAGCTGTTGTAAAAAAGGGCTTTTAACAAGCACCTCTCCATAATGGTCTGTGAGATGATCCAATGCAAATCTCGACATCTCTCTTTTGATAAGCTCATCAGATTCCTCATCGGGAAGATGGTCATTAAATGAGGGAATATTTATTTTTTTAATAAGATATGGAAGGGTAAGGCCCTGAAGAAGTAAGGTGGTAAGAATGACAATAAAAGTAATGAACAGAATAAGGTTTCTTTGAGGGAAATCCGGGCCGCCAACATATAATTTTGTCGGGATTGAAAGGGCTGCTACTAATGATACTACCCCACGCATACCGGTCCATCCCATAATCAGTGGGGCTTTAAACCCCGGACTTCTCGTATCTGCAACTGTGATAAAGTTTCTTGCGATTAAAGTCACAATAACTGCTCCATAGGCTGACAAAATCCTGACCACAATTAAAACGGCAGTCACCAAGAGCCCATATCCCACTGCTGCGGAAACACTTACTCCTTCCAATCCGGAAACAATCTCCGGAAGATCTAAACCGATTAACAGAAATACCAATCCATTCAGGACAAAGACCAGACTTTCCCATACGTTGATCCCACGCAATCTGGAAGAAGCACTTAAAAAACGATGTCTTCTGCTGGAAAGCAGCAATCCGCCACTTACTACCGCCAATACACCAGAACTGTGAACTTCCTCCGCAGCAATGTACATGGCATACGGAGCCACAATGGTAAGTATCGTATCCATACTGGCATCTGTGGGAAGATATTTATGGGCTTTCATAAACAACCATCCAATTAAAAGTCCTACTCCAGTTCCACCTATCACCATCCATGAGAAGCTGAAAGCAGCTTCATACCAGATAAACTGCCCCGTTGCTACAGCAATCAGGGCAAAGCGCAAAATGATCAATGAAGAGGCGTCGTTCAGCAGACTTTCTCCTTCTAAAATAGAAGACATTCTTTTCGGAATTTTTACAAATTTTAAAATAGCACTTGCGCTTACAGCATCTGGTGGTGAAACTATTCCACCCAATAAAAATCCAAGAGCCAAAGAAAACCCAGGGATAAAATAGTTTGCTACAAATGCCACAGAAATTGCAGTAAGGAAAACGACTACAAAAGCAAAGCTTCCGATGATACGCCGCCACTTCCATAATTCTTTCCATGAGATAGACCATGCAGCCTCATATAATAACGGAGGTAAAAAAATAATGAAAATAAGTTCAGGATCGATATGGATGGCCGGAATCCCCGGGATGAAACTTATGAGTAATCCTGCAACAACAAGCAGTACCGGATACGCAACTTTTATTTTGTTAGCCAGCATGATCAGTAATATAATGGCAACAATAAGAGATAAATAAAATTGAAAATGCTCTATCATTTATATAACGTGTTTTATGAATACAATGATAATCAATTAAAAAATTATCTGCAAAAAATACATTTTTCTCATTTATTTAAAAAACTTTTTTTTCTTGCAGGTATTAAAAAAGAGTAATTCTTATTTAATTTTATCATCCAATGAACAGCAATCATTTCATCTTGTAATGCCGATGCTGTACGGATTCCTACTTGATCACACAACTGTGTACAAAAAATGTAATAGCGACCAGTACACGAATACCTGTGTTTTCCTGATGTATTTATAGCCTTTTTTTTATTTAGTTTCTTTATAAAATGAACAACACATATCACTTTTCATCAACTTTTTTTTATCTTTGTCCTTTATGAATTTTGTACAAATTTATCTGCTACGGCAAAACGATTTTGGAGTAGAGCAATGAAAAAAAACCGAACGGATCATAAAAACAAAAGATTATAAATCAATAATTTAAATCAGTTGGTTATACCCACTTTAATTGACTGAAAAAGTTTGAGCTATAATTAACTCCTATTGAAACTGCAGATGAAAATAAAAGAAAATACAACACTCGAAAAGATCAATCAGTACAAGAAAGATCTGATCCTGTACTACATCATTTTAATGGCATTCATCCTTCTTATATATGCCCTTATTTTCACTTTTCTTATTCCGGACAAAACGATGTCATGGTACCTGTATGGAGGTTTATTTTTTTTACTGTATTCTTTTTTTATTATTCGCAAAAATTATTCTATTGAATTGCTGGTGCATGTTTATTTGATTACAGCACCCATTTATAACTTTTATGTCATGCTTGCATTCTGGAACAATTCTGTAGCCAGCTTTGTATGGCTTCTGCCTATTCCTTTGGGCGCAAACATCTTTTTCTCAAGAAAATATGTGATCAGATATAGTATATATGTTGTTTTAAATATCATTTTAGGTTTTTTAATTTCTAAAAACTTTCAATTTAATTTTCAAAAACACAGTGCGGAAGATATAAAAATGACCGATACGTTCCTTTTCCTTTCTAATCTTGCCGTGTTTTTACTCCTTCTTTATTTCAAAGACAAAATAAGAAGAGTTGAAGTCTATAATCAGGTTGAAGAAAAGTTTAAAGGTGAAGATAAAGCCGCTTTTGGATTAGATAAAGAACCTGTATTTTATGAAGAATTGTTTGAAAAGATCGAAACGGAAATGAAAGACAAAAAGTTTTATAAGGATATTAATTTTAATATCGCAAAGCTTTCTGTAGCCTTAAACATCAACAGCAGGTACATTTCACAGGCAATCCGGTATAAAGGACATCCAAACTTCAATAATTATCTGAATATTTACAGAATCAACTGCGTTAAGGAGCTTCTTAATGAAAACGATATTGAAAAGGTAACCTTGCTTTATATTTATACGGAGGCAGGATTTTCTAATCAGTCTACCTTCAATCGTGTTTTTAAGCAGATTGAAAAAATTACACCTTCAGAATATATTACCAGCAAACAGGAATTTCATAATCGGTTTTAACGATGAATATTATCGAAACAAAGCGTTTTACAGATTGGAAAATTATCAGGAACTTTACAGGATAAAGAAAACTCTTTATCAATAGAATGAGTTTTTAATTCCAACTCTATGAATACATCTGAAAAAGCAGATAAGGGAAGCCTGCGCTTTCGATATATAAAACTTTGTATTTTCTTTTCAGGACTTTCTGTTTTTGCCCAGCTTTATCTTTTTCAGCCATTGCTGCCGATGGTAGCGGAACATTTTAAAACAACCGTTGGCGATAGCTCGCTGCTTGTTTCTTCAACAACCATAGGGATGGCTTGTGGATTGTTATTTTTTGCTTTTCAGGCAGACAGTTATTCACGCAAAAAACTGATGACGTTTTCCCTTATATCATCAGCATTCCTCACGATCATCTCAACTTGGGTTCCCAGTCTCCCCTTACTCATCTTCATTGGAATATTGAAAGGATTTGTTGTTTCCGGGGTCTCTGCTGTAGCCCTTGCCTACCTTACAGAGGAAGTCAACAGTATGGTGGTGCCTCTGGCCATCAGTATGTATCTCAGCGGAAATACGATCGGTGGAATGAGCGGAAGAATATCTGCCACTATTTTAGCAGGGGAATTCGGATGGAGAAATGCAGTTCTTATGATTGGAATAGAAAGCCTGCTCTTAGGATTGATATTCTGGAAACTGTTCCCGGAATCAAAATTTTTTCATCCTCAAAAGGTAGATTATTCTCTGAAAGTAAAGCAGATGAAAGTGTTTTTAACGGATCCCTATATGCTTCGACTTTATTGTATTGCTGCATTATTAATGGGAGTTTTCGTGAGTGTATATAATTATCTGACCTTTCGCTTGGAAGCAGCGCCTTTTTCACTGAATCATTTTGTGATTGCTTTTATATTTCTAATGTACACTTTTGGAGTATTGGGAACAATGATTACGAGCAGGCTTTCCAGAAGATTTGATAAAAAACATATTCTGAAAGGTGCTATCCTTTGTATGCTTTTCGGACTTTGTCTATTGATCTCCACGAATATTTATGTTGTTATTTCGGGTCTGGGAATATTCACCCTTTCCTTTTTTGCCGCCCACACGATGGCCAGCCAGATGACGGCACTGCACGCTAAGCAGGGGAAATCTTCAGCCACTTCTATGTATTGGCTATTTTATTATTTTGGATCAAGCTTTTTAGGAAGTGCCACGGGATATTTGCTTAATGCCACTTCATGGACTATTTTCACCGCTGTTCTTATTGTATCTGTCGGGGCCGCTTTCCTTCTGACTGTTACCAAAAATAAGCAAGCATAAAATTTTGCAACAGGTACCACATTTTTTATTATTGTCCAAAATTAGTCCCAACAAAAAAATAATTTTAACATAAAATTATAATTAAACGAAAAAAATTACACAATTGTTAACAAAAACTTCAATAAAATTCACGATGTAAGGCATAATATTTGCAAATAATTAGAGTAACCAAGTACCACCTCTTAAAAAAATCAAAATATTATGAATGTAGATGATCTTAAAATTAAAAACTTAGTCGAGTATAAAAATCAAATTTTTACGATTACTGAAATATTTCAAAGCGTTGAAAAGGGTTATTTTGTTAAAATAGAAAATCCGATCCATACTATTTCAGTTCCGGCAGATTCTATCAAACCCATTCGAATTACTGAGGAATGGCTTGAAAAGTTTGGGTTTTCAAGAACCTACAGCTCCGATCATAGAATCCGTTACGAAAGACCGGAAACGTTTATTAAATATGATATTGATCTAAGTTCACGAAAAATAATGGAAGGGTTGAAGATATATGGCAATTCAATCAAATGCAAATACATCCATGAATTTCAGAATATTTTCTCATGTTTATTCGGAAAAGAACCTTCCCCAGCGAATTATGGTCTGGTAAACAGCGAAGCTTAATCAATAAATTCATCCTATAACATAAAAAGGTCTGTTTCTTATGAATCAGACCTTTTTGTTGGCTATTTGTTATCAATTAATAATTCAACAGACTGTAATACAACAGATAAAAATCAATTCGAAACTATAAATCAAATTAAATATCGCGCAGATCAATCAGATGATGCAGATTTTTTCTAAATATGGGTAACCAAAAAAGGCATAAAGCTTTTCGAATACTATTATAAAAAGAAAAGTCGCATAATTAAAATAATCATCTGTGGAAATCTGCGAAATCTGTGCTCAAATAAAACAAATAATTATGACCAACCTTCAAAATAGAATTCCATTAATTTTATTGTAACTGCTTCAACATATTTTTCCCATTTTCATTATCCGGATTCAGTTGTATGGATCTTTTATACATATCGGCCGCTTCTTTTTTCTTTCCCATTTTCAATAATACTTCTCCATAGCTGTCATAAGCATTCCAGCTGCCAGGGAATAAAATGGTATTTAATTTAAAAATTTCGAAAGCTTCCTGTATTTGGTTTCGGGACATTAACCGGTATGCCCAGTCATTCAGTTCGGATTCATTAGGTTTGAATGCAGGATGTATTTTCTGTTCCGCATTCACGACATCAATGGCTTTATTAAAACCTTTCTTTTGAAGCTGAATTCTAAGAAAAGTAATGGGATCTGCTTTCACAATATCAGGAATATAAATTCCGGCAAGCTCTTCCAGGAAATCTTCGGGCATACCGCCGCCTAAGTTGGTAAGCACGATAACAGATAAATTATCATCCGGATATATTAAAAACGCAGATCTGCCTCCTCCCGACATCCCTATAGCCTTGTGTTCAGCCCTGAACTTCGTTAATCCCCAACCCGGCGACCAATTGGTAGGTGTTCCGTTATTAAATTGGATCGGCGACCACATCCTTTGTAATGATTCCGGATTTTTTAATAGTTTTCCTTTCTGTAAGGCAATGATCCATGCAGCAAGTTCTTCTGCAGTAGTATTAAGACCCGAACCTGTTCTGGTAAAGTCCGGGAACAGATGATAATCATTAATGAACTTGGGTTCATCAAGCTTTTTCCCATCCAGCATATTTATATACCTGTAAGTAGGTGCAAAATGAGCAATAACATCCCTGGAATCTCCAAATACTGTACTTTTCATTCCAACGGGTTCAAACTGTCTCTTTTTAAAAAATGCATCAAAAGGCTGCCCGCTGAGCTTTTCAATTATTTTTCCAAGCAGATAATAATTGGTTTGATTATAGCTAAACTGCTCCCCTGTTTTAAAACTCATGGGAAGTATTGTAAGGGCTTCCCAGATTTCTTTTTCTGATTTCAGGTTTGTTCCCGTAACGGGGTCCAGCAACTGTAATATTTCAGGAAAACCGGAAATATGAGCCATCACCTGCTCAATGGTCACTTGCTGCCATTTTTCAGGGAGATCATTGAGATACTGAGATAAAGGGGAAGATAAATTGAGTTTGCCTTCCTCAGCAAGCTGCATAATGGCTACAGCAGTAAAGACTTTCGTACATGAATTAATCGGAAAAACGGTGGCATCGGTAACTGGAATATGATCCTGCATATTGGCTGTTCCAAAAGCTTTTTTAAGAATAACTTTTCCGTTCTGCACGACGGCAATCTGTAGTCCCGGAATATGCCGATCTTTCATTTCCCTGTTGATCACCGCGTCCACGGCAGCTTCAGGGTTCTGAGCTGAAAAACAGGCCGAAAAAATAAAAAAAATCAATATACAATACGTTTTCATGGGGTCATTTTAATAATAAAACAATCCAAAGAATATTTCTATTACATATTGAGTCGATTGATGCCATTTTTCAACAGAAAAATATCAATATATGATAAAAAAATCATTATAACTATTACAGAACAAAGCAAAGCCTTAATGTCAAAGCCAACCATTATCATTACTGACAAGATATTCGAATAAATCCATCGGTTTCAGCAATAGATATGATCGGAATAATGTGTTTTACAGAGTGAAAAATTTTAAAGAACTTTGTATCATCAGAAGAACTGAATATCTTCAGCTATTTTAAACATTAAAATCATCATCAATGCAGACCAAACCAGTAATAGCCCTTCTTTTTCCGGGAGATATGGGAACACAGATCGCTAAAGAATTAATTAAGCATCAGTTTAAAGTGATCACCGCAGGAGAAGGAAGGTCGCCACGAACTTTACAGAACATCCAAAATGCAGGTATTGAAGATGCTGGTTCTCTGCAAAATGTAGTCAATCAAGCCGAAGTCATTCTTTCTCTTACAAGTCCTGAAGGAAGCATTATTATTGCTGAACAAGTGATTTCTTGTTTAAAAAACACTGATAATCGTCCGGTTTATATTGATCTAAATTCTAACACTCCTGTTGCTGCTTTGGCTATTGAAGCTCTGTTTTCAGCGATAGATATTCAATTTATTAACGGTGCTGTGATGGGGGCATCTAAAGATATTCCGGATCATGCTGCTTTGGTTGTAAGCGGTATACACAGGCATGCATTTATTGATTTATTTTCAACCCTATTCACCATAAAAGATGCCGGTGAAAAAACAGAAGCTGCATCAGCCTATAAATTACTATTTTCGATGGTGAATAAAGGAATGAACGCTTTATTTTTTGAAACCATGACTGCCGCAACTCATTTTGGCATCCTTGATGAACTTAATGAAAGTCTTCAGGCATTCATTCCCGGCACCTATCAGGACCTTACCAAAACCACTCCTACCTATCCACAGCATATTTTCCGTAGAATTGATGAAATGAAAGGCCTTACGGAAATGTTGGACAGTGAAAATCTCCCCAGCGTAATGGCTTCCGGAACTGCGGAAACCTTCGAACGGGTGTATCAATCAGGAGTTTTCAAGGATGAACATTTTGAGAGTGTTGTGGAAACCTTTCAAAGTTTTAAAAAACTGTCGTAAAAAGAAGTTTAAAATTCATGTTTCCTCTTATTCAGGCAGCATTAGACGAAATGAATATTCATGAATATTTAATATTGCAGACCTTTTCTTAATTTCTGTTAATAATTCTTTAAAACAAGCTTAATTTTCATTTCAGTCAATTTGCGTTCTATACTTCTAATTTTGCGTGAATTTAAATCTAAATGAAAAGTGAAAAGAATATTTACTTCTGTTCTACTCTGCGCATCCATCTACTTTTATGCCCAAAGCGGTACGGTTTCAGGAAACATTAACGACGACGCCAAAATTGCATTACCGGGCGCTAAAATTTACCTGAGCCCCGGAAATATTTACACGACTTCTGATGAACACGGAAATTTTGTATTTCTTAATGTTCCCGCCGGAAGCTACAGTATGAGGATAGACTATCTGGGATACGGAACCCGCGAATACAGCGTGCTGGTAGAATCCGATAAAAACACCAAACAGAATATTGTTTTTGCCAAAAAAGAAACCGCTATTGAAGAGGTTGTTGTAAGCGGTGCCACGTTGAAAAACCAAGCCCGGGCTTTAAACAAGCAGAAGAATAATGCTAATATTACCAATGTAATTTCCTCGGACCAGATCGGCCGTTTTCCGGATGCGAATATTGGAGATGCCCTTAAAAGAGTTCCGGGAATTACCATACAAAATGATCAGGGAGAAGCCAGAAACCTAATCGTCAGAGGGCTTGCCCCAAATCTGAATTCCGTAACACTGAATGGCGACAGAATTCCGTCTGCGGAAGGAGATAACCGTAATGTACAGATGGATCTTATTCCTTCGGATATGATTGCCACCATAGAGGTTAATAAAACACTGACACCGGATATGGATGCCGATGCCATCGGAGGTTCCGTAAATCTTATTACGAGAGCTTCCCCTAACGGACAGAGAATTTCGGCTACCGTAGCCGGAGGATACAATCCTATTAGAGAAAAAGGAAATTACACGGCCGGATTAGTCTATGGTGACCGTTTTCTTAATAAAAAGCTAGGCGCTGTGTTCAGTTTTTCCTACAATAACAACAATTTCGGATCTGATAATATTGAGCCGACCTGGAGTCTGGCCAATGATCTGGCAAAGACTGCCTACGTAAGCAAAATGGGAGTCCGGTATTATAATGAGCACCGTATCAGACATAGTTTTGACCTGAATCTGGATTACGAATTCAATTCTAAAAATAAGATCTATGCTTCTGCTATGTATAATTTCAGAAATGATAAGGAAAACAGATATGCATTAGGCTATAAAATAAAGCCTACTTACAACAGTGACGAAACAGAAATCACTGGCTGGAAAGGCAATATCACCAGACAGGTGAAAGGCGGAGATGCTGATAATGACAACACCCGTCTTGAGAGACAAAAAGTACAGAATTATGCCTTGAGAGGTGAGCATCTCTTGGGTTCTAAAGTGGATCTTGACTGGTCGATGAACTACGCGACTGCCAGCGAAAAGAAACCGCATGAACGACTGATGCAGTTTGATGGCGAAAGTATTAAGTTCTCTAATGATTTCAGTGATCCTGAAAGACCGATGATCACTCCTCTTACTGCTGATAATTTAGGAAAATATCAGCTAAGCAGCCTTTCGGATGCCAACAGCTTTACTCAGGAAAAGGAATTCGGAGCAAAAGTAAATGTAAGGTTTCCGGTTTCCGTCATTCAGGATCAGAAAGGAAGAATCCGTGTGGGAGCCCGTCTCCGACTGAAAGAAAAGGAAAGAGACAATGACTATTACTCTTTTAGCCCAACCAGTTCTATGGGAAGTCTGCTGTCTGTACCGACCACTTATTTTGACGGCCAGCATTTCCAGCCCGGAAATTATATTCCCGGAACCTTTGTAAGTGCGGGATATATGGGCGGCCTGGATCTTTTTAATACTAATCTATTTACGGCAACGCTGAGACCGGAAGAGTTCCTTTCGAGCAATTATAGTGCTAAAGAAAATATTTATGCAGGGTATATCCGTTGGGATCAGGATTTCAGCGACAAATTTTCCATGATCGCGGGAGCCCGTATTGAAACGACAAAGATCGATTACACAGGAAATTATGTAATGGATGAGGAAAATCTGGCCGGGAAGATCAATAATACCAATTCGTACACGAATATCCTTCCTAATATTTCTTTTAAATATACTCCGGCACAGAATCTTGTACTTCGCGGAGCGTTTACTACTGCCCTGGCCCGCCCCAATTATTATGCGCTGGTTCCTTATCTGAACGTTATTTCCGGTGATGAGCAGATTGCTGCCGGAAATCCCAATCTTAAAGCAACGTATGCCTACAATTTCGATTTTATGGCAGAGAAATATTTTAAATCTGTCGGAATTCTTTCCGGAGGTTTGTTTTATAAGAACCTTAAAGATTTTATTTATACGTATACGAGAAGAAATTATTCTTCGACCGATTTTGCAACGGATTTTGCAGGACAGGCCAACCCTATTCCTGCCGGGGAAAATAACTGGAGATTTACCCAGCAGCGTAATGGAAGCAGTGTAGATATTTACGGTTTTGAGGCGGCACTTCAGAGACAGCTGGATTTTATTCCGGGAGCTTTCTGGAAAGGATTGGGAGTGTATATCAATTATACCTACACCCATTCAAAAGCAAAAGGAATTACCCATGAAGATGGCCTTGAAAGGGATGATGTAGGTCTTCCGGGAACGGCGCCGCATATGTTCAACGGATCTCTTTCCTGGGAAAACAAACGTTTTTCGGCAAGGGTTTCTATGAATTATGCTGCTCATTATATTGATGAGCTGGGTGGGAATTCATTTGAAGACCGTTATTACGACAAACAGATTTTCCTTGATGCCAACGCCTCTTATAAGGTAACGAGCCAACTGAGAGTTTTTGCGGAAGCCAATAATTTAACCAACCAGCCGTTACGGTATTATCAGGGTATTCAGAGCAGAACTGCTCAGGTAGAATATTACAGACCGAGATTCACGTTAGGTGTAAAATTTGATTTTTAATGATTATGAATAGAATGAAAAAAACACATTACATCGCAGCCCTTTCTGTACTGCCTTTTGTGATCAACTGTACGGGACAGAAGTCACTGGGGAAAAACCTGGTTCCTGCGGTCATTACCGAAACAGTTGTTTATGACACTGACGATCCTGCGATATGGATTAATCCTGCGGATGCTTCAAAAAGTATTATTGTAGGAACGGATAAAGATACTGACGGCGGCTTGTATGCCTTCAACCTGCAAGGAAAGATCATTAATAAGGTATTGGGCTTAAAGCGTCCTAATAATGTGGATATTGAATACGGATTCCTTTTAAATGGAAAAAAAACAGACATCGCTGCGGTTACCGAAAGAGAAACCAATATGGTGAAACTGTATTCACTTCCTGATCTGAAAGAAGTGGGCGCATTCTCTGTTTTTGATGGGGAAACGGAACGCGGACCGATGGGAATTTCTATGTATAAAAATCCGAAAACGCAAGAAATTTTTGTGATTGCCGGAAGAAAATCGGGACCTAGTGATGGCTATTTATGGCAGTATCTGCTTTCTGAGAAAGAGGGAAAAATTACGGGAAATATAGTCCGGAAGTTTGGAAAATACAGCGGGTTGAAGGAAATTGAAAGCATTGCTGTAGATGATGAATTAGGATATATTTATTATTCTGACGAACAGTTTGGTGTTCATCAGTATTATGCAGATCCGGAAAAAGGAAATGAAGAGCTACTGGTATTCGGGAAAGGTGATTTCAAATCTGATGTGGAAGGAATTTCCATCTACCCTACCTCTTCTACTGCAGGATATATTTTGGTTTCCAATCAGCAGAAAGATACGTTCAATGTGTATCTGAGAGAAAACCCGGCCAAAGGAATCATTGCTGAAATACCGGTTTCCACCAGTGAAAGTGACGGCTCGGAGGTTACTCCTGTTAATCTGGGACCTCAATTTCCGAAAGGAATCTTTGTTGCCATGAGCAACGGCAAAGTTTTTCACATTTACGACTGGCGAACGGTCGAGGAAAGGATAAAGGCTAATATGAAATAATTGTAAAGCAGGATGTGTTCGCATCCTGCTTTTTTTTGCCTTGTCATTTCCCATTTTAAAAAAAAGCAATACATCCGTTTTCTGTTGTCAAAAAACAATATTATCCTTGATTCTATTGTCATTTTTATAAATAATACATATTCCCGGTTTAACAAAAACTTAATCCGTTTTATTCACCGGTGAGAGAAGTTATGATGATCTTTAAATCACCAGATCATTCCATTTTAAAAACTTTTAATCTTAATATGATATTTTTATGAAAAAACATCTTCATTTGTACCTATTCTTTGTCGGTTTTTTAGGGTTCGGACAAGTCCCGGCACCCGAAATTCATGACAATTCCATTGCAAACTACTTTCAGTTTATTGAAAAAGACAGAATCCCTAATGGTCTTTTACTGGATGCTGCGGTAGAATTTACAGATCTTAAGAGGTATGACGGTACTCTTCCCGACAGTTCTTATACAAGTTCAAAACTTGTTGCCGACATTTACAGTACGCTGATCACCAGCCGCCTTTCTGCAAGTGCAGTACTTCCAAAAACTGCTGACGGTTTTCTGTCTGACTGGAAAGCTTCGCAAAGACCGGACATCATTCCGCTTGGAGGATTGTTTTACAAATATTCTGAATATTCTGCACAAACAAGACAGAATATGCAGAATGGCCTCGATCCCGGCACCATCGTTATCGCCGGACGAGCCATTAATGATAAGTATGTAGACGGACAGTGGATTAATCCTTATGAAGAAAAAAAGGTTTTTGCATTGGCTCCTGCTACTAACGGATTCAATAAGCACAGTTTTAAAATTGCGCTTCCGGATCATCTGTTCTTGAGCAATCAAAGTGCTCAGATACAAAAAATTGAATATAAACTGCAAGATTCGCAGCCGTATCAGGTATTACCTCAAAATCAGCTGATTGATGTTTCTTATCCAGCCGAAGGGGTTTACACTTGGACTTTTAAACTTACCCTGAATTCAGGGGAAATACTCTATTCTCATACCCAGTTTACGGTAAAAGGAAATATGGATAAATATACGGATACCAGAAGTCCTGTTTCTAAAACAACCAATCTGGGACAGTACACAAAAGTACTGGTAGATCCTATTACTATTCCAGGTTTATTTGGAAATCCCCCTATTCAGATTGCAAAAGCAACGATGTATATCAAGCTGGCTCCGGGACATACACAGCTTGTAAAGCCTGTGATTGTGGCTGAAGGATTTGATTTGGGAATCATTACTTCCCCGAGTGAAGAAGCGGGATTAACCAATATTGACGGTTTTATAAAATCGCTGTATGGGAATTATTCTCTGTATTCGCAACTCGGATCCAACTATGATATCGTGTATGTAGACTGGAGAAATGGTGTAGATTACATTCAGAATAATGCTGCCCTCTTAAAAAAAGCAATACAGTGGGTGAATGCCAATAAAACGGGAACAGATAAAAATATTGTCTTGGGACAGAGTATGGGAGGCCTTGTTGCCCGATATGCATTGAAAGATATGGAAACTGCAGGACAGAGTCATGACACCAAGCTTTTCATTTCACATGACAGTCCTCATCAAGGAGCCAATATCCCGCTTGGACTTCAAAGCATGCTGATTAATGTTTCAAACAGCTATCTGAGAGCCCCTCTTTTGGCAGGAGCTGGAGAATTGATTGTTCCTATTTTTAACCAGGGAGTTTCTGTTAATGATATTTTAACGCTTACCGATACTCCTGCGGCAAGACAGATGTTGGTTAATTATTACGATAAAAATTATAATATAGATAATTCCATTCACAATAACTGGCAGAATGAACTGAAAGCCAAAGGATATCCTCAGTTAACAAGGAATGTAGCTATTTCCAACGGAAGCGAATGTGGAACAGACCAAAACCTTACGGACCTGATAAGAATTGATATGGAAACCCGTGACAGACATGGAATTAATGGTCTTATTGCTTCATTACTGGGAGTTGCGATGCATGATGTGGATATGATCATTCTTTCTTCTATTCCGGGAAGTTCCAAGTTTGTTTTTGATTTCACGGTGCGTCCTATGACCAATCTTAATGAAAACAAACAGATCTACAGCGGCAAAATGACGTACAAAAAGAAAATACTTTGGGTACTGAATGCGCAGACAACGTTTATGGAAGGAAGCAGAAATCAGCCTTCAGGTATATTTCCAATGGATAAATACGGAGGAGGAAGATTTGCTTTTGACAGAACTCAGCTTCCCAATTCCATCAAAGATAATGTAACGATTACTCCATTCAGTTTTATTCCTACACCGAGTGCGCTGGATGTGTATTCCGGCAACCAGGTCTTAACGGAAAATGATTATCAGAGACCTTATTCTCCTGTAGATGATGCGGCTAAAGTTCCTTTCGCCAATTTTGTAGCAGAAAAAGTGGGAATCAATGCAGATCATATCACCTTCAGCCAGAGAAACGGAGATTTTATCGTTAACCAGCTTTCTACGAATGCAGCGGTACAGAACCAGAAAATCACTTCGTCATACCTTTGCGGAACTAAGGTCTTAATCGGAGGGGACAATGTTCTTTTATGTTCAGATGAAGGAGCAACCTATACTACAGGTTTTGCACCGAATATCCAATGGTCTGTTCCTACAGGAGCTTCTCTTGTAAACATTACAGGATCTACAATTCTACCTCAGATTAGTTTAAAAGCGAAAACAAATGCTTCTGGTTATGTACAACTTCAGGCTCTACTTTCAGGGAATGACGGAAGCAATACGATAAGCAAAAATATATGGATCGGAAAACCTCAGTTTTATATTTCTAAAAATACGAACAATGCTCCGGACATCTTATATGAAGTAAAAAGCTCCAGTCCTATGAGCGTTACCGATCAAGGAGTTACGCAGGTTGTATGGAAGAGAATGGACAACGGAGGGACAAGGACCGGATTTAGTTATATGGTGCATCCTGTAAACTATTCTTTTGATATGGAAATAACAGCTACTAACAGATGTGGATCTTCTACAACCTATCTATCTGTTCCTGCAGCAACTTCACCGTTTAAACTGGTAAATGAAACGAATAATTCTAATCAGTATTTTGTGCATACAATGCAGGATGCTGCAGCCAGAGGACTGAACGACAGTGTTCCGGGCAAAGCTAACTATCAGATCAAAATAGCCAACAGTTTAGGGGTGACCGTGATTTCAACAACGGGTGACCGTTTCGATTTATCAAACCTTCCTACAGGTGCTTATTTTGTAAATATTGTAAAAGACAATACGGTTATCATCAGCCAGACTCTTATTAAAAAATAAGTTCAGTACTTTTGACTAGTCCTGAAACTCCGATACAGATTAAAGGACAAAAATAAATAATTAAACCAGAGCAAATTTGTTTTTGCTTT